>NZ_LUKG01000031.1:0-43989 GCF_001601815.1 Flavihumibacter sp. CACIAM 22H1
CAATATTGTTGGTGAATTAACAAATAATAAAAAATTATATATATAAAAATAAGTCTAGATTTTTTAGAATCAAACAGCAGAATGGCGGGTAAAACATGTCTTGTTTGAAGGAATTTGAATTTTATTAACAAAAAATCGGAATTTCGCCGGATTATTCTTTTAATAATCAAATAAAAACTTTAGAAAAACACAGTTATTTTAGTTTAACATTCTCTTAACCGCCAATATATTTGGCAAAACTAACACACGTGAATATGGCTGCAACAAAAAACCTCTCCGGTTGGATCTGGAGTCTCCTGCTCCTTTTCACTGCACTGACGGTGCAGGCGCAGAACCGGCAAATCTCAGGAAAAATTACGGATCGGACGGATGGTACTCCTTTGGTAGGTGCTACCATTACTGTAAAGGGTACTACTATCTCAACCTCTACCGAGGTAGATGGTACGTTCAGATTGTCAGTTCCTTCCACTGCCAAAACGCTTGTAATTACTTCCGTTGGATTTCAATCAACTGAAGTAGCTATAACTGATAATGTATCAGTTAGCTTAACTACAGGTAATGATGCCTTAAGCGAGGTAGTGGTAGTAGGTTACGGTTCTCAGATACAACGGGAATTAACCGGAAATATTTCCAGGGTTAAGTCTAAAGATATTGAGAACCTTCCATTACCTAGTGTTGACCAGGCGCTGCAAGGTAAAGCTGCCGGTGTTTATGTAAACGCGCAGTCTGGAAAACTTGGTCAGGCTGTAACTGTTCGGGTACGTGGTAATTCATCAATTAGTGCAAGTAGTCAGCCCCTGTATGTACTGGATGGCGTTCCCATCACATCAGACGACCAGAGCTCCTATGGTGGTGCAATGAACCCCCTTATTGATCTTAACCCGAATGATATTGAATCAATGGAAGTGCTGAAAGATGCGGCAGCCGGAGCAATCTATGGTTCTCGTGCTGCTAACGGCGTAGTACTGATAACTACCAAAAGAGGGAAAACCGGAAGAACTAATGTATCAGCAAATTTTCAAACGGGTGTTGCGGAAGCTACCCGTCGGGTAGAATTTTTAAATGCCCAGGAATATGCACGTATGTTTTTTCAATCCGCCGGTTATCGTGATAATATCGGTGGAATTGATCCGAATGATCCGGATAGCTGGACTTCCTACGCACGTAGTTTTCTGGATTACAACAGTTTTGGAGAATGGTCAGAAACTTCTACCGCAAACTATGACTGGCAGGATAAAGCATTTCGCAGAGGAAATTATAACCAGGCTGATTTTCAGATCAATGGAGGAACGGATAAAACCAAATTTTTTGCATCTATGCAGTATTTGGATCAAATCGGAACCATTGTTGGAAATAACCTGAAAAGATTGGCAGGTAGATTAACGGTTGATCATACCGCTAACAGCTGGTTAAATGTTGGATTTACAAGTAGCTTATCCAGGACCACTACCCGTCGTTTGCCGGGTGATAATGCATTCTCCAATCCTGTACAGGCATCTGCATTACCGAATATTACGCCATTTACCGATCCTGAAACCGGATTATTAACTGGTACACCTCCAGGTGACGAATTCAGAACGCTTTATTTCAATCCATTTATTTCTATTCAATACGCTAACTACGTTCAACAGAGTTACCGGAATTTCTCTAATGCATACGCACAGGCTAAAATTTTACCCGGATTAAATTTCCGTTCTGAATTTGGTCTGGATTTACTTGCACAGCAAGAAGAAGGGTATTGGGGAAAAGAAAATAACAGAAATACTTCTGCGCCAAATGGTGTTGGAGAATACCGTTCTACATTTGTATTTAATTACAACACCAATAACTACTTCTCTTACACCAAAGAGTTCGGTAAAAGTAATATCGAAGCCGTTCTGGGTATGCAGTTTCAAAAATCAAGAGCAAACTACAGTTTTGTAGAAGGCCGTGATTTTCCCTCCAATGCTTATCAGAAAATAGCTAGTGCTGCTACTAAATCAGATGGTAGTTCCTCTCAAACAGAATTTTCATTCCTCTCTTATTTTGGAAGGGTGAATTATAAGTTTGATGATAAGTACCTGTTATCCTTAAGCTTAAGAAGAGATGCTTCTTCAAGATTTGGTACAAATTCCAGAAATGGTTATTTCCCGGCAGCATCTGTTGGCTGGATCATCTCTGAAGAAAACTTTTTGTCAAAAAGTGATCTGCTTTCTTTCCTCAAGCTCAGAGCGAGTTATGGAATTGTGGGTAACGCAGAAATTGGCAATTTCCCTCAGTTAGGCTTGTATATTGGAGATGCTGGATATGCGGGTTCTGCCGGTCAGCGTCCATCGCAAATTGCTAACCCTGACCTGAAATGGGAAACAACCAAACAATTCGATATTGGACTTGATTTCGGATTATTTAATAACCGAATTAGTGGTGAGTTGGATTACTACGTTAAAAATACATCCGGACTGTTGTTGAACGTGAACGTTCCAGCAACCAGTGGTTTCCTGTCTCAGGTGCAGAATGTTGGTAAACTGGAAAACAAAGGAGTTGAACTCGTATTAAATACACAGAACTTAACGGGCGCATTTAAGTGGTCTACAAATATTAACCTTGCCCGAAACAAGGGTAAAGTTATCAACCTTAACGGACAAGTTATTGAAGGTGGTGTGGGAAGCATGAACCGTGTTATGGAAGGCCAGCCTGTTGGTGTTTTCTATACCGTGGAGTACGCAGGTGTTGATCCTCAAAATGGAGATGCCTTATTCTACCGCAATACCAATAACAATGGCCAGGTAGATAAAACAACAGTTAATGCATCGGGATATAATTCTGCTCAAAGAATTGTAACAGGAGATCCTAACCCTGATTGGGTTTTTGGATTTACCAATAACTTTTCTTACAAAGGCTTTGACCTGTCTGTTTTCTTTAACGGAGTAACAGGTAACCAGATCAATATCTATGGTATGGGTCGTTACTCTTCTGCAAACTTCCGTTTCGAAGATAACCAGACACGTGATCAGTTGGATGCCTGGACTACCCCCGGACAAATAACTAAAATACCTCAAGCTCGTTTATACCAGAATAATGGTGCACAAATAAGCAGCCGTTATATTGTAAACGGAGACTTTATGCGGTTAAGAAACTTAACCCTTGGCTACAATCTTCCTTCTTCTGTTGTAAGCAGGTTAAAACTTAATAAACTGCGCGTTTATGTAAGTGGTCAGAACCTCTGGACAATAACCAAATATCCATATTGGGATCCTGAAGTTAATGCTGATGACTTCGATTCCAATATTGCAAAAGGGAATGATTTTTACACAGCTCCTCAGCCGAGAACTCTTTTGTTTGGAATTAATGTTGGTTTGTAATTGTTAGTTGAAGTTTTAAATCTTAATTAGATGATTATGAGAAGAATCCTTTCAATATGTCTTGCAGTGGTTTTCCTGACCGCCTGTGAGAAAAAGCTGGACCTGAGTCCAACGCAAAGCATCTCCCAGGAAAACGCACTCCTGACAGAAAATGATGTGAAAGTAACCCTGATTGGAGCCTATGATGGTTTGCAATCGGTAACCTTATACGGAGGTGATATTCAGGTAATGAATGAATTGCTGGGTAACACCGATAATATTCTGTTTACCGGAACTTTCGCCGGTTTAGCTGATATTCATGCACTGGAAATTACCGTTCAAAATACGTTTGCACGCGATACCTGGCAGGCTGCTTACAATACGATAAATCGTATCAACAATGTATTGACAGCACTTGACAAAGTAACTTCTTCAGAAGATGAGCGCAACAGAATTGAAGGAGAAGCGCTGTTTATACGGAGCGCTCTCTATTTTGAACTGGTAAAACTGTATGCAAAAACATGGGGTGATGGTGATAATAATACCAATCCGGGTGTTCCCCTGGTGTTGACACCAACAACAGGAATTACGGAAGAAAACTATGTTTCACGAAACAGTGTTGCTGAGGTTTACACAAAAATTATCACGGACCTGACTCGTGCAGAAACATTATTGCCTGCTAGCAATACTATTTTTGCCAGCAAAGGAGCTGCCGCTGCAATGTTATCAAGAATTGCATTGATGCAGGGTGAATATGCTGCTGCAAGAGACGCTGCCAACAGGGTTATCACAAGCGGAGAGTATCAACTGGAAACTAATTTCAGAAACCTCTGGTATCTCTACATGAACAATGGTGGAGCAAATCCTGCGGAATATATTTTTTCCATGACAGTTACACAGCAGGATGGGGCCAACAGTCTGAATACTTATTTTGGAATTAGTACCGGTTTAGCAGGTACCGGCGGCCGCGGAGACAGTAAAATTTTAAGCGCACACATTAACAAGTATGAGGAAAATGATGTACGTGGTGAATTCTTTGTGCAGGTGGGTGCAAACTTCTATACACAAAAACATCTCGACATCTTTGGGAACGTTCCGGTTGTTCGGCTTGCCGAAATGTACCTGACACGCGCCGAAGCTAACCTTCGTCTGAACACTACCGTTGGTGCTACACCACTGGATGATGTAAATGAAATTCGTGAGCGTGCAGGACTTGAGCCACTTGCAGCGGCTACACTCCAAAACATTCTTAATGAGCGTTTTCTGGAGCTTGCATTTGAAGGTCAAGGCCTATCTGATGCGAAAAGAACCCGTAGTAACTGGTCTGGAAGACCCTGGAATTCAGAATTGCTGATTCTGCCTATTCCCCAGCGAGAAATGGATGTGAATAAAAACCTGGTACAAAACGAAGCATACGATTAATACAGGTGATCTCTTTATAAAAAAAGCCGGCTTTTCAAAAGCCGGCTTTTTTTATAAAGAGTTTTCTACAGTTTAATCTCCTCTTCGTGTGCATCAAAAAAATGAAACTCAGTGAGATGATAGTTGGTGTTGGCCTGTAGTTTGATATTTTGTTTGAAATGACGTTTCCACTTCCAGAATTTACTGAATATCCAACCCTTGGTAAGATAGGCATGCATAATCGGGTGTACCGCAAGGGTAAGATTACTGTGTTTATGTGTAATCAGGTAGTTCAGGTTCTTTTCAATCTCATCTTCCAACACCAGGGACGAAGAAATTTTTCCTGTGCCATTACAACTTGGGCAAACCTCCATGGTATTGATGTTCAGTTCCGGCTTCATACGCTGCCGGGTAATCTGCATCAATCCGAATTTTGAAATGGGAAGAACAGCATGTTTGGCCCGGTCGGGTTTCATCATGCTTTCCATGGCATCCATCAGCTTCTTTTTATTCTCTGGTAACTTCATATCAATGAAGTCTACCACAATTATTCCTCCCAGATCACGCAACCTCAACTGACGGGCAATTTCCTCTGCCGCTTCCATATTGGTTTCCAGCGCATTCTGCTCCTGATTGTTGCTGACACTTTTATACCCACTGTTTACATCAATTACATGCAGTGCTTCAGTATGTTCAATGATCAGGTAAGCCCCACTTGGCAGATTTACTGTTTTACCAAAAGCCGCTTTTACCTGTTTGGTAACCCCGTATTGATCAAATATCGGCGCTCCATTATGATAAAAAGATACAATATCGGCCTTGTCCGGGGCAATTCGCTGTATATAGGTTTTGGTATCGTTGTAAAGATTCCGGTCATTTACCACTATCCGGTTGAAATCTTCATTGAGCAGATCCCGCAACATACTGGTTGTTTTGGTTTGCTCACTCAGAATTTTTGCCGGGGCAACCGCATTTCTGAGGTTCTGCTGTATGGTTTTCCAGGTTTCTACCAGCGCCAGTAAATCTTCATGTAATTCTGCCGTATTCTTGCCTTCTGCTGCAGTACGTACAATTACCCCGAAATTCTTAGGTTTAATAGCTTCTATGATCTTCTGCAGGCGCTTGCGCTCATCAGCAGAATGAATCTTACGGGAAACCGCTACCACATCATTAAAAGGGGTAATCACTACAAATCTGCCCGGTAGAGAAATCTCACAACTTAAACGCGGACCTTTGGCAGCTATAGGCTCTTTCAGGATCTGCACCAGTACATTGGGCTTTCCGCCCAATACTTCGTTGATTTTACCGGTTTTTACGATTTCAGCCTCCACTTCGAATTTTCCGAAGTCAAAACTGCCATTGGTGTCTGCAATGGATTGCTGGGTAAATTTGAGGAGGGATTTGGCGTAGGGACTAAGATCCGTATAATGCAAAAACGCATCCTTTTCGAATCCTACATCCACAAATGCAGCATTCAAACCAGGTATGAGTTTCCGTACCTTTCCTAAATATAAATCCCCGACCGCAAAACTGGCATCTGCTTTTTCATTGTGCAGTTCTACCAGTTTTTTGTCTTCCAGGAGAGCTATCTCTACACCCTGTGGTGCCGAGTTGATAATTAATTCCTTGTTCAAGCGAGTAATCTTTTAACATCAGTCCAATCTCACCAAAAGGAACTCAGCCGTGTTTGATAGGAACGATGGTTGTTGAGAATTTGCAATAATCACTTACAACCACGTAAAACGAACAGCTGAAAGGGAATAAAGCCGGAATAAGTTAGTTCATTCCGGCTTTATATAAAGGCGTTGAAAGAAGGAAATTATTTCTTCTTCTTATGACGATTCTTTCTCAATCTTTTTTTCCGTTTGTGCGTCGCAATCTTATGACGCTTTCTTTTTTTACCACAAGGCATCTTCAGTACTATTTACAATGTTAACAATTCAAACTATTTCAGTTGCTTAATGCGCTTTTCCAGTTCTGCTTTTAAAGCCGGATTCTGAATATGCTCGGCAGCACGCTCATACCAATTGCTGGCTTTCGCTTTATCTCCTTTCCGCTCATACCCTTCGGCCAGCATCAGCAATACTTCCAGATCATGTGGTTCAGCCTCGGCTACCTTCTCCAGGCGTTCTACCGCTTTGTCGTACTGACCGGAAACAATACCTCCGATGCCCAACATTTTCTGCGCATACAAATTGGTTGAATCTTTTCTGCTCACTTCCAGGATCTTCTGAATTCCCTGCATTACAGCCTGCGGATTTTCAGCGGAAGCCCCAAATATATAAGTACTTCCTAACCCTACCTGCAGCGAATCACTGCCCGGATTCAACACAATTGCCTTTTCAAATAACTCCTTCGACTCACTGGCCAGCCAGGTTTTTAAACCCGGTTGATCTACTCCGCGTAGATTATCCAGTAAGATTCGGGCTGCAAATGTGAGACTTTTTTCAGAATTTTCCAACTTGGCAGCTTCTGCCGTATAATATGCGAAAGGAATAAACGCCCTGGCAGTGTCACTCCAGAAGCTGGCCAGCTGCCTGTAATTCTTGATTTTTTGCTCCTTTACATCGCCCCGTACAACAGCTTCCGAGAGCCCGTTTACATAAGCTTGCTGACTTTCTGTTAAATTGGCCGTTGCGCCTTTTATAACTGTTTGAATATCAAACTTTTCGACTGGTACAGACGCGGTTGCACCCGTACCTGCTTTTACCGGCGGTTTCATATTGCCAAACAGGAGCAGTACCACTAGTAGTACCACACCACCTCCCACTACAATTATTTGCTGCTTTTTCAAATCAAGTAATTAAGGCAGCAAAATTACATCTCTTCGTCGGGGTTTGGTTGCCCTTCCTTAACAGTTTTAAGTTTTTTAACCTCCTGCACAAACTCTTTGGCAGGTTTGAAGGCGGGAATAAAATGTTCGGGTATTTCCACCGCAACATTCTTTTTAATGTTACGCCCGATTTTAGCAGCTCTTTTCTTGGTAATAAAGCTGCCAAACCCGCGGATATAAATGTTCTCTCCCTGCGATAACACATCCTTCACCTCTTTGAACATTGCTTCCAGGGTTACCAGCACATCCACCTTGGGGATGCCGGTTTTTTCTGCAATTTGATTGATGAGGTCGGCCTTTCTCATAATTACACCTGTTTTGAATCTTTTGTCAAGTGGCGGAATGCTGGCCAGTTAACCCGGATTCCACAACAATGCGGTTTTGTTTTGTTAATATAAAATAAACTTCTAATCCGTGCAACTCTTATGCAATTTATTGATTTTGAATTAAATTGAAATATTTTTCCAACATTGTGAAGAACCTGCCTGAGTTTACCAAAAACCTGCTGGACTGGAACCAGCAATTTAATACCCGCCAGATGCCCTGGAAAGGGGAAACAGATCCTTATAAAATCTGGCTGAGCGAAATAATTTTGCAGCAAACCCGCGTGGAACAAGGACTTGCATATTATGAAAAATTCATAAATCGCTTTCCAACCGTGCGAGATTTAGCCCTCGCGGAAGACAGCGAAGTATTCAAATACTGGGAGGGACTTGGTTATTATAGCCGGTGCAGGAACCTGTTGGCTACCGCCCGATGGGTTGCTTTCGAAAATAAAGGCCAATTTCCGTCCTCTTACCAGGGCCTGTTGCAGCTCAAAGGGGTAGGGCCTTACACCGCTGCTGCCATCGCCTCCTTTGCCTTTGGTGAGCACAAAGCCGTGCTGGATGGGAATGTTTTCAGGGTGCTTGCCCGCTATTTCGGCATAACTACACCCATTGATAGTGCCGCCGGAAAAAAATTATATGCCTTGCTTGCTGATTCTTTACTGCCCGACCAAGGTACTGGTGCCTATAACCAGGCTATCATGGATTTTGGTGCGGTAATCTGTAAGCCCCAATTACCGCTCTGCAGTTCCTGTATTCAAAAAGCTGATTGTGAGGCATTAAGGCTGGGCGTGGTGACAGAGCTGCCCATTAAAGAAAAATCCATTCAACGCCGTACCCGCTATTTTTACTATTTCCTGCTCAACTGGAAAGGAGCATTTTATGTCCGGCAGCGGCAGGGCAATGATATCTGGCAGGACCTGCATGAATGGGTGCTGGTCGAAAGCCCGGCGCAGCTCAATGATGACCCCCAAACCTATGTTAAACTGCTTAAAAACGCAGTAGGACCGGTGAAACTGAAAAAAATACAGCTTTCCGGGGAAGTAAAACAGCAGCTTTCTCACCAAACTATTACCGGGCGTTTTATTACGGCTGACCTTACCGCCCCGCTGTCACCGGCTACGGGTTATCAATTGCGCTCGCCCCAGGAATTGTCCAAACTTGCCTTCCCCCGCTTTATTACGGCCTTCTCACCCAAACTATAAGCTCTTCAGCGGTTGGTTAGCACCGGTTGGGGTATACCCGCCCGGCGAAGGTTAAAACTGCTTTAATATAGCTGAAAAGCGGGTTTTCCAATGAAAAAAAATTAATTTTAAAGAGTCCGAACAGGTAGCAGACGATTATAAACTCAAATGGAACAATATGAGAGGCGTTAATAGGGTGATGTTGATCGGAAACCTGGGTAAAGATCCCGATGTTCAGTACCTGGAAGGAAATATTGCAGTAGCAAAATTTTCTCTGGCAACCACTGAAACCTACAAGGATCGTACAGGTAAACTGATCTCACAAACTGAATGGCATACTGTTGTTTTGTGGAGAGGACTGGCGGAGCTGGCGCAGAAATACCTGCATAAAGGAAGCCTGGTCTATATTGAAGGCCGGCTTCGTACCCGAAGCTGGGAGGATAAAGAAGGAAATAAAAAATTTGCTACCGAAGTGGTGGGGGATAACCTCATTATGCTCGATAAACGGAACGATGTACACGGTCAGGGCTTTAATGGAGGTCCAGGAGAAGGACTGGAAGGCTTTACCGGAGCAGATGCTCCCCCGGAATCGAATCCGGATCTTCCTTTCTGATTTAAGAAAATAGTGCAATTTTGCTTCTATTGTAAACAAAACCCACTGCTTTGGACTACGCATCGGTTGATCCCTTATTGAATTCTGTGTTAAGCCTTATTTTTCTTGCTTCCAATGTGCAGGGAACCACTTTCCTGGTGATCATGATCCTTGTACTCCTGGTTGTTTCCTATTTTATTTCCGGCTCCATGGTGGCTTTTTTCAGTCTTACCCACCGTGATATCAATATGCTTAAAACCAAGCAGGGGGCTGCCTGGAAAAGAATCGTACATCTTCTTGAGGAACCAAAAATTTTACTGGGTTCAATGCGTATCGGGAATGCCTTTGTCAACATCGCTATCATCATGTTGTCAAATTTCCTGATCGATCAACTAATGACCCTCCAGGATATTTACTGGGTATTTGAACTTAGTTTGAAAGTTCTTATCGTAACTTTTTTTCTTATCCTCTTTGGCGAAGTACTGCCCAAAGTATATGCTGCCCAAAATAACCTGCGCTTTGCCAGGGATGCCTCCTTCCTTATTGAAATTGTGTATTACCTGTTCCGGAGATTCAGTAAATGGCTGGTGGGAATGTCTGAGGGCGTTGAAAAATCCCTGGGTTCTGACGACGGAACCAGCCAGTTTGAAGAACTGGAAGACGATGCTACGGCTTCTGAAGAAGAAAAAAATATTATGCGCGGTATTGCCAAATTTGGCAACATAACCGTTAAACAGATCATGCGTACCCGCCTTGATGTAAGCGGAATCAGTTACGGCGCTTCTTTTCCGGAAGTAATTAAACAAGTGGAAGCCCTCCATTATTCGCGTATTCCGGTATATCGGAACAGCCTGGATGAAGTGATGGGTGTGCTCCACTCCAAAGACCTGCTTCCTTACCTTAAAGAAACCGCCTCCTTCAATTGGCATTCCCTGCTGCGTCAGCCTTATTTCGTTCACGAACAAAAACTCATTGAAGATCTCCTGCAGGATTTCAGGAACCGCAAAACACATTTTGCCGTTGTGGTAGATGAATTTGGCGGAACCAGTGGAATTGTTACCCTGGAAGATATTATGGAAGAAGTAATCGGAGATATTAGAGATGAATTTGATGACGAAGAAACGATTAACCGCCAGATTGATGAACATAACTATCTGTTTGATGGACGTACCATGATTTATGATGTTTGCAAGATCATGGACCTACCCATTTCAACTTTTGATACAGTTAAAGGTGAAAGTGATTCTTTAGCCGGCCTGCTTCTTGAAGTAGCAGGAAAAATTCCTGCTGAGAACGAAGTCATTGAAGTAGGAGATTTCCAGTTTACCGTACTGGAACTCGATCGAAACAGAATCAAAAAAGTAAAAATTACTATCCGACCCGTTTAAGCATTTCCTATGTTATTGAACCGAATTACCGGCAAACCGCTTGCATTTCTCCTGCTTCTGCTGATCGGCATTGCTTTGTTCCCGATCCTTGGCTGCAACAGCCCCTACACCCCCAAACCGCGTGGTTATTTTAAAATACAACTTCCTGAACATACCTACCAGGTTTTCGACCGGCCGGGCTTCCCCTATAGTTTTGAATATCCAGGCTATGGAGTTATCAGCCAGGATAGTACCTATTTTGAAGAACAGCCTGAAAACCCCTATTGGATAAATATTGATATCCCTTCCCTTAACGGACGCATTTATATTAGTTATAACCAGATCGGTGGTAAGGCCAGGTACAAAGTGCAGAGCGGCAATGGTACATACAAAGATTCTCTGGGGGTAAATACCTTCGACAAACTATTAAACGGCTCGTATACCCTGTCTTTCAAACATTCCTATAAAGCCAGTTCTATTGACGATAGTGCGTTTGTTTCTTCCAACGGTATAGATGGTATTTATTTCCGAATCGGCGGCAATACAGCTACCGCCAATCAATTTCTTTTAACCGATAGTACCCGGCATTTTTTGAGAGGCGCCCTGTATTTCGATGCGGCTCCTAATGAAGATTCACTGCGACCCGTAAATAATTTTCTCAAAGAAGACCTGAAGCACCTTATCAATACCCTGCGTTGGAAAAATTAATCCACTGCACTGTTTACCAGGATTTTAAATTTGGTGTGTACCTCTCCATGGCTGTTGGGCCACTGGTTGATAAACAGTTGTGCAGCGATTTTTTTTACCGGATCTATCCAATAGGAGGAACTGAAAGCTCCGCCCCAGTCGAAACTTCCCGGAGATACGCCGTATTTGAGTGACTCTTCTACCGAGGTAATACCGAAACCCAGCCCAAAGGAATTATAGCCGGATTTCAAATGGCCTATTTGGTTCGAGGTCATTAGTTTTATTGAATTAGGACTGAGGATCCTCTTCCCGTTTGCCCTGCCATTATTCAGGAATAGCTGCATAAACAACGCATAGTCATAAGCGGTAGAAACAAGCCCGCCGCCACCTGAATAGAGCCTGCCGGCTTTATTGGGGTAATTGATGTCCATTTTTACACCGCCAAAATCAAGCAGGGGTTCAAGTGTAGTTACGTGCTTAAGCGAATCTTCTCCCTGTAGCGCCACCAGTCGTTTGTGTTTATCTGCAGGTAAATAAAACCAGGTATCTTTCATTCCAAGCGGTTCAAAAATTCTTGTCCTGAAAAAATCAGCCAGTGATTGTTTGCTAACTACTTCCACTAACCGCCCCAGTACATCACTGTTCAGCCCATAAGAGAATCGTTCGCCTGGTTGAAATTCCAGTGGCAGGGCCGCAATTTTGTTCACCTGGTCTTCCAGCGACGCATCGGGTATGCCAATTTGCGCAAATACCCCCGCTTTGCTGGCAATTGCCTGGTATGTGGCTGTACCAATCTGAGCATAGCCGATACCGGATGTATGTGTCAGTAATTGACGGATGGTGATTTTGCCCTTCATGGGTTTAGTACTGTAGCTGGTATCTGCTTCATTGTATTTATCCAGTACAACTGTTCGGGAAAAAGCAGGAATATATTTTTCGATCGGGTCATCCAGCATCAATTTACCTTGCTCCAGCAACAGCAGCACCGCCATACTGGTTATTGCTTTTGTTTGAGAGGCGATCCGGAAAATATGATCTGTTCGCATTTTCTCCCTCGTAGCCAGGTTACTGGTGCCAAATGCTTTATGGTATACAATTTGCCCGTCTTTTACAACAATGGCAGTAGCCCCGGCTATCCACTGACTATCTATATATTCTTTCAGCAGGGTATCTATGCGGGCAGCTGCTGAAGATGAAAAGCCTTTTTGGGAGGAAAGGGTGGCAGATTGCGAAAATGCCAATTGCCCGATTAGTAGGCATAAAAGCAGAAATGGCTGTTTCATATACCCTGATTTATTAAAAAAAGATACTATTAATTTTTCGAAGAATTAACTTTGTCAAAATGCACGCATGATTGTTATTGAACATACCCTGGTGAGCGATGAAGTGCTGGAAGAACAGTTTGTATGCGATCTTTCCAAATGTAAAGGTGGCTGTTGCGAGGATGGTGATACGGGAGCTCCGCTGGAAACAAAAGAGCTGGATATAATTAACGAAGTCTATGAAATCGTAAAACCTTACCTGAATGCAGACGGTATCCGAGAAATTGAACGGGTGGGTCGCTACCAGTACGATAAGGAGTTCGGGTGGGTTACCCCCGCCGTAAATGGGGGTATCTGCGCTTATGGATACCATGATGAAAAAGGGATTCTGAAATGTGCGTTCGAACAGGCCTATTACGACGGTCGTATCGGCTGGAAAAAACCGATCAGTTGCCATCTTTTCCCGATCCGTATCAAGTCTGGAAAAGAATACGATATGCTAAATTATGAACCCCGTGAACTTTTGTGTGCCCCGGCCTGTGTTTTGGGAAAACAATTAAAAGTACCGGTTTACCAGTTTCTGAAAGAAGCATTGATTCGAAAATATGGCCCCGAGTATTATGAGGGATTAGATGCCTATTACCAGCAATACCATGGAAAAAACAAACCGGCATGAGTACAGATAATAAATCGGGCTTCCTGGCCAGAAGCACAATCAAAGCTGCCGATCTGGACCATCGCCGGAAAATCAATTTTAATATTGGCCGCTATAATGCCGTGGTTCCACAGGGAAAACTCCAGTATAGCGACCTGGAACTTGCCCGGGAAAGGGCAAAAAATATCAAATGGCGGGCTATTGAAACCCTGGATCAGCAACTTGAAAATTTTGAAGCAAACTTTACTGCAAGAGGAGGGAAAGTGATCTGGGCAGAAACTGCCGAACAGGCCAGGGACGCTATTCTCCGCGTTTGCCAGGAGAAAAACTGCAAAACCCTGGTTAAGAGTAAAAGCATGGTTACCGAAGAAATCAAATTGAATGAATTTCTGGAAACCCATCACATCGAAAGCGTTGAAACAGACCTGGGAGAATATATTCAGCAACTGGATGGAGAATCGCCTTATCATATTGTTACCCCAGCTATGCATAAAAGCAAGGAGGATGTGGCCAAGCTTTTTGCAGAAAAGCTCGGAACAGAACCTGGTCTTAGTCCGAGGGAACTGACGCTGGAAGCACGTGCCCGGCTCAGAGAAAAATACATACAAGCCGAAGTTGGCGTAACCGGTGCCAATTTCCTGATCAGCGATATAGGTGGCATTGCCGTTACAGAAAACGAGGGCAATGCCCGGTTAAGTTGTGCCTGGCCATCTACGCATATAGTAGTGGTAGGCATAGAAAAAATGATTCCTTCCGTCCAGGATCTTGCAATTTTCTGGCCCTTGCTGGCTACCTACGGTACTGGTCAGTGGCTAACGGTTTATAATTCTATTGTGAGCGGGCCCAGGCAACCGGGTGAAAAAGATGGTCCGGATGAAATGATTGTTATCCTGCTGGACAATGGCCGAACGAATCTGCTAGCCAATCCCAAAACCAGGGAAAGTCTTTACTGTATCCGATGCGGAGCCTGTCTGAATGCCTGTCCGGTTTACAAGAATATCGGTGGACATGCTTATGGTACTACCTACAGTGGTCCGATTGGCAGCGTTATTACCCCTCATCTCAAAAGCATGGAGGAATGGAAACACCTGAGTCATGCTTCCTCGCTCTGTGGTAACTGCACGGAAGTATGTTCGGTAAAGATCAACCTACACGAGCTTTTGTTGGAAAATCGCGCCGAAGCCGTACAGGAAGGGTTCAGTCCCTTTGCCGAAAAAATTGCCTGGAAAGGCTGGAAATTTGCCATGATGCAGCGCAAATGGATGAACAAAGGAAAGGCAGGTATGAAAGACTGGGTGGTGAACCGGGTGGTAAAAGGATGGAATGCACATCGATCCGATCTGCATTTCCCGGAAAAATCGTTTAACCAGCTTTGGCGCGATAAACACCCAACGGACTAAGCATGCTGATATACTGCCCTGAACCATCTCCAAGACTTTCCTATGTGATTGATTTTATCAGTCAGGAGATCTTGTTTGAAAAGGCCGTGGTTTGTACCGATGCGGAGGTATTCCGTTTTTATGAGGGTGTACGGATCAATTACAGCGAAACTGTTTTTCAGGAACCGAATTATCAGATTTATCCGCATGGTTTATTAAAAGAAACCGGAATCGCCAGCCAGCCCGTCAACATGGGTGCCTGGAAGGAATTGCCGGTTTTTTTTGCAAACGGACAAGGGGCCGGGTTTGATTTGTTTGCAGCAATCTTCTATTTACTATCCAGGTATGAAGAATACCTGCCGCATGAGAAAGATGAATACGGCCGGTTTTCGCACCGTTGTTCACTCGCTTTTAAAGAAGGTTTTTTGGACCGTCCATTGGTAAACGAATGGTTGCAACAATGGGAACAGGAGTTGCTGCAATTATTTCCTGCGGCAATATTTCGGAGAGGCAGCTATCGTTTTATTCCAACTTATGATATTGATATGTTATACAGTTACCGGGGCAAACCCTGGTGGCGCAACCTGGGAGGCGCCCTGCGGTCTGTTTTGCAGGGATCATACGCTCAGGCAATCGAACGCTGGAAAGTGCTTCGGGGGCGGCTTCCCGATCCTTACGATGCCTATGAGTGGCTCGATGCCCTGCATTTGTACTGCCGGGTAAAACCCATTTATTTTTTCCTGGTGGCGCAAAGGCAGGTCGGATGGGATAAAAATATTCCTACTTCCTATAAGCCTTTCCAGGAGATGATAAACTATTATGCGTCGGTCTATAAAATTGGTTTACACCCTTCCTGGCAAAGTAGTGTGGAGGACAATCCTACCATTCTTAAAGAGGAGAAAGAGTGGCTGGAAGTGGTGGCTGATATCGAAATAGATAAAAGCAGGCAGCATTATATCAAATTTAATCTGCCCGACGGCTACCAGCGTTTGCTGGATGCCGGAATCAGGAAAGATTATTCCATGGGGTACGGCTCCATCAATGGGTTTCGGGCATCTGTAGCTTCTTCTTTTTACTGGTATAATCTGGAAACCAATGCCCCCACTTCTTTACGGATTTACCCCTTTTGCTTTATGGATGCCAATGCCATTTTTGAGCAACAACTCAGCCCGCAACAAGGTTATACGGAACTGATGAAATATTATGCAGCTGTAAAAAAAGTAAGGGGTTGCTTTATTACCATTTGGCACAATATATTTTTAGGAACCGATCCGCAGTTTAAAGGCTGGCGAGAGTTGTACGAGATCTTTATGAAAGAAGATGCTTACTGGGATGCCACCGGCTGATCAGGCCTGTTAGTTGCTTTTTTCCGGAAAGCTTCGTTTACGAGGTATACGCCCACCAATGCAACCAATCCGCCTATCAGAATATATCCATTCAGTTTTTCATTAAACAGCCAGCTACCCAGCAATAATGCTACGATTGGGTTAATGTATGCATAAATAGACACCTGTTCGGTGGGCAGGTGTTGCAGGGCATACAAATAGGCAATGAAAGCCAGTACGGATCCTGCTATGGCCAGGTATAATATGGCGATCCAGGAAGGCAGGGGAATTTCTGTAATCGGGATATGTTCCCCTGTTATTTGGGTTACGCCAAATAAGGCGATTCCTGAAATCATCATTTGCAATCCGATGGAGAAGTAGGGATTAAAGGCAAGCACCTGCTTTTTAGTATAGAGGGTGGCGAATGCCCAACATAATGTACCTAATACAGAAAGAAAAATGCCCAGTCTGAACCCGGGATTCAGAAAGTCGTGCAAGTGATCGTAAAAAATAATACAGATCCCTAGAAAACCAAGTACAAAGCCGATAATGGATTTTGCGGTCAGTTGCGAATTACCTGCTATCAGGGCAATAATCACCAGCCAGAGTGGAAATACGGCACCGATGATGGCACCTAAACCGCTTGAAATATACTTGACGCCCCAGGTAGATAAGCTATTGCTAAGAAAAAAATTAAGAAAACTCAGGATCAGGATGGGCCACCATTCTTTTCCCCTCGGAAATGCCCTTCCCTTAAAAAGGAAGAATATTATATAAAAGGCTCCTCCAAGCAATTGCCGAATGCTGGCTAGTTGCAGGGCAGGCATGTATTGTACACCTGCCTTGGAACCCACCCAGGTTGTACCCCATAAAAAACTGACCGCTGCCAATGCAAACAATGCTTTGGCACGGGTACCCTTTTTATGAAGGGCCAACGGGTTCATAGCTGCCAGCAGTTTTGCCAATCGGGGAATAAATAGTTTAGTGTTTGAAGTGGCGCATGCCGGTCATTACCAGGGCTAACTGGTTTTGCTGGCAATACTCCACGGAATCTTTATCGCGGATAGAACCTCCTGGCTGAATAAAGGCTTCAATGCCCGCTTCATGCCCCAGTTGAACGCAATCATTAAAGGGGAAAAATGCATCACTCGCCAATACGGCCCCTTTCAGATCAAATGCAAACTGTTTTGATTTTTCAATAGCCTGGCGAAGTGAATCAATCCGGCTGGTTTGTCCACATCCTTTTCCAATAAGTTGCTTATTTTTTACCAGTGCGATGGCATTACTTTTCAGGTGTTTACAAACCAGGTTGGCAAATGCCAGATCGGCTTTTTCCTTTTCGGTAGCCGGACGGCCACCTGCTTCTTCCCATTTTTCGAAATTACCTTCATCATTTTGCTGCATCAATACGCCGTTTAACATAGACTTGTATTGGTAGCTGTTATTAACGGCCTGTTTCTGTTGTAAAAGGATCCGGTTCTTTTTGGTTTTGAGAATATCGAGGGCAGCTTCTTCGTATTGGGGAGCAATCAATACTTCAAAAAAGATTTCATTGATGGCGTTTGCCGTGGTACTGTCGATCGTGCCGTTGCAAACCAATACTCCGCCGAAAGCACTTTCGGGATCTCCTGCAAGCGCAGCGTCCCAGGCTTCTTTAACGGTAGATCGGGCAGCAATACCACAAACATTCGTGTGTTTTATGATGGCAAAAGTGAACTCTTTGGTATCTGCCGCCGGAAATTCACGGATCAGTTGAACTGCAGCATCCACATCCACCAGGTTATTATAAGAAAGTTCTTTACCATTCAACTGATTAAACAGTTCGTTGAGTTGACCAAAATATACCCCCTGCTGATGCGGATTTTCGCCATAGCGCATGATTTTGGGATTGGGAACAGAAGCCAGAAAATAACTATCCTGCTGCGGAGTGAAATAATGAGAAATAGCTACATCATAATGCGCGCATACTTCAAATGCTTTTGCGGCGAAATGACGACGTTGCTCCAGCGTGGTGGAACCGTTTTGATCGCGTAACATATGCTCCAGCAGGCTATAGTCCTGTTTGGAAGCTATAACTACTACATCGCGATGGTTTTTTGCCGCGCCGCGGATCATGGAGGGGCCGCCAATGTCGATTTTTTCGATAATGGAGGATTCATCACTGGTGTTGGCAACCGTTTCTTCGAATGGGTAGAGGTCAACAATTACCAGGTCGAGCTCCGGAATTTCAAACTCCTTCATTTCCTTCAGATCCTGCTCATTGGCCCTTCTTCCAAGAATACCTCCGAAAATTTTGGGATGCAGGGTTTTAACCCGTCCGCCGAGGATGGATGGATAAGAGGTTACAGATTCCACCGGAACACAGGGAAGATTCAGTTTTTCAATGAATTGCTGGGTACCACCCGTTGAATAAATGGTTACTCCCTGTTCATGCAGCAGACGAACGAGGGGTTCTAATCCGTCTTTGTAGAAAACGGAGATCAATGCAGACTGAATCTTCTTGTTCATACCAATGGAATTAACTGTTTAAAGATGGGGCAGGCAAATTTTCAATAGAAGGCGCAAAGCTACGGTTTAGGATTCATTTTTCCGGTAAAGGATTGGGGTTTTACGGCCTGCTGGGTTGGCAGAAAGCTCCGTTTTGCCAGGTATTGTGAACGCCTATTCCGCTTGCCTGCAAAAGGCCCGACCAGGTGTTTGCACGTTTTTCGGGAATTGATCCATCCAATAGTACAAAGGGAGACTTTTTGGGTGAAATAAGAAGGGGCTGAAGGCTGTTGACCTGTTTGGTGAGCACCAGATAAGTGGGCCGGAGTGCCAGGATAGCTCCTAATTCTTGCTGGTTAGCCGGAACTCCGACGAGTTGATGCTGCCAGTTGAAAACGGTTTGGGTGGAATAGCTGCTTTCTTCACAGCCAAAATACCGTAAGCCGGATTGAAGGGCAGGATGGGAGGCGGGAGAATACCTGTTCAGGTAAAAATAGCTTTTTCTGCCGCTGATAACGGTTGTTATAGATTTTCCGGGCAGGTGGTATATGAGCAGGACTTCCTGCTTTTGTTGCCGATATTGCCGGCTGGCTTCAAGCGCCACAAATAAGAGGCAGGCAACCAGCCCGAAGCAAAGCAGTCGGAAAGAAGGTTTTTTCAGCCAGCCACTGAACAAAAATAAGATCAGGTAGGCGCTTAGTACCTGCGGAATGGTCCAGTTTATTTCCTCCACTACCGCTCCGGGTAGCTGGCTTATATGTGCAATTCCCTGGTTCATCCAACTTAGCAGGCAGGAAGTAAGCAGGCCGATCAACGGAAGGGAAATGCCAATGAGCTGGCTGATCCAGAGTATAAGGGCTCCGATTAACGCACAACTGGATAAGGGCACGGCCACCAGATTAGCCGGTAGAAAATATACCGGGGCCTGGTGAAAGAATGCGATGCAGAGCGGGAGTGTCAGGACCTGAGCGGCCAGGGTTACAGCTATAAGCTCCCAAATGAGTTTCAGGAGCGGGTGCGCTGGTTCAGCAAGGGCGGCAATTTTAGGTTGATACAATACTATACTTATAAGTGCAGCAAAGGAGAGCAAAAAGCCGGTATCCCATATCCAGTAAGGGTTTAACAGAAGTAATAGGAAGGCGGTAAGTGAAATGGACTGAAGAATCACAACTGGTTTCCGGATCAGTTTAGCGAAAAGTATAAAACTGAACATAGTGGCAGCACGGATAATGGAGCCGGCGCTTCCTGTTATTGCGGCAAAAAACCAGGTGAGGCATATCACCAGCAGGAATTTTATCCATTTGAAGGCGGGAAAGCGGGTTTCCGGGAACACCAGTACCTTTTGCAGGAGCAAAAAAATGAGCCCCAGGTGCATTCCAGAAACTGCAATTACATGAATTACCCCAGTTTGGGAATAGGTGTTAAGTAAATCATCATCCAATTCTTCGCGATAGCCGATTAGCAATGCTTTTGCCAATTGGTTGTATGGCTGTTGGATGGTTTTATCCATGGCATTTAGTGCAGCCAGTTTTGCTTTAGTGCGCCAATGAATTATGCTGTTGGTGGTAAAGGGCGGGTATTCAATAAGTTGGCTGCTATCCAGATAAAGCTGGTGGAATATGTTTTTCTTACGGTTGAAGGCGGCGAAATCAAAGCTACCCGGATTACCGGGGGAGATCAGGGCTTTCAAGCGTTTTGCCGGCAGGAGATAGAGGTATCCGGGTTGGAGGGAAGCGGCCTGGTTTAAGGGCGTATATAGCAGGAACTTACCGCTTGCAAAATGAAGTTGTCCATTTTTTAGGACCTGTGATTTAACCTGCATCGTAAACCTGGCAGATTTTGCACCGAGTGAGGGGAGGGCTTCCGGTTGTGCAACCAATAGCAGGATGTCTTTTGCCTGATGTCCGAACCAGTGCGGCTGACGCCGTTGATCTTGTTGGAGGGCCAGCAGTAGCCCCATGCAGAATAATAACAGGTACAGGCAAGTCCCAAAGAGCGAGGGAGCTGACTGTACCTGTTTTTTTATCATTATGTGCAAACCGGTGGCGGTTCCCAGCAGGATCAGCAGGATTATACCACCGGTTTGCAGGCCTATTTGCGCGGCATGTGGAGCCGTAAGGACACCTGCACAAAACGGTATTACCAGCCTTACAAAGGGGGCTGCTATCCAGGGGTGGGCAGTTTTCTGCATCTCAGAAAACTACTGTTTACGGGGCGGTGGGTCAAGGGTTTTTACACCCGTTTAGGTGTCAGACAGGTGTTAGAACGCTCTTAGACATGTGTCTGACGTCTAACCGTCTAACTTTCCGTGCCCTGGCCAATTTATCTTTTTCTTCATCCCGGAAACCAAGTGCCAGCAGTAGTACTGCGCTGGTTCCCTTTTGTGCCAGGCCCAGTATTTCATCCACCGCGGCAGGATTAAATCCTTCCATGGGGGTGCTGTCGATTTTTTCGAGCGCAGCGGCAGCTGTTGCAAAACCTAGGGCAATGTAGGCCTGGCGGGCATTCCATTGGAATAACTGCTCTGGTGTTTTGGCACTGACTGCAGTTTCAATCATCGATTTAAATTCATGCAGCGAACTTACCGGTACCTCTCTGGTGGCTGCCATGTTGTTGATATAGGCATCTACCTGCGCGGCTGTTACGGATTTCCAGGCTGCAAACACTAATAGTGCCCCGCTCTCCAGTATCTGTGGCTGGTTAAATGCAGCGGGTGCCAGTTTTTCCCTGATCGCTCTATCCTCTATTAACAATACTTCAAAAGGTTGTAAGCCAAGTGAGGAAGGTGCCAGGCGAATGGCTTCCAGGATATTTTCCAAGGCTTCCGCAGGCACCGGTTGACCATTGTATCGTTTGGTCGCATATCGCCAGTTCAGTTGATCTAAATAACTCATATACTGATTTTAGTATTTTAATTGTATGTACAATGTTCAAACATCATTCCAGGTTTAGCGGCCTGCCAAAATTGCCGTTTCGGCAGTAGGAACGGCCAGGCATTGACAGGTCTGCTACCAGCACAAAAAACCCCTGAACCAGGAGGCCAGGGGTTTCGTCAACAGCATATGCCGTTTATTTACTCAGGTACATAGAGCGGTCCTTATACAATTGCCTGAAATAGGGGTCTCGAAGGTCTTTGATAAAACGGATTGCCTCACCGGTACTCTTCATTTCCGGACCGAGTTCCTTATTCACGCCCGGGAATTTGTTAAAACTGAATACCGGTTCTTTAATCGCAAACCCTTTCAGTTTTTTCTCAAATTTGAAATCGGTTAGCTTATTCACCCCCAGCATTACTTTGGTAGCCACGTTCAGGTAAGGGATCTGGTAAGCTTTTGCGATAAAGGGGGTTGTACGGGAAGCCCGGGGATTGGCTTCAATTACATATACTTTCCCATCTTTCACAGCAAACTGGATATTGATAAGTCCCTTGATATTCAGTGCGCGTGCAATTTTCTCAGAATAATATTCAAGTGTAGTTACTTCCAGCGGTGTCAGGTTAAAGGCGGGTAGTACGGCATTCGAATCGCCGGAGTGGATCCCTGCCGGCTCAATATGTTCCATCACCCCCATTACATGAAAGTTTTCACCATCAAATATGGCATCCACTTCCGCTTCCTGGCAGCGGTCTAGGAAATGGTCGATCAGGATCTTGTTACCGGGGATATGTTTCAACAGACTCACCACGGCTTTTTCCACCTCTTCATCATTGATAACAATCCGCATTCTTTGTCCACCTAGTACATAGGAAGGCCGCACCAATACCGGATAACCTACCCGATTGGCAACTTCAACGGCTTCATCCACATCAAATGCGGTTCCATAATCGGGGTAGGGAATGCCGAGCTCTTTCAACATATCGCTGAAGCGGCCCCGGTCTTCGGCGATATCCATATTATCGAAGGATGTGCCGATGATTTTAATGCCTTTTGCATGCAGGCGTTCCGCCAGTTTAAGCGCTGTTTGTCCGCCCAGCTGTACAATTACGCCTTCGGGTTGTTCGTGCTCAATAATTTCCCACAGGTGCTCCCAGAAAACGGGTTCGAAATAAAGTTTATCCGCAATATCAAAATCGGTAGAAACAGTTTCCGGATTACAGTTCACCATAATAGCTTCAAACCCGGATTCTTTAATAGCCAGTAAGCCGTGTACACAACAATAATCAAACTCAATTCCCTGGCCAATTCTGTTCGGACCAGATCCCAATACGATTATTTTTTTCTTATCACTTACTTTACTTTCATTTTCACCACCTTCTTCAAAAGTGGAATAGAAATAAGGTGTTTTTGCTTCAAATTCTGCAGCACAGGTATCTACCATTTTGAATACCCGGCGAATGCCGGCTTCTTTGCGTTTAGCGTATAAATCATCTTCATGACCGTCCTGCATAATGCGGCAAATCTGCTCATCACTGAAGCCATGAATTTTTGCTTCGCGAATCAGGTCCATGGGGATGGTTGCCAGTTTGTATTTGGCAATCTCCTTTTCCATGTTTACGATTTTCTGTATTTCATAGAGGAACCAGCGATCAATGCCATTGGTTGCTTTTACGATGGTATTGATACTTACTCCCAGCATGAGAGCATCTTTAATGCGGAAGATGCGATCCCATTTCGGTGTTTTAATATATTCGATCAGCTCTTCGGCATGCATCTGGCTTTTACCATAATACCCTAATCCAACCGCGTTGTTTTCCAGGCTTTGGCAGGCTTTCTGTACGGCCTCAGTGAAACTCCGGCCAATTCCCATTACTTCTCCAACACTTTTCATCTGGAGACCAAGCGTATCATTCGCACCTTTGAATTTATCGAAATTCCAGCGGGGAATTTTTACGATAACGTAGTCCAGTGCCGGCTCAAAATAGGCGGAAGTACTTCTGGTGATCTGGTTTTCCAGTTCGTCGAGTGAATACCCGATAGCCAGCTTGGCTGCAATTTTTGCAATGGGATAACCCGTTGCTTTGGATGCCAGCGCAGATGAGCGGCTTACCCGCGGATTGATTTCAATAGCGATAATTTCTTCCGTTGCAGGGTTCAGCGCAAACTGAACATTACATCCGCCTGCAAAGTTGCCGAGGTCGCGCATCATGGCGATGGCCGTATTCCGCATCAGTTGAAAAGCGGTATCTGAAAGGGTCATTGCCGGAGCCACAGTAATGGAATCGCCGGTATGAACACCCATTGGGTCAAAATTTTCTACGGTACATATAATCACCACATTATCATTGGCATCACGCAGTAGTTCCAGCTCAAACTCCTTCCAACCCAGCACGGCCTGTTCTACCAGTACTTCATGAATGGGGGAGGCCTGTAGTCCGCGGTTCAGCGCTTCATCCAGATCATCCTTGTCATGCACGAAACCGCCGCCTGTTCCACCCAGGGTAAAAGACGGACGGATAACAAGCGGGAAGCCGATTTGCTGGGCAAACTCCTTTCCTTCCAGGAAACTGTTAGCGGTTTTAGCGGTGGCAACCGGAACCCCCATGCTAATCATCCATTGCCGGAATTTTTCGCGGTCTTCCGCTTTATCAATTGCCTTAATATCTACACCAATAAGGCGTACGCCATATTTTTCCCAGATTCCCAGGTCCTCCGCTTCTTTCGCCAGGTTAAGGGCAGTTTGTCCGCCCATTGTGGGTAACACAGCGTCAATCTGGTTTTCTTCAAGAATTTGTTCGATACTTTCCACCGTCAGCGGGAGTAGGTAAACCCGGTCGGCCATCATGGGGTCGGTCATAATGGTAGCCGGATTACTATTAATAAGGATCACTTTGATTCCTTCTTCCCGTAAACTACGGGCAGCCTGGGTTCCTGAATAGTCAAATTCGCAGGCTTGTCCGATAATGATGGGTCCTGATCCTATGATCAGCACTGATTTGATGGAATTGTCTTTTGGCATGGTTGCGGAAAAATAAATTGCGCAAAAGTACGGCCCGGAAAGGAATTTTCCCGATTATTTTTCCTGTAGGGGTTCAAAGCCCCTGCTGGTGCGGCCTGTTTACCGGTTGGGTGATACCCGATGGACAAAAAAAAGCCTCCACCGTGGTGAAGGCCTGCTTTATATAGATGAGGTGCATCAGCTATTGTGATAAGCCGCCATCTCGATATCGTCCAGCAATACCTTTCCTTTCCGCATTTCTGCCTTGCGGACCGCGCGGGTTTGTTTCTCATCCTGCTTGCTAAGCATTTTAAACATCCATTTCTGCCGCGCTTCCTGTCCCTTAAAAGCACCTATCAGGGAACCTGCAACCATTACAATCATCACTACTGCTTTTTGTTGGAATCTTTTCATACCATTCATTTTAACCTTTAACAAATACTTGCTGCCAGATCAATGCCTCTACTTATAGACACTTAAATAACAACAAACGCTGTTCCATGTTTGCAAAAGGCATACCTAAACAGGCAATTTATTTTTATTTAACAAGTTGTTTAAACAACTATTCATTTTCTGGCATTCTCTATTCCCCCCTCACTTCTTTATCTTTGCCCCTTTATCAAAAAATCAAGGATGATTCGACTAACCTTTCTTTGCGTTTTCCTGGGTACGATGGTGCAGGCTCAGTTTTCAGAAAATCCGGCTTATCCGAAAGGTTATTTCAGAAATCCCCTGGGTATTTCCATGAGCCTGAGTGGAAATTTCGGAGAGCTTCGTCCCAACCATTATCATATGGGACTGGATCTGAAAACGGAAAGAAGGGAAAACCTCCCGGTCTATGCTGCAGCAGAAGGGTATATCAGTCGCATTAAAGTGGAACCGGGAGGTTTTGGCCGGGCTATTTATGTCAACCATCCCAATGGATTTACCACCGTTTACTGCCATCTCAATAATTTTTTTCCGGCCCTGGAAAACTGGGTAAAAGAGCTGCAGTACCAGAAAGAATCCTGGTACCTTAATGATGAGGTGGCTGCCCATCTTTTTCCGGTTCAAAAAGGACAGTTATTAGCCTATAGCGGTAATACCGGCGGCTCGCAGGCCCCTCATCTCCATTTTGAAATCAGGCGGAGCACGGATGAAGTGAACCTGAATCCGCAGTTATTTGGTTTCCCGCTTGCCGACAATACACTTCCGACCATCCTGCGCTTAGCCATCTATGATAGAAACAGTTCGGTGTATGAACAAAATCCCCGGCTGATCTCCGTTGTCAACAAGGGAAATGGCAATTATTCGACGGCGCTTCAAACAGTAAATACACCTAAAATCAGCCTGGCTCTAACCACCTATGATACCCATACCGGCTCTTCTAACCTGAATGGGATATATGAAGCGGTGTTATTTGATGAGCAGGAAGCAATAATCGGGTTTCGGATGGACCAGATCGGGTATGAAGCCACCCGGTACCTGAATGCTCATATCGATTATAAAACAAAACAACAAGGTGGCCCCTATCTGCAGCACCTGAGTGAACTGCCGGGGTACATTCAATCGATCTACACCAAGTTTAAAAATGACGGAGTAATAGATTTATCGGATGGATTAGTGCATGAATTGTCGATCGTCGTTAAAGATGCCAATGGGAATGCTTCTACCGTAACTGTTCCGGTAAAATACAGTGGCCGTATGGCTACGCAAGCCATTCCTGCCGGGAAACGTTTTTACCCATTGATGCTGGATATCTATGAATCGGAAGATTGTGAATTTATAATTGGTGAAAGAACCCTGTATGATTCTGTTAGTATTCTTCATCGAAAGCTTCCTGCAACAGGTGCGGGCGTTGTATCTTCTCTGCATACCATTGGTTCCGTTTCAATTCCCCTACAGGATGCCATGATGGTTCGCATCAAAGTGCCGGATACGTTCCGGAAAGAAGAGCAGGCAAAGGTGGTAATGCAACGAATTGCGGGTACCAAAAAAGAGGTACAAAAAGTAAGCTGGGAAGAAAACTGGGCAATGGCCGGGTTTCGTGATTTTGGCGCTTTTCAACTGGTACTTGATACCACCCCGCCGGAAATAATTCCGGTAGGCTTTAAAGACGGAGCCAACCTTTCCGGGGCTTCGCGTGTTGTGTTTACCGTTCAGGATAATTTAGGAAAATGGAAGGTACTGCGCACTGAACTGGACGGGGCCTGGGTGCGCTTTACCAATGATAAAGGCAGAAACTTTATCTACAGTTTTGATGAACGATTTGGGCCTGGCGAACACGAGTTTAAAGTGGTGGCTGTGGATGAGGCGGGAAATGAGCGAGAAGTGAGGTGGAAGGTGAGGAGGTAGGGGAAAGGGTAAAAAGGGAAAGGAGAATATTACTATGAATAAATTAGCAGAAGGTACAAAAGCACCGGCATTTAGTGGAAAAGACCAGGATGGAAATACAATCAGGCTTTCCGATTTTAAAGGGAAAAAAGTTGCGCTTTATTTTTATCCGCAGGATATGACCCCGACCTGCACCGTACAGGCATGTAACCTGCGTGATAACTTTTCCTTGCTGCAACAGCACGGTATCCAGGTAATCGGTGTGTCTCCAGACGACAGCAGCAGCCATAAAAAATTTGAGGAAAAAAACCAGCTTCCTTTCCCGCTTATTGCTGATACCAAACACACCATCATTGAAAAATTCGGCGTTTGGGGAGAGAAACAATTATACGGAAGAAAATACCTGGGATTACACCGTACTACTTTTCTGATAAATGAAAAAGGGATGATCCAGAAAGTATTTCTGAAACCGAAAAGCAAGCAGCATGCCGAGGAAATACTGGCTGCGTTTAAACAAGCCGGCTGATTACCGGCACAGGAAGCCGGGAGTTTTCCCGCCTTATTCGTATTAAAACTGGCAGGTTTAAACAGATATTTGTAGTCTAAAAACCAGCCAGCCATGAAAATAGTAAGCACACTGTTACTGGGTCTGGGTTTGAGCTATTTTTTTTTAACGAATGATGCACCCAGGCAGTACTCCCCGCTGCCCGCTGACCCAATTCCGTTTTTCTGCGCACCCTCCCTTGATTGGTCAAAGATGAAGGATGATCATGGACCCCTAATCCCTGCCTTTACCCTTACCACATTCAAGATCAGCAGCCGGGTAGATTCTGCGCAGCTTTATTTTGATCAGGGCTTGAGCCAGCTTTATGCGTTTAATCATGGAGAGGCAGGCCGTTCCTTTAAAACCGCCATCCGGCTGGATCCGGTAACACCCATGCCTTATTGGGGGTTGGCCATGGTATTGGGCCCTAACTACAATGCGGCCCTTAATCCGGCTGCCCTGGATGAAATCAATGCCGCTCTTAAAAAAGCGAAAGCACTATTAGGGTCGGCTACCCAGGTTGAGAAAGGCCTGATTGCAGCATTGGACCAGCGTTTTCCGGACGCGCCGGTGGAAGATATGACGCCTTATAATGAAGCCTACACGGCGGCCATGTATAAATTGTACCAGACCCACGCTACTTTGCCGGATTTAGCTGTTTTATACATCGATGCCCTGATGAATGAACATCCCTGGAATTTTTGGCAGAAAGATGGAAAGCCCCAGGCCTGGACCGCTGCAACCGTAGCAGTAATAGAAACTATATTAAAGCGGTGGCCCAATCATCCCGGGGCTATTCATTATTATATTCATGCAACGGAAGCATCGCAACAGGCAGAACTTGCCCTGCCTTTTGCCGATCGGCTGGGCGCTATGGTGAAAGGGAATGGACATCTCCTGCACATGCCCTCACATACCTATATCCGAACGGGAGATTATCATAAGGGTGTGCTGGTAAATGAAGCTGCCGCTGCATCGGATAGTGTGTATATCAGTCAGTGTAATGCCCGTGGATATTATCCGATGTTATTGTATCCGCATAATATCCATTTTTTAGCCGCTTGTGCTTTCCTGGAGGGAAATAGTTCCAAAGCCATCGAAGCTGCCTGGATGGTGTCCAAGCTGGCCGACAGAAAATACCTGGCCGAAAATGTTACCGTACAGCATTTTTACAGCATTCCCTATTATGTGCTGGTACAGTTAGAGAAATGGGAGGATATTCTTCAGTTGCCCATGCCTGGTGAAAGCCTGCTTTATCCAAGGGCCATCTGGCATTATGCAAGGGGTATGGCCCTGGCTGCAACCTCGGATTTTCAGCAGGCAGACCAGGAATTAAGGGCGTTGGAAAAGATCGCCTCCGACAAAACCCTGGAAAAACAGTTGATCTGGGAACTGAATACAGCACAGCAACTGGTTAGCATGGCAGGCTTAGTGCTAAAAGGCGAGCTGGATGCCCGGCAAGGAAATATAACGGCCGCCATTCCTGTTTTTAAAGAGGCAATCGGGTTGGAAGATCAGCTCAACTACAATGAGCCACCCGACTGGTTTTTTTCGAACCGGTTGCGATTAGGAAGCTGGTTGTTAAAATCGGGGGATTTTTCCGGTGCGGAAAGAGTTTATTCCGAAGATTTACAGACCTTTAGAGAAAATGGATGGGCTTTGCATGGTCTGCATAAAGCTCTTCTTGCACAAGGCAAAAAATCTGCTGCAGCAAACGTGCAGGCCAGATTCATAAAAGCCTGGCAATGGGCGGATGTTAAACTGAACTGACGTGTCAGACAGGTGTTCTAAC
This sequence comes from Flavihumibacter sp. CACIAM 22H1, assembly GCF_001601815.1. Taxonomy (GTDB): domain Bacteria; phylum Bacteroidota; class Bacteroidia; order Chitinophagales; family Chitinophagaceae; genus Flavihumibacter. The sequence continues at coordinate 29,342 of NZ_LUKG01000031.1, forward strand.
ATCTACCTGGATTTGTTCTAACACCCTCCTAACGTATGTCTGACGTCTATCACATTAAGGAAAACTCTATATGGGCAAAGCTGGCTGCAAAACGAATGAAAGCTGAAAAGCTGGCCATGGTTTTGGGTAATACCATTCATCTGCATAATACCAGCTACCAGGAAATGTTACAAAACCGACGATGGCTTCGGCACGAACTGGCCCATGTTCAACAATTTCAACACTATGGCTGGGTCCGTTTTTTACTACTCTACCTGGTTGAATCTATCAAACGGGGCTATTATAATAACCGGTTCGAAGTAGAAGCCAGGGAAGCGGAACAGGATTTTTCTCTCGAACAACGCTATACTTTTCAGCCCAGGTGGGGCCAGGAAAGCCAGGTTGCCTGAATTATAGCCACTCTATTTCACCCACTTTAAACTGGCGGTCTACCTGGTCCTGTGTTTGTAATTCACCGGTTATACTCACCCCTTTTATACGGGTTTCAAAAACAATATTGTTTTTTCTGAGCCGGCAAAGCTGATCCCTGCCAAATAAATACCGCTGATAATCACTGAAGATCTCTTTATATCTGCCGTGTAAAAGCTGCTGCCACCTCAGTTCCAGGGAATTACATAATCGTCTTAATTCCTGCAAAAGATCCATTTCCCGACCTGTTATCTGCCGCAGAGACACAGCTTTTCTGGGGGTGTCCGGAAATACTTTCTGGTTTATATTTATCCCTATTCCAACCACGGCAAACTGCCATTCTGCACCAAGCCACTTGTTTTCAATCAAAATGCCGCCTGCCTTTCTGTCACGCCAGTAAAGGTCATTGGGCCATTTAACCAGGGTTTCCTCCCCGGCATATTCTGCAAACCAGTGGCGGCATCCAAGGGCCATGGCCATACTCAGAAAAAATTGGTCGGAATGCGCCAGCCCGCTGGTTTCCAGTACAATACTTGCCATGATATTGGAAGCGGGCTCACTGATCCATTGTTTGCCCATCTGACCCTTTCCGGCAGTTTGTTCAAGCGCAAAATAGACCTGCCCATGTACTGCCTTCTGTTCCTGCAGTTGCCCCATGGCATAGTTGTTGGAGCTGTCTACCGTCTCCAGTATCGTAAGCTGGTGTCCAATGGTATAAATGGGCATTGGTTTGCGCAAAAGATTAGTACTTTTGATCGGGACGAAAGTAGTATTTTCAGTTTTTAGTTCACTAAAAGATTAGATTATTGGAACCATTGTCAGTTTTAGCTTCACGTCAACGTAGTAGTGTAACCCGCCTTACAAAAAATTCCAGGATTCTGACTACCATTATAAAGGCCATCCAGGAAAAAAAAGGAGAAAACATAGTTTCCCTGGATCTCAGAAAGATTCATGAAGCTGTTTCCGATTTTTTTGTGATTTGCGAAGCAAGCTCCACCACCCAGGTTAAAGCAATTGCAGATGCAGTAGAAGTTGCTGTAAAAGAAGCAATCGACGAAACGCCTTACCGGCATGAAGGGCATCAGGCTGCTCAGTGGATCCTGATCGATTACGTAAACGTGGTAGTACATGTTATGCAACCAGAAACCCGCCGGTTTTATAAACTGGAGGAAATGTGGAGCGATGCACCCATGGCAAACTTTGAATCCTAAGATTTTACCGGGCTTTTGAACAAAGACAGGGTATAAACATTAATTATCTATAGCTATCTAATAAATATGTCACAAGAAGATCAGAAATCAAACGACAGGGGCGGATTTAACCGGATGAGGCCAAGAATGGAGGGTGGTGGAAATGATCCCCGGCGCGGCCCCCGTTTCAATATCTACTGGGTATGGGGTGCCCTGGCAGTAATTCTGCTGGGATTTAACCTTTTTAGCTCTTTTGCGCCAGATGCCAAACGCATCAATTTTGATGTGTTTAAAAATGAAATGCTGGCAAAAGGAGATGTTGCAAAAATTGAACTGGTCAGCAATAAAAACCTGGTCAGGGTCTATATTAAGCCAGAAAGCCTGAAAAAACCCTTCTACAAGGACAAACTTCCTAAGGGTTATAACCCTGCCTCGGGTGATAAGGCTCCTCAATTTGAATTTACCATTGCCAAACCGGAAATTTTTACGGATGACCTCCGTGATTTTTATACCAAGAATCCCGAGGTCAAAGAAGTGCCCCGGTACGATGAGACAGAAGGCGATTGGCTGGCTCCCATCTTCCAGTTTATCTTACCAATTTTCATAATCGTACTTATTTGGGTACTGCTTATGCGAAAAATGGGTGGAGGTGCCGGAGGAGGTGCAGGACCTGGTGGTATTTTTAATATCGGTAAATCAAAAGCACAGCTATTTGATAAAGGCACCAAGGTCAATATCACCTTTAATGATGTAGCCGGTTTGGATGAAGCAAAAGTGGAAGTGATGGAAATCGTTGATTTCCTGAAAAATCCGAAAAAATATACCAACCTGGGTGGTAAGATTCCAAAAGGAGCCCTGCTGGTAGGCCCTCCGGGTACGGGTAAAACCTTGCTCGCAAAAGCCATGGCCGGGGAAGCGCAAGTACCGTTTTTTAGCCTGAGCGGTTCTGATTTCGTGGAAATGTTTGTAGGTGTTGGTGCTAGCCGGGTAAGAGATCTCTTCAAACAAGCCCGTGAAAAAGCCCCCTGTATCATATTCATTGACGAAATTGATGCCATTGGCCGCGCCCGCGGAAAAAATGCTATCATGAGCAATGATGAAAGAGAAAGTACCCTCAACCAGTTACTGGTGGAAATGGATGGCTTTAGCGGCGAAAGTGGCATTATTGTACTAGCCGCAACCAACCGTCCGGATGTGCTGGATACGGCCCTTCTGCGCCCGGGACGTTTCGATCGGCAAATTACCATCGACAAACCCGATGTAAAAGGAAGAGAAGCAATATTCAAAGTACACCTTAAACCAATCAAGGTGTCTGAACAGGTAGATATTCATAAACTGGCTGAGCAAACACCCGGGTTTGCCGGTGCCGATATCGCCAATATCTGTAACGAAGCCGCCCTGATTGCAGCCAGGAAAGGAAAAGAAGCGGTAGACATGAGCGATTTTCAGGATGCGGTAGACCGGGTAATCGGTGGACTGGAGAAGAAAAACAAAATCATCTCTCCGGATGAGAAAAAAATAATCGCATATCATGAAGCTGGTCATGCCATTTGTGGCTGGTACCTGGAGCATGCGTATCCCTTATTGAAAGTTACCATTGTTCCCCGCGGAACGGCTGCATTGGGGTATGCCCAGTACACGCCGAAAGAACAATACCTCTACAATACCGACCAGTTATTGGACCAGATCTGTATGACCCTGGGCGGAAGAGCAGCGGAAGAAATTTTCTTCAATAAAATTTCGACCGGAGCACAAAATGATCTGCAGCAGATTACCCGGATAGCCTATTCCATGGTAACTGTTTACGGAATGAATGATAAGGTAGGGAATGTAAGTTTTTATGATCCGCAGAATGAAAACTCTTTCACCAAACCCTACTCGGAAGAAACCTCCAAAATCATTGATGAAGAAGTGCGGAAGCTCATTGATGTTGCGTACGATCGTACCAAGCAATTGTTGTCGGATAAAAGACAGCAGGTGGAAATTCTTGCAGAAAAACTGTTAGACAAAGAAGTGCTTTTCCAAAGTGATGTAGAGCACCTGATTGGCAAACGCCCGTATGAGGAGAAAAAGACCATTGAAGTAGACGAGACACCGAGTATTGCCTGAGGCTATGAAAGCATCCACTGCAAAAGAAAGTATCTTAAAAAAAATAAGGAAGGCGTTGAGTGAATCAACGCCTCTTCCATTTCCATCAAGCGAAGGCAATCAGTCGGTCTATCAGCCGCCCCCGGAAGACCTCGACCTCTTGTTTGCGGAGCAGTTCGGAAAATTACAGGGCAAATTTGTTTTTTGCCTGAACCAGCAGGAATTACAGGCCCAACTGGAGCTGCTTGCCCAACAGCAGGGCTACACAAAAATTTATTGCAGGGAAAGCAGTTTCCGGGCGGCTTTCAGTACGGGTTCTCTGAAAACCGCGTTGCTGGAAGATAGCTCGCCGGAAGCACTTAAAAACTGCGATGCGGCAATAACAGCTTGTGAATGCCTCGTAGCCAGGACCGGTACTATTGTTTTGAGCAGTGCAGAAGAAAGCGGCCGTACATCCAGCGTTTATGCCCCGGTTCATATCTGTATAGCCACAACCAGCCAGTTGGTATATGATATCAAAGACGGATTAAAGTTGCTGAAGGAAAAATATGGAAACAGGCTTCCTTCCTTTATTAGTTTTGCAAGCGGACCAAGCCGTACGGCCGATATCGAAAAAACATTGGTAGTAGGGGTCCACGGTCCTAAAGAAGTGTATCTTTTCCTGGTCGATAATTCATAAACCATTTATCCATGCAATTATTCGTATATGGTTCTTTACGCAAAGGGTTTCATCACCCAGCGTATGCGTATATCAGTCAGCATTTTGATTTTCTTTCTGATGCAAAAGTGAGAGGGGTTTTGTACGATATGGGAGATTATCCGGCTGCCTTGGCCACCACAGACGAGCGCTGGATTGTGGGAGAACTGTACCAACTTAAACCGGAAGCGGAATGGGATTGGGCTATTGCACAATTAGACGATTACGAAGGTGTTGCACCGGAGGAAGGAGAACCTGCTTTGTATAAAAGAGAAAAAGCCCCTATCCTGAAAGCGGATGGTACCTGGTCGGAAGCCTGGATTTATTGGTACAATGGAGAAGTGAATGGGAAACCAGCCATCAACAGCGGCGACGTACTACAATACCGTCGCGAAAAGGGATAATAGTATATTTGCGACCATGCAATTGGAAGCCGGAAAGAAAATTTATTTTATCTCAGATTTCCACCTGGGTGCACCAGATCATGCCCAAAGCCTGAAGCGGGAAAAAAAAATTGTCCAGTTCCTCGACAGGATTGAGCCTGAATTAGGACAACTTTTTATTGTTGGCGACCTCTTTGATTTCTGGTATGAATACAAAACAGTCGTTCCGAAAGGATATGTTCGCCTACTCGGTAAACTGGCCTCCCTGACCGACAAAGGTATTCCCGTCCATTTTTTTGTCGGAAATCATGACATGTGGATGGATGGATATTTTGAAAAAGAGCTGAATATACCGGTTTACCAGGAAGAAAAACGATTTGAGTTTAACGGAAAAAAATTCCTGATCGGGCATGGCGACGGACTAGGACCGGGTGACCACGGTTATAAATTCATCAAAAAAATTTTCCGTAATCCCGTATGCAAATGCTTGTTTGGAGCCTTGCACCCTAGCTGGGGCATGGGTATCGCTAATTATATGAGTCGCAAAAGCAGGGCTGCCACCGGGCAGGCTGATGAGGTATTCCTGGGCGAGGAAAATGAATGGCTGATCCAATATTGCCGCGAAGCGTTAAAAAAGGAATCCTTTGATTATATGATTTTTGGACATCGGCATCTTCCTATAGATTTTAAGCTAAACGAAAGAAGCCGTTATATAAACCTGGGTGATTGGTTGCGCTATGATTCCTATGCGGTATTTGATGGTAAAGATCTACGACTCGAATATTATACACCATGAAAAATTTGCTGCTTTTTGGTTTACTCCTGATTCACCTAACCGGGTTTTCCACGGGCAGTAAGGAGGGGATTGATAGCCTTCCGCTCAAAACTATATTAGGTGAAAACCTGACCGGCTTCGCAGTTGATAACCTCGGTTATATATACCTGTTAGATGGAACCGGTCAGTTAAAAAAGCTGTCTCCAACCGGTGATTCCATTGGTGTATTCAATGATGTACGCCGATTTGGTAAACTATACAGTATGGATGTTTCCAATCCCTTAAAAGTATTGTTATTCTACAAAGATTTCGGAACCATCGTAGTATTGGACCGGTTTTTGAACAATCGCTTAACCATTGATCTGAGAAAACACCAGATATTCCAGGCAAAAACAATTGCCCAATCCTTTGATAACGGCGTTTGGGTATATGATGAACTGGAAGGAAAATTAAAAAGGCTGGACGATGGCGGTACGCTTAAAGGAGAAACCGTTGATTTCAGGGTAATTTTTTCCGATGCCCCCGCGCCGGTATTTATTTCAGATGCCGATCGGCTGGTATATTTGTATGACCCCTTAAAGGGGCTGTTTGTACTGGATTATTTTGGAACGGTTAAGAATAAAGTGGCCCTGATGGGGTGGACAGATGTGCAGGTTATTGGGAACAGGGTGCTAGGAAGAAAAGGAACAATGCTTGAAAGTTATGTGCCCGGAACGCTTGAACTAAAAGAACAAGCGGTTCCGGAAATTTTGGAGGGAGCCGTAAAAGTGCAGGTTTCCATGGAGTTTTTGTATGTATTGAAAGCAGGCAAACTGCATATTTACAGGTTATAAATCAGCTGGCGATATGAACGATGTATTGGATTATATTTTTTTGGAAAACACGGTTCGTGCATATCTCATTTGCTTTGGAGCAATTTTACTGGCAATATTCTTTAAGCGTTATTTATCGCGCGTGTTATCGCGGGTAATATTTAAGATTATCAAAAACAGGTCCTGGAAAATAGACCAGCATTCCTTCGTAGAGCTGGTATTTCAGCCCATGCAGGTTTTTCTGATTATTTCCATTACAATGATCTCTCTCGAAAACCTCAATTTTCCCCAGGCATTAAATGCAAAAATTTATCAGGTAGAACTGAGGACCATTGTAGCCAGTATAGCCAAAGGAATTTGGGTTATTACTTTTATCTGGCTGCTGCGGCGAATGATTGAGTTCATTGCCATGCTGATGGAACAGAAAGCCAATCTCACAGAAGATATGGCCGATAACCAGATGGTTGTTTTCTTCAAGGATTTTTTTAAAGCAGTGCTGCTGATCGTAGGTATTCTTTTGGTGATCCGGTTTTCCTTTAATAAAGATATTACAACTTACCTGGCTGGTTTATCCATTGTTGCGGGTGCATTGGCCCTTGCTGCCCGCGAAAGCCTGGAAAACCTAATTGCCTCCTTCATCATCTTTTTTGATAAACCGTTTCATGTGGGAGATACCGTAAAGGTTCAGCAGATTACCGGTACCATTGAACGGATCGGGCTTCGCAGCACCCGGCTCAGAACCGACCAAAAGACCTATGTAAGTGTTCCGAATAAACAGATGGTGGATAGCATCATGGATAACCTCAGCTTACGATCGCAGCGAAGAGCCGATCTAAAACTTGAATTGTCGCTAAAAACCTCTTCAGTTAAACTGGACCATGTGGTAGCCGGAATTAAAGCCATCCTAAGTCATCCTGCCATTGAAAACTACACCTGTTTTTTAAGTGATATTACCGCTAATTCCTTCCTGATTCATGTAGAATATTATTCAGGCATGATTCCCGTTGTTGAATTCAACCAGTTAAAACAGACCATTAACCTGGAGATACTTCGTTTGCTGGAATCACTGGATGTTGAACTGGCCGGTGAAATGAAGGAGGTGCTGGTAACCACGAAGCCTTAATGGATGTATCCTTATAAGTTGGCTTTGAGTTCGAGCAGGAATGCTTTTAATTGCTGTAGTTTCTGAATTACCTGGAATTGCGATTCCATCTTTTTTTTCTGGCCTTTTAAATGTTCCCGTGCGCCTTCCAGCGTAAACTTCCGGACTCTTACAAGGTGGTAGATCAGGTGCAGGAATTTAACGTCTTCCGGCCGGTAAAAGCGATCGCCTTTTCTATTTTTCCGGGGTTTCAGCATTGATTCAAATTCATTGCTCCAGGTTCGAATTAAGGAAGGGTTCATCCGGAACATATTAGCAACATCACCAATGCTGTAATATTGTTTACTGAACAGGACCTCATCCGGGGGTATTTCAACCAGGTCGGCTTCGGCAGCAATTTCCTTTAAGGATTTTCTTCCTCTTTTTCCGGGAGTGGCTGATTTCCAAACTTTTTCTTTCTGTTTGCGGCCAGGCTTACGTCGGATGGTGATAGCCGTTGATTCGGTCGTAAGCTCAATTTTTACGGGGGCTTCCTGTGTTTTAAGAGCAGGTGCCGGTTCATTAAGAACAGGAGGGGCTGGTTCCTCCAGACCAAAATCAAGCGTTATTTGTTGAAATACCTTTGCCATCAGTGGATAAAGATACAATGGTCGTGCCGCAATTCAGAACACCATTAGTCGAAACTTTGGTTGCTGGCAGCCGCCATTTTCAGCAAGCGGTCGTATTGTTCGGGGGTAAGATCGTTGTAAAAGAAGTATACCGGATCCAGGCGTTTCCCGTTTTTGTGCACCTCGTAATGCAAGTGGGGACCAGTAGACTTGCCTGTACTGCCCACGTACCCAATAATTTCACCGCGTTTTACTTTTTGACCAGAGGATGCCTTGATTTTAAACATGTGTCCATATAAGGTTTCATACCCATACCCATGGTTAATGATTACGTGGTTGCCATAACCGTTTCCGGTGTTGCCGGCAAGCTTAATAGCGCCATTGGCAGTAGCGTAGATAGGGGTGCCCTGAGGAGCAGCAAAATCAAGCCCGGCATGCATTTTTACCGTTTTATAAACCGGGTCGATCCGGTACCCGAACCCGGAGGCAATTCGGCGAAGATCTGTATTACTAACCGGCTGAATGGCCGGGGTGGCGGCAAGAAGTATTTCCTTGTTTTTAATAAAACCATCAATATCGTCGTAGGACTTGTGCTGGAAGGCAGCTCTTTTAATAAGGTTGTTCAGGTTGGTGACAATATCTGTATACAAAGCGTCGGCATCCATGGCCTGCACCAGCTGAATTTCCTTTTGTTTCTCCATTTCTTTTACCCGCGCACTGTCCGGAATGGGGCTTGCTTCAAAAATTGACCGGTAGATTTCATTGTCTCTTTTCTCCAGTTCGGTCATCTGCTGCTTGAGTTTTCCCAGCTGCATATTGAGCAGGTCATAATTATCCCGGGCCCGTTCGTAATTTTGCCGAAGTATCTTTTCTTTGGGGGAGTCGAGGTACTGAAATGCTATTGAAACGATAATCAGGGCGGTAACCAGGGAGCCGGCAATAAACCCAAGAGCACGGAGCAGTTTCACCCGAAGCGGGGTTTCCAGCTTCTCGTACCGAAGGGTTGTAGGGTTATAATAGTATTTGATTTTTTTCATATATGCCTGCACAGCCCATTTCCTTAGCTTTGCACCACTTTCACCGGCTATGCGCAAATATAGCGGCGGAAGCTAAAAATACGCTCAAGAATCATTCCGAATTATGTTGACAAGTGCTGAAATACGTAAAGCTTTTTTAGATTTTTTTGCTTCGAAGGGCCACACCATTGTGCCATCTGCGCCTATTGTAGTGAAAAATGATCCTACCCTTATGTTCACCAACGCGGGTATGAACCAGTTCAAAGATTATTTCCTGGGCAATAAAAAAGCCCCTTTTACCAGGGTGGCGGATACCCAGAAATGTTTGCGGGTGAGTGGAAAACACAACGACCTGGAAGAAGTAGGGGTAGATACCTATCACCATACCATGTTTGAAATGCTGGGTAACTGGAGCTTTGGCGATTATTTCAAAAAAGAAGCAATCGAATGGAGCTGGGAACTACTCACAGATATTTATAAAATCCCCAAGGATCGGTTGTACGTTACCGTATTTGAAGGCGACCCGGCTGAAAACCTGCCGCCCTCTACAATAGCACTGGCAAAATGGAAAGAGCTGGTGGCAGAGGACCATATCGTTTACGGTAATAAAAAAGATAATTTCTGGGAAATGGGCGATACCGGTCCTTGCGGCCCCTGTAGTGAGGTACATGTAGACTGCCGCCCCGATGCAGAACGTGCCCTGGTACCAGGACGTGAGCTCGTTAACAAAGACCACCCCCAGGTAATTGAGATTTGGAACAATGTATTCATTCAATACAACCGTAAGAAAGACGGTAGCCTGGAGCCATTACCATCTACCCATGTAGATACCGGTATGGGCTTTGAACGCCTGGTGCGGGTATTGCAGGGTAAGCCATCTAACTATGATACGGATGTTTTTACAGGCACAATAGCCGCTACCGAAAAAATAACCGGTAAAACCTATGGATTCAGCGATAACCGCGCGGATATCGCGTTTCGCGTAATAGCAGATCATATCCGGGCAATTGGATTTACCATTGCGGATGGACAGTTGCCTTCCAATACCGGTGCGGGTTATGTCATTCGTCGTATTCTTCGCAGAGCGGTGCGGTACTATTATTCTTATCTTGATTACAAGCAGCCTTTATTGTTCCAGCTCATTCCGGTATTAGCCAAACAATTTGAAACGGTATTCCCGGAACTAGCACAACAGCAGGATTTCGTATGTAAAGTGGTAAAGGAAGAAGAAGATGCTTTCCTGCGTACACTGGAGAAAGGATTGAAAAAAATGGACGATATCATAGCCGGATCTCCTTCCGGGATCAATGGCGCGGCTGCGTTTGAATTATATGATACCTATGGTTTTCCGCTTGATCTAACCATGTTGATTGCCAGGGAAAACAAGCTGGAAGTTGATGAGGAAGGATTTAAAAAAGAGATGCAGGAACAAAAGGACAGAAGCAGAGCCGCAACAGCAGTAGATACCGAAGACTGGGTTAGTTTTCAGGATAATCAGTCGTCCGTTTTTGTCGGATACGACCAATTGGAAGTGGAAACAAAACTGATCCGGTACCGTAAGGTTACGGCTAAAGGCAAAGAAGCATATCAACTGGTATTGGCAACCACCCCTTTTTATGCGGAAAGCGGAGGGCAGGTGGGCGATACCGGCATTTTATCCTTTGAAGGAGAGGAAATTCGCATAGTTGACACAAAAAAAGAAAACGACCTGATTATACATGTGGCGGAAAAATTGCCCGTTAATATCAGTGGTATTGTACGTGCCCGGGTAGACCAGGTTCGGCGTCAACATATTGCCGTACACCATTCCGCCACCCATTTATTGCATGCAGCCCTGAGAGCAGTATTGGGTGCGCATGTTGCGCAAAAAGGATCCTTGGTGAATGCAGAGCAGCTGCGGTTCGATTTTTCGCATTTTGCTAAAGTTGGAGAAGATGAACTACTTCGGATTGAAGCCCTGGTAAATGATAAAATACGGCAGAACTGGCCGGTGCTTATTCGTGAAATGGCCAAGGAAGAAGCGGTGGCAATGGGTGCAATGGCATTGTTCGGAGAAAAATATGCAGACCTGGTTCGGGTGGTTACCATAGACCCGGCCTATTCCATAGAATTATGCGGCGGCACGCATGTAAAAGCGACGGGCGAATTAGGCTATTTTAAAATTGTGGGCGAATCCGCTGTGGCGGCCGGTGTACGCCGGATGGAAGCAGTAGCAGGGGTGGCCTTTTCAGCCTGGTTAACAGAACAGGTAAACCAGCTCGACGCCGTAAAACAGGCTTTCCGGAATCCCAAGGAATTGGGAAAATCCATTGATGCTGCACTGGCCGAGAACCTGCAGTTGAAAAAGCAGTTGGAAAGCCTTGAAAACAGGGCCTTGGTGGGTATTCGGAATGAATTACTGGCAAAGGATGAGATTATAAACGGTATTACGTTCATTGGTGATATTGTGGAGGTCGGCAATGCGGATGCCTTAAAAAAATTATGCTTTGATCTTAAAAATAACCTTAACGATTACCTGGTGGTGCTGGCAGCTAATATCGGCGGCAAACCTTCCGTAGCCATTTCAATTGCAGATACCGTGGTGGCTGCACATGGACTGGATGCCGGTAAACTGATCAAAGAAAAAGTTGCACCTCTCATAAAAGGTGGAGGAGGTGGTCAAAAAAACCTGGCTACAGCCGGTGGACAGGAAGCAGGCAATCTTCCGGCTGTCATTGAAGCCATTCGTGCCGTCCTAAACGGTCTGGTACCACCCGTTGGTTGAGGCAGGGGATTTAACATTTCCGAAATATTTCGTAGATTAAAAACTTCGCTTATATTTGATCTACGAAAATCACCGTAAATGAAAAATAGTATGAAATCAATGTATTTGGTAGCTGCCGGGTTGGGGATCTTCCTGGCAGTAGGACAGCCGTTAACTGCCCAGCAAAAAGAGAAGGATGGCTTGGGGGAATATGACCAGATTATTATAAAGAGGAAAGGAGGAAAGGGGGAAAAAGGGGAGAAGGGTGAAAAAGGGGAAAAGGGTGATAAGGGGGATAAGGAGGTAAAACTGACCATTGTTATTAAAGAAGATGACGTAGAGGTAAATGGTAAGCCCCTGGCCAAATTCGATAATGACCGGGTGGCCATTATTAAAAAAGATATCGTGGTACGGGATGGTAATTCAGTACGGGTTACCGTTCCGCGTCAACCCCGGTCACCTTTTCAGGATGGCGGCTGGCAGGGTTGGGATAATGAAGAGCGGGTTATCACGGTTAATAGCGGAAATAAAGCTTTCTTGGGTGTTTCTACTGAAAAGTCGGATAAAGGAGCGTTGATTTTGCAGGTAACAGAAGGCAGTGCAGCAGCCAAGGCAGGTTTAAAAAACGGAGATATCATAACTCGGATCAATGATAGTAAAATTGAAACCCCCGATGCCTTAACCAAAGCAATTGGAAAGTTTAAACCCGAGGATAAAATAAAAGTGGGATACCTGCGTGATGGTAAGGCTGCTGAACTTACGGCAAGCCTGGGAAAAAGGCCAGCCACCTATTCAATCAATGGCCGGGAGCCCATGATTTTGCCATTTGATTCGGAGAATTTTGAGCTGGAAGGCTTGGCCGATCGTAATTATAATTTCAACTGGAACTTCAATCAACCCAAACTGGGTATCAAAGCCCAGGATACAGACGATGGAAAAGGGGTAATTGTGCTGGAAGTAGATGAAGAATCTGCAGCAGAAAAAGCCGGCCTGAAAGAAGGTGATATTATCACTTCCTTTGATGGAAAAGCTATTAATAGTGTAGGTGAATTGGTAGATGGCAACCGATTGGCCCGTGAAGCCAAAAAGATGGTATTGCCGATTGAATTCCTTCGCAACGGGCAATCGCAGAAAGTAGACTTGAAAATGCCTCGAAAATTACGCACAGCAGAGCTGTAACACAATAAAAAGCAGGAAAATAAGGCAAAGCAGGTAGAATTTCCACCGGCTTTGCCTTATTCTGTTTAGGGCCTTTACCCCTGTTTGATGCCGTAAACGCCCTTTCCTCCTATTTCTGCTTTTCCACCTACCTTTGCGCCATGGAAGAAAGCATTGTTGATGCCCAGGCTCAACTTCAGGAAAAATATGAATTGGTGATTGGCCTGGAAGTGCATGCCCAGTTATCTACGGTTACAAAATTGTTCTGTGCTGATTCAGCCAGTTTCGGGGGGGAACCAAATACGCATATAAGTCCCATTACGCTTGCCTACCCGGGTACTTTACCGCGGTTGAACAAGGAAGCAATGGTTGCTGCTGTTAAAATGGGATTGGCATGCGGATCCCGTATAACGGAAACAAATTGGTTTGCGAGAAAGCATTATTTCTATCCCGATTTACCCAAAGGGTACCAGACTTCCCAGCATATCAATAATATTTGCCAGGGAGGAACGGTACGAATTCAGGTAAATGGCCAGGAGCGGAATGTACAGTTACATCATATTCACCTGGAGGAAGATGCCGGCAAAAGTATACATGATGCCCATGAGCTGAAAACGGCTATCGACCATAACCGGGCAGGAGTACCCCTGATCGAAATTGTATCAGAACCGGATATGTTCAGTGCAGAAGAAGCCTATACCTATGTTACCGAGGTGCGTAAACTGGTTCGTTTCCTTGGCATCTGTGATGGTAACATGGAAGAGGGAAGTATGCGTTGTGATGCCAATATCTCCATTCGTCCGAGGGGGCAAAAAGAATTGGGTACCAAGGTAGAGGTCAAAAACCTGAATTCCATCAGGCATGTAAAAAAAGCGATAGAACTTGAGGCGCAGCGAATGATGGAGATGGCTGAAAGAGGAGAGCCGATTATTCAGCAAACCCGCAGTTTCGATGCAGACAGGATGATCACTTTTGCATTGCGAACTAAGGAGGAAGCCAATGATTACCGGTATTTTCCAGATCCTGATTTGCCTCCGTTTAAAGTAACCCAGGATCAGCTTGCATTCATCCGGTCGTCTATGCCGGTTTTACCCGACGAACTTCAGCAGCAGTATATCACAGAATACCAGTTACCGGCCTACGATGCCCGATTGATCAGTGATGAAAAGGAACTGGTTCAATTTTTTGAAGCAACTATAGCATTTACCAAGCAGTATAAAGCAGTGGCCAATTGGCTGTTGGGGCCGGTTAAGGCATGGGTAAATGAATCTGGTCGGTTATTTGATGAGTTTCCTTTAACACCTGCTCAATTAGCCCGTTTAACCGAATTGGTTCAATCAGGTAAGATCAGTTTTTCTTCTGCATCCTCGCGTTTATTCCCCCGGTTATTAGAGCAGCCCGAAAAAGATCCGGAAGAACTGGCCGCCTCTCTTCAATTACTGCAGGATGCCGGAGCGGATCAAATTGAGCAGTGGGTCATGGATGTATTGACAAAAATGCCGGATAAAGTAGCCGAGTATAAAAAAGGAAAAAAGGGATTGATCGGCCTGTTTATGGGGGAAGTAAAAAAGATTTCAAAGGGTAAAGCAGATCCCGAAAACCACCACCGTTTTATTAGAGCAAAAATTAAATCAATAAATAATTGTGTATGAAGATTTCCCGGATTAT
>NZ_LUKG01000031.1:44288-46174 GCF_001601815.1 Flavihumibacter sp. CACIAM 22H1
TGAAGATTTCCCGGATTATGGGTGGAACTGGAATAGTGTTATTGCTAGGGCTGGTTGCCTGTCAAACTAAGAAACCAGGAGGAGATTTTACGGTTACTGTTCATTATATTAATGCAGATAAGCTTGAACCCATGCAGAGCAGAAGAATCCAGATTGAAGAAATTCCGTTTGGCTCTGACGCTCCACCGGTAATTTTAGATTCTACTACCATTGTTGGTGCAGAAGGAAAACTGGTGCTTCGGGCAAAAGCTAAAAATGAGGGCGTTTATGAAGTGGCGGTGGAAAATGGTCCGTTGTTTTTAATCGTAAATGATGCCAGCTCTATAGAAGTAGAATTGGATATGGAAAAAAAAGAACGGCATTATAAAGTTGCAGGTTCGCCCGCCAGTAAACAGATACAGGATCTGATCCAGGAGTATAGTGATCGTAGCCTGGATATTAATAATGTATTTGCACAGCTGGACAGTTTGAAAAAGTTTCCCGATACAGACACTATGCAGCTTTTACTTACTGAAAAGAAAAATAAACAGATTGCTGACCTGGGTGGCTATGTGAAAGATGTAGTAACCAAGTCTGCTAGTCCGGCGGTTAGTGTATTTTCACTTGGACTTGCATCGCAGATTATGCCACGTACGGAATTTGAACAGCTGTTAGCAGCTACTGTAAATCGTTTTCCTGACTATGGTACTTTGCAATCCGTAAAGAAAACATTTGATCAGCAGAAGGCACAACTGGAAGAGATGGAAAAAAGACAATCGGCCCGGAGCCTTGTTGGAAAACCTGCACCTGAATTAAGAATGCCCGGAACAGATGGAAAACCTCTTTCTATTTCATCCTTTAAAGGGAAATATGTGTTGGTTGATTTTTGGGCCAGTTGGTGTGGTCCTTGCAGAAAAGAAAATCCGAATGTGGTAAGAGCTTATGATAAGTTCCGGGAAAAAAATTTTACAATACTTGGCGTATCGCTTGATAAAGGCAAAGAAGAGTGGCTGAAGGCAATAAAGGAGGATCAACTGACCTGGTCACATATGAGCGATTTGAAATTCTGGAACAGTGAATCTGTTCAGGTATATGGATTTGAAGGAATACCTTATAATGTGCTAATAAATCCGGAGGGGATCATCATTGCAGAAAATTTACGAGGACCTGATCTGGAAACCCGTTTAATGGAGCTACTAAAGTAATCAGGTAAAACCGATCATATAAAAAAAGGAATTCTCAATGAATTCTTTTTTTTATGCTTGTTGGTTTTCATGATATTTTGAATTCGTTAACATTTTGCTAATACCGCTTTGAATACAGATATTATTTTATGTAATTGTAATAATGATAAAAACAGTAGTAAAAATTAAATATTGAAAGAAAATAATAGAGATTGTACTAGAACTAATTAATCAAAATTTAAACTTTGTGCGTTTAATTTGTTAATTCTTCTAAATACAGTTAACACATGAGAAAGCCTAGCCGTAAAGATTTTAGTGTAATCAAGAAAAGTTCTCTTATCAATTTATCATGAAAAAAATATGCATTGAATTAAAAAAATTTAATGCAGCTTTTCATGATCCTACCTGTCATACTATTTTAACTAAGATTTTTTTTTAATCTAAACACACATTGTACATGAGAAAATTGCTCTGCATGCTTTTGTGCATGGTTGTCCTGGCAGGACAACTATGGGCACAAACCCGAACGCTCACTGGTCGGGTAACAGATGCGGCAGGAAATCCTGTTGCCAACGCGTCTGTTGTGGTTAAGGGTACCACCACAGGTACTACTACCAAGGATGACGGAACTTATTCAATTACCATACCAGCAACTGCGAGAGTATTGGTAATATCTGGGGTAGGTTTCGCCGAATTCGAAGAAAGAATTGGCGATGGTAATAC
>NZ_LUKG01000032.1:0-2805 GCF_001601815.1 Flavihumibacter sp. CACIAM 22H1
GGTCGATGAGGGTTTATCAACTCAAACAGCATTTTGCAAAACGATTACGGTGGTGGGTCCACCGTCGTCGATACTTGGGAACGATACGAGTTTATGTGAGTTATCGACGCTGGAGTTGCGTGCAACGGAGTTAAATGGAACGCAGTACCAATGGTCGACGGGCGCTACTACCCTTGTAACCAGCGTAAATGCAGCGGGAAAATATTGGCTGGACATGGTAACCCGCGCGGGCTGCGTGGCCACCGATACGATCCTGGTGAATATGGCGCCGAGCCCGGTGTTTTCCTTTGGGGCAGATACCAGTATATGCAGAAATACGAGTTTCACACTTCGTTCACCTATCACCGCGGACAGCTATACCTGGCAAAATGGAACCAGCTTACCCCAATTGGAAGTCAATCAAACCGGCCGGTATTATTTAACCGTGCAGAACGGCAATTGCAGCTTTACCGATACGCTGCAGGTATTTTCCTTACCCGATCCTGTTCTCAGTTTAGGGATCGATCCTATTATCTGCCAGGATCAGGCCATTACACTGGCGCCCGACAACCTTGGTTATCCAGTTTACAACTGGTCCACTGGCGCTAGTTCCGCTTCTATTTCCATTACATCACCTGGCCTTTACTGGGTAGAGGCTAGTAACTCTTTTGGCTGCCGCTACCGCGATTCTGTAACGGTTAGCCGGGCCATTCCACTCCTGGTTGACCTGGGCGTTGACCAGTCGCTTTGTGAACCGGCTACTTTTGTGGTAAATGCACCCGCTGGGGGCGATCAGTACCTGTGGAGCACGGGCGCAACAACGACCTCGCTAAGCATCGCTCAATCGGGCAGGTATTATGTAGATATTCGCAAGGACGGCTGCACCTATTCTGACACCCTAACAGTTCTTTTGAAGCCATCGCCCCAGTTAACCGTTTCCCCGGATGCAACCCTCTGCCCCGGTGAACAAATAACACTCACTGCCGCTACCAATGCGCCGCTGGTAAACTGGTCGACCGGAGCCGTTGGAAGCAGTCTACTTGTAGCTGCCCCGGGCCTCTATTCGGTGGAAGCTGAACTAGACGGTTGCAGCACGGAACAAACCATTTCTATTTCCCGGGAACTGCCCCCGGAATTATCGCTGGGGCCGGATCGGACGATCTGTGAGGGGCAGGCTATACAAGTGATAGCGGTTGTAAACAATGGTAATTTTTCCAACTGGATGGATGGAGGGGTATTGCCCCAACGGACCATAAGCACAACCGGCCAGTATATTGCCTGGGCAGAAAACCGGTGTGGGCTGGTCTCAGATACGCTCCTGGTTCGGCCCGGCAGCGATAAAGAAACCAGTTACCAGTTGCCCAATGCCTTCACCCCCAACGGCGATGGAAAAAACGACTGTTTTGGTATCCAAAACTGGTTGATCCGCGACCTGCAGGAGTTCTCTATCTACAATCGCTTCGGCCAGCTCATATTCAGTGGAACCAATTCCAATAAATGCTGGAATGGCTACTTTAACGGTACCCTTCAGGAAAACGGTGGGTATGTTTATGTACTTCGTGCTGAAACCTATTGCGGGGTTATCCATAAAAAAGGCATCTTCCTCCTCATTAAATAATTGGCCTGATGCCTGTTCTTCTAATTATATTGATTAATTTATAGCCTATATTATCCAATTCGCCATCAAACAATTACACATGAAAACCTGGTTGTTACCTATTGATTTTTCAGAAACCTCTAAAAACGCTGCCCGGTATGCGGTTGCACTTGCCAATGAAACACCCGATGTTAAACTGGTTTTATACCATGTTTTCGGAAAAATTGCCGCAGGAACCGACGGCACTCCCCTCGACCTGTCTAATTCCACCCGGAAAGAAATAGCTGAACTTGCTTTAGGCAACCTGATTAATGAGCTGGCTCACAGCTCACCAATCGATATCATTGCGGAAGAAGGCGACTCTCTTACCGAAAACCTGGCGCGCTATGTTCGCCATAACGGTGCAGATATGGTAGTTATGGGCCTAACCGGCGCCTCCCGGATCGAACAATTGCTAATGGGTACCAATGCCCTCAATATGGCTCATTCGGCTGTATGCCCGGTGCTGATTGTGCCTCCCCAGGCTACTTACCAGTCGGTTAAAAATATTCTTTTTGCTACCGATATGAAAAACGTTCGGCAAACCACGCCCATCAAAGCCCTGCGCTCGGTTCTTTCCAATTTCAACGCCCGCTTACACGTGGTAAACGTAGATGCCGATCATTATGTAGAACTTTCCGCCGCATATAAAACGGAACGGGCAAATATGGTAGAGTTATTGGAAGGATTTAATCCTGAATTTTATTTTGTCCGGATCAACGACTTCCTGGACGCCATCCAAACCTTTGTAGAAGATAAAAAAATTGATATTATTATCACCGTGCCCAGGAAACACAGCTTTTTATCCTCCTTGTTCAACCCCAGCCATACCCGGAAATTACTCTATCATACCCATGTTCCACTGGTTGCCATACATGAATAAAAGACCTTCCACGGTATCTTTTTTTAAACGAAAACGCTTCATTTGGAGCGTTTTCTTACATTTGAGGCATCTTGTACAGCAGCAGAACCATACCATCATTTGCCTCTATGGTACTTCCGGTGAACTTTTATATCCCGGACTAAGTACCCCTGCTACTGCTGTAAATCAATCTATTAATTAATAGTTTCTGTATGCCTAAAGACATTGCTTTTGCCAATGTAACCAGTGAAATTGGTACATTACGACGTTTACTTGTTCATAGCCCGGACAGCGGCCTGGGAAAGGTTGTTCCCTCCAAAGCCCAGGA
>NZ_LUKG01000032.1:3609-8234 GCF_001601815.1 Flavihumibacter sp. CACIAM 22H1
CTCCAAAGCCCAGGACTGGCTGTTTGAAGATATCGTTCACCTCGATACCATCCGCCGAAAAGAATACGACTATTACACTAAAATCCTGTTGTATTTCCTGGATCCCGAAAAAATCAAAGGACGCCTTCATGAAATTGACGCCCCCGCTGCCAACCGGAATTTTTATAAACCCGGACACCCCGATTTTTACCGGTCCGATAAAGTAATTGAACTTCAATGGCTGCTGGAAGAAATTCTGTTTGACCGCGATATCCGGCTTAAACTGGTGGCTTCCGTTTGCGCCATTGAAGGCTGTTCACATGCCCGACAAATGGAATTGCAGGAATACAGCCCGGTTGATTTGGCAAAAATCTTTATCAGCGGAACAGCCAATGATTCAAGCATGCTCTTCCCCCCCATTCCAAACTTTATTTTTACAAGAGATATCGGCATTACCATTAACCAGCATATCCTGCTGAATAAACCTGCTAAAAAGGCAAGGACCAGAGAAGCTTTGCTGATGCGTTATATTTTCTTTCACCACCCACTTTTCACCGACCTGCGTGAAAATATTATTGAGCTGCCCGATACGCACCAGCATTTCCTGCTGCCGAAAGAAGGCGACGACAGGAAAGTTACCCTTGAAGGAGGAGATGTGATGGTGGTAAGTAAAGACCATGTACTGATCGGTGTATCGGAACGCACCAGTATGGAAGCCGCTCACCAGGCCGTACATGCACTCTTCGAAAAAAATGTTGTAAAAAAAGTATCAATAGTAAAAATCCCTAAAAAAAGAGATTACATGCATATTGATACTGTATTTACGCAGGTCAGAAAAAATACCTGGGTAATGCTGGGGAATTTCTCCAAAAAAGCAGTTAAAAAAGAAGACGCTGATATCGTTCAACGTATTCTGGAAGGCAAAAAAACTGATAACAAAATCCAGATTATTCAATTCCGTAAAAAAGATATCGACAACCCGGTTTATTTTGATAACCTGGAAGACCTGCTGACGGACATCAGCCGCAACGACCTGGATTGTGATGAAAAAGTACGGTTCATCTATTCCGGAAACAATGAATTTCCTTTTGATGCCCGCGAGCAATGGACCGACTCCTGTAATGTGCTGGCCTTAAAAGAGGGTGTAGTGCTGGGGTACGACCGCAACGATAAAACCTCCCAGGCTTTTCAGAAAGCAGGCTTTTCCGTATTACATGTAAAGGACTTGTTGGAACAATTTGAGAATGGAACCAAATCACCGGATGAATTGGAAAACTGCCTCATTTTAATGCCTTCTGCTGAATTATCCAGGGCACGCGGTGGGTTTCATTGTATGAGCATGCCCCTGCTGAGAGACGCTTATTAAACAGTTTTTAGTCTATGCAAACAACCTCACATATTATGATGATCCGGCCGGTTAATTTCAGCTTTAATGCCGAAACCGCCGTAAATAATGCCTTCCAGTTAGCCGGAAATGCAGCCAATGCACAGGAAAAAGCCCGTAAGGAGTTTGACCAATTGGTTGAACTACTGCAACAACACCAGGTTGACGTAACGGTTATAAATGATAGTCCCGACCCCTATACCCCTGATTCCATTTTTCCGAATAACTGGGTTAGTTTTCATGAAGACGGGCGAGTTGTTTTGTATCCGATGTTTGCCCCCAATAGAAGAGCTGAACGCAAGCAACCGGTTTTAGACCAGGTTTTTTCCCGGTTTAAACACACCAGTTTGCTCGATTTAACCGGGGCAGAAAAGGAAAATCGCTTTCTCGAAGGAACCGGCAGTATGGTGCTGGATCGTGAAAACAACATTACCTATGCCTGTCTGTCGCCAAGAACTGATAAAAAACTAACGGAAGAATTTGCTGAAAAAATGGGCTACCGGGCGGTATGTTTTCACGCTTACGACAGCAAGGGGCAGGAAGTCTATCATACCAATGTGATGATGTGTATTGCCGATCGATATGCTGTCATTTGCCTGGATTCTATTACCGACATCAATGAACGGCAACAGGTCATTGACAGCATTTCATCCACCGGAAAAAAAATAATCAGCATTAGCCCCGAGCAAATGAACCAGTTTGCCGGAAATATGCTGCAGGTGCAGAACGCCCGGCATATTCCTTACCTGGTGATGAGCTCCAGCGCCTACCATTCGCTAACGCAGGAGCAGGTAAAAGAACTGGAATCCTTTAATGCAATCATACATTCCGATTTGCATACCATTGAAACCAATGGCGGGGGCAGCGCCCGTTGTATGATGGCTGAAATCTTTCTGCCATTATCATTTTCGTAATAATTCTTTAGCAATAGCCCCAAAGGAACCTGGTAAATAACCCAGTTCCTTTTGGGCTTTGCTGATATCAAACCCGGTTCTGGCCGGGCGCTTTCCGGCTTGTTTAAAGGTGTCGGCTGTTACCCGTTCCAGTAACTCCTCCTTCCAGCCGCCTATTTGGGCAATTTCCCGGGCCATTTTATAGGGTGTGAAAAACTCTTCCCCTGAAATATGCCAAATGCCTGTTTTTTTCTGTTCAATCAATAAGAGAATACCTGCAACCAGGTCATTTACATAGGTCGGGGTTCGATACTGGTCATCCACCACCTTAATTGTTTTGCCTTCTTCCAGGCTGTTTTTTATCCAGCTGAAAATACTGGAACGACCACCTTCCGGAGCCAACCCGTATACCAGGCAGGTCCTAACAATTGCCCAGGGAATTTCAGCGGTTTGTACAATGGCTTCTGCCTCCAGTTTGGTATGCCCATACCAACTAATCGGGTTAACAGTATCTTCTTCCGTATAACTTCCTTTTTCTCCATCGAAAACAAAATCGGTCGACAGAAAAATAAAAAAACCTGCATGTTCCTCAGCATCCAGCAAAAGCCGGGCGGTTGCTTCCACATTAATGGAATGCGCTTCCTTTTGCCGTTGCTCACATTCGTCGACCTGCGACATGGCAGCACAATGAACAATAACAGCAGGTTTTTCCTGCTCCACGATTTGTTGCAATTCAAACGGATGACTGATATCGGCCGCATAATAGCGAACCAGTTGATCCTCTGCCGGAAAACGGGAAACACCTCTCCCCGTGGCAATTACGGGATAGCCACGTTGGGCTAAAATTTTCACCAATGCTTGTCCTACAAACCCGTTTGCACCCGTAACTAAAATCTTTTCCATACTATAATTTTTGTACCTGTATCCTAAAAACTAACAAATGGTAGCAATTCAGAACGTAGTTATTTATTCAACATATGTGAATTGTTTATTGATTTTCAACGCAAAGTATCCATCTCAGGGGTATGTATTGGCTACATAATCGCATCAAATCCTTATTTTTGGCGCGCCTTATCAAACGACTACCTAAAAATAGGGAAGCTTGTCATATATTTTAGCATGTGTAAAAACCAAACTACTTTAATTTAATTCGATGAGTGACAGCAAGGTTTCTAAAATTGGAGTTCTGACATCGGGGGGCGATTCTCCCGGAATGAATGCTGCCGTTCGGGCAGTTGTCAGAACAGGTCTGTATCATGGCTTGGATATGTATGGTGTTATGAGAGGATATAGTGGCATGGTGGAAGACGATATTTTTAAAATGGAATCACGTTCCGTAGCCAATATCATTCAGCGGGGAGGCACCATTTTAAAAACAGCCCGTTGTAAAGAATTTTTTGAATATGAAGGCCGCAAGAAAGCCTATGATAACTTAAAGAAAAGAGGCATAGACGGCTTAGTGGTGATTGGTGGTGACGGTAGTTTTAATGGCGCGTTGAAATTCAGTAAAGAGTTTGATATTCCCTGTATTGGCCTACCGGGCACAATTGATAAAGATATTGCCGGCACTGATTTTACCATCGGATTTGATACAGCGGTTAACACGGCTGTAGAAGCAATTGATAAAATACGGGATACTGCAGATGCCCACGATCGTTTATTTATTATTGAAGTAATGGGCCGCGACGCGGGTTATATTGCCCTGCACAGTGGTATTGCCACCGGTGCAGAACATATCCTTATCCCGGAAAAGAAAACAGATATTGACCAGGTTGTAAAGAGTTTGCAGGAAAAGGAAAAAAGAAGAAAACTGGTAAACCTTATTGTTGTAGCCGAGGGCGATGAATTTGGTGGTGCTGAAGAAGTTGCCAAACACGTAAAAGGGAAACTACCGCATATCGATACCCGCGTTTGCATCCTCGGACATATTCAGCGGGGAGGATCCCCAACCTGTTTAGATCGCCTGATTGCAAGCAGAATGGGCTACCATGCAGTTGAAAGCCTGATGGTTGGACGGCATAATGTTATGGTAGGTATACAGAATAATAAAATGCATTATACGCCGTTGGAAAATGCAGTGAAAGCAAAACAAAAAATCAACGAAGAGTGGATGAAGATCGTAAAGATCCTGGCATCCTGATTTACACAAACTAGCAAGCAACGAAATTATATTATATGTCAAAACACGCCTCCAAGTACCTGCACCAGGAAATGGATAAAGAAGCAGGAAGGCAGCACGCTTTTAAAAGAACCAAAATTGTTGCAACGGTTGGACCAGCCTGCGACACCTACGATAAACTACTGGCACTGGTTCGCGCGGGTGTAAATGTGTTCCGCCTTAATTTTTCTCATGGATCGCATGAAGATAA
>NZ_LUKG01000032.1:8672-46868 GCF_001601815.1 Flavihumibacter sp. CACIAM 22H1
GGTGTAAATGTGTTCCGCCTTAATTTTTCTCATGGATCGCATGAAGATAAGGCCCAGATCATCCAGCATATACGCAATATCAATACCACCGAGCCTTATAATATTGCCATCCTGGGCGATTTACAGGGGCCAAAACTACGGGTAGGTGAAATTGAAAACAATGGTATACAGGTAAGTGAAGGTGATATCCTTACATTTACCAACGTCAAATGCGTAGGCACCCTTGAAAAAATTTATGTTAGCTACCCGAACCTACACGCCGATGTAGTGGTAGGTAACCGGATCTTTATCGATGATGGAAAAATTGAAGTGGAAGTAGCGGAAATCACTCCTGAAAACGATGTGAAGGTGCGCGTTACAGTAGGCGGAAAATTATCCTCCAAAAAAGGTATTAACCTGCCCGATACCAAAATATCTCTTCCCGCCTTAACTGAGAAAGACCTGATTGATCTCGATTTTATAATTGAGCAAAAACTTGATTGGGTAGCTCTTTCCTTCGTTAAACGCGTGGAAGACCTGATTCAGTTAAGAACCATCCTGAATCGTCACCAGAGTAAAACTAAGGTGATTTCAAAAATTGAAATGCCGGAAGCCATTACCAATCTTCGTGACCTGATCCTGGAAAGCGATGGGGTAATGATTGCCCGTGGCGACCTGGGTATTGAAATTCCAATGGAGCAGGTTCCCCTGATTCAGAAAGAAATTATCCGTAAATGCATGCACAGGGCTAAACCCGTTATCGTTGCTACCCAAATGATGGAGAGCATGATTGATCGGGTAAAACCCAACCGTTCCGAAGTAACCGATGTAGCCAATGCAGTAATGGAAGGGGCAGACGCCGTAATGCTGAGTGGCGAAACCGCTACGGGCCAACACCCGGTTCTGGTGATCGAAACCATGAGCAAAATCATTCGTGAAATTGAAACAAAAGCCTACTACTACAACCGGGAAGAAGATCTTACCCCACAACCCCACTCTCCTTCTTTCCTGAGTGATGCTATTTGTTACAATGCCTGTAAAATTGCCAAAGACGTAAATGCACATGCCTTAATCGGGATGACGCAAAGCGGCTATACCGGCTTCATGTTATCCAGTTATCGACCCAAATCACCCCTGTACATTTTCACTAAGGAAAGATCACTGGTAAACCAGTTAAGTCTTAGCTGGGGTGTAAGAGCATTTTTCTACGAAGAAGAAGAAAGCCTGGATGATATTCATTCCGACCAGCATGAGATTTTAAAAGAACGTGGCTTTCTTAAAATTGGTGACATCGTTGTTAACACCGGTAGTACACCGGTGAAGGAACACCTTCCTACCAATATTCTTAAGCTATCAATCGTAAAATAAATATTCCTTAACAAAGGCCTTGAAACGTGAGAAGAATTATTCTTCTCACGTTTTTATTTTTCCAGCACTATCAATACAGAGCCTAGTACCATTATAGCAGCACCTACCAGTTTTCGTTGCAGATGAGCTTCCTTAAAAAAGCGGTACCCGAAAAACACACTCACCAATATGGATAGCTGAAACAAGGCAAGCGCATACCCCACGGGCAGGTATTGTAAGGTGTAAAGCGTAGTTAATTGCATGGCGGCAATACAGGCTATCAGCACTACCAGTTGCACTACCGCCGGTTGATCCCATTGTTTACCAGGCAAACGCTGGTATTTTTTTACCAGCAACCAGGAAAACAACGCCCCAAAAACAGCCCAGCTCCCAAAGGCTAACATGGCATTGGATTCCTGGATCACCCGTTTTATGAATACTGCCTCAATACCGGTCAGCAAAAGTGCTAATAAGCGATACTGGATTTCCTTTTTGCGAAAAATCTTTATGGAAACGGGTTCCTCCGGACTATCCAGCACAATATAACTTCCGGTAATTATTAAGCCAATACCCAACAGTCCCCAGCTTCCCGGCAACTCCTGTAACAACACTATGCCAAGCAGTAATCCAACAACCGACTTGTAGGCATTGATTGGTCCCAGTACAGAAAGATTTCCTGTTTCCAGTGCTTTTACCAGGAAACTATTTCCCACTGCGCCAGCCATTCCGCCCGCAATGGAAAAAATCCAGAAATAGGCCGATTTGATGCTCGAAAAATAAACTATAAACAAAGGAATGGCTACTATCGCCAGCAAGGCATAGGAATAAAAATTTACCAGTATCGCTCCATAACCTCTACCGGTAAGTTGTTTTTGCAGCACATTGGCATAGGAACTGGAAAAAACCCGGATGAGTACTGCCAACGATAGCAAAACAAGGGTGCTGCCAGTCATAGCCTGAATTTAGTCATTCTGAACCGCAGCCAGGCAGGCTTTTATTTCATCGGGATCAACCGTCCAGGTTTGAGCGCCTTCCGTTAAAAGTGGGTTCCGGTATTCCATAGCACCCGTTGTAAGTTTACGGGCCGAACTATGAAATTCCTCCAGGCCCGTTAATGCTTTTAAACGGCCTATGTTTCCCGAACGTATTCCCGAACCAGGAAGCAATATAATTCTATCTTTTGCCGCTTTGATACAGGCCAGGAGTGTGCTTATTCCTTCCAATACAGTGGAAGCACCTCCGGAACTGAGGATCCGCTGACACCCTGCTTTTATGATGTGTTCCAATGCTTCCAACTTATCCGGCACATGATCAAAAGCCCGGTGGAAGGTTACGTCCATCGGGTAAGCCAGCTCTACCAATCGGGCAGTACGTTCATAATCCACCGTGCCATCGGGCTTCAAAAATCCAAACACAACCCCGTTCATACCAATTTCTTTTGCTACCAACACATCCGATTTCATTACAGCAAATTCTTCTTCGGTGTAAAGAAAATCGCCTCCGCGGGGTCTTATAATGGGAAATATGGGAATTTCAACGGCTTCTCTCGCCGCTTTTAACATGCCGTAAGAAACCGTGGTGCCACCTTCCAATGGATTCGCACATAACTCTATTCTTCCTCCGCCAGCCTCCTCAATAAGCCGGCAACTATTAATATCAAAAGCAATTACTTCTAATAACGTATTCATCAGATCAGAAACTTTGCGTCCACGGTAGCCGGACCATTATTAGTATGAACGGCATAGTTGAACCCTTTAATAACAGAATAGGCACCCACTTCGCCTTGTTTATTAATTGCAATAAATCCGGCTTGCAGGTTGCGGGCCTTTTCAATGCCGTTCCTTTTTACAATACGTTCTACTGCTTTTTTGCAGGCAGCTTCCGGAGACAAGCCATTGCGCATCATTTCTACAATGGTATGTGATCCGCATACACGAACAATTTCTTCTCCGACGCCGGTAGCTGTTGCAGCTCCCACTTCATTGTCTACGTATAACCCTGCACCAATAATAGGTGAATCGCCTACCCTGCCGGCCATTTTAAAGGCCATACCACTGGTGGAGCAGGCACCGCTTAAATTGCCATGCATATCCAGTGCCAACATGCCAATAGTATCGTGGTTATGTTGTTGCCCGGGTACTTGTTTGGGTTGATTTTTATTTCTTTCCTCCAGGTGTTCCACTGTAATCATCGGGTCGTATTTCGATGTTTTTAACCAGTTTTTCCAGGCTTTCTCAGCTTCCGGCGTAAGCAGGTTAACTTTTTCAAAACCTTCTGAAAGCGCAAACTTAAGTGCACCCTCTCCTACCAATTGTACATGCGGTGTTTTTTCCATTACCAACCGGGCAACAGAAACAGGATGTAAAATATGTTCAAGACACATTACAGCACCGCAATTGCCGCGTTCATCCATTACACAACTATCTACTGTTACTCTTCCGTCTCTATCCGGCAACCCTCCATACCCTACACTCTGATCCGTTGGGTCAGCTTCGGTTACATGTATCCCTTTTTCCAATGCATCCAGTGCTTTTCCATTGGCAGCCAGTATTTTCCAGGCAACGGCATTGGCTTTTTGGTTAGGCGCCCAGGTAGATATCACTACCGGCTTGGACTGCGCCCCGGCTTTAGTTCCATTCGATAGGGAGAATCCCTGTTTACCCAAAAAAATTCCCAGGGAACCCAATACTGAATGTTGCAAAAAACGTCTCCTTTCAAGCATACGAATCAATTTATAGGTCAAAGTAAATCAATTCGGGAATTAAATGATGGTCCAATTCTGTACATTTATTATTTATTTCTCACTATCTCTTCCATATGAACAAACTGTACGCTGTATTGGTGCTTGTTATAATTTCCTCTTCCGTAATGGCACAAACGCCCAATAGCCAGGATTCTGCCTGGATACGGGATAATTACCAGAAAATTGAACAATATATAACCATGCGGGATAGTGTACGGTTGTTCACCTCCATTTACCTGCCGAAAGATAAAACCGAGAAGCATCCTATCCTGATGACAAGAACACCGTATTCCTGTGCCCCCTACGGAGCCGATAAATGGCGCGCCTTCTGGGATACACACTGGAAATATTACATGCGCGAAGGATATATTATTGTACTGCAGGATGTACGCGGCAGATGGATGAGCGAAGGCGTTTTTGAAGACGTACGTCCTTTCCGAAAAAACAAACAGGCCACTCATGAAATTGATGAAGCCAGTGATACCTACGATGCCATAGACTGGCTGGTTAAAAACCTGCCCGATAACAATGGGCGGGTAGGTGTATTCGGAATTTCCTATCCTGGTTTTTACAGTACTATGGCAGCTGCCAGCGGCCACCCTGCCCTTAAAGCGGTTAGCCCGCAGGCTCCGGTAACCGATTGGTTTATGGGTGATGATTTTCATCATAACGGTGCATTGGCCCTGATGGATGGTTTTATGTTTTATGCAGGAGGTTTCGGTCATCCAAGACCGTTACCTACTACCCAGGCTCCGGTGAACAAATTGACGATTCCCAGAAATGACAATTATGCCAGCTTCCTGGAAATTGGTCCACTTCGGAATTTCATGAAAATGACGGGCGATTCCATTAAATTCTGGAAAGACCTCTACGCACACCCCGACTACGATGCGTTCTGGAAAGAGCGCGATGCCCGAACTGCTATGTTCTCTATCCAGCCTGCCATGTTAACCGTAGGCGGATTATACGATGCTGAAGATTGTTTTGGTGCCTGGAACCTGTATAAATCAATAGAAACCCAAAGTCCGGCTACCAATAGTAAACTTGTTATGGGCCCCTGGTACCATGGCCAATGGGCCCGGGGCGATGGCAGCTCGCTCGGCAACCTTCAATTTGGTGCAAAGACCTCCGAATGGTACCAGAATACCATTGAAATACCATTTTTTCAGTATCATCTGAAAGGCAAGGGCAATTTGGATAACCTGCCGGAAGCAACCGTGTTTTTTACCGGTGAAAACAGCTGGAAACAACTGGACCACTGGCCACCGCAACAAACCAACCTTACCCCGCTCTACCTGCATCCAAAAGGGGAGCTCGACTGGCTTCCTGTATTTGGCAAAATAGCCCCTACCGAATATACCAGTGATCCGAACAAACCGGTTCCGTATGCAGCCGATATTCATTTTGCCCGAACCCGGGAATACATGACAGACGACCAGCGCTTTGCCAGCCGCAGACCCGACGTAGTAAGTTTTGTTACTCCCGAACTTGATTCCACCCTCACTTTGGCTGGTCCGGTTATCGCAGACCTGATGGTTTCAATGTCTGGCACAGATGCTGATTTCGTGGTAAAACTGATCGATGTCTATCCTGATGATGCGGCTAACGGCATGGGTGGTTACCAACAGTTGGTACGGGGTGAAATAATGCGGGGAAAATACCGCAAGAGTTTTGAGGTACCCGTACCGTTTAAACCGAATAAACCGGATCGGGTAAAATTTGAACTGCCAGACATTGCACACAGCTTTTTGCCCGGGCACCGGCTAATGATCCAGATTCAGAGCAGTTGGTTCCCGCTGATGGATCGGAACCCGCAACAATTCATGAATATTTACGAAGCTAAAGAAGAGGATTTTAAAGCAGCCACCATACGTATACATCATGACGGGCAGCAGGATTCCAAACTGCTACTTCCGGTTGTTCGTGGTACGCTGCCCAATCGATGAACCAGATTTCAGGCTGCTTACGATAACAGTTCCTATAGCCCGGCCCTGTTCAACGCCGTACTCAACGGCGTCCCTGAAATGAATACCTCCATAGAGCCTGGAAATAGCGGCCTCTTCTGCTGCCTGCCGGAAGGAGCTAAATTGCCGGGCAGGCAACTCAAACATAAGTTCCGTATCATCCTCGTACGCAAAATGATCACCGAAAAAATAAGTTAGTAATTCGGCCACCGCTCCCGATACCACACTATGTCCACTGGTATATTCCGGGAAGGGCGGCGTTTGTAATAAAGGCATCCATTTGGCATCAACATGCCGGTTAATGTAGGTTTCCGGGCGGATACGGTTACTCCGGTATTTTTCCTCCCAGCAACTGATAAATGCATCCATCAGGGTGGCTGCTGTCAAAGACTGCACCTGTACCGCTTTATCAAGCGGTAACCCGGCTTTTAAAGAGGCAATGGAAGCTATATTCATCCAATGGCCACCGGGACTAATTTTTTTGAATCCAACATTCATATGCCCCGAGCTGGTAATGGCAAAGGGATTGCAATCCCAGAAAGCGGCAATCTCTTTTTGCTCGCGGGTAGCGGAATTTCCTACCCGGTATACTTCCAGGGCCATTTGATGAAATGGGCTCGAACTGTCTTTACTGAATGCGATGGGGGGCTTCGGCTTGCACTGTTCACCAGAATCCAGCAACATCGGGCGTATTATCTTCCAATTGGGCTCAACGGCTTCCATATATGCCGGAGGGGTTGGATACCAGTTGCCTTCCCCCTTTGATGGCGAATAACGGAGCTTGGTGCTTAGCTTATTGTAATTATCTTTTTTGCTGAACTCCATTACATGCGCTACTATTTTTTTAGCCACTTCTTTTGAGTACTGCAGGGTGGCATCCGGCATCCCTTTTAAACGGTATTTTGCCTCAAAATCAGCCAGTTGCTGTTCCAGCATAAAACCGGAGGGTAAAAAGGAGATACCGCTTAGATAAATCGAATAAATTGCCGTAAACCCGGGATCGAGCTTTTTCTTATCCAGTTCCCCCGCAAAATTTGTGTATCGTCGAAAGCTGGCAGAGGGTGGGGCCAGGTTTTTATTGAATTTTGAAAGCAGGTCATAAGCGCCCAACGTACAATAGGTATAAAAACGGGCAGCGGCAGGTGGGTTAATAACGTCGTGCATCATAACCATTGTAAGAGAAAATACAGCCGGTTGCAACTCCTGCTCGTATTTTTTTGACTGGGCAGCAAGGTTCAACGAAACCAGTAAAAGAACAAAGGGAATAAGCCTGCGCATGCGTATCAGTATTTATAAAATTGAATGGATTGGCCGTTCAATCCAATTACCACGTAACGGTCTTCTCCTTTTTTGAAAAGCCGGGCGTTTTTACAATCACCTTTTAATTGAAGTCCGCTTAGCGGCTGCGGCAGGTAACGGTACTCACCCGTTTCAGTTCCGAGCAGCAAACATCCATAGTTGGCTTCCATACTTCCGATTTTTAAACGGTTATCTGACCTATTCCCCAGCAGTAAGAGGTCCATTTTCCCATCTCGGTTAAAATCATCGGTAAGTATTTGGGTTACTACAGAAAATTGTGCCTGAACGGGTAAAGCCTGGCGTTCAAAACGGCCTTTTTTATTGCGAAGTACCAGGGTTTGGCTAACAGTGGCGGTCTTTTTACCTGCTTTATTCAGTTCCTCCTGGGTAAATAACTCCTTCATGCCGGCAGTAGAATAATCCTTATAAGAAGAAAACTTACGACGCATGCTATACATCTGTTCATTCAGCTCATCCCGGCTTACAAATGGGTAAGAAACCCCCTGAATATAAAAGTTCAAAAAAGGATCAATGGAGCCATTGCCGTCAAAATCGGCATAATACAGTTCCAGTGGTTGTTGCTCTGAAAATTTCAATTGAGTATTTTGACCAATATTACCCAGCACAAGATCATCCCAGCCATCACCATCCAGGTCTGTTACCCGGAGGGAAAACCAATAGCCGTTCCAATTACCTGGGAATAATTCAGCAGTCTTATCCTTCCAGCTTTCACCGCTGTAAGAATAAACCTGGATACCCATTAGTTCTCCTACCAGTATAAGTTCTTTGAAACCATCTTTATCAAGATCTGCCCAGGCTGCATCGGTGATCATACCCACCGCCTGGAAAGGAATTTCTGCCTGGGTAAATTCTCCCCTGCCATTATTCACCAACAGATAGGAAACAGGGCTCGTAGGATATGCACCTGGTACTACCCTACCCCCTATGAAAATATCCTGGTCGCCATCTCCATCAAAATCACAGGTTCTTACAACGCTTTTTGAGGATTGGTTTACAAGCGGCAATGCCTTTGATGAAAGGGTAAAATGGCCGTTTCCGTCGTTCATATAGAGCAGGTCTTGCAAGCTGCTATCTCCCGGCTCCAGGTAGGCATAACCACCTGCTGCCAGGTAAAGATCCGGAAATCCGTCTCCGTTAAAATCAGTGAGAGACAGGTCCGCAAAATACCGGTTAAAACCAGACTCGGGCAGGGAGAGCTTTCTTTCCAGGAATGTACCGTTGGGTTGTTGCAAATACAACACAGGCGCCTGGTTTTCATTGCCAGCTACTACCAGGTCCTGCCGCCCATTTTTATCCAGATCCGCTTCCCCCAGGATCGGCCCGGTTGAAGAATACATAAAGGTCATGAGTAACTGCCTTTTAAAATCATTGATACCCGGATCCTTGTGTTGGTAGCTGATCCATTTTTCGGTTTTTTGGAATAAGGGCGTTGATCTTTTGGCTGGTAGTGCAACCGGTTTCACTGCCCCATAGGAAATACGGTGGTATCCAGGTTTTAACGAGTAGAGCACCTGCTCCATCTGGTTTGGCCAAACTATTCTTACAGAATCAGCACTGCCTGCTTTACCCAGGCCAATATGTTGGTTATAGGGGAGGCTGGATAAATAGCCCCTGGCTGGATTTACTTCGAGGTATTGAACTGCATTGCCTGTATAAACATATAATTTGGTGCCGGTACCAAAGAGGTTTTTGTCTTTATATCGGACCTGGATATTCAAAAAATTAGGGTCGCCTGTATTGGCAGACGTATTTTCATAAACCAACACTTCTTTGTTGACCCGGTTAATCACCAGGTCAAGATCTCCGTCAAGATCCAGGTCGGCATAAACGGCAGAGCTGGAAATTCCGGGATCCGTTATGCCCCAACTTTCTTTTTGATTACTGAAACTCAGGTCACCGTTATTACGATAAACATAATTGTACAAATTGGTAGTAGGCATTGCCTGAACCAGGTCCATTAATTTGGCGGGCTCTCTGTCAATGGCTTTCCGCACTTTATAATCGCCCCAATAACGCAAAAAATCTTTGTTGGTATAATCTCTCAGGTAACCATTACTGATAAAAAGGTCTTTGAACCCATCATTATCCAAATCGGCAAACAAAGGGCACCAGCTCCAATCGGTATTGGAAATTCCGGCCAATTGCCCGATTTCACTAAAGGTTCCGTCCCCATTATTCAATTGCAGCATATTTCGCATGTACTGTTTCTGCAATTGCTGGCTGGTCATTAATTGAAAGGTTTCATAATTCTCCTGGAGTTGTAAGAGTTTTTGCCGTTTGTTGTCTTCCGGCAACATATCCAGGTTAACCAGGTCTGGCAATCCATCGTTATTAAAATCAGCTATATCGGCTCCCATGGAAAACTGGGCCAGGTAACGAAAACAATCACTGGCCACGTCGGTAAAACTGCCGTTTTTGTTATTCAGGTAACAATAGTCGGGTTCATTATAATCATTGGTTACATACACATCCTGCCAGCCGTCCTGGTTAATATCTGCCACAACAATTCCAAGGCCGTAGGTTAGAGGGTTTTGGCGGATGCCGGCAGTAGCCGATACATCCACAAATTTATTCTGGTTGTTTTGATAGAGTTTGCTACCGGCAAGTTCATCTACATCTTTCCGGTATTTGGCCAGTTCCAGGTTATCAATTTTCTTATTACTATGGTTAAGCAGGAAAAGGTCAAGGTCGCCATCATTGTCAAAATCAAAGAAGGCGGCCTGGGTGCTGAGGCTTTTATCGTCAAGGCCATAGGCGGCGGCCTGCTCGGTAAATGTTCCATTTTGCTGGTTAATAAAAAGCTGGTTACGGCGTTCATCATCAGCTACCTTACCGGAATAGCAGACATAAATATCGAGCCATCCATCGCCATTTACATCGGCCATGGTTACACCTGTTTTCCAGGCATTAGGCCGGCCTTTCATTAAAGGGGAAGCACTGTTGGTGATGTCTTTGAAACGGCGGTTTCCCTGGTTCAGAAACAGTTTGTTTTCGCCCATATTGGCGGTAAAGAAGAGATCGGGCAGCCCATCGTTGTTGATATCGCCTACTGCCGTTCCGCCACCGTTAAAAAAATATTCGTAGGATAATACATTCAGCGCTTCTGTTTCCTGTATAGTATTGGAGAAAATAAGGCCTGTTTGGGAAGAAGGCAACTGTTTAAACCGTTTTTCCTGGGCGTGTAATGAATGCGGGCAAAGCTGCCAATAAACAATTGCAAGCAGTAGTATTGAACTGGTTTTCATGATACTTTCAATTTAAGAAACTAATTGCAATCAGGATCTTAAAAAAAGAACAGGACTGTCACGGGGACAGCCCTGTCTTACGCTACATACTAAGAGAACTGCATCTTTCTGCTACAAGAAAACGCAACTCATTAATTGGCGGCATCCCACCATACTCTACCAATCCAGTTATCACCTCCCTGAATATCTGCAACACCTGCCTGGTAGCTCGGACCATTCAGGGTTGCTTCATTCAATGGAATAATCTGACGACGAGGAATTTGTCCATTAGAGAAGCCACCTGGGAAAACAACCGGTGTCAGCTGCGGATAACCAGATCTTCTCCAGTTATTCCACGCTTCCACAAAGCTGAAATAGGAGCCGGTAGTTGCCCAATATTGTTCATTAATCATTTTAAGCGAAGCATTCAGGCTGGAAACATCCAGCGGGTTAGCTGCTGCAAATGCATCGGCAGTGCCGGCGGAAATAGTAGCCGACGCATCCATTGTAGCAAGGGTTTGCAAGGCTGCTGAAACGCCGTTTCTATAGTGTTGTGCGGCTGTACCGGTAATGGTCCATCCTCTGGCAGCTGCCTCGGCTAAAAGGAAAGAGGTTTCAGCAAAGGTCATTACAATAACCGGTGCGTTCAGGTTGGTGGTTAACGCAGCACGCGGACGGCTGTATCTTCCGATCGGGGATAAATCACCACCGGTACCACTGCTACCCGGATAGTTGGGCTCGTTAGTAATGTCTTTATCACCTTCGTTCATGTCATATCCGTTGGGTAAACCAACCTGGATACCTGCTGCATTATTACCGCTTTGTGAAACATCCGATGCGGCAGCAATACCTGCCGGTGGAATTTCAGCAAGGGCAGTTAAACGGGGGTCGTTGCTGGCTTTCAGGAAGTCGATGAAACGCTTGCTCCAACGAACCTGGTAAAAGTCGTCCGATACGCGGATAGCGGAAGAGTTCGGGTTGCCATATCCATTGGCAAAATCAACTCTTAACACATAGTTATCGGCTACGCTGGCCATTGGACCACCGGCGGCTGCTTTCTCTGCCCATTGTTTAGCCAGGCCTGCGTCAATTTTGGTCATGCGCATAGCCATACGAAGCATCAGGCTGTATCCGAGTTTTTTCCATTTGGCAATATCACCGGCATACGTAGATATGTCATTGGTAAATGCTGGTTGAGAAGCAGAAAAGCCACTGATGGCAGTTTCCAACTCAGCCAGTAAACCCAGGTATACATCTCTCTGGTTGTCGTACTTGGGGTTATTCAGGCCCTCATCGCCTCTTAAAGCCTCGCTATATGGAATCGGACCATAGAGATCGGAAATAAAGGCCAGGTTCATTACCTGTACAATTTTGGCAGCACTTTTCACATTTACTTTGGTTGCGTCGTCTCCCAGCAGCTTTATCAATTGCTGGGCCTGCGTAGCACCAGTGAAACTATTGTTCCAACTATTGGCAGTGTAGGAATTAATATTACTGGAAGGCACATATTTATCCATATTAGAATAATAGGTAGCACCACCTGTAGACGTAGAGGCCAATAACTGTACCCAGCCAGCCTGGAATAATAAGCTGCCGCTGTACCCTGTCATGGTGCCCAGGTAACTCCGTTGCGCAGCCGGTAACAGGTAGGCGCCTTCGAAATTTCCCGGTGAAATCTGGAGTGGATTCGTATTTAGTTCTTCAAACCCCTTCGTACAGCCAACCTGCAAGCCAGCCAGCAGAATTCCGGAATATATGAGTAGTTTTTTCATGTTCTAAAATTTTAGTTTTTACTTCCATTTTTAAAACGGAGGTTCAGGTTAAATCCAATCGTACGAGCTGTTGGTAAACTGGTTCCTTCTATACCTAAGTAATTGATGTTTGCACCAAAAGAAGCTTCTGGATCGATGTTATCAGATTTTTTCATGAAATAGAAGAGATTACGTCCTACCACTGAAATCGTAGCTCCTCTGAACAAAGGAACTTTGGTGAACAGATTTTCAGGGAAGGTATAACCCAGGTTGATCTGGCGCAGTTTTACGAAATCACCATCCAATACGTTGGTTTTGGTAATTCTTCTTGCCAGCTCTGTGTAATAGGATTGTGCAGGGGCTGCTTCGGTATTTTGCTGACCATTTTCAAGGTAACCAATAGTGATACCTGATTCACGACCTTCTAAGGTCATTTTGTGCAAACCACGGGTCATAGCATAGTGCTGGGTTGCAGACAGGATATTATTACCATAGTTGAAATCGATCAGGAAAGAGAAGCTGAAACGCTTGTAGTTAAATTCGTTGTTCCATCCACCATAGGTTGTTGGCAGGGTGCTTCCCATCGGGATCAGGTTACCACGCAGCGGTAAACCATTGTCATCTACCAGTACATCGCCTTTTGCATCATACTTGTAATCAAATGCAAATATTTGCGGACCGGCATAACCAACTGCATAAGCAGTTACGGCATTTCCGATCACAGCACGGTTGGTACCCAGGTTAAGATTGGTTTTGTTTGGATTGGTAGCGAGGATCTTGTTTTTAACATAAGTGAAATTCACAGAGGAAGTCCAGGTGAAGTTTTTAGTCCGAATAGGAATTGCGGTTAATTGTACTTCCACCCCTTTATTCTGTGTTGAACCGGTTGCAACGAATCCGCTTGTAAAGCCAGAAGAAATACTGTAGGAAGCCGGCATAATTTCATCCTTGGTTTCGCGGGTATATGCGGCGAAATCAATGTTCAGTCGGCTATCGAAGAATCTCAGGTCAAACCCAACTTCAAATTCTGATACGGCAAACGGACGCAGCAGACCATTGGGCAGCGACTGGTTATAGTTTCCAACCGGAAGACCATTATAAGTGTTACCCAAAGAGTAATAAAGTGACGTGGTATAAGGACGTTGGGGCTCACCACTGGTTTGTGCATAAGATGCTCTGAATTTACCATAGTTCAGTGCTTTTGAATTCAACAGATCGTGGAATACAAAACTGGCTGAAACAGATGGGGTAAAAATACCAGCTACATCAGATGGGAAAGTTGAATACGCATCGTAACGACCGGTGGTACTCAAGGTGATCATGTTTTTGTATGCGAAATCCAATGAGTAGAAAGCAGAGTTAACCTGTTGCTTAGAGAAATCATACCCACGGTTGAAATTCACTACGTTATTGAACGTGTACTGATAAGGAACGATGAACGGACCACCACCCACAGAAATGCTTTCAAAACGATTCACCCTTTTGTTAGCACCTACTGTAAAATCAAGGCCAAGGTCATCGGTAAGGTTACGATTACCTCCGATCAATGCCTCATAGTTAATTTCGGTTAATTGAGATTTACCGATTCCATTTAAACCACCGCGGCGGTCTTGAGAATAGGCCGTTCCCCAGGGAGTTACACTGAAGCTGTTATCATCCGAATTATCATACCCTACACGACCCTGAACATACAACCATTTCAACAGGTCGTAACGAACAGAAGGCGTTACAATAATACGACGACGGCCGAGGTCATTCCGGAACTGGTTAACCACGAAATAAGGGTTAGTTACATAAATATCGTCGCTGAAAACCGTCTCGTTTCCGGTAGCAGGGTCAAAACCAGGTGCTAACCAACGGATGTCTACGTTATTAGCCAGAAAAAATCCATTATTAGCATTCAACGGACCATCACTCAGGTAAGGGCGGTTCTGAGAACGCTCATCTATATAATTACCAATCATGCTGATACTCAGCTTATCGGTAATTTTTTGCGTAAAGTTCATGTTAACGGTATTCCGCTTAAGACCACTATTTGGCAGTATTGATTTACTGTCCAGATTAGAAAGACTTATACGGAAATTACCCATTTCACCACCTCTGGAAAAAGCAACCGTGTTGGTCATGCTGGGTCCATTGCGGTAAAAATTATTGATATTTCCTTTTACAGCAGAATATGGATAACTGTTTCCATCAAACTGTGTAACTGGCGATCCGTCTAAGCGGGCACCCCAGCTTAAACGGGCATTGGTTTGGGCAGCAGCGGCTGAGTTTGGCTTTTGACCGCCAACACCCTGACCATATTCATATTGCCAGTCGGTGAAGTCAAGCGCCCGGTCTACCATGTAGTTCAGGTTATAGTCGATATTATAATCTCCTTTTCTGGCACTTTTGGTAGTAATTACAATAACACCGTTCGTAGCACGGTTTCCGTAAAGCGCAGAGGCAGACTGTCCTTTCAATACAGTCATGCTTTCAATATCATCCGGGTTCAGGTTTCCTAAACCATCTCCATTATCTGCACCACCCCACTCACCTGCAGCACCGCGCTGTGAGTTTTGCATGGGTACCCCATTGATTACAATCAAAGGAGAGCCGGAACCGGTCATACTGGGCATACCGCGCAGCAATAACTTGGAAGTACCACCCGGACCAGAAGACGTGCTGGAAACTTTAAGACCAGCTACCCGTCCGGAAAGCGCATTACCTACGTTGGTTTCCCGTCCAACAGACAGGGCGTCATTTTTAACCGTAGTTACCGCGTAACCCACTTTCCTGGCTTCTTTTACGATACCAAGTGCGGTTACCACCACCTCGTCCAGGTTTCCTTCTCCCGGATCCAGTGATAACATGAGGCTGGTTTCGTTGGCATCTACCGAAATGGTTTTAGTGGTGTAGCCAACTGAACTGATGTCTAACTGAAAAGCTCCTTCTGGCACTGTCATACTAAAGGAGCCATTGGCGTCGGTTACCGCCGAGAAATTCTTCCCTTTCACTTTTAGTGTGGCAGAAGGAATTCCAGATCCGGTTTTTGAATCTTTCAATAAACCGGACAGTTGCCTGGTTTGTGCTGACAGAACCGAACTGATTAACAGCATCAGCACGAGCAGTCGTAATTCTCTCATTATGCAATTTGTTTAATGATGAAAAATGGACTTGTTTCCAAGTATATTTTCTGGTTACATCATTAAGTGCCTCATAATGAGATCTTGTAACAACTTGTTAAAGATTTTTTTTTAGATTTTCCGACTTTTTAAAAAACGAAGGCAATGGCGGGGGTTTTACCCAGCTCTTTTTTGAGTTTTGCCGGTATTTCAACGGTTACCTGATCACCTACCACCTTGTATTTCAACTTTTTACCGGTTTGCAATTCGGTAATCCCGGCCTTGCCCGGAAGATTTTTTGTCCAGCTGATGGTAGCCGGTAGTTCCTCCGTCTTAACCAGGTGAATGGCATATTTAGCCGACTTGTCTTTAGCCTGGGTAAAGAAAACAGCGCCATCGGCATAATGCTCGGTGGTACGGGTAGCATAGATAGCCCGTCCATTTTTTTTGAGCCATCCCCCAATTTCGGTTAAGCGGGCCACCGCTTCCTCCTGCAATACTCCTTCGGCAGTAGGCCCAACGCCTAATAACAAACTGCCTCCTTTGGCTACAATTTCCACCAATTGATGAATTACCTGCGAAGCCGATTTATAGTGTTCATTGGGTACATAACCCCAGGCCCCACCCAGGGTTATGCAGGATTCCCAGGGATGCTCCAGCTTGGTATCCGGTACACGTTGCTCCGGTGTCTGGTAGTTTTCATAAGGTCCATGAACCGTTCTATCCACTACCAGTAACCCGGGTTGTTTTGCCCGGCTGTTGCGCGCAATAGTGGCCATATCAATATCCTGGTCCCACTCCGGTATGGGAGCGCCCCAACTCCGAACCTCGTCATTAACGGTAACCAATGGGCGAACCCAGCCACCATCGAGCCAAAGGATATCTACTTTCCCGTAATTACTCATGAGTTCATCGATCTGGTTATGGGTATATTGTTTAAAGGCCTGCCATCTCCAGGGAAATTTCCGGATATCATAGTTGTTGTTCCGGTTAGGGGTAGCGTACATTGGCCACCAGTAATTTTCAGAATGCCAGTCGGGCTTGCTAAAATAAGCGCCGATCAGCATACCCTTTTTCCGAAAGGATTCAAATACATATTTTGCTACATCCGCCTTAGGATGGGAGGCGAATGGCCCCCGGGCAATCGAATAATCAGATTGTTTGGTATCAAACATGGCAAAGCCATCGTGGTGCTTGGTGGTAAAAACCAGGTATTTCATACCGGCCGCTTCAGCAGCAGCAGCCCACTGGTCAGGGTCAAAACGGGTGGGATTAAATTTTTTACTCAGGCCCCAATACCATTGTTTGAAGTTCTCATAATTGGAGGTACTATCTCTGGTTATCCAGTCCTCTGAACAAAGCGCCCAGGATTCGATCATGCCCGGAACAGCATAAACACCCCAGTGAATAATCATCCCGAATTTCTGGTCGCGCCAGTTCTCCAGCTTTTCTTTTACCAGGGGATCGGTTGGCCATTCGTATTGGGTGGATTGATGATGCAGGGAGTTTTGTGCCTGTACGCCTAAAGCAAAAAAAGCCGTTACGCAAACCAGTAATCTTTTCATACAACTGTATTAGGAAAATTTTTCAAGTAATTAGTTAGCCCAGAAAATGGGAAAATACAACTTATCCTTATCACGTACTGCCCCATAATTCACATTATACGTTATTTCATTACCCGGATATAATAATCGTTTCGGCGGTGTGGGGGCTTCGGGCTGGCTGTTGACAGGAAAATTCAACACCGGGAAGCCGGTTCTTCTTTGTTCTGCCCAGGCCTGGTTAGCTTGTAGAAAACCAAAGTGCACCCAACGTTGCAAAGCAATTTTTTCTAATTTTTCCGTGGAACTGCCCATCAGCTGAATGCCCGGCTCCTGTAAAAACCCGGCCAGTTCCTCGGCACCGGGAAAAGGCTCCGGTTGTTTATAGGCGCTGTTCAGTTGTTGTAAATGATAATAAAACTGGATGGATTGCTGAATACCTGTATAATACCATTTTTCAGCATCGCCCCCTCCCCATCGCAGGAAGGCTTCGGCTTTCAAAAAACTAAGTTCCGCTGCGGTAATTACGATACCAGGGATACGAGCATTGTATAAAAAGGTGGCCGAATCCAGCACTGCAAATTTCCCCAGGTTTACCTGTTGCTGCTCCAGGGTCCAATTAATAGGAAGTGCTTTATACGTTGGGTTTGCACCATTTTTATCGAAAAAAACGGGTATCCTTGGGTCTTTCACCGGCAACATAGCCGATTCCAGCAAAAAATAAGGGGCTGGGTGATTGGTAAGTTCGGTTAGGGCATCCCGTAAGTTAAGCGTATAATTGGCCAGGGGCTGCAATAATATATCTTCCTGCTGGGGCTGGTAACGGTCCTGTGTACTGAGTAGCGGAAAAAGTTCCGGTTGCGCCAGCATTTCACGCACTTCCTGCCTGGCAAAATTTTCCTGTACCCCGGATATACGCATAAGCAGCCTTAGTCTTAATCCATTGGCATAACTCCGCCATTTTTGCAGGTCGCCAGTCAATAAAAAATCCTGTGTAGCAAAAAGATTGCGTACCGGCACATCGGGCTGAACCTCCGAAAAATATTGATTCAGCGCTTTTAATGCTGCAATCGCTTCGGTATAAATAGCGGCGGCATCGTCAAACTTTGCCATCACCGGTTCTCCACGGGCATTTAAACTGCCGGCTTCGCTGAACGGAATATCTCCCCACAGATCTACCATCTGGCAAGCCTGGTCGTACCAAACAACCTGGGCCGCCTGCAGGAAGACCCGCATTTTTTCTTTTTCCGTATCGTTTAAGGCCTGGTATAATTTTTCAATTTCCCGGTACAGGGCCATGGTGCCTGTTCCGTTTCCAATGGGCCGGTAAAAATCATTCCACCGGCTTTCCGTATAACTACCGTTTTGCTGGTAAACACCCGGTGTATTCAGGTAGCCGATCGTTTGGCTGTAGATGCCGGTATGCATGGCCACAAATGTGCGGATTTCCCAGTATGAAGGCCGAACCCGGTAATTATTGAGCAGTTCGGAAAACAATTTCTCTATTCTTGCCGAACTCAACTGATCGGGATCATAGTATAGTTTTTCCAGTTTTTTGGAACAGGAAATGCCCGTTAGCAGCAGGCAATAGAAGAGGATGGTATACGATTTTCTTTTCTTCATATTAAAATCCCAACTGAATAGATGCTCCATAACTCCGGGTAGCAGCAGTGGTACCGTCATCAATACTCTGCCTTGTCCAGGCTGTACCGATGGGCGTTTCGGGATCCAGGTTTTCAAGGGTTCTCCATATATAAAACAGGTTTCTTCCGATCAGGGAAACGCGCATAGATTGTAGTTTCCATTTACTGAGTATTTTGGCGGGCAGGTTATAGGTAATAGAAGCCTCCCGCATTTTGAGGTAACTATTATCATACACCGCGCCTTCTTCGTTCAGGGCATTGGGCCCCCAATAAAACATGTTCATATAATAATATGCAGCGTCCACAAGTTTGGTATTGGGTTTTCCGTCTAGGCCAACTCCCGGAAGAATCAGGCCATCGTGGTAAACACGGGCTCCGCCGGGCGCCGGCTGCTGATGGTTGTCGAGCTGTATTTTCAAGCCGGCTTCATTGATATAATAGGGCAAGCCGCCGTATTTTTCATTCCGGTAAGCCAGGGTAGACGTATACATGCCCGCCCCTGTATTGTATTTGAGTGAGGGTGAA
Organism: Flavihumibacter sp. CACIAM 22H1; assembly: GCF_001601815.1. Lineage (GTDB taxonomy): Bacteria > Bacteroidota > Bacteroidia > Chitinophagales > Chitinophagaceae > Flavihumibacter. The sequence continues at coordinate 27,814 of NZ_LUKG01000032.1, forward strand.
ACAAGTTGGCCGCCAATGCGATAATCCATCATACAATCTAGGCTGAACTGTTTAAAGCGGAAAGAATTCAGCCAGCCTCCTATGAAATCGGGCATTACGTTACCCACTTTTTTATACCGGGTATTATCAATCAGGTATAACCCATTTTCGCCGATAACCGGCTGCCCCTGTTCATTGGTTTTTTTAGGGTATACATAAATGTTACCCACTTTCTTTCCTTCTTCCGCCATAATGCGGATAGCGCCCTGTTCCATTTGCAGGTAAACCATTTCCTTTACACCTGGCGCCAGGCTCCTGGTTTTGGTAGATACATAAGACAGGTTGAACGAGGTTTTCCAATGGTAGTTTCTTTTCAATACCGGGATCGCATCCAGCCCCAGCTCTATTCCTTTTGAAAACAAGGTACCGCTGTTAACCAGTCGGGAGGACGCCCCCATGCTCGACGGAATGGTTAACTGAAGAATCTGGTTGCGGGTTAAATTGGAATACCAGGTAAAGTTAATTCCCAACCGGTTATTCAGCGTTACGGTTTCCAAACCCAGTTCAAGTTCCTCTTTTTGCTCGGGCCGTATCTGGTTATTGCCATACCTGGTTTGACTTTGCTGGGTAGAAACATTGCCATTTTGGGTGGGAATAACCTGCTGCGAATAGGTAATGGCGGCCGTGTACGGAGGCGGCGAATTACCTACCCTACCATAACTGGCTCTTAACTTGGCGGTATTAATAAAGGAGGGTAAGTCAAATGTTTCGTTCAGTAAAATACTACCATTTACAGATGGGTAGAAATAGCTGTTATTACCCGGGGGCAGCGTAGAGGAATATTCTTTTCTTGCGGTCAGCTCCAGGAAATACAAATTTTTATAGGAAGCCTGTGCAAAGCCCAGCCAGGCATAATGTAAACTATTAATTCGTTGCGTTGAATTGGAAACCGGTCCATAGGAATTGGCCAGGTTAAACCAATTTTCTTTTACCAGTCCGCCGGTGGTCATCGAAAGCTGATCGGTATATTTCTCTTCTCTTGCCTGGTAACCACCGTTGAAGCTAAGTTTTACAGACTCGCCTATTTTGGCATCATAGGTGGCCAGGAAATCGCCGTACAACAAACTGTACCTGCCATTCGAATTGCCATAAGCACCTGTGCTACCCATGGTATTAAAGGCTTCGGGGTATTCGTTAAAATTAGTTGTTTCGGTTTGCAGGCTGGTAAAATCCTGTCCTACTCTTGCCCTGAAATACAATTGCTCATTAAAGTTATACCGCAGGGTGGCTACACTAAACAAGCGGTTTTGGTTTTCTTCTTCTTTATTCCGTAACTGCGTCCATAATAAATTCAGCGCTTCTTCTTTGAATGGGAAGGCCAGGGCCTCGGCCGGGTTGCGCTGCCATTGGTCGCTGGGCACCCATTTATAACCTTCTGTAGTTTTATATCTGTCAAATAAAAGGGCCGTTTTCTCCGCCCGGCTTATAAACCCGTTGTAAGCGGAAACAATCCTGGCTAATTGCAGGGGGCGGTTATCGACCTTGCTGTTTACCCAACTGAACACCACCTCGGCCGCCAGTTTGGGAGAAATCTTGTACTGGGTATTCAGGAAAAAAGTAGTGCGCTGCAATTGTCCGCCGACCTGTATGCCTTTATAATCGTTCCGGGTTAATGCCATGCGATAGGCGGCTTTTTCCGTCTGGTCGGCAAATGCGATATTAACCAGCGAGTTCATGCCGGTTCGAAACAAAGCCCGGTAGTTATCGGGTTGGGGGCTGTAAGACTGGTAACTGCCATCCCACCAGGGTACCACCTGGCCTTCCATTCTTGGACCAAATTGCGCCCAGGAAAGAAAATTAGGGCGCAGCTCATTGGCATTTCCATCGCCGTCAGCGTCTACGGGTATCCAACCCTCTTCAGTGGCGCCAGCTGCCAGGTTACTGATCCTATCGAGCCCCGGTCCGAATTCATTTTGGAACTTGGGCAGAAAAGCCGCTTTTTCCGCATTGACAGCATAATTAAACTCGATGCCCATTCCTTTTTTCCGGGTGCCTTTTTTAGAGGTTATTACCACTACCCCATTGGCTGCTTCGGAACCATACAAAGCAGTTGCACTGGCTCCTTTCAGAATGGTTATACTTTCAATATCAAGCGGATTTATATCCAGGATGCCATTGCCCCGGATCCGTTGATCCTCCCAATAGCCATTGTTATTAATGCCTGCGGTGCCTTTTTCATTGATGTTACGAATAACTGCGCCGTCGAGTATATACAGTGGCTGCGCATTAAAATTGAGTGAGTTTAGCCCCCTGATCTGTACCTGTACCGCGCTGGTGGCTCCTCCCGGCGCGGTAGCTATCCGAACACCAGCAGCTTTTCCATAGAGGGCAGTTGCAAAATTGGTATTAGCAACCCGGTTAATTTCATCCGACTGAATAGTGCTGAGGGCATATCCAAGGCTCTTTTTTTCCCGCTGAACGCCGAGGGAAGTAACAACCACTTCCGCCATTTCGCGTTGTTCGGGCTCCAGTAGAATCCGAAGCTGATCGCCCTCCTGGATATGGGTAATTTTCTGACTAAGAAAGCCAATAGAACTAACCTGAATAAATTCCGGCTTGGGTGCAGTAAGTACAAACCGTCCTTCCCCATCGGTCGTAACGCCTGTCCATTTACCCTCGTGCTTTAGCTCTACACTGGCATTGGGCACGGGCGCCCCCTGTGTACTTAATACGATGCCTTTAATAGGCATAACCAGTTCGGAGAAACTGGTAACCGGGCCAATACTGCTGGGTTTAGCGGTTGATTCAATAATAACAAAAGTGGTGGCTGTTACCTGTTTGAAATGTAAGCCGGATTCCGCAAGCAGACATTCCAATATTTTTTCTACCGGCAGCTCACCAAAGGGGCAGGGCTTTACCTGCTTTTCGCCAAACGATTGATGGGCAAATAAAAAATAGGCCCCCCTTTTCTGGTGGAGCTCCTTTAAAATATCAAATAAGGGGCGTGTTTCAGTTTGGCCATAAACAACCGAACCTGTCAACCAAACCAGCAAAAGCAGGGTTGTACAGCCATAATAAGGTAGTCTGGCAGCAGTTCTTTTAATCATTCAGTAGCAGTAGCGGTACCCGAACCACTAAGTCTAGCGAGCTGCCGGCCCAATCAAAACATCCATACCATCTCTTTGTACGGTAAATTCCTGTGTAGCTTCCAATGATTGAACAAAAATATCCAGGTTATCAGCCGGTAAAATGGCGCTGATTGTTTTGCGCGAGGTAGTATCGCCTTCAATCCGAACCTTAATACCATACAGGGCTTCAACAGAACGGGCAATTTCTTCCAGACTCGTGTTTTCGAATATGAATTTACGTTCTTTCCAGCCAGTTACCTGCGGAATATTACCCGATTTCCTCACAATATTGCCCTTTTCTAAAGTAGCAGATTCGCCGGGTACCAACTTCATCAGCTCGCCCGTAGCGGAAGATTTTAATTCGATGCTGCCTTCTGTTAAGAGGATCTCTGTTTTATAGGGTCGCTTGTGAATATTAAACTGGGTGCCTGTTACAATTACATCCAGGTTATCCAGGTGAACCGTAAACCGGTCTTTCTGTGGGGTCGACTGCACTTCAAAAAAGCCTTCGCCTTCCATCCAAACCTCTCTGCCGGGGTTCAATAAATTGGCGTGCTGGTATTTAAGGCGTGAATTACCATTTAAGGTGATCACGGATCCATCGGGTAATTTCTCTTTGGCTATTTGCCCAAAATCGGTTTTTAATTCGGTGGTTTTCGGGTTGAGGTAAAGATTAGCCATCCAGCCTGTACCTGCAACCAGTAATAAAACAGCAGCCACCTGCAGGGGCTTTTTGTACCAGCTAATTATGCGAATGGGGGCCGATTCCTCTTTTTCTTCTGTTAAACCGTTAATACGTTCCCATAAAGCCGCTTCGGCTTTTTTTGCCTGTGCTTCAGGGGTTGCAGCTTCAGCAATACGAACCTGCTCCATCAACTCAATGGCTTCCGCCAGTGTTCCGGCATCAATTTCACCTTTGCTATTACGAATTTCCCACATTCTTGCCAGTTCCTGGTCTGTTTCCAGGTACCAGGCAAGAAACTGTTCGTCACCAATAATTTTTTCCACCGAATCGGGCGCTTGCTTCATGTTTAAAAATTCCTCGCTATTATAGTAACAATTTTGATCTAATTGTAACTTTAATTGTTTCTTTTTTTATATTATGATGCAAAATTGTAGATAAATTACAGTGCAAACGATTGCTCTATTGAAATAAACCAAAATTTAATCTTGAAAGCTGCAAATTCTGATACGGTTTTATGGGATGCCTATAAAAATGGTGATCGTGACGCATTCAGCGAACTCTTCAGAAAATACTACAGCCCCCTTTTTTTATACGGTAATAAAATTGTGCAGGATACCACTATCCTGGAGGATTGCATACAAGAACTTTTTTTTGAACTTTGGAAATCGCGTAACCAGGTGGTGGTTGTTTCGGTGAAAGCTTACCTGTTTAAATCATTGAAATACAAAATATACCGCGCGTTGAACCAGCGGAAAATCCATCCCGAAACTTTATTAAAGGAGGAGATGAACTTTGAATTAAGCCACGATACGCTCCTTATTCATAAAGAAGAAGAACAGGAACGGGCCAAGCAGGTTATCAAGGCCTTTGACCAGTTGTCGAACCGGCAAAAAGAAGTTATTTACCTCAAATATTACCTGGGACTGAGTTACGAAGAGGTGAGCGAAATTATGGAGATCAATTACCAGGTGGCCAGGAACCTGTTATACCTGGCTATCCGGTCCATGAAAAAAATGATTTCTATGGTGAAGCTTTTAATTTTTATACTTTCGCTCATTCATTAAGCAAAAGACCAAATTAAAACAACCATGGTAGATTCATTTGAGAAGATTCCTGTCCGGATTTTCGCCAACCTGAAGGAAGGTTCCCACTTTATTGCCAACGAAATTGCGTCGGTTATCCGCCAGAAACAAGCTGAAGGGAAAAAATGCGTACTTGGATTAGCCACCGGCTCATCGCCCAAAACAGTGTATGCTGAGCTGGTTCGCCTGCACAAAACCGAAGGTTTAAGTTTCAGCAATGTTGTAACATTTAACCTGGATGAATATTATCCGATCGACCAGGATGCCTTACAGAGTTATAACCGGTACATGCGCGAGCATTTGTTTAACCATGTTGATATTAAGCAGGAGAATATTCATATTCCAAATGGTGAACTACCAAAAGATGAAATAAAAAAACATTGCGCTGATTATGAGGCAATGATTGAAGAAGCCGGCGGCATAGACGTACAGATACTAGGCATTGGAAATAACGGACATATCGGGTTTAATGAACCGGGATCAAGCCGCTATTCCAAAACCCGGATGATTACCCTGGACAATTCTACCCGTATTGCCAACTCTTTTGAGTTTGCCAATATTTCTGAAGTACCCCGGCTGGCTGTTACCATGGGCATTGATACCATTTTGAAAGCCAAGCGAATTTACCTGATGGCCTGGGGGCCCATGAAAGCACCCGTAATCCAGAAAGCTGTTGAAGAGCAGGTAACGGAACAAATCCCTGCTTCTTTGCTTCAGCAACATAATGATACTATTTATGTGGTGGATGAGCTGGCGGCGGCTGAATTAACCCGCTTTAAATCGCCCTGGTTAACGGGTGATATTGAATGGACCCCTACCATGATGAAAAAAGCCGTGGTAAGCATGGCTTTGAAAACAGGAAAACCTATCCTGGGTTTAACAAACAGTGATTACAACGACCATGGGTTGGGCGATCTGCTGGTAGAAAAAGGCGATGCCTACGAAATAAACCTGCAGGTATTTTATATGCTGCGCGATGGTATTACGGGCTGGCCCGGCGGAAAACCCAATGCAGTGATTCCGGCGCATCCCGAGCGGTCACTGCCTTACCCTAAAACCTGCCTCATCTTCTCCCCTCACCCCGATGATGATATTATTAGCATGGGTGGCACGTTTATGCGCCTGCACGATCAGGGGCACGATGTTCATGTGGCCTACCAAACCAGCGGTAATATTGCAGTTACCGACGAGTTTGTGACAAGGTTTATTGATTTTGCTGTAGGCTTTGAAGATATTTCCGGAATAGACAGCAGCAAATCAAGAGAAATACTTACCGCAGCCCACCAGTTCCTGGCCAATAAAAAACCAAGCGAAAGCGATACAGCGGAAATCCGTGCCATTAAAGGACTGATTCGCCGGGGGGAAGCAAAAGCAACCTGCCGTTATGTGGGAATTAAAGACGAAAATGTACATTTTCAAAATCTTCCTTTTTATGAAACCGGACGGGTGGAGAAAAAGCCGATGGGCGAAGAAGATGTTCAGCTTACCATGGAACTGCTGCGCAAGGTAAAACCCCAACAGGTGTATTGTGCCGGCGACCTTGCCGATCCGCATGGAACGCATAAAGTTTGTTTGGACATCGTATTTGAATCACTTCGCAGAATAAAGGCAGCGGGCGATGAATGGATAAAAGATTGTTGGGTTTGGTTGTATAAAGGCGCCTGGCAGGAATGGAACCTGGAAGAAATTGAAATGGCTATCCCGATGAGCCCCGACCAGGTTATGAAAAAACGTTTCGGCATTTTCATTCACCAGTCGCAAAAAGATATGGTTCCTTTTCAGGGCTCAGATTCACGTGAATTCTGGCAGCGTGCAGAAGACCGGAATGCCGAAACGGCCCGGCAGTATGCGCAGCTCGGATTAACACAATACGCTGCTATGGAAGCATTTGTGCGCTGGCATTATTAAAAAATTTAAGGGAAATCGATTTTGATTTTTTGGAAATTAAGATTCGATTCCCTTATCTTTGCACTCCCTTAAAGGGAATGGCTCCGTAGCTCAACTGAATAGAGCATCTGACTACGGATCAGAAGGTTTCAGGTTTGAATCCTGACGGAGTCACCAACCAGTTATAAAAGAGATTAATTTGTTACACAAATTAATCTCTTTTGTTTTTTACGGAATGGCAATAAATAGCTTCAATGCTGCCGGATATACCTGATACGTTTAATCCGGTCTCCACTAAGCAGCAACTCTCCGTTCAAAAACTCTAAACGGTATGCACCTGCCAGCATTTTGGTGCTCGTAACTAAAATTGCTGTTGATTTTTTGTTGTTGCGAACCAGCTCATAGTTCAGGGCTTCCAATTGCCGGATATGTAAGGTGGTATTGGTTTCCCGATTATAATAGACGCCCTCATAATCTTTGGCGTCGATGGGAGCAGTTAACGGGGTGGTTTTTACCAAAGTGTAAGGCGCATGGGTGGTATAATAAGCCGTAACCTGCAACTGGCCTTGTTCATTCCTGGTAAACGCCTGTTTAAAAGCGGAGTCGTATTTCTGGTGAAAAATATTTGCTGCTTCTCTTTCCAGTTCCACGTCGTTTCTGCCCATCCTTTTTAAAAAGAGTTGCTGGTTTCTTACTTCAAACTGGAAGGCAAAATCAGTTGTTGTGAGATAGGTGCCAACAATATCTTCTTCTCCGATATAAGCACCAACCGTCGAAGGCCTGGTTACCGGTTGCTCAGCCATAGCAGCATTGCCCAGGAGCAGGTCGGCCATCTGCCTTGTTTGTTGTGCTGGAATGGATTTACCGGTGTTGGTGAACGTGAGCAGGCTGGTTCTACGGGAGGGGAAACGGATTAGGGTAGCTTTCCAGGCACCTGTTGCTCCTTCATGAAACACATAATCAATTCCCTTATACCTGCCAAACTCAAGCCCGTAGCCATATAGCTTGATGGAATCTCCCGCTACAGGCAGTTGACTTAGTTCAATAATGCGCCTGTTTAGTTGCCTACTACGGTGGGTTTGTACTATTTTTTCCCACTGAACCTGGTCCGGAAGCGTGGTAAAAAGGTTACCGTCTCCCACCACATTCCAGCGCCAGTCATAGGTGGTCCAGGTATCAAAATTAAAATAGGCTTTTGCGATCGGACCCCGGATAGCCCGGTAATCGGGTTCAAAAGAGGTATGGTACATGGCCATTTTGCGAAACAAGGCGTTGGTATAATCCAGGAAACTTTTACCCGAAACTTTTTCTACCAGCAGGGCGAGCAGAATATAATTTGAATTACTATAAAGGTAGGTTGAATGGGGAGTAAAGTTCAGCTCCTCCTGCTGTTCCAGTAAAGCCAGTATGTCTGCATTGGAAAGCGAACGTTCCCACCAGGTATACCCCTGCAAACTCAGTAGATCATAACAATCTCGAATACCGCTGGTATGGGTAAGCAAACTCTGCACCGTTATTTTTTCCCTGATGGCGGGATAGAGCCGGGGAAACCATTTTCGGATGTCGTCCGATAAGTTTATCTGCTTAGTTTCCACCAGGTTTAATACCGCCAGGGCAGTAAACTGTTTTCCGTTGGAGGCAATATTGAAGCGGGTGTTACTGTTTATCAGGCTGCTGTCCATAAAATCGGCATACCCTGCATATTTTTCGTATACCAACTGACCGTTTTGAACAATAGCGGTCGCAATTCCCGGAGCCCTGGGCGGCACATCCTGCAAGGCAATGCTATCCAGTTTTTGTTGCCATTTATCGAGCCCCTGCGCCAGCAATAGCTTTGGCATAACAACAACTAATAATAAAAGGTAACGCATGTTTTTTTCTCAAATTTGGGGGCGTTTTTTCCGCTGATCGCCCCAGATCCTGATTTGACACTCATTTTTGATGGTATTTTTCGATATACTCTTTCGGACTTATCGATTTTGCCCGCTTAAATGCCCGGTTAAAAGTGGATTTTGAATTAAAGCCAGCTTCATAGGCAAGTGCCAGCAGGGTTTGCACCGTATGTTCACCTTCCTCAATTTTTCGGATCACGGCTTCAATCCTGTAGGCATTTACAAAATCATTGAAGTTCATCTGAAACCCATCATTAATTACCTGCGATACTTTTTTGGTATGCGTGCCGAGTCTGCTGCTTAGATCCGAAAGAATGAGCACGGGGTTTTCATACAGTTTTTCCTCTTCCATCAACCGCTCTATTTTCTGTTTCCATTCCACAAGATCCGGCAAACTGGACCTGCTTTGCAAGGTTTCCTCATCTATCTCAGCTACCTGCAAAGCGGCGGGTGGCGGATTGGGCAATGGCAGTGCCCGGCCGGCCAGGGAAGTACCCGTTAAAATGGAATTGGCATACCCACTAATTGTTACATAATAAAACAGCACCGAGAAGCTGAGGTAATACCAGAATTTTCTGCCAAACGCATCCCATTCAGGGTTAACCAGGAAAAAAAGAACCCGAATGGCGATCAATACTAAAAACGCAAGCAGGAAACGCCTTGCCCACTTGAACATAACAGAATCGGCATAGCTGACCTCATTGTACGTGATGCGCTTGTATTGCTTATAGGTTTGCAGGCATTTGAGCAGGTAGTAAACCAGCATCAGCAAGCCGGCCACCTGGTACCAGGTGGCAAAATCTTTGTCTTTACCATCTTCGTAAAAATAATAGGTACCCTTCAGTACCCGATCGTTCAGAAAAACCAGTAAAGCATACAGCAGGTATAATACAGCAGGTACAAAATGAAGGCGGTGCTTTTTGGAAAACCTAAATGAGTTGTCTAATAAATACCTGCAATAAAAATATAACACTACTGGCAACAGAAACAGTTGCTGAAAAGGAATATAAAAAAGCAGGGTCCTGTACAGTTCCTGGGAATACCAGCCGGCGTATCCGAACATGAACGGCGCAATGTACATGGAACACAAGAAGGAAAAAAAACTAAGCCAATAGCTTGATTTATCCTCGTGTTGAAAACCTTTTATTGCCAAGAGAACCGAAAAAACAATACCATGCACAAAAAACAGCAGTAAGATCGAACTTTTGAAACCAAAAGAAAAATACATAACAGCAGGAGGAGTTTAGCCTGCAGCAATATAAGGCTTTGATCAAGGATAGAAGCAGCCTGTTGAACCGCTGTACCTTATTTAATTTTATCCCGTAGAGCCCTGGAAGATTTGCTATAGGATTGCACCACCTCTTTTACCTCTTTTGGCAGTTCATTAAATTTCTCCGCAACCAGGGAGGCATCTTCTGCAATGTTTTTATCATATCCGAGGATACCCGGCGCATTTTCCTGGATCAATAAGCGCAGAAAACGGAATTCCACATTTTCATTGTCTTCTTGAATGGCTTTTTCAAGTTTCTCTTTTCCTGCCCGGAAGGTTTCCAGTTTATTGGCGGGGCCTTTAACAACGTCGGCCTTTTTCATCAGCAGGGCGCCGGTATAGGCATAGTCTGCCGGGGAATTGCTGTTTTCCAGTTTTTTCAATTGGGCATCAATGAGACTGCTTTCCCTGGAAGCCAGCCCTTCGTATAATTCTTTTACCTGGCTAATACTTTGAGTACCGGTGAACAGCCCGGTCAATAAGAGAACCACTTTTAAAAATACATTCATTACCAACCTGGTTTTGATCAGCTACAAAAAAACAATGCCCCAAAAACGCCGACATAACCTGTGTAAAAAAGCTACAGGCTGCGGCATTCTGTATACAAATCTACACCACCATACGGTATGGCGGCTGTTAAACTACTGCGTTGCCGGCATCGTCGATACCCAATATAGCGTTGGCGAGTTTCTTCCATTGAATGGCTGCGGCCCCCAGGGCTGCCAGTTCACTCACTACGGTATTTCGCAAGGTGTCTATTTTTTTGGCTGCAACTGCCGTCTGTTCATTTCTTCCATGAATGCCTGCTCTAAGCACTTGTCCCGTTCGTTCCAGTAAAAAGGTACTGCTTGCTCGGGGATCAAAAAAATGCGCCGGGCCTTCCGGTAAAGAAGGATCCTGTGAGGGTCTTACCCGCAGCAAAACAGCTTGGCGCCGGGTATCCGCTTCGCTTTCCTCCACTGCTTCAATTTGTACCCAGTCATAGCCATGACCGGCAAGAGATCCGGGGCCGGGTAGATCTATGCGGATAAAATCTTTGGGTAAAGGCGCCCGTTCCAGTTTATTTCCGGTTTCATCAAGCAGGCTGAAGTCTGCCGACAAACCTGCACTGATCCGACCCCAGTAGTTAATATCAAGCAGCCTGTTCCTGGCCAGCAGGAACGCTTCTCTGGCCAATTGTGCTGTGGCAAAAGAACGCTGTTCAACAATATCCGATTGCCGGCCTTCTTCCTGCCTGGGAATAGGCACTTGTTCCTGATCAGTTACTGCCATCTTTTTGTTATTTAGTTATTACCTTCCCCTGCAAAAACCCGGCCCTCCGCAGAACCGTTTTATTCAATCATGAAGATTATATTAGTCAGCATCGGAAAACAACAGGATGCTTCCACCAAAGAAGCGGTGCAGGATTTTACGCAACGAATCAGCCGTTATTTTCCTTGTGAATGGAAGCTATTACCGCCTGCCAAATCAACCGATCCCGTCCAGATAAAAAAAACAGAAGCGCAACAAGTACTGCAGGGGCTGCAGGCCGAGGATTACCTGGTTTTGCTCGATGAGCGGGGAAAAAACATCAGCTCCCCGGAGCTGGCGCAATTGATCCAGGACCGGGCAAATGAAAGCAGGAAGCAGCTTGTTTTTTTGATCGGAGGCGCTTACGGGGTTGATACGGCGCTTCAGCAAAGAGCTAATTTTACCTGGAGTTTATCCAGGTTGGTTTTTCCTCATCAACTGGTACGGCTGATCCTGGCAGAACAGGTGTACCGGGCCTGCAGCATTCTGCGCAATGAAAAATATCATCATAGCTAGGCTGGTTTTGGAATTTGGAAATCTATAGTATCTTTCCCCCATGATTAGCATTACCCTGTCCATTGTTATTTTAACAGTAGCCATTTCCCTTTCGGCCTTCAGTAAGGAAAAGATCAAGGAAGACCTGCTATTCTGGCCTGCACAAATTGAAAGTCAAAAACAATACTATCGTTTTATCACCAATGGATTTGTACATGGCGACCTGGTACACCTGGCTTTTAATATGGTGGCCCTTTTTTCTTTCGGTGAGTACGTAGAAGGCTACCTGTATGCTAATCCGATGTTATTCGGCTCCAAGGCTAAACTGGTATACCTGGGGCTTTACCTGCTGGGGTTGATCGTGTCAGTTATCCCGGATTATTTCCGGTACAGGAATAATTATGCCTACCGTGCCCTGGGGGCCTCTGGTGCCGTATCTGCCGTTATTTTTTCCTTTATAATGCTCGACCCCACCCAAAAAATATCCATTTTCTTTATCCCCGGCATACCTGGTTATATATTCGGCATTATTTTCCTGGCACTTTCGGCTTTCCTGGCCAAACGGGGCGGCGATAATATTGGTCACCGGGCGCATTTTTCCGGCGCAATTTTTGGTGTTTTGTACACCATTATTATGGCGAAGCTAATTGCCAATATAGACATCATTCCCGCTTTTATTGAAACCATCAAAGGCCGGTATTAAGCTGAAATAGAATTACCCGGGTGGTGGAAGTGGTTACTTTAAAACGGTCGTCCGGTCTTTGACCGGCGAGCCAGCATATTCTTTTGCCCGTTTCCAACAGCCAGATTTTTTCCTTATCAAGGCGGCTGATTTTCTGATCGATTAAAAACCGGGCAATTTTTTTCTTTTTACGCATACCCAGCGGATAGAAATAATCTCCTGCTTTCCATCTGCGCAGCAATAGGGGAAATTCAACACGGGCTGCATCCAGCACCGCCGTCGCAGCATCGGCCGGCAATGCCTGGCCTGCATAGGGCTGGCTTGTCCAACTCAATTCTCCGCCTGCAAAACGGACCGTGCCCTGCTCCTCTTCCAACACCACCCATTCCTGTTCTTCTTCTTTTTTTGGCGACAATACCAACCATTCGCGGTTTTTTAACAAGAGGTAAGAACCCTGGCGAATGTATTGACCTGTTTGACTTTCCATTAACCCGATGGCCTGTTCTACCTGCTCCGGACTAAACCCAAGCGGATAAAGCCATTCGAACAGGATATACCGGGCCCCTTTCAACAATTTCCATTGGCGGATAGGCAACCATTGCTCCTCTCCGTTTATGTGAACCAGTTTCTTAAGCGTACGGGTCATTTTTTCATCCGCATAGGCAGCCAGGCTTTGCAGGTTCCGGCTGTTCTGGTACATACGTAGAATACCGTCTTTGTTTATTTCCTTAACAAGAGGAATCAACTGGTGCCTGATCTTATTGCGGGTATACTTATCCGTTGCATTGGAGCTGTCTTCGACCCAACTTAGCTGTTCCTGCTTTGCATAGGCTTCCAAAGCTTCCTTTTCCACCATTAACAAGGGCCGGCAAAGCCCGTTCCGGGAGGGCAGCATGCCGCTTAAGCCTGCAATACCCGAACCCCTGAATAAATTCAGGAGAATAGTTTCGGCCTGATCATCTGCATGGTGCGCCGTAAGTATATAGGCTTTCTGACGGCTTGTTGAACCGGTGTTCTTTGGTTGTATAATTTCCTGTAACCAGGTATAACGTTCCTGCCTGGCCCACTCCTGTATATTTCCTTTTTTACCGTCGCGGCCTGGGTTTATTCTTTTGGTATGAACAACCAGCTTCCAGTCAGCGGCCAGTTGCTGCACAAATTTTTCGTCGCGATCACTCTCCTCTCCCCGTAGTCCGAAATTCATGTGAGCCAGTTCTATGCGATAACCCAATGCCAGCAGAATATGACAAAGGACCACCGAGTCAAGGCCACCGCTAACAGCCACCACTAACCGATCCTGCCGCGTAAATAACGCTTCTTTCTGAATGAATGCTTCTATATTTTTCAGTAATGCCTGCATACTTAAAATCGAGTAGTTTTCCTCGTACTAATACCTATTATTGCTAAATACAAACACTTAGTTTAGTGGTTGATTTTAAACCATTAATCTTTATCCGTACCCATGCCTAACCAGGGATTTGTCATATTACTTATAGACCAACTTACCTTTGTTTGTTTAGTTATTTCCATCTTTCTCCTGTTCTTAAAAAAAGCCTGGAATAAACCGCTCTTTTTATTCCTTGGATTAAACTGCTTATACAGCGTGTTACTATTTATAGTAGGCTGGGTATACGGTTTGTTTTCTATCCAGTATGAACTGATCGCAAACCTAAGTATTCATATCGATACACTCACAGGCCTGGGGGTTCTTTATCATCTGTGGCCCGATAAAACCTACCAACGTTTCCTGGTATACAGTGTTTTGCCGGTATTACTTACCTGGATGCTTACCATGTTATTTATGGGTCCGCAAAAAACCACTACCTGGAACCTGGTATTACCGGCCTCCTGGTTCCTGATGGCTGCAGCATATTCTATGTTGCTGCTTTATAAAAGATCTTTTTATAACGAAAATGCACATTACCTGAGTAAATTCCTTTTTATTGCTGGTTTTATGTTCTACAATTTTGTGTACCTGATCATTGAGGGTTGTTTTATTCTTTTTGCACAGGAGGCTGGCGCTGAAGATGCCTGGAACATCAATTACTGGAGTTATTTTATTTTCCGCTTATTGATATTATCGGGTATTCTCGCCTGGTATCATACCCCCCGGATGGCTACCAATAACCTCGTTAGTATTAATAAATAAGGTCTTCCAAGGCGGCTCTTAGCTCTCCAAATGCATGCCGGTCGCCTGCCTGGGTAGCGGCTTCCATTCCTTGTTGGTATACCCGGATGGCTTCCTCCGTTTGTGCCTGGCGTTCTAATAACCTACCTAATTGATAATAGGTACCCACATAACCCGGGTTGTCCATTAATAAGTTTTCAAACACCTGGCGGGCTTTTTCATCATCGCCCAGCTTGGCATATTCCAGTCCCAGTGCATGGTGCAGAAAGGAATCTGTGGGATTGGCTGCGAGAAAAGCCTGCAATTGTTGAATTCTATCCATAACTTATTTGAAAAATTTAACGCGAAAAACGTTGGTAAAAAACTAACAAACGTATATTTGTATTAGGTAGTTGCATAAACAACTTTTAATCTAAAGAAACGAATGCTGTATGAAAATTCTAGTTTGTATTAGTAAAACGCCGGATACTACGGCAAAAATAGCTTTCACGGACAATAACACGAAATTCGTAACAGAGGGAGTTCAATGGATTCTGAATCCGTATGATGAATGGTATGCCCTGGTGCGTGCCATCGAGTTAAAAGAGAAGGATCCGTCTGTTACCATCCATTTAATAAATATTGGCGGTGCCGACAATGATGCAATTATCCGGAAAGCATTGGCCCTCGGCGGCGATGAAGCCATTCGCGTAAACCTGGAAAGTACCGATAGTTTTACTATTGCCAGCCAGATTGCCGCAATTGCTAAAGAAGGCGCTTATGACCTGATTTTTACAGGTAAGGAAACCATCGATTACAACGGATCTTCCATTGGCGGAATGGTTGCGGAATTGCTGGATATGCCCTTTGTGTCACTGGCTACCAAATTTGAGTTAAACGGTTCGGTTGCCACGCTTAACCGAGAAATTGAAGGTGGTGAGGAAACGGTGGAAGCGCCGCTGCCGCTGGTAGTAAGCTGCCAGAAAGGGATGGCCGAGCAGCGCATTCCAAATATGAAAGGCATTATGGGCGCCAGGACCAAACCACTGAAACTAGTGGAACCGGTTGCGGTAGACGCTTTAACCAGTATTGCGTCTTTTGAACTGCCCCCGGCAAAAGCGGGTGTAAAATTGGTACCGGCCGACCAGCCCGAAGAACTGGTGCGCCTCTTACACGAAGAAGCAAAAGTCATTTAATCTCCTCACCTATCTAAAAAACGATTCCATGTCAGTATTAATATACGTTGATCAGGCCGATGGCCAAGTCAAAAAAGCTTCGCTTGAGGCGGCCAGTTACGGGGCCGAAGTAGCCAGTCAATTAGGGGTAGAAGCCAATGCGCTGGTGCTGGGAACACCGGAGGTCGACCTTAGCAGCCTGGGCAGCCAGGGCATTAAAAAGGTTTTCCAGGTAAAGCAGGCCGAACTCAACCAGTTTGATGCGCAGCAACAGGCTGCCGTAATTGCCGAAGCGGTTAGTAAAACCGGTGCTACCATAGTGGTTTTGTCCAATAACCTAACAGGTAAGGCCCTTGGACCGCGTTTATCTGCCCGCTTAAAAGCCGGGCTGGTGGCAGGTGCAGTGGGTTTACCCGATACATCCGCCGGTTTCGTGGTTAAAAAAGGCGTGTTCAGTGGAAAAGCTTTTGCCAGCATCCAGGTACCTACCGCACTAAAAATACTGGCCTTAACTCCCAATGCCTTTGCAGTAAAAGAAGGGGGCGGTGTCGCGGTGGTAGAAGAATTAGCGGTTGCTGTACCGGCGGCCAAAACCAAACTGATCAGCACCAATAAAATAAAGGGACAAATTCCCCTGAGTGAAGCCGAGTTGGTAATCAGCGGGGGCCGTGGTTTAAAGGGGCCGGAAAACTGGGGCATGATCGAGGAACTGGCGCAGTTACTGGGCGCAGCCACTGCCTGTAGCAGGGCGGTTGCGGATGCACATTGGCGGCCACACCACGAACACGTGGGACAAACAGGCGGATCCATTGCTCCCAATTTATATTTTGCCGTAGGTATCTCCGGGGCCATTCAACACCTGGCCGGTGTAAACCGGAGTAAGGTAATTGTGGTGGTTAATAAGGACCCGGAAGCGCCTTTTTTTAAGGCAGCCGATTATGGGATTGTCGGGGATGCATTTGAAGTAATGCCGAAAATAATAGAGGCCGTAAAAAAATTAAAAGCTTCGTAAACAGAGGGGGTAATCCCCTCTTTGTTTTTTATTAAAATCCCGTAGTTTCGTGCCTTCATTATGAGGAAGATAGAACTGGAAATAGTTGCCCTGTCGCACAGTATAACCCAAACGCACTCTTATGCAGTGGTTTTAGGCGAAGTAAATGGTTTGCGCAGGCTGCCCATCGTTATTGGAGGCTTTGAGGCTCAGGCAATTGCTGTGGCATTGGAAAAAATGCAACCCAGTCGCCCGCTTACCCATGACCTTATGAAAAATTTCATGAATGCCTTTAATGTAGAACTCACCGAAATCATAATCAGTGATTTACAGGAGGGTATTTTCTATTCCAAACTGGTATGCGTAGGCGAGCATGATACGGTAGAAATTGATTCCCGTACATCCGACGCATTGGCTCTTGCCGTACGATTCGGATGCCCCATTTATACCTATGAGAATATCCTGGAAAATGCGGGCATACTCATGGAAGATACATCCGGCAAAAAGAAAAAGCAGGTAAGTGCACCTGAGCGGGAGGATACCGGCAATGACGACCTGCGTGCCCTTAGCCTGGAGGAGTTACATACACTGTTGAACGATGTGTTAGAGCAGGAAGATTATATCCGGGCAATTGCCATCCGGGATGAGATCAACAGCCGCAAAAAATAAGCGCCAAATCGCCGGAATTGATAGTATTTCCCAATGCAAAAATTAACCTGGGCCTTCAGGTGAATGGCAAAAGGCCGGATGGTTACCATTCCATAACCACCGTATTTTATCCCCTGCAGGTAGCAGATATGCTGGAAGCCGTTCGGGCAGAACGTTTTCATTTTGCTTCAAGCGGATTAGCCATTGATGGCAGTTCGGAAAACAATCTCTGTATCAGGGCCTGGAAAAAAATGGAAGAAAGTTTCCAGCTCCCTCCTGTTTCCATCCATTTACATAAAATAATTCCGATGGGGGCTGGCTTGGGAGGCGGCTCCTCCGACGGAGCTTTTATGTTATCCTTACTGAACCGCCTGTTTAATTTGAACTGTCCGCCTGAACAGCTAAGTCGTTTTGCCCTGGAACTGGGCAGTGATTGTCCGTTTTTCCTCCTGAATCAGCCTGCCCGGGCCACCGGCCGCGGAGAGGAACTGTTTCCTCTGGAGCTACCCCAGCTAAACGGCAAAATGCTTCTGTTAGCAAATCCCGGCATTCATATTTCCACAGCCTGGGCATTTGGGCAGTTGGAACTCAGCAAAGCAAAACCGCCTTTTCCGGCCATAGAAGCCCTTCCGCTGGAGCAGTGGAAAGACCAACTGAAGAATGATTTTGAAGAAGTTGTGTTCAGAGCCTATCCTGAAATTGAAGCCATCCGTACGCAGTTTTATGCAATGGGTGCCCGTTTTGCGGCGATGACAGGTACCGGCTCTACGGTGTACGGAATTTTCGATGCCCTGCCCGTTAACTGGAAACAGCAGTTCCCCGCGCACTATACCCTGCTGGAATCAAAATAATTAGCTATCTTGCTCCTGTACATGAAAAGCTGCAAGAATATACCTGCTTTTTTATCCTTCAATCTTGATTTTCTCAATCATTGAAGCAGGTAAGCTGTTTTTAAAGGGCGTATACTGCCCGTACTTTTTCATTACTTCTTTTTTCAACCTAGAATAATTTTTCAACTATGTCAGTTGCTTTAACTGCTTTGTCTGAAAAGACGCAGCATTATCTCGATCTGGAAGACCGGTACGGTGCCCATAATTACCATCCCCTGCCGGTTGTATTATCAAGGGGCTCGGGGGTTTTTCTCTGGGATGTGGAGGGTAAACGGTATTATGATTTTTTGAGTGGGTATAGCGCGGTCAACCAGGGCCACTGCCACCCTGCCATTATCCAGGCCCTGGTACAACAGGCACAGGAACTTACGCTTACATCCCGGGCCTTTCATAATAACCAATTGGGTGTATATGAACAATATATTACCCGGCTGTTTGGCTACGATAAGGTGCTACCGATGAATACCGGTGTGGAAGGGGGAGAAACTGCCATTAAACTGGCGCGCAGGTGGGCATATGTAAAGAAAGGGGTTACTGAAAATAGTGCCCGGATCGTATTTGCGGAAAATAATTTCTGGGGAAGAACCCTGGCGGCTATCTCTTCTTCTACCGACCCAAGCAGTTATTCACAATTTGGCCCTTTTATGCCAGGTTTTGACCTGGTACCGTATAATGACCTGGCGGCGCTGGAAAAGGCATTGTCGCACCCCGATACGGCGGCATTTATGGTAGAACCCATCCAGGGTGAAGCGGGTGTAGTGGTACCTGATGAGGGTTATCTGCAGGGGGTACGCGAGCTCTGTACCCGGTACAATGTATTATTCATTGCCGATGAAATACAAACCGGCCTAGCC
>NZ_LUKG01000033.1:0-38010 GCF_001601815.1 Flavihumibacter sp. CACIAM 22H1
GTTTGGTGTAATGCCAGGTTATCTGCTTTCAATTGGTACCGGAAGTTTGGCTTTCAGCAGGAGGGCAGCAGCTGGCATAAAAACGGAATTGAGTATATCATCATGTTCAAAAAAATCTGATAATGGAAATTATACCGGCTATTGATTTGATTGATGGAAAATGTGTTCGACTTACGCAGGGCGATTATGCGCAAAAAACTATTTATAATGAAAATCCTCTGCAGGTAGCCAGGATGTTTGAAGATGCAGGGCTTCGAAGACTACACCTGGTAGATTTGGATGGCGCTAAAGCCGGCAAGGTAACCAACTGGAAAGTATTGGAGCAGGTTGCCGGTAAAACCTCGCTGATCATTGATTTTGGCGGCGGCATCAAAAAAGAAGATGACCTGGCGATCGTGTTTAATTCGGGTGCAGCTATGGCAACTATAGGTAGTTTAGCGGTAAAACAGGAAGCAGTTTTTACGCAGTGGATTCAACACTATGGTGCAGATAAATTTTTATTGGGTGCTGATGTAAAGGAGGAGCAAATTGCTGTAGCCGGCTGGTTGGAAACTACCGATATTAATATTCTTGATTTCATTACCAATTACCAGTCAAAGGGTATACGCCAGCTTTTTTGTACAGATGTAAGTAAAGATGGGAAGCTGGAAGGTCCATCTGTTACGCTGTACGAAAAAATCATCCGAAGTTTTCCTGGAATAGAGCTGATTGCAAGCGGAGGAGTAAGTAATATGACTGATTTACACCGGTTGGCATCCATAGGATGCAGTGGCGCAATTGTTGGAAAAGCGATCTATGAACAGCGCATCACACTCCAGGAACTTTCGCGTTTTAATGAATCGAATCCAAAATAACCGCTATGCTTACAAAACGAATAATTCCCTGCCTTGATATTAAAGATGGGCGTACCGTTAAAGGTACCAATTTTGTAGACCTGAGAGATGCCGGAGACCCGGTAGAACTGGGTCGTTTGTATGCCAGCCAGGGAGCCGACGAATTGGTGTTCCTCGATATTACCGCCACCGTAGAAAAAAGGAAAACACTCAGCGAATTGGTGAACCGCATCAGTCACCAGATTAATATTCCTTTTACCGTGGGCGGTGGTATCAGCAGCGTAGAAGATGTTAAAATTTTATTACAAAATGGTGCAGATAAGATTTCAGTAAATACCGCAGCCTTCAAGCGTCCGGCCCTACTTGCTGAATTAGAGAAAGAATTTGGTAGCCAATGCGTAGTGCTGGCTATTGATACCCGGTTGGAAGAGGACGGGGAATGGTATGTTTACCTGAATGGAGGCCGTACCAAAACCGACCGAACCTGTACAGATTGGGCAGAAGAAGCCGTGGCCCTGGGGGCAGGAGAAATCCTCCTCACCTCCATGAATCACGATGGAACCAAACAGGGTTTTGCACTTGATATAACCCGCCGATTATCTACTCGCTTACCGGTGCCGGTAATTGCGAGCGGGGGAGGGGGGCAACTGTCGCACTTTGTGGATGTTTTTAAAGAGGCAAAAGCAGATGCTGCCCTTGCGGCCAGTATTTTTCACTTTAAGGAAATAGCGATTCCTACGTTGAAAGAGTATCTTCAGCAGGCTGGAATTCCGGTCAGAATCGGGTAGGGCTAAAAATAAGTACATTTGTTCCATGAAAGTTGATTTTCAAAAGTATGCAGATGGCCTGGTGCCGGCAATCATCCAGGATCATACCACCCAAAAAGTGCTGATGATGGGTTTTATGAATGAAGAAGCACTGCATAAAACCGAAAGCACCGGAAAAGTAACTTTCTTCAGCAGGTCCAAACAACGGTTATGGACAAAAGGAGAAGAAAGTGGAAATTTTCTGGAACTTAAATCGCTGGCGGTTGATTGTGACCAGGATACCTTACTCATAAAAGTACATCCGGTTGGACCAACCTGTCATACAGGGGCAGATACCTGTTGGAGTGAAAGGAACCACCAGGAAGATTTCCTGTTTTACCTGGAAGATATTATTGATTTGCGTAAACAGGCTTCTCCCGACGCCTCCTATGTAGCCCGGCTCTTTTCTAAGGGGCTGAATAAAATTGCCCAGAAAGTAGGGGAAGAAGCGGTGGAAGTAGTGATTGAAGCAAAAGATAATAATGACGAACTTTTTTTGAATGAATCCGCTGATCTGCTTTTCCATTACCTGCTCCTGCTGAATGCTAAGGGATTTCGCTTGCAGGATGTACTGGACGTGCTTAAAGACCGGCATGCTAAATAAAATATCCATATGAAATATATTACATCCTCCCTATGGTTGTGCTTTCTGACAGCCTTTGTTCTACCTTCCTTTGCGCAGGAAGGAAGTTTTCAAATCAGCGGCAATGTAAAAGGGCTGCCGGATAAATCACTGGTTGCTATTACAGATCCTGACCGTCCGGGAGATACGTTGGCCAAAGCCGTTTCTAAAAAAGAACAGTTTGAATTGAAGGGGAAATTAGCGGAGGTAAAACTGTACCATATTTCTTTTCTTCCTTCTGATAAAAAAGGGCTGCTGTTCCTGGATGCTAAAAAAATGCAGGTTTCGGGCGATATCAATGCGATCCAACAACTTAGTCTAACCGGCTCTCAGCCACATGAAGGATTTGTTGCATTTCAAAAACAGTTCGAGCCATTTTTTCGCCAATATGCACAGCTTTCAGAAACAGCTAACCGGTCGGGCGTTACAGATAGTCTGATGCAGCAATACAAGCAATTGATCAATGATCTGTCTGCATCGGCTGTAAAATTTGCAGAGCAACGAAAAGATCAGGTAGTTGCGCCATTTATGTGGGCAACTATTTTGCAGGTTGTTGAAAATCCTGACCTGGTAGAACAGAGTTTCAATACGTTTTCACCGGCTGTTCAAGCCAGCTTTTACGGCCAGTTCCTGGCTGGTCGGCTGGCCGATGCAAAAATAGGACGGGTGGGCTCCGAGGCCCTTGATTTTTCCCAGGCCGATCCAAACGGTAAGCCCATCAGCCTTTCCTCTTTCCGGGGTAAATATGTATTGGTAGATTTTTGGGCAAGCTGGTGCGGACCCTGTCGGCAGGAAAATCCGAACCTGGTGGAAGCGCATGAAAAATTCAAGAACAAAAACTTTACGGTTTTAGGCGTTTCGCTCGATAACAACAAAGAAAAATGGTTAAAAGCAATTACCGATGATAAGCTCGACTGGGCACAGGTAAGTGATTTGAAACACTGGCAGAATGAAGTAGCTCTTAAGTATAAAGTGCAGTCAATTCCGCAGAATCTGCTGATCGATCCTAAGGGAATCATCATTGCCAAAAACCTTCGTGGACCCGATCTTCAAGCTAAATTATGCGAATTATTGGGATGTGAGGGAGGCGGAAACTGATACCCGGATAAAATACCCGGAACCTGAAAATATGCCGAAATGGAGCGCTCTATCAAAAATGCGTTTCTGGAGCAGATGAAGGGATGGGCCAACGAATCGGAAATAGAACGGATGTGGAAAGAAATTGAAAAAGCATACGCTGCTAAAAACCGGTTCTATCATACGATTTCCCACCTTGATCAATTGCTGACCGAACTGAAAATATGTTTGGACCTGGTGCCTTACTGGCAGGAAATAGTGGCCGCTATTGCCTACCATGATATCATATATTCTATCCGCAGGCAGGATAATGAAGAGAAAAGCGCCTTGCTTGCAGTTGCCCGCCTTCAGGCAATTTCATGGCCACCGGAAAAAATTGAATTGGTTCGTCAACTTATTCTGGCAACAAAAGGACACCATGCTGCTGGTTTCGACCTCATCAATTATTTTACAGATGCAGACCTTGCGATCCTTGGAAAACCAGCTGCCTTGTATCAGCAGTATGCAGGTAATATCCGAAAAGAGTATAGAATTTTTCCGGATTTCTTATACCGGAAAGGTCGAAAAAAACTGCTTCAGCATTTTCTTGAAGTGCCGCGTATTTATAAAACAGCGCAGTTTTACCAATTGTATGAATCCCAGGCCAGAACAAACCTGACCTGGGAAATCGCTTACCTGGATGGTGTTGCAGAAAGGCCTTAAAACTCAACAATGAATCCGATTGTTGGAAGCAGGCTTCCGTCATTATTAGCAAGGATAACAGGAATGGCATTGGACCCGTTTTGCTGAATCGGTTGCCCGTCTGTTGTTTGAAAAGCTGCGTTATCGGCCGTTCTTCGAAACGTATATTGAGGTATGCCCGGGTTTTTTGAGTTATACCAGTTTTGGATATCCAGGTATAAGTCTAGTGTAAATCGTCGGTAATTCCATTTTTTGTCGACGCGGAGATCGCTGGCATGAAAGGCTGGCAGCTCAAGGCTGTTGGTACGGTTAAAATCAAAAACACCCGTGCCAAGTGTAAGGTAATTCAGCTGACTGGAAGTAAGGTCAAAAGGCGTGTAAGGAGCTGCTCCCTGGTACCGGAACTTTAACCCGATTTCCCAGTTTCTTTTAAGTTTATAACCTGCTGTAAGGCTCAGCAAATGACGATTGTCCCAACTGGCCCTGATCCATTCTTCATTTAAACCGGTAAAAGACGTTTTGTAATAGGTATAACTAAGTATGCCAAAAAAACGTTTGCTTAATTTTTGTTGCGCAAAAAATTCAACTCCGGTAACGCGGCCTTTCCCTTCCTGGTTCACCAGTTCATTACCAATAGCCCCAAACTCTGTTCCTTTATTAGCCAAACTGATTCCATCCAGGATACTTACCGGGTAATTACTGTATCGCTTATAAAAACCCTCCAGCGTAAACCGGGTATTGGAAGAGGGAAGCCACTCAAACCCGGCAACAATATGACTGCTTCGGATATAATCACCTGGATTAGTTTGCCCGGTGCTCAGTTGCTGGTAAGCCAGCTGGGTATAACTCGGTAGCCGATAATAAAGTCCATAACTGGTGCTGAAATTCCATTCGTCAGACAATGCATAACTGGCGCTGATCCGGGGACTCCATTGTTTTAAGGGATTAGCAGTACTGTTACCAGCCGAATTTCCATCTATCCGTATACCGGCACTTATAGCCAGCCTGTCGCTCCAGATCTTGCGCCCGCTTTGTACAAAAGCCCCATACCGAAGAAAATTCAGTGAATTGGTTGATTCCAATTCAATGGCAGGCTGTAGAATATTTCCCTGTTCATCCCTTAGTTCTGGCCTGAACTGCTGGAAAAATTCATTGTTAAACTGGATGTACTGAGCAGAGGCACCATAGGTTAGTTTCCATTTATGCAGGTTCAGGGTTTGGTCGATCCTGAGTTTGTTTTCCGTTTCCCGGCTATTGATGCGAAAAGTGCGGGTATCCTCCGTCGGTTCCTCATTATCGAGGTATTTGTCCGCTTTATTATTTAATGTATTACGGCTGATGGCCAGGTTAAGAAATCCACGGGCGGTTAATCGTTTGATACTGGCACCAACCGTATAATTCCATTGATTGATCAAGGGGCTGCTGTTGACTGCATATAATTTTTCTGGTGTAGCTTCCTTGGGGGCTGCAAACCTGAATTCATCAATGGCACCAATTCCCAAAACCTGCAGGGTTGTTTTTTCATTGATCCGGGTAGTGGTTTTGAACTGAAAATCCCAATAATTGGGCCGGATGGGTAAATCGATTAGTTGAAACAATAACTGTAGATAACTTCTTCTTGCGCTTACCAAAAAGCTTGTTTTTGGACTGGCAGGTCCATCCAGTGTTACAGCCAGTTCCGTAGCGCTTAACCGCAGGTTTCCCTGCAACCTGTTTGGGTTACCGTTTTTCTGTTTAAACTGGAAAACACTGCTTAACGCATTATCGTACCGCGCGTCGAAGGCGGAACTGCTGAGTTTTACGTCTTCAATAAAACTCACGTTCAGAATTCCCTGGGGGCCGCCCCCGCTTCCCTGGGTGCTGAAATGGTTT
This sequence comes from Flavihumibacter sp. CACIAM 22H1, assembly GCF_001601815.1. Taxonomy (GTDB): domain Bacteria; phylum Bacteroidota; class Bacteroidia; order Chitinophagales; family Chitinophagaceae; genus Flavihumibacter. The sequence continues at coordinate 5,892 of NZ_LUKG01000033.1, forward strand.
ATCAACGGAACTTCAATGCCATCGAGGTAAAAGACATTTTCGCTGGGAGCGCCGCCGCGGATGATGATATCATTACGAAAGCCACCGCCTCCAACACCGCCTCCCACACCGGGAAGCGACTGGATAACCCGGCTGATATCAAAATTACCGCCCGGATTTGCTTTGATATCTTCTGTAGTAAGCCGCTGGATGCTGAGCGGGCTTTCCAGGCTGGTGGCCCGGGCACTTGCCTTCCTGCCCGAAACCAATACCTCGTTTAATATTGTTCCGGCCGGTTCCATTTCAATCGTGAAATTGTTTTCATTACCGGATGTTATCACCACATTGTTGATGATTTTTAGAGAATACCCCAATGCGCTGAATTCGAGAGAATAGGTTCCAACAGGGATACCCGAAATCCGGAATCTTCCGATGGAATCTGAACTGCTGCCGGTTCCGGAGGGTTTTAGCAGTACCGAAGCAGCCATGATCGGTTTTTGGGTGTTTTTGTCGAGAATGATTCCACTGATAGCGCCATTTACCTGAGCAGCCAGGTACTGATGGAGCAATATGCTCACCAGTAATAGGATAAGGTGTTTCCCAGCAGTATACGATTGACTCATAGTTTCGGAAAATTATGGAACCTAGAACAAACCTGAATTAATAAAGTTCAACTTTGAATTAAAATAATTCAATGCAATAATAATTGTACATTTAAACATGGCTAGCATTGATGCGTTATGGGTAGAATACCTTCAGCAGGGGAATTCCCCTACGGCAAAGGAATTTGGTGTATGGCTGATACGCAAAGGCGATGGGGTGTCGGTAGATGCAGGTAGTTCCGGCTTCCAGGGACAGGAGAGGGAATTAACGGTTCAGTCCGGTATACTGGTTGGACGATTGCAGCGATTTCTGCATTTTCTTACCAAACCTTATTTAAAGGCGGCTGGGCTCACAGAGGATGAACTTATCGTATTAGCCAGCCTGTTATTTATGCAGGAAGTTCCCAAAACCATTCTTCTAAAACAATGTCTGATAGAAATTCCTACTGGTAGTGAATTGCTGAAACGAATGAAAAAAGCAGGGCATATTCTGGAAAAAAAACATCCGGATGATGCCAGGAGCACGGTTATTTCCATAAGTGCAAAGGGGAAGAAACTGGTGCTTCAGACCATGCAAAGCATGCAGGAAATGGAAGATGCTCTTTTTATCCTGAGTAAAGAAGAGCGTGCTTTACTGGTAACCATACTTGCCAAACTGGATCAATTTCATAGCCACCGGCACGATATTCTTCAATTATCGGAGTTGATGAAGCGGTATTAAATCAAATTGTATTAATTTCAACCATACGCTGCACAACACATAGAAACCATGTAAATTGATTAATAGCATTGGTATGAAATTTTTAAGGTGGCTCCTGGTTTCCTGCAGTGTTCTGTTTGGTTGTTTCCGGGTTACGGGTCAAAAAGTTAATAATCAGTATAATCTTGCTATTCAAAAAACCAGTATACCGGTTCAGATAGATGGATTATTGGATGATTCGGCCTGGAAAAATGCGGATGTAGCGCGTGATTTTTTTATGGTATTGCCCATGGACACCAGCTACGCAAATGTAAAAACAGAGGTCCGCATGTCTTATGATGATCAGTTTCTTTACCTCGTGGCAGTTTGTTATCATGGGTCGGCTGGTGATTATGTAGTTGAGTCTCTCCGACGCGATTTTGCCTTTCAGAAAAATGATAATTTCCTGTTCTTCTTTGATCCGTTTGAAGATAAAACAAGCGGCTTTTCCTTTGGGGCCAATGCTGCCGGGGCTCAGTGGGATGGGTTTATTTACGAAGGGGGTAAAATGGACCTGAGTTGGGATCATAAATGGATATCCAAAGTGCTTAATTATGAAGACAGGTGGGTATTTGAAGCAGCCGTGCCTTTTAAGTCGATTCGGTATAAAAAAGGTATGACCAGTTGGGGAATTAATTTCAGCCGGAATGATCTGAAAACTTTTGAAAAATCGTCCTGGGCTCCCGTTCCCCGGCAGTTTCCAACGGTATCCCTTGCCTATACCGGAAACCTCAACTGGGATGCGCCACCTCCGGCTGCAGGAGCTAATATTTCCCTGATACCGTATGTATTGGGCGGCCTGTCAAAAGATTATTCCAAAGCTACACCCACTGAATTCAGGAAAGATATAGGGGGAGACGCTAAAATCAGTATTACGTCTTCTTTAAACCTCGACCTAACGGTGAATCCGGATTTCTCCCAGGTGGAAGTAGACCGCCAGGTAACCAACCTAGACCGGTTTGAGTTGTTTTTTCCGGAAAGAAGACAGTTTTTCCTGGAAAATGCAGACATCTTCGGAAATTTCGGATATGCCAATATACGGCCGTTTTTTTCACGACGCATAGGCCTGAATGTTCCTATCCAGTTCGGCGCAAGACTAAGTGGAAAATTGAACAAAGACTGGCGTATCGGTCTGATGGATATGCAAACCAAATCAGTGGCGGAACGGGATCTTCCTACACAGAATTTTGCGGTTGTTTCCCTGCAGCGAAAAGTATTTTCAAGATCTAATATCGGCTTCCTCTTTGTCAATAAACAATCCCTGCGCTATGAGCCCGACAAGGATCCGGTTACACCGGAAGCCAGGCAATACAACAGGACTATTGGTATTGAATATAATCTTGCTTCTCCTGGTAATTACTGGACGGGGAAAGCGATGTTGCTGAAATCCTTTAGTCCGGGAGGCGGACCCAGGACCATAACCCAGGCAGCGAATCTGAATTATACAAGCAGGCGACTGCTGCTTTCCTGGCAACATGAATATGTGGGCAAGGACTTTATAGCAGAAGTGGGTTATGTGCCCCGATCTGGGTATGTAAAAATGAATCCACAGGCCGGTTATCTTTTCTTTCCCAGGAAATCGGCTGTATTAAGCCATGGCCCCTTGTTGCAAACCGTCTTTTATGCAAATGAACAGTTTCGAAAAACAGACTATGAACACAGTCTTACCTATCGTACTACGTTTAGAAATCAGTCGGTGTTAAATGCTTACCTGTCTAAAACCTACATAGAATTATTAACGCCCTTTGATCCTACAAATACGGGGTCTGATTCTTTAGCTACGGGTACCCGGCATCGGTTTTCCACGGCATATATTGAATATATTTCAAAGCCCAAAAGCCTTTTTACCTATGCGGCCAATGTACGTTATGGCGGTTATTATAATGAAGGCACCCGCTTACAACTGACAAGTGAGTTCGGCTATCGCTTTCAACCTCATGTCGGAATTACAATGAGCAGTACGTACAATGATATAAGGATTCCGGGAAGCTGGGGAAGGCGGAGCTTTTGGCTAGTAGGTCCCCGGGTAGATATAACCCTTACCAATACGTTCTACTTTACAGCATTCGGTCAATACAATGAGCAAACAAAAAATATTAACCTGAATACCAGGTTACAATGGCGATACAAACCTGCTTCAGATTTTTTTATTGTATACACAGACAATTATCTGCCGGAATACATGGCAGTTAAAAACAGGGCATTAGTGGCAAAATTCACCTACTGGTTTAGTTTGTAATCAGGCCCCGTGCCTAAATCCCTTCTTCACGTTAAACACATGGAGGACAGAAGGAAAAAGGGCATCTATAGATTCAGTAGCGCCGGAAGGTGAACCCGGCAGTGTCAGTACCAGCATATTCCCCACAAAGCCTGCAACTCCTCTTGATAACATGGCATAGGGCATTCTTTGCTGTCCGTAGTTACGTGCTGTTTCCATTATGCCGGGTATTTCCTTATCAAGTAAGGGTTGAATGGCATCCGGTGTTACATCTCTGGGTGATAAGCCTGTGCCACCAGCAAATAAAACCAACTGATAGGCTTGTTCCGCTAACTCTTTAACCATTTGCTGAATGGTGCTGAACTCATCTGCAATAACTTGCTGCGTTTGAACGCTGATGCCGTATTGCAGCAGTTTTTCGCGGATCAATTGTCCGGTTAAATCCAGGTTCTTTCCAGCTGCAATACTGTCAGAGCAAATTATTACCGCAGTTTTAAGGTCTACGCCTTGTTCGGTTTCCAGGTCGGTTTTACCCCCTTTTTTTTCTTCCAGGCGAATATGGCTGATTTCAACTCCTTTATCAATTGGTTTAAGCATGTCATACAGCGTAAGGGCAACTAAGGAGGCGCCGTGCATTGCTTCCACTTCTACGCCTGTTTTATAAATAGTATGAACTTCTACCCGTATAACAATACTTAGCGCTTCTGTGTGGTAGGTAATTTGTGCAAATTCAATGGGCAATGGATGGCAATCCGGTATCAAATCGCTAGTTTTTTTGATGGCCAGTAATCCTGCTGCCCGTGCAAACTCAAAAACATCTCCTTTAGGTACCTTGCGATTCCGGATGGCTTCCATCGTATGTTCGGAGGAAACGGTAACAATTGCGGTGGCAATTGCCTTTCGAAGCGTGCTCGATTTATGTGTAATGGATACCATGTTTTAGTTATTTATTTTCCACTGATGTCCCTGTTCTCCCAATAATTCCTTTCCCCATACCGGTAATTCGGCCTTGATCTTTTCTACCAGTTCAGTGCAGGCATCAATGGCAGCTTTTCGATGTGGAGCGGACGTAAATACAAACAGGCATATTTCACCTGTTGGTACCGTACCCAGGCTGTGGTATACATGTGCGCAGGTCAGCTGGTATTTTTCGAACATAAGTTCCCTTATTTCCTGCATTTTTTCCAATGCCATTGCCTCGTAACTGGTATATTCAATGGCAGTAACCAGTTGTCCGTTTACCTGGTCGGCTCTTACCTGTCCCAGGAAAACACTATGTGCGCCAATAGTTGTTTTAACCTGGTGTTGCTGAATTTTGTCAGCTATAAAGCCTGGTGAAATGGCACCCTGTACAAAAATATTTTTTGGTTCTTTAGGAGGCATAGGTCGAATTTTTAAAAGAGAGTAACTGGTTTAAGCCACCTTCTAACTGATAGATTTCGGTTAATCCGGGGTATGCCGACTGTATTATTTTAGCCGCTTTTAAACTTCTCGCTCCGGATTGACAGAATAAAATCATACTAGTTGGGCGGATCTCAGTAATACGTTCCGAAAGTTTACTTAGTGGGATCTGTACATAATCAAAATCGGAAGGAATAGGTAATTCACCCACCTCCCTTACATCAATCACCTGGATGAAAGCTTGCCGGATGCGTTGATAAAATGCCGGCGGCGATAATTCCTTCAGCTGGTTTTTTTCTCCGCATAACCAGGCATAATCTGTTTTTTCGAATGCCTCTTTTGTAATGGGCATTAAAGTGGCAGATGCCCGATTTTTTGCTACCTGAAATACCTGAACATCGTTGGTTAACGCATTATAGGTGAACAACTGATCTGCCAGGGTACTTCCAATTTCTGCAATGAGTTTGATTACTTCATTGGCCATCTGTATGCCAATAATGCCTGGTAAAACACCCAATACGCCGCCTTCTGCACAACTAAGGATCTCTCCCGGGCCAGGCGGCTCAGGAAAAATATCGCGGTAGTTTACGGACTCTTTGCCATTTGCATTAAATATAGCTACCTGTCCTTCAAATTGAGAAACAGCGCCCATTACCAATGGTTTGCCCAATAATACACAGGCATCATTGAGCATGTATCTTGTGGAAAAATTATCTGTACCGTCGAGGATTATATCAAAGTTCTCCAGCACCTGCCAACAGTTCCCCGGTTCAAGTTTAACCGGAAATTCTTCAATTTGAAGGGCGGTATTCCGTTTTTTTAGTTCCCTGGCAGCAACAACGGTTTTTAGCTGTCCGATACTTTCTTCTGTGAACAATACCTGTCGGTGTAAATTGTTTACCTGCACCCGGTCAAAATCCACGATGCCGATGGTGCCTATTCCTGCTGCTGCAAGGTAAAGCAATGCGGGCGTTCCCAACCCGCCAGCGCCTACAACCAATACCCTTGACCTGGCAAGTTTCTGCTGTGCTTCTGCTCCAAATCCTTTCAAAGAAATTTGGCGTTGATAACGTGCTGCAGTATATGGGTCAATTATTTTCATCCGCCAGAAAATGGGGGTAATAAAGCAATTTTTGCGCCTGGTAAAATTACACCATCTTCCTGCAAAACCTGTTTATCGACGGCTATTACAAATCGGTTATTGGCTAAGGCCGGATAAGCCTGTAACAGGGCCGTTTTGAATTGGCCCGTTGTGCCGGTATACGGCAGGTTTATATTGGTTTTTCCAATAACCTCTGTTAATTGACCAAATACCTGTATCTGGAGTTCCTGCTCGTTCATGCGTTCGTAAATAATAGTTTAAAGGAAGCCAGGCTCAATACAACTGCCAGAATATTTTTTAGGACAGCCTGCCGGAATTTCAATGACCCCATCCATGCACCCAAACATCCTGCTGCAAACGCAACCAGTACCATACTTATCATTTCCTCGCTGAATTGTATTCCCTTATTAAGCTGGCCAACTAAGCCTGATAGCGAATTTACGAAAATGAAAAGAGCACTGATCGCCGCTGTTTGTTTTTGATCGGTCCATTTCAACAATAGTAACAGGGGCGACAGCAATATGCCACCTCCAATTCCAATTAAACCCGAAACAAAGCCAATACAGGCGCCGATAAGAACAGATCCGTACCTATGCGACGAGCGTAGCTCCGTTTCTTCTTTTTGCGAAAAAAAGAAAAAACGCAGTACCGGAAACAGTAGTAAAAGGCCAAGTAATTTCTTGTAAATGCCGCTCTCAAGGCTTAAACTACCTCCCAGGTAGGCCGTGGGTATGGACGCCAGGGCCAGGGGAAGAAAAATTTTCCAGTTAAAATGTCTGCCCCGGTAAAACTGAAGGAAAGCCATTAGGGAAACAAAAAGATTTAAAAGAAGGGCGGTAGGTTTCATGACTTCGGGGGCAACGCCATAAATGGCCATTAACGCCAGGTAGCCACTTGCGCCTCCATGCCCTACAGCTGCATATAAAAAAGCAACCACAAATAGTAACCCGTAGAAAACAGTTAGTGTATCCATACGATTGGCTTAAGAAATAAGATGGATTTCTACAGGGGTTCCTGTATCCACCGCTTCGGTTTCTTCCGGTAAAAATACCAGACAGTTAGCCCTTGCAAATGAGTTCATTTTATAGGATTCCTGGGATGCCAGTAGGTGTACCGATGTTCCGTCGAAGTAGGCTTTCAGGAAAAAGGCTAGTCCTGGTTTTTTCCAATATGGTTGCTGCAAGGGTACCTGTTTGTTTTCGGGAACTATGTTTTTTAGCATCATTTTGGAAATGGCTTCTGTAACATATTCGTAATAACAGGTCAGGACGGATGCCGGATTGCCGGGTAATGCAAGTACCAGCTTCTTTTCTTTTTTTCCTGCAAACAGCGGCTTGCCCGGTTTCTGGCTGACTTTGTGAAACAACTGCTCCACGTCGCAAGCCTTGGTTGCGGCTAGCGTGAAATCATAATCGCCCACACTTATTCCACCGGTAATCAATACCAGGTCGTGCTGCTCTAGCGCCTGCATTAATGCACTGGTTAATGCATCCAGCTTGTCCTGTACCCTGATGATTTCATTGACCTGTAAACCGGATTTTTGTAAGGCGGCTTGCAGGCTGATGCCATTGGATTCATACACCTGTCCATAGGCAAGTGGTTGTCCGGGTTGCTGCAATTCATTGCCCGTTATCAGTAAAGCGATGGATGGGGCGGGGTATACAGTGACGCTGCTTATACCCATGCCAGCCAGAAAGCCTAGTGCTGCTGGGGTTAGTGGGGTGTTTTTGGCAAGGGCGAGTTCATTTTTTTTAATTTCTGTTCCTGGCAGCCGTACATTGTCTCCTTTTTTTATAGCCGAAAAATCGATGTAAAGCCATTCGTTTTTTCGGCTGGTTTTTTCCTGCATTACAACGGTGTCGGTACCTGCAGGTACAGGGGCTCCGGTAAAAATGCGAACGGCTTTGCCTTGCCCGACGGTATTATTGACCGGCATGCCTGCTGCAATTTCACCTATAATTTCGATGCCCCGGCCAGGCTGCCAATCGGCATATTTAAAGGCATAACCATCCATGCCGGATTGCGGGTAGGAAGGAATATCCATAGGGGCCAGTATATCCGTTGCAAGTACATAACCCAGGCTTTTGGCAAGGGGCCTTTCAACAGGAGTAAGCGTACAGGCGTTATCTCGAATTAAATGCTTGGCTTGGTGAACGGTTACCATCTTATCCTCCAATTGTAATCATTGTTCTGTTTTGTAATGCAGCCGTTTCGATTTTTTCAAAATCCTGGGTAAACTGACCTCCCAGCTCTTTTTTCTTGTGGGCAATCGTTTGCTGAATCAGGGGCAATAGCTGTTGTCCATTGCGAAGCGGCGTCAATAAATCAGTTTCCGAACTGGAAAAAAGGCAGTTCTTAAGTTTTCCGTCTGCAGTAAGACGAAGCCTGTTACAGGTTGAACAGAAATTATTGCTCATGGTACTGATAACCGCAAAACTACCTGCATGGCCAGGTATCTGGTATTTTTTTGCAGTATCCTGTGCTGCGCTCTCCAGTGGTGTAAACTCGTATTGCCTGGCTGCTATTTCGAGAATTTCCTGCCAGGTCAGTACTTGGTTGCTGCTCCACCGGTTTCCACTGAACGGCATAAACTCAATAAAACGAACATGCACAGGCGTGTTTTTTGTCCAGTTTAGAAAAGCAGGCAGTTCTTCTTCATTCAGGCCTTTCATTACCACTACATTCACTTTTACGTGGAAGCCTTCTGCAATCAGCTGCGATATGGAATCGTATACCTGCGGAAACTGATCGCGCCTGGTCATTACTAAAAACCGCTCTCTGTTCAGCGTGTCCAGGCTCACATTGATAGATTTTATGCCGTTTTTTTTTAGTGTAGGAATGAAGGACTGAATCCTGGTGCCATTGGTAGTAATAGTTAGTTCTACCGGCAGTGTAGCCAGTTGTTGAATAATGATGGCGGCATCTTTACGAACCAGTGGCTCACCGCCGGTTAATCGTATTTTTTTTACCCCTAGTTGTACAAATTGTTCAGCAATGGTAAAAATTTCCGCTGCCTGCATTAATCGGCTGGCTGGAGTAAATGTATAGGATTCTTCCGGCATGCAATAAAAGCAGCGCAGGTTACAATTATCGGTGAGAGAAATTCGCAGATAATCATGCATCCTGTTAAAGGTATCGGTAAGGATCGTATTCATTCCATTGCTTGCTTTAGTAATTCATAGTCGTTGGGTGTATCAATATCCAGGCCTCCTTCAGGAAAAGCCAGCAGGCACAGTTCCTCCTGGTATTTTTTTAATATTCTTTTTGCGCCGGTGTCACCTTCCAATTGCAGCAGCTCCTGAAAAAGCGATGCCGCAAACAGGGCGGGTGTTCCGGCCTGGTTATCGTAGACAGATGCTGCTATCGGCTTCCCGGATTCTTTCCAATTTAACCATATTTTTTTCAACAGCCCTTCAGTAACGGCAGGTTGATCGGCTACCATTAATAAAACCGCGTCTGGCCCAGGAGGGGGGGTAAGTGCAGCCCGGATTCCTGTAACTATACTGGAAGCTATTCCTTTTTGCCAATCAGGGTTATAGGCATAGCTGACTTGTAAACCAGCCAGGCTTTCCCTGATCAGCGGGTCCATTTCCCCTGTTACCACCACTACCGTACCCAGGTTTGCAGCAATTGCCTCGCTGGCAGCATGCCGTACCAGGGTTTTTCCTTTGAAAGGGAGCAATTGCTTAGGCCTACCCATCCGAACAGATCCGCCTGCAGCCAGTAAAACGATTGTTGCTTTCCTGCCCGTCATATTCAGAATGTGGCGTGTATGCCCGTTGTTTTATTTTTTAGGGAAGGGCCTGTTTTACCAGCCATGCAGGCTTGTATTTCTGTGGTAATGGCAAGAGCTATTTCTTCGCTGGTTTCAGCGCCAATATCGAAGCCAACCGGGCCATAAATTCTGTTCCGTTGTTCTTCGGAAACCGGCAATCCTTCTTCTATCAGTTCCTGCAGCATACGGTCCAGTTTTTTACGCGGACCTAATAAACCGATATACGGTATTTCTGTTTTCAATAGTTCTTTGAGCATGGCTTTGTCATACACATAATTATGCGTCATCAGTGCAGCTGCAGTTCGGGCATCGTATGTAATAGTACCGGGCAGGTTTTCGGGGCTGCTAACTATAAGCTGGCAGCCTGCCTGAAACCGGCTGGGATTTGCGTGGGTAGGCCGGCCGTCAATTACCGTCGTATTCCATCCCAGCAGGCCTGCCATTTCCACAAGTGGAAACACATCGTTTCCGGCCCCTGCAATGAGCAGGGAAATGGGAGCAGGCAGGTATTCAATAAACCCATTTAAGAAGGTATTGCCCGGTATCCGGATCAGAGAAGATTTTTTTTGCTGTAAAGCCTCGCGGGCACAGGAACCGATCATCTCATTTAACTCGTTACCTGGAAGATTTCCCGACCAGGAACCGTTTTCTTCCAGGAGCCAGCAGGTACCGGCTTGTACCGCAAAGGGATCCTCTGTTGAAAAAAGGGTTATCAGTACGGCGGATTGCCTTTTTTGGGTGATTTTCCGGAACAGTTCAATAGGATTTCCTGCTTTCCGGGTTTGTATAGGTTCCATTAATACATGAATAATGCCGGCGCAACCAAGCTGAACACCAATGGCGGCATCCTCCTCATTGCTGGTGTCATAGGTAACCAGCTTTGATTTTTGCTGATGTACTACCAGTAAGGCTTTGCGCAAAGCATCTCCTTCGAGGCAACCTCCACTAATAGCGCCAGTCATTCTTCCGTCTTCCGTCACCAGCATTCTTGCGCCAGGCCTGCGATAGGACGAACCTTCGACCTTTACCACTGTTACAAGGGCGGCTTGCAGGTGGTCTGCTTCCGCTTTTTCATAGGCCTGCAGGATGGCGTTGATTTCTTTCATGAATATAGAAGGCGGTTATTTTTCCTGCATAAAGGTAAAGAAATGAAAATTGCCGGTTCCACGAGGAACCGGCAAACATGGGGTATCAAAGGTAACCGTCCTAAAAGCCCAGGCCTACTGAAAAACCGTCTACCGGTCCGCTGAAGCTGTAATTTCCAACAGCGGTGGCTGCGCCTGTATTTAAATTGATTTCATAGAGTTTCGTCGTTCCTCCAGCAGTAAGTACAGCCCATGCTTTTCCTGACTGGCTGCCAATATCAAAACCATTACTGCTTTCAATATTTATTCCAATGGCGCCTACTTCCACCAATGTTCCATTATTTGGTGGATCCTGCCGGTAAAGTTTATCTGTTCCGCAATCAATGTCATAAAGAATAGTGGTAGTAGCTCCTGCAAAATTGTTGGTATAAGCTGCTGCACTAATAGAGGGATTGCCCGGATTTAATGCCCCATCAGTAGCTGCTAAACTGCCGTCATTGGGGTTCAGCCGTAGATTTTGTCCAGTATTGCTGACTACGCGGATCCGGTCTACCGTTGGATTAAAGTCAAATCCAAAATAAGTGCCCGATAAGAGGGTCGTAAAGGTTAGGGTGCCTACGCCGGTAGCTGCGCCACTGGCGGTATTGAGTGTATACAAGCGGCTGGTACTACCCAATGCATACAATGCACCATTCGCTGGCCGGAAATCAATTCCAAGTATTGTTTCACCGGGTTGCATACCGGTAATGGCCTTAGTTACCGGCATTGGACTCATTGGGTTGAAGATCAGCAGATTGGTGCCACTGTTAATTGCGTAGGCAACGGGTTCTGTTGGAATGGCAAGGCCTTTGGCATTGGTTACACCCATGAGATCGCCAATATTGGTAGCTTTTCCGGTGGCCAGATCAACCTGGTATAAGGTAGATTTTCCACCTGTAGTTGCTACAAACAGGGAAGCTTTATTATCAGCACTGATATCAAAACCAATTTCACCGGTAATGTCTGTCATGAGGCTGCCCACAGCAACCAGGGTTCCATTATTGGGTGGATCCTGTTTGTATAACATGTCTGTTTGAGTATCAATATCAAACAGGGTAGTAGTGCTGGTACCCGCTTTGCTGTCGGTATATGCCACTCCTGTTACCATTGCATTCGTAACACCATTGATAACACCATCGGTTGCAACAATGGCACCTGTTTCAGGGTGTGCGCGAAGATTTTGACCATTACTGGTTACGATCCGGATCCGATCAACAGTTGGATTAAAGTCGAAACCTGCTACACCACTGCTTAATGCAGGTGTAAAACTTCCTGCTCCGATAGCTCTGGTATTTCCTGATTTTTCATCAATTACCAAAAGGCGGCTGGTACTACTAAGTGCATAGAGCTGACCTGTTGCAGGTCGAAAATCAATGGCCAGTACTGTTTCTCCTTCCTGCAATCCCGTTAAGGACACGGTGCTGATTGGCATCTTGGGGGAGGATGCATTAAAACGTACTAATTTGTTGCCGTTGTCAAGTACCAGGAATTCTATATCAGGCCCTTTTTGTTCCATACCTGGTGTATCGTCTTTTTTACAAGAGGACAGGCTGATCAAGCCAAATAAGGCTAGTCCTGTCATAAATTGTTGTGTTGTCCTTTTCATGGTATCCAGTTTTTATTGGTTGACTGGTACATACGAAGCGGGGAAAAGCCTGGATTGGCGGTCTTTGATTTTTTTTGAAAAAAAATTAAATAAGAATTTGATAAGAGTCGATGGCAGGCCGATAAGATTGTTTTATGGCAGTTTTTGGGAGAACATTTTCTTGCGTTTTTCAATCTCTTCCTGGCAACTTGTTTTCTTCCTTGTGCCAAAATAAAGCAGGTTTTGCTGGCTTCCTTTATGAGGTGTTACAATAAGATCGAGCAAACCATTGTCGAGATCTTGTTGCATTTGCGGGTATTCCCCGAATTTAATAATCAGGTTGAAGGGCAGTTCTTTAATGGTTCTTCGAGGGTGTATTGAAAGGTTTCAAAACACATGCCTGCGCTGATAGTTGCTCTTTCTTCTTTGGATCGTTTATGGAAATCTTGCTGTCCCTGTTCCAGTTTGTGGAGGGACGAGGGCATTTTGTTCGGATTTCATTTTCATGATCTTGAAAAAAATGCCACGCGCCAGCGTGTAGAGCAATATAAACAGCATCACCTCCTGCATCTTGAGTCGGTGTTCCCAGTAAATACAACAACTGTTTAAATACCCGGGGTTAACAAGGATACTCTATTTGCCTGGTTGGCTGTCAGGCGGGGTGTAATTGTCTTTTGTATAGTTGAATCGTGTTTTCCAGTCCCAGGTAAATGGCGTCGCAGATCAATGCATGACCGATGGATACCTCATCTACATAGGGAATGTTTTTAGAGAAATACCCCAAATTCTGGAGGTCCAGATCGTGTCCGGCATTTATACCAAGGCCTAGTTCTTTGGCTTTTTCTGCGGCTTTTATATAGGGACCAATAGCCTTTTCTTTGTTTTCCAAAAAAAGGCGAGCATAGGCTTCTGTATACAGCTCAATTCGATCTGTGCCGGTTGCCGCGGCTCCTTCCACCATCTCTTCCACCGGGTCAACAAAAATGGACGTGCGTATTCCTGCCTGTTTAAAGAGGCGGATCATTTCCACCAGGTAATCTTTATGCAAGAGGGTATTCCATCCATGGTCTGAGGTAAGCTGGCCATCTGTGTCGGGTACCAGGGTAACCTGGTGGGGTTTGGTTTCCAGTACCAATTGAATGAACTTGTCCTCGCGGCAATTTCCCTCAATATTAAATTCGGTCGTTATTAAGGGTTTAATAGCACGTACATCTGCATAGCGGATATGGCGCTCATCCGGCCTGGGATGAACCGTAACCCCATCCGCTCCAAAAAGCTGTACATCTTTCGCTGTCTTCACTACGTCGGGGTTATTGCCCCCTCGGCTATTCCTCAGGGTAGCAATTTTGTTGATGTTAACGGAAAGTTTTGTCATTGTGCAAAGATAGGGGAAGGGGAAGAAGCGGTAAATATGTACGATAAGCAGGCGAGGGGGTATTGTGGGTGATGCGCGGAAGTTATTATTCGATAGGGGTATGGTGTGTTGGGCTGCCGGTTTTTTATAGCCCGCTAACAAGTCTGTATAATGATCTTCTCATAAAAAATTGCATTTATAAGCAGGTTCCAGGGCCGCTTTGGTTTCCTCAATGGAGCCGGAAGAATAGAGGAGGAATTGCTTTATTTCGTTTGAATAAACCCGGCGGCCCCAACCTGCTGCAATATGGAATGATACCGACCTTGCTGCACGGGTTCATTGAGCAGTTAGCTGCGTACCTCTAATTCAACAGGTGTAAACTAGCTGCATCTATCCTTTTGCCCCTCACCACCTGCCGACCAACTTTACATTTAACAACCTCGGTGTAAGCCGGTTAGGAATGGCATAAGTAGTATTGGAAAAATCTTTGATAAGCAAATAGGATATGGTGTTAGCGCGATCTATTATATTAAAAACCTCCAGCGACGCCCAGATGTTTTCAAAGCTACGGAAAGGCGCATGGCGGCGACGGCGGGTTCGATCACTATTCAGCAACAATGCACTGAAGCCCAGGTCTACCCGAACATAAGGATCAATAAAAAGGGCATTTCTATACCGAACCGAATTGGGGATATTGTAGGGGAGATTAGACCCATAAATACCGTTTATATAGACTTTGATATTTTTATTGGTAGACAGGTAATCCTGAAAAAACATACCGATCGTAAGGAACCGGTCGGTTGGACGGCGTAAAAAACCATTCTGGGTAAGCGCGCTGTCTACCGGCTGGTTTTGCTCATTCAGTGTATATTGATAATAGAAATCATCTTTGATATCTTCCCTCGTACGCATGAATCCGATACTCAGGTAACTTTCTGCATCTTTTACCAATTCTCCATATAACCTTGCTTCTAAACCAGTGGCATAGGCCTTTGCATTATTTTCTCCAAAATAACGCATCCGAACATTATCGATATCATAGGGAACCACATCCCATAGCTGTTTGAAATAGGCTTCTGTACTTAAGCGGAGGATTCGGTTGAATGCGGGAAAATTATAATCGAATCCTGCGCTGGCCTGCCAACTTTTTTGAGCTTTTAAGGCAGGGTTAAGACTGCCGTCGTACCTGCGTAATTCCCGGTAAAAAGGCGGCTGGGCATACAAACCGGCGCTACCCCGAAAAATGATATCTTTTTTCCATTTGTTAGGTTTCCAGCTGATGCCGGCTCTTGGCGAAAACAATAATTCCTGGTTAAGGTCATTGTAATTCACCCGAATGCCTACTTGTAAAACGGTACCCGATGAATCACCGAGCGAAATATTGTCCTGCCAATAACCTGAAAAACGATGAATTGTTATGGCTGCATTCGAGCGAAGTGCTTTAAACAATTGCAAGGTGCCCGGGTTATTGGGTAAGCTGTACCCGGCAGAGTCCTGGTATTCAAATTCTCTTAACCGGTCGTTGATTTGCTGCCGGTCGACGGATACACCCCATTGGTGATAATGGCGTCCTTTATCATAATATCCTTTGTGGCTTAGGTTAAACAAACCAATTTTCAGGTTGTTTCTTGCATATTGCTGAAATACGCCGGCGCCCAATGGGTTTACGATTAATCCAAATTCGGGTTTGCTCCTGTCAAAGGAACGCTCGCCAAACAAATAAGCACCAGAAATATCAATGGATTCTTCTTCCTTATTTTGAAAATAAGAAGCCAGCCATTTGATGCGAAGGTTTTTTCGAACCTGTTTAGTAACAGAGAGCCCGGCCATACTCGTTCCGTATTGATCTTTTTCAGCACCGTCGAAATAGATATCAAGACCTATATTGCTGGTAAAAAAGGGGGAAAAAACAGTGCTGCTTGGCTGGCTAAATTCTGGCCTTAAGGTAAATTTTGTACGGGAAAGATTACCAAAAAACTCTGCAGACCATTTCTCTGAAAATTGCCAGTTAAACAACCCCTGAATATCTGCTGAAGAAGGTACATAATTGCCTTTTGTTTCCTGGCTGCTTAAGAGGTTCCGGTTGCTTCTGTTTCGGGCACCAACCAGGTAACTGAATCGCTGGTTTTTGCTGGTGCCTTCGAGGTGTAGCCCCTGTTCTAATAAGCCAATATAGGCGGAACCTCCGGCTTTTTTTGGTTTTTTATATTGAATGTCCAGAACCGAAGAAAGCTTATCGCCATACCTGGCCTGAAATCCACCATTGTAGAATTGTACTGTTCGGGTTAGTTCCGGGTTGATAAAACTGAGACCTTCCTGTTGCCCCGATCTTACCAGGTAGGGCCTGAAAATTTCAAAATCATTGACGTATATGAGATTTTCGTCATAGCTGCCGCCCCGCACAGAATAATTGGAAGTAAGTTCATTATTGGAACCCACAAATACTTTAATCAGGCTTTCAATTCCTCCACCCGGAGCCGGTATATTAATGGCCTGTTTAGGATTGATGGTAATCAAGCCCGATTCTCGGCGTATTCGGTTGTCGGTTACCGTAACTTCAGCTAACTCACCCGATCCTGCTGCCATCCGGATTACAACATATTCCTTTTCATTATTATTAAGCAGAAAATTTCGTTGAACAGTTTGAAACCCGGTATAACTGAAAAGAATGCCCAATGCCCGGTTGGCAGGAAGCGTCAGTTCAAAATAACCGCTATCGTTAGAGTGGTACACCTGTTGCCTACCTACTATCGTAATGGATACTGCTGCCAGCGGTTTATCATCCTGGTCAATTATTTTACCGGTTAAGAGAGCTGATTTTGCCTGTGCGAAGGCAAACTGCTTTACCTGGAGCAGCAAAAAAACTAGCAGGAAGCGCTTGACTGTTTTCATCAATCTGTACAATGCTTAAGCGATGAAATCACCTCTTTGGGGGCTGGTGCATGAAATACAGCGGTGCCGGCCACCAGCACATCTGCTCCTGCTTCTCCTAATGCTTTTGCATTGGATAGATCCACACCGCCATCAACCTCAATTTTTACCTGCAGGCCCAGTTGGTCAATCCTGTTCCGGAGTGTTTTGATTTTTTGGTAGGTATGTGGAATAAACCGTTGTCCTCCAAAACCCGGATTTACACTCATTATTAAAACAAGGTCCACATCCTGCAGTATATCCTGGAGAAGCTGCACCGGGGTATGCGGATTAATGGCTACGCCGGGCACCATACCTAATTCGCGGATCTGCTGAATATTTCTATGAAGGTGTCGGCAGGCTTCGTAGTGTACGGTGAGAATATCTGCACCGGCTTTAGCAAAAGCTTCGGCATATTTTTCGGGCTCTTCAATCATCAGGTGCACATCCAGTATCTTTTTGGTGGTTTTCCTGATCTGCTGAATTACGGGCAGTCCGAAGCTTATATTATTTACAAACCGGCCATCCATGACATCAAGATGAAACCAATCGGCTTCGCTTTCATTCAACATCTGGGCTTCCGCTTCCAGGTGCAGAAAATTGGAGGCTAATAAGGAGGGCGCTATTATCATGGTGTAAATTCCTTGTTGTTATTACTTGGTTTTTCTTTCTACCCGGGTAGCTGCTTCCACCGCTTCTTTAAAGGTTCGGTCCAGTGAATAAGCTCGTCCGTAATTAGCCAGCGCTTCCTCCTTCATACCCAGCTCTTCATAACATCTTCCCTGCCAATAATAGGCTTCCGGGTAGGTATTGGTAACGGTTGCGGCCAGTTTAAATTGTTGAAGTGCTTCATCCAGGTTCTTGCTGTCAAAATAAATGATCCCTTTTTCGATATATGCTTCCTGAAATTTCCAGTTCATGCGGATACAGGTATTAAAAAACTCCAGCGCTTTAGCATTATTTCCGGTGTTTACATAATAGATGCCTTTGATGAAATAGGGGTCGGCCATTTCGCCGGCACTATCTTTTGCAATAATTCTGTCGGCCAATACCAGGGTTCTTGGATTTTTGGTTTCTGAATAGATATTTGCCAGTGTTAATGCGGTTAATAATAGTGGCTGTAAACGATAGGAGTTTTCGAGATGCTGAATGGCCGCTGTGGTATCTTTTTGCTCCAGCAATAAGAGTCCTTTTTCAAACCATGCTTCAAAATTTGCCGAATCCTCAGCGATCATCCGATCGAAGGATTGAATCGCCTGGTTAATTTCGCCAGTATTCATCAGCGCTTCACTTAAGCGGCGCTGGAACTGTTCATTAGCAGGGTATTTTTTCAGAAGTTCTTTCAGTAGGGATAACGCAGCCTCGGATTTCCCTGTCATAAACAGGATATTTACCAATTGCTCCGCATTTTGCTCCGTGGGTGCCAGTTCCCAGATTTTTAAATAATCTTTATAGGCCAGCTCCAGTTCTCCGTGCTGAACAAGCAGTTCCGCTCTGCGCTGGTACAGTGCCGGACTTTGGGCATCTTTACTAATACTATCGGTAATACCGGTATACGGCTCCATATCCAGGATAGCTACAGGTTCCTGTTTGTCTGCCGATTGGTTGTTACAGGCTGAAAAAAGGAATAATATACCCAAAAGAGGACCGGTTAACCATGATTTCATTTGTCAAATCTATGGTTTTCAATAAAACTGCGTTTATACCAATACATTTGCCGGGTAAATTTGTACGTATATGTTATCAATTTCCTGGATGCTGGCGGGTGCCCTGGCCTTATTTTCCGGTAATAAAGGAGGCGCGGAAGCTGCTTATAGGCCCATTACTACACTGTCAGATACCTTACACTATCCCGAGGAAACCCATTTCAAAAATCTTCGCCAGTTGACTTTTGGAGGCGATAATGCGGAGGCTTATTTCAGTTATGATGGGAAATACCTGATTTTTCAGAAAACCAACCCTAAGGAAGGGATTCCCTGTGATCAGATTTATATTGGAAAGATCCCAACCCGCGCGGATGAAAAATTTACGCCCAAACTGGTTAGTACCGGAAGCGGCCGCACAACCTGTGCCTACTGGTTGCCGGATGGTAAACATTTTGTGTACGCATCTACGCACCTGAATGCGAAAGATTGTCCCCCTGTTCCAGACCGTTCCAAATACGGCAATCGCTATATATGGCCTTTATACGAGTCGTATGATATCTTCCTGGCAGACACCAACGGCGTAATAGTTCGGCAGTTGACACATGCAAAGGGGTATGATGCGGAGGCAACGATATCGCCTGATGGAAAAAAAATGATTTATACCAGCGATAAAGATGGCGACCTGGAATTGTATATCATGGACCTTAAATCAGGCAAGGAAAAGCGAATTACAACTGCAGTGGGCTACGATGGCGGAGCTTGGTTTAGCCCGGATGGGAAAAAAATAATCTGGCGGGCAAGCCGGCCAAAAACGCCCGAAGAAATAACGTCTTATAAAGAATTGTTGAAGGAGCACCTGGTGGCACCAACAAATATGGAAGTATTTACCGCCAATGCTGACGGTACCAATATTCAGCAGATTACAGCTTTGGGGCAAGCAAACTGGGCGCCTGTATTTATGCCAGACAGCAAACAAATTCTCTTTGCGTCCAACCATGAATATAAAAGAGGCTTTCCCTTTAATTTGTACAAACTCGATGAAAATGGCAAAAACCAGGTAAAAATTAGCAGAGATAAAGGCTTCGATGCATTTGCCATGTTTAGTTATGACGGTAAAAAAATTGTTTTTTGCAGTAACCGGAATAATGGTGGTACGCGCGATACGAATATATTTGTAGCTGACTGGGTCGACTAACTCAAACATCAAAACCAATAAATATGTACACCGGACTATTACATTTGCACAGCTTTTTACGATGGATTATCCTTATCCTGTTATTGGTGGCCATTTACCGGCATTTTACAGGCATGAACAAAAAACTTTCTTACTCCGGCACCGACCGGAAAGTAGATCTGTTTCTAATGATCTCAGCACATATTACACTCCTAATCGGGTTGTACCAATGGGTGGCTGGGCCCTGGGGCTTAAAGCTGATCCAGGCAAAAGGGTTTGGCGAAGTGATGAAAACCTCGGCAGAACGTTTTTTTGCAGTAGAGCATTTTGTCGGAATGCTGGTAGTAATTGCCCTGATTACGGTGGCCAGAGGCAAGGGTAAACCCTCATCTGCCGGCCCAGCAGAACATAAAAAGGCATTTGGTTTATTGGTGGCTGCCTTATTGTTGCTGTTATTATTGGTTCCCTGGCCTTTCCGCGAAGAGTTGGGAAGAGGTTGGTTAGCCAACTAAGTAGGTATACAGGTAATGTATTAATGGCCCCTGCTTTTGATTGAGCAGGGGCTTATTTTATGCGGGTGCCAGGCATTTTAGCTAAAACGCATGGTTTCCATGGTTTTTATAAAAATTTTCATTTCTTCCAAAGTGCCTATACTTACCCGGCCCCATTTGCCATCGGGTTGTTCGCTCGACCGAAGCACAATGTTTTTGGCCAGCATGTCAGCTGCAAAGTCGCCCTGGTAATTTTTGAGGTTGAAATAAATAAAATTAGTAGAGGAGGGAATAAAATCAAATCCCGCTTTTTTTAGGGCATCCTGCGTATATTGGCGGGCTGCGGCATTTAGTTTTTTTGAGGTAGTACTGTGTGCCGGGTCTTTTAAACTGGCCATAGCTGCCGTAAGCGATAAAGCACTCATACAGAAATTACTATTTCCAAAATAATTTTCCTTCAGCTCATTGATTGTTGCAGGGTCCGCCAGTATATAGCCAACCCGTAAGCCTGCCATGGCATGTATTTTGGAAAAAGTTCGGAGAATGACAATGTTTTTATTCCCTTTCAATACCAGGGGTAACATAGACTGGTTAAAAGGTGGATCAAGAAATTCGAGGTAGGCTTCATCAAGGGTAACCACGGTGCGTTTACTGGCTTCCTCACAAAATGATCGAAGAGCATCCGGATGCAGCACGGTACCTGTTGGGTTTGCCGGGTTGCATATATACACTTGTGCCGTATTGCTGTCAATGGCCTGCAACAGGGCAGGTAAATCATGCACTTTCTGGTTGTCGAGCGGTATTTCTTTTACCTGTACCCCTATTTTCTTGGCCGTATTGGGAAGAATACCAAAAGTAGGATTGGCGGTTACAAGATTGCCTTTGGAATAATGCCTGGCCAGCAAATTCAATCCCTCGCCGGATCCCGGTGTCAGCAGCAAATGATCTGTTGTAACACCCAGGTAATCTGCCAGCTGTTTTTTGAATAACTGCACATGCGGAATATTGTACTGGTAGCGATGCGAAGAATTAATCAGGTCGCTGATGGCTTTTTTGGCCAGCGGCGATAGGCCATAAGGATTTTCATTGGAGCCAAGATTTACTAAGCCGGCTTTAGGATCGGGAAGCAAGGTGCGCAAATCCTTTGGCAGGTAGTCTTCGCCACCCAGGCTGTTGAGAGATACAGTGATTCCCAGGGCTGCAAAAGCAGATTGCTTTAGCCAGGTTCGACGGTTTTGGGACATAGGTGCAGAATAGTGAATGGTGAATGTTGAATGCAGGATAAGTTACGAAGATTTTAGCAGATCATGTTTTTTTGCCCAATTCAATTACCTCGCAATCCTGGATAGTTTGCTGGTTGATAGAAAAACGCACGAGGGTCCGCATTTTATGCCAGCCCTGTTTGCCCGCTGCACCAGGGTTAATATGCAGGCATTTAAGCTGCTGATCGTACTGGATTTTTAAAATATGGGAATGGCCGGCGATAAATAACCGGGCACCAAGCGCCTGTATCCTGTTTTTTACCCCTGGCGCATACCTGCCAGGATACCCGCCGATATGTTTCATGAGAACAGTGATACCTTCACATTCAAAAACATTGTCCTCCGGATAGATCGACCGTATGTCCTGCCCATCAATATTTCCATAAACGCCCCTAACTGGCACCCCCGCTTGTGTTTTTAGGTCTTCCAATAACACTGCGTTGCCAAAATCTCCCGCATGCCAGATTTCATGGCATTCTTTAAAATGCCGGAATACCTGCGGGTCCAGAAAGCCATGAGTATCTGATAATAGCCCGATTCTCGTCATCAGTAAAAGTAGGATTTTGTACTTTAGGTGCCAGATTGCTATGCCTTTTTTTAGAAATTTTACCTGGTGCATCGATAAACGCCGATGGAAATATGTTTTTCTATTGGTGAGCCTGGCTATGGATAATGCTAGTGATAGCTGAAATCATACTTGTTCAATCCAAAAAATTATACAATGCCACATTATCATAAACTGGGAACAATTCCCCACAAACGTCATACACAATTTCGTAAGCCGAATGGCTCTTTATATGCTGAACAGCTTTTTTCCACGGAAGGTTTTTCTAATGACTATTCAATTTTATATCATTGCCATCCACCAACACAGATCATCCGTACAGATGCGCCGGTTTCTGTTCAGCCGGTAATTGCGGAAGAAAAAATGTTGCGGCACAGGAGTTTTGAAGGGTTTCGGTTAAAACCCGAACAGGATTACCTGCAGAGCAGAAAACCTATTCTCGTAAACCAGGACTGCCAGGTGGTGCTGGCAGCACCCGGGAAGGGGGCTATGGCGTACTTTTTTAAAAATGCGGACGCCGACGAGCTGATTTTTATTCATGAGGGAAAGGGCGAACTGGTTACCCAATATGGAAAACTTCCATTTGGTTATGGCGATTATATACATATCCCCCGAGGCACCATTTACCAGATAAGTTTTGATACCCCGGAGAACCGGCTGTTTATTGTAGAGTCGTTTAGCCCCATCCGTTATCCTAAACGGTATCTTTCAAAATATGGCCAGTTACTGGAGCATGCACCTTTTTGTGAACGCGATATTCGTACTCCCCAGGACCTGCTTACCATCGACGAGCCCGGGGATTTTGTGATCAAGACCAAGAAAAAAGGAATTTTATACGGGCTGCACTATGGACATCATCCCTTTGACGTAGTGGGATGGGATGGATACTGTTATCCCTATATTCTCAGCATTCATGATTTTGAACCGATCACCGGACGGGTGCACCAGCCTCCTCCGGTACACCAGACCTTTGAGGCGGCCAATTTTGTAGTCTGTTCTTTTGTACCCCGCTTATACGATTATCACCCGCAAGCTATTCCTGCTCCATACAATCACAGCAATATTGATAGCGATGAGCTGCTCTATTACGTGGACGGTGATTTTATGAGCCGTAAAAATGTGACCAGGGGCATGTTAACCCTGCATCCTGCCGGCATTCCGCATGGTCCGCACCCGGGAACAGTGGAGAAAAGCATCGGCAAAAAAGAAACCGGCGAGTTGGCCGTGATGGTGGATACCTTTCATCCTCTCCAACTTACCACCACCGCCCTGGAACTGGAAAATGAAGGGTATGTGATGAGTTGGGCGGAGTAGAGGGAAGCAGCGTT
The DNA here is from genome assembly GCF_001601815.1 of Flavihumibacter sp. CACIAM 22H1. Lineage (GTDB taxonomy): Bacteria > Bacteroidota > Bacteroidia > Chitinophagales > Chitinophagaceae > Flavihumibacter. The sequence goes on from NZ_LUKG01000033.1 coordinate 29,147, forward strand.
TTCTGGTTTCCTATGCGGGTTATACCCTTTTTTCTTATATTACTACTAAAATATCTGCCATATGATTAAGTTCAATCAAATCAAACCAGGAGACTATGTTTTGGCTGAGTATGAAGGAGAATTATGGGAAGGAATTGTAAGTGATATTAACCGGGAGGATAAGGAAGTCTGCGTACAGACAGAAGTACAGGAGTTTTGGTTTAAACCGGAGGATTTAAAGCCGATTCCTTTGGATGAATCCCAACTGATGAAATTTGGTTTTGAGAAGGAAATTCCTGGTGATGGCTGGGTAAAATATAAAAAAGGCCCTTTTCGGATTCTGCAGAATGAAGCCGGCGGCTTTAGCGATTTTGAAATCTGGTATCGCGAAGACCGCCGCCATATCAAACAACCTATTCATGTTCATGAGCTACAGAATCACTATTACGATATGACCAAGGTGGAATTGGGAAGGTAGGGGAGTTGGGGGAAGGAAACTGCGGAAATGGAGAAGGAAGAAGCAAAGAGGGAGAAAAGGTGGACTAAAAAACCCCGGATGCACTGATAAAATCGCGTATTTGCGGAGCACCCAACAATGGTGAGGTGGTGAATTTTTTAAATAATGTTATCCGGGGTTGATTTTCGAGCGTGGTACCAGGTTATAGCTGATGCACTTGGTTCATTTGTTGGCAGGCTTCGTGGACAGATTTGAAACCAGCGCAGTTAAATAAAGTGCAGTTTTATAATTAGTGATGCATTGTTGTATTACCCGACTGGGTAAGAATAACCTATAGAAATCAATAGTTGATCTTAGAAGTCAGCAGTTGGCAGGACATTTTTTGCTTGTCCGATCAGCGCTTAACTACTATAAATAATAAGCCGGGTTGTCAATAAGCCAGCAAAACAGGTTGCCGGGCGCTGGCTTCTTCCTTTCTCCTTTACCCTTCCCTCTTTCCCCCTTTTTCCCTATTTTTGCCTCCTAAATGCAAGATTTTCAATAAAATGGGGAAAAAATCGCCATTTTTTTCATTTTAACTAATATTAATACTATCTTTGCGCTCCCAAAATCTGTATGGCAAAACAAGCACTCATTAAACAGGATGGAATTATTGTTGAAGCACTTTCGAACGCAATGTTCAAGGTGAAACTCCAGAATGAACATGAAATTCTGGCTACAATCTCAGGTAAAATGAGGATGCATTATATCCGAATTCTACCGGGTGATAAGGTAGGAGTGGAAATGAGTCCATATGATTTAACCAGGGGTAGGATTATTTTTAGGTATAAATAATAATAGCATCATGAAAGTTCGTGCATCCATTAAAAAGCGCAGCGCCGATTGCAAAATAGTGCGTCGGAAAGGAAGGCTGTATGTGATTAACAAGAAAAATCCGCGCTATAAGCAAAGACAAGGGTAATTCCTGGTTGCTTAACCAAACAGTCGTCATTCGTAAAATTGAAAATAGAATCAGATTATGGCTCGTATTGCCGGTGTTGACTTACCAAAAAACAAAAGAGGCGAAATAGGCCTGACCTACATCTTCGGAATCGGTCGTTCTACCGCCAAGCAAATTCTTGATCAGGCTGGAATCAGTCATGATAAGAAAGTGCATGAGTGGAATGATGAAGAACTTGCGGCTATCCGTAACTTCATTACCGATGAACTTAAAGTAGAAAGGCCAGTTGCGCTCTGAGGTTCAGATGAGCATCAAGCGTTTGCTTGATATCGCCTGCTACCGTGGTTTACGTCACCGTAAAGGGTTACCGCTTCGTGGTCAGCGTACTAAGACCAACAGCCGTACCCGTAAAGGAAAACGTAGAACAGTTGCTGGTAAGAAAAAAGCTCCTAAGAAATAAGACATAGTGCTTTCGCTACCGGATCCAGGTCTTAGGAGGGGGGAGGAGCGAAGCCGTCCGGATTCAGGTGAATCAGGAATATTTGTAAAAGATTACCTCATTATCAAGTAATGGCAAAACAACAGAACAGCGCTAAAGCCGCTGCCAAGAAAAGAATTGTGAAGGTAGATGCGTATGGTGATGCCCATATCTCTGCCACATTCAACAACATTATCATTTCATTGACCAACAAGAATGGTCAGGTTATTTCCTGGTCTTCTGCCGGTAAAATGGGCTTCAAGGGTTCTAAAAAGAACACTCCTTATGCTGCTCAGATGGCTGCTGCAGATGCCGCTAAAACCGCTCTGGATGCCGGTTTAAAGCGTGTAGATGTATTTGTTAAAGGTCCGGGATCTGGCCGTGAAGGAGCTATCCGTTCACTTAGCCAGTCTGGCATTGAAGTGGTACAGATCAAAGACGTTACCCCATTACCACATAATGGCTGTCGTCCTCCGAAAAAACGCCGCGTTTAATCGTTTTTTATATACCGAAACCCAAGGCTTAACCGGCTTTGGGTTTCGGATTTTGTATTTTCTAACATGGGTGTACAATTAATTTTAGATTTTTACCGATTGTACACCGCAACTAAAAAATCAAGTTGATATGGCACGTTACACTGGTCCAAAGACCAAAATTTCAAGAATCTTCGGTGAGCCCATCCTGGGAAATGGAAAATGGCTGAACAAAAACAGCAATCCTCCCGGTCAGCATGGTGCTGCCCGTAAACGTAAGAGCCTGGGAGAATATGCCCTGCAGCTCCGCGAAAAGCAAAAAGCAAAATATACCTACGGTGTATTGGAAAAACAGTTCCGCAGAACTTTTGAAGAAGCTTCCCGTCGTAAAGGCGTTACTGGTGAAAACCTCATCAAGTTGCTGGAAGCCCGTCTGGACAACACTGTCTACCGCATGGGTATTGCTCCTTCCCGTCCTGCTGCCCGTCAGCTGGTTAGCCATAAACATATCATGGTAAATGGTGAGGTAGTGAATGTTCCTTCTTTTCAGTTAAAAGCAGGAGATATCATTACCTTCAAGCCTGGATCTGACGGAAAAACAGGTCTTACCAGCCAGGTTCGCGGAAAAAATCAGAAATTCAGCTGGATCGACTGGAATGAAACTACTATGACCGGTACATTCATCACCTACCCTGAAAGGGAAAGTGTTCCTGAAAACATCAAGGAACAACTGATTGTTGAATTGTACTCTAAGTAATAGAGGCTAGTTAATAACCCATACAAAACGTAAATCGAACATACAAATGGCCATTTTAAACTTTCAGAAACCCGACAAAATCGTTTTGCAGAAAGCAAATGATTTTGAAGCACAATTCGAATTCCGTCCCCTTGAGCCAGGTTATGGTGTAACCATTGGAAATGCCCTTCGCCGGGTATTACTCAGCTCATTGGAAGGTTTTGCGATCGTGGGTATCAGAATTGAAGGGGCTGAACATGAATTTGCTACCATCAAAGGGGTTACAGAAGATCTGACTGATATCATCCTGAACCTTAAGCAAGTTCGCTTTAAGAAGGTAGTGGATACAGAAGTTACCAACGAAAAGATTGTACTGCACGTTAAAGGAAAAAGCGAATTTACTGCAGGTATGATCCAGGAAGGTACACAAAGTTTCCAGATTATGAACCCGGAGCAGCTGATCTGTACCATGGATCCATCCGCTAAACTGGAAATCGAACTTACTATCGGTAAAGGCCGCGGATATGTTCCTGCAGAAGAAAACAAGCAGAAAGATGCTCCTCTTGGATTTATTCCTATCGACTCTATTTATACGCCTATCAAAAACGTAAAATACAGCGTGGAAAATACAAGGGTGGAACAAAGAACCGATTTCGAAAAATTGATCATGGATGTAGCTACCGATGGAACCATCCATCCGGAAGAAGCGGTTAAACAGGCAAGTCGTATCCTGATTCAACACCTGATGATCATTACAGACGAAAACATCACCTTCGATAATAAGGAAGAGAAAAAAGAAGACCTGGTGGACGAACAAACCCTGCAATTGCGCAAGGTGCTGAAAACGCCATTGGAAGATCTCGACCTGAGTGTTCGCGCTTTCAACTGCCTTAAAGCTGCTAAAATCAATTCTCTGAGCGAATTGGTTCAATACGAACAGGAAGACCTTATGAAATTCCGCAACTTCGGACAGAAATCACTGGCTGAAATTGAGCAGGTTTTACATGAGCGTGGACTTAGCTTCGGAATGGACCTCGCTAAACTCGGCATTGATAAAGAAGATTAAGCAGGAACAGAGCTATTATACTCTTACTTACTATTAAAAAGGCTGCAATTCCTGACACGGTGCAGCTCTAAAACAACAAGTCATGCGTCACGGAGACAAAATCAACAACCTGGGTCGTAAAAAAGCCCACAGAGAAGCCCTACTGGCTAACCTTAGTATCAACCTGATTGAACACAAACGTATTGTTACTACGCTTGCAAAAGCAAAAGCCCTGCGTGTGTACATCGAGCCATTGATCACTAAAGCAAAATCAAACGATACTCATAATCGTCGGGTAGTATTCAGCTACCTGCAGAACAAAGAAGCTGTTACCGAACTATTCGGTACCATAGCTGAAAAAGTTGGCGGTCGCCCCGGTGGTTATACCCGTATCCTGAAACTCGGCGCTCGCCCGGGTGATAATGCTGAACAGGCATTGATTGAATTGGTAGACTTTAACGAAGTGTACGGAAAAGCAACCGAAGCCAAAGCTGAACCTGCTAAGAGAACACGTCGTGGTAGCAAAAAAGCGGCTGAATCAAAAGCTGATGCACCTGCTGCCGAAGCAGCCACTGAATCAACCCCTGAAAAAGCGGCTGAATAAGGATGAATGATTGATTTTCAATACAAGGCAGAATGGTTTTCCATTCTGCCTTTTTTTTACAGATATTTGCAAAACTTTTTCCAATAAACATGCAACAAGTTCCACAACAAAAAGCTGTCCTCGTTCTGGCGGATGGTTCGGTTCACTACGGTAAAGCTTTTGGTAAAATCGGTACCACCACCGGAGAATTGTGTTTTAATACCGGGATGACCGGCTACCAGGAAGTATTCACCGATCCCAGTTATTATGGACAGGTAATTATTATGAACACGGTTCATATTGGAAACTATGGGGTAAAAGACCAGGATATTGAATCCGACTCTGTAAAAGTTCGTGGAATTATCAGCCGAAACCTGGAAGAACAGTTCAGCAGACGCCTTGCAAAAGGCTCTCTTGATGAATACCTGAAAGAAAATAAGATAGTTGCTATTGAAGGAGTAGATACCCGTGCGCTTACCGCTAAAGTTCGTACCGAAGGTGCTATGAACTGTATCATCTCCTCCGAGATTTTTGATATCAATGAATTAAAAAGGCAACTGGGTGAAGTGCCTTCCATGGCGGGCCTTGAACTGGCTAGCGTAGTTAGTACCACTCAAACCTACGAAATGGGAGATCCTGCTAGTGCAATCCGTATTGCCGTGCTGGATTATGGTGTTAAGCGACATATTTTACAATGCATGGTAGACCGGGGTGCTTACGTGCGCGTATATCCTGCAAAAACCAGCTTTGAAGAATTGCAGCAGTTCCGTCCGGATGGCTATTTTATAAGCAATGGTCCTGGTGATCCTGAGCCAATGGATTATGCGGTAGCTACTGTTCAACAAATTCTTAAGACCGAAAAACCCCTTTTCGGAATATGCCTCGGGCACCAGTTATTAGCGCTTGCTAATGGAATCCCAACCTTTAAAATGCACCACGGGCACCGTGGATTGAACCACCCGGTTAAAAACCTGGTTACCGGTAAGTGCGAAATCACTACCCAAAACCACGGCTTTGGGGTTGACCCCGAAGCGGTTCGGAAAGCAGATCATATTGAAATTACCCATGTTAACCTCAATGATCAATCGATCGAAGGTATCCGGGTAAAAGGTAAACCCGCATTCTCTGTTCAATATCACCCGGAAAGTACACCTGGCCCGCATGATAGCCGCTACCTGTTCGACGACTTCATTGGAATGATCCGTAGCTCGAAAAATTAAATCGTACATTCAGCAGATGGAATTACCAGCACTTCATATTGGTGATTATCTGCTGAATGCTATTCAACCCATCGATCAGGCATTTATTTTTCGAGGGTTAAGTGACCCCGCGGTAATTAAGTATTACGGCGTTTCCTATAATTCCTTTGACGCCACCAAAGAGCAGATGGATTTTTATGAGCGGATTTGGGCAGAAAAAACGGGCGTAAGCTGGAAAATTGTCCTGCAAAAGACGCTGGAACCAATTGGGGTTATTACAGGGTATTACTATCAGCCCCGGCACCAGCGTATTGAAATTGGATTTTGGCTGCTTCCTGCATTCCAGGGAAAAGGTATCCTAACCCAGGTTCTGCCGGCTTTTATCCAGCAGTTGTCTGTGTTGTTTAACCTCCACAGAATTGAAGCACAGGTAGAAACTGCAAATAAGCCCTGTTGCAACGTATTGGAAAAAGCAGGCTTTCAACAGGAAGGATTGCTGCGCGATTATGAACTAAAAGACGGGAAACGAGTCAGCCTTTTCGTTTACTCTTTACTGTTAGATAATTGAATACTATGAAAATTGCAATTATAAATGGTCCCAATTTGAATTTATTGGGTAAACGGGAACCCGGCATCTATGGTGCCCAGGACTTTGAGAGTTTTTATGCCGGGCTGGTAGAAAAATATCCGGCTATAAATTTTTCCTATTTTCAATCCAACGTGGAAGGTGAATTAATCAATGCATTACAATCTTTCGGATATGGTGTAAACGGTATTATCCTGAATCCAGGTGGTTACACCCATACCTCTGTTGCCCTGGGCGATACCATTGCTGCGATAGAATCGCCCGTTATTGAGGTTCATATCAGCAATGTACATGCGCGCGAAGATTTTCGCAAAATTTCTCACGTAAGCGCCAAGGCAAAAGGAACGATCGCCGGCTTAGGCCTCAAAGGCTATGAACTGGCTGTTCAGTTTTTCTTACCCTGATCTTTTTTCAGCAGGTCCTGTACAGGCTTGAGAGAGCCAATATATATACTGCGTCCATGTGTAGCAACCACCAGCTCATTGGCTTCTTCCTGGATCGCCAGGTCATGTACCGGAATGGATACGGGCAGGTCTTTTGTAAATGCATGAAATCGATTGCCACCGTCCAGACTTGCATACACGCCTCCATCTGTACCAAGGTATAAAATAGCGGGTTCTTTAGGATCTTCCCGAATTACATTTACCGGTTCGGGGGGAAGCTCTTTTCCCAGTTGTTTCCAACTTTGACCAAAGTCCTCACTCATAAAAACATAGGCGGTGAAATGATCATCCCGGTATCCGTTTAAACAAACATACACCCGTCCTTCTTTCCATTTGCTGGCTACAACCCTTGATACGTATAGGTCCTGCGGTAATCCAGGATTTTTTTTAGCGGGTTTCCCAAGCATCGTCCAGGTAGTTCCCCCATCTTTTGTCAATTGAATGGTTCCGTCATCGGTACCAATGTAAATTAATCCGAAACGAAGCGGCGATTCTGTAATGGTTGTAATGGTTCCAAAAGGAACGTCGCCGGTTTTTCCGCCCTTGCTGAGGTCTCCACTCATCGTCTGCAACTGATCGCCCCGGTTTAGAGAACGGTGGAATTTGTTGGATCCATAATAAAGTATATCCTGGTTATGACTGCTGAGCAGGATGGGAGTTTGCCAGTTAAAGCGAAGGGGAAATTCTCCCATGCGATGAGTGGGACGAATCATTTTTCTTTCTTTGCTGTGAAGGTCAATCCGCGTATAGTAACCGAATTGAGAACCGGAGTACACCAGCTGATTGGTTCGGTTATCTACTTGTGCCTGCATGCCATCTCCACCTCCTAATCGCTTATAGGCATATTCTCCGCGTTCCATCCAGTAGGCCGATTCTTTATGATTGGAGGGGCCATACCAGCTTCCGTTATCCTGTAATCCACCGTAGACATTATAAGGCTTGGCATTGTCTACTGTAATGGCATAATATTGTCCCACAGCTGGTGTTTGCACTTTAAACCAGGCTTCTCCCTTGTCGTAACTGATATTACAACCTCCGTCGTTGCCATTGATAATATGGTTGTCGCCAAGCGGATTAATCCAAAGTGCATGATGATCGGAGTGAACATTAGGTTTGTCAATGCTCGTAAAGGTTTTACCGCCATTTTCCGAAACCATCAGGTCAATGCCAAGAATAAATACTTTTTCAGGGTTCATCGGTGATACATAGATTTTCCCAAAATAGTACCCATAGCTACTGTAATTGTCAATAGGCTGTTGGTGGGTTTTTGTCCAGGTTTTTCCGGCATCCGAGGACCGGTACACTTCACAACCTTTTACCGATTTATTTTGAAACCCATCATCTACAAACAAATAGTTATAGAGGGCTGTTGGGGCAATTGAATCGAGCTCTACCAACTGTGTTAACCGGGCAGCCGTGTAAGGGAAAGGTACGCGGTTAGCTCGTAAAAATTTAGTGAGTTTGGCCGTATCCAGTTGTAGAAAAGCGGCTTTGGTAAGGGCTTTAAAATCCGATAACTGGTAAGTGGAGTCATTGGCTTTTTCTGTGCCTATTCGTTCGTCCTGGTTATCTACCACGGCATATATGGTTGCAGGCGAGGGGGGATAAACGGCCAACCCGATCCTCCCGGTACCCGGACCTGTTGGAAAACCAGCACCTGCTCCGCTGATCAGTTGCCAGGTTGAACCACCATCGACAGACTTATATATGCCACTGGTTGGTCCGGCTTCTTCAAAATTCCAGGCTTTGCGGTTTCTGTACCACATGGCTGCGTACAATTCGTTGGGCTGCTGTGGATTTAGCTGAAGATCAATTGCCCCGGTATGTTCGTCGACAAAAAGAGTTTGTTTCCAGGTAATGCCGCCATCCATCGTTTTGTAGATACCCCGTTCTTTATTGGTGCTGTATAAATGCCCCATCACAGCCACCCAGGCGGTAAGAGAAT
>NZ_LUKG01000033.1:38256-39483 GCF_001601815.1 Flavihumibacter sp. CACIAM 22H1
AGAGAATCCTTTGGGTGAAGGGTTACTTCACCGATATGGTGTGCATCCGACAAACCAAGGTAGTTCCAGCTTTTGCCATTATCGGTTGACTTATACATGCCAATGCCTGCATAGGTAGACCGGCTGCTGTTCACTTCTCCCGTACCCAGCCATATTGTACGCGGTTGACTGCTCCAGTTAATAGCAATATCCCCGATCCCAATTACCATTTCCGAGTCAAAAATCGGCTCAAAGGATTGCCCATTATTTTTAGTATGCCACAATCCGCCGGTAGCATATGCCAGGTAGAATTCGGTAGGATCTGCTGGATTTACTTCTATATCAATAACCCTTCCTCCCATAATGGACGGTCCGATATTCCGGAAAGAAACCTCTTTTAGTGGCGAATTGCGGCGATTTTCCTGGTGCTTTTGCAAAGCTTTAAGACGTTCATCACCCGAACTTGGACGAATTTGTGCATAGCTTTGGGCAACCAGCAGGAGAAGTCCTAATCCGGCATATTTATTGGGACATATTAACGATCGGAGAGATACCATCTGAATCGGAATTTCGTTCTTGTTAAAAATCAAACATAACAACTATGCGTTGGATTTTGATCATAGCCCTCTTTATTTCTGTGCCTGCAGCTGCACAGTTAAAAGATTATATGATTGGCGTAAAAGGGGATACCCTCAACCGTATTGATATGCAGGGAAAAAAACAGGGCCCCTGGGTTCATCGGTATGAAACCATCCGGGGAGAACGCGGTTATGAAGAAGAGGGTGAATATATCGACGATCGTAAAGAAGGTGTTTGGCGGAAATACAGCCTTATGGGCGATCTGATGGCCATCGAAAATTATCGATGGGGATTCCTGGATGGTAAATCGCAATACTTCAATAATGCGGGAATGGTATTCCGGGAAGAATCCTGGAGGGCCTTTAACCCGGATAAATTATACGATACCATTGACGTAGAAGATGTTGTTTTACCCGGAAATTTTAAACAGGTGATCGTAAAAAATGAAGGAGCTTCCGTTAAACACGGTACCTGGAATTATTTTGATCCGGGATCCGGCCTTATCGTAAAAACGGAAACCTATACACTGGGAAAAATTGACAAAAATAACAATCCGGCCAGTTTAGGAACAGATACACTTTCTATGGGAGCTAAAAAAATAGCTAAACCCAAAGAAGTATTGGAATTTGAAAAAAAGAATGCCGGTAAGAAAAAAGTAAAGGTTCGAGA
>NZ_LUKG01000033.1:40073-46376 GCF_001601815.1 Flavihumibacter sp. CACIAM 22H1
CCCAAAGAAGTATTGGAATTTGAAAAAAAGAATGCCGGTAAGAAAAAAGTAAAGGTTCGAGATGGTTCAGTCGGCTATTGAGTTGCCAAATATTGGTTCCATCTCTTTCTAAAGAATAACAACTGGTAGTCGATGGCATTTTCCCAATAAAACCAATTATGCCGGCCAGGCCTTTCTGTGTAATCGTGCGCAATTTTAAGATCGGTCAGCCGCTTATGTGCAGATCTGTTAGCCGCGAGCAGGTAATCTTCGGTACCACATTCCAAGGCAAGGGCAATCGTGTATTTGGCACTGCTGTCGGCTGTATTGTATTCTTTCAACTTGTTCCAGTTTATCTGGCAGCAACTGCTGTCAATGGATTTATCCGCATTTTTTGCAAGGATCGACTTAGCTATAGGATCTACCATCAGTGCACCACTCATACTACCTGCAGCAGCAAATAATTCAGGGTAATGGCTTGCCATAAACAGGGAACCAAATCCACCCATACTCAAACCTGCAATTGCCCTGAATTTTCGGTCCTTTGAACTGGGGTAATGGCTATCTATATAAGGAATCAGTTCCTTAATAAAATGAGATTCAAACCGGTAACTGCTATCCAGTGGATTGTTGAAATAAAGGGTGGTTCGTCCCCCGTCCGGACAAACGATCAAACAATTAAACCGATCTGCTGCTTCCTGCAAGGCTGGTACTTTGGTGATCCAAAGATTATAGGTTCCGCCCATACCATGCAGCAGGTACACTACCGGAAAGCCCCCCTGGGGCGCTTTAGCAGCCGGCTCTACTACAATAAATTTCATGTCTTTTTTCATGGCCGCGCTATAGAGGCTCAGGGTATCTACTTTACCAGCCTGCGCTGCGCCAGCAGAAAGGATACCTGCCAGCAACACTATCAAAAGACGGGTTGTATACATTCCAGGAAAACGACAATCCTTCATAAGGGAAAGAATTAAGGTGCAGAAATAACTAAAATTAAAGGATTCTGGTTCACTGGTACCCGGTAAAAGAAATTGGGAAATGTTAAAATAAATCGTAAATTTGATATCATTTTAATATCATAACAATATGGAAAAGAATGTTAAACCTGTTTCTGGTTATCTGACCTTGGTACTTACGTTGGTTCTTTTGGTAATAGCCATTGTACTGTTTATAAACAGCCATCGAAATGGCTGGATAATTACCCTGGGGATTATTCTAACGTTAACGGCATTTTATTTATCGGCGGGTTTAATCGTTGTTTCCCCGAATCATTCCAGGGTATTAACTTTTTTTGGAAAATACATTGGTACGGCCAAGGAAAACGGACTTCTTTTTGTAAACCCGCTTTATACCAAGCAGAAAATTTCACTTCGTTCAGAGAACCTGGAAAGTTCACGTTTGAAAGTAAACGACAGCATGGGTAATCCTATTGAAATTGCTGCGGTGATTGTATGGCGGGTGGCGGATACGTATAAGGCCGCATTTGAAGTGGAAGATTATGAGCAATACGTTAAAATACAAAGTGAAGCAGCTATCAGGCATCTGGCCACCAGTTTTCCCTACGACCAGTTTGAAGACGAAAATGCCAGCATTACGTTAAGAGGTGGAGGCGAAAAAGTAAATGAATTATTAGAAAAAGAATTAACTGAACGGCTGGCTCCTGCAGGCATATTAATTATTGAAGCCAGAATAAGTCACCTTGCCTATGCGCAGGAAATAGCCGGGGCTATGTTACAGCGCCAGCAGGCTACTGCTATTGTTGCTGCCCGAACCAAAATAGTGGAAGGTGCCGTAGGAATGGTAGAACTAGCCCTGGAGCAACTGTCAAAAAAGGAAATTGTTCATCTGGATGAAGAGAAAAAAGCGGCAATGGTGAGTAACCTCATGGTGGTGCTTTGTGCGGAAAAGGCGGCAACCCCCATATTAAATACCGGCACTTTGTACCAATAATCCTGAAATAATCCATAGTGGCAGATAAGAAAAATTTCATACTCAGGCTGGACAGCGATGTGTATAAACTTCTCGAAAAATGGGCTGCGGATGAATTCCGAAGTGTAAATGGTCAATTGGAGTGGATAATACATCAGCAACTACGTGCTGCTGGGAGAATGGAGAAGAAAGGGGGAAAAGTAGAAGGGGAAAGAGGAAGGGGGAAGGGAGAAGGGGGAAAGGAAAGAGGAGAAGCGGGATTATAAAAAAGGTGAGCACCCATGGGTGCTCACCTTTTTTATAATAAGAGAAAGCGTTATTAGAAGCCTTTTTTCTCTTTGTTTTCTTTTGCTTTTTGCATAGGCGTAATTCCGGTGCTTTGACCGCGGGCTGCCTGTTTCAGTTTATACAACTGGAATTTACTGGGCGCTGCAATAGTACCCCAACTATTATTACTCTCATCAATATCGGCGGTTTCTTTCATGGGATCGAGCTGGATAGATTTCACCTTTTTGTTTTTTACATACACTTTAGTGATTTTATTCTCATTTTTCCGCCAGATCTGTGCTGGAATGCGATCCACTTCCTTGGTTCCGTCTTCGTACGTAAATTCTACGATCACCGGCATTACCAGTCCACCTTTATTTGAAAAAGCAATTTCGTAAATATGCTTGTTGCCGTATTTTGATTGAATTTCTGTATCTGCTTTCTCAACATTTACATTGCTGGGCACTTCATAAGAAGCCGTATCATAAGGCTCGAGTCCACGTGCGTATCTCCAGTAAAAATCGCGCAGGGTAGTATCCCGGTCAACTTCAAAAACTATGCTTTTATCTTCCCTGTTTCGGATTTTACTGATGTCTTCAAACTCATTAACCTGTGGTTTTGCCAGCTTAATTTTTCTCGTACCGGTTGCCTGCGCAGGAAGATCTGCAAATTCAGGGGTCAGGTATTTTACGGTATCTATCGCAATATCTGTTGCGTCAGTGCTGTAGAACCAGCCTCTCCAGAACCAATCCAGGTCTTCGCCGCTGGCATCTTCCATAGTGCGGAACAAATCGGCCGGCGTTGGATGCTTAAATGCCCATCTACGTGAATATTCTTTAAATGCATAATCAAACAGCTCCCTGCCCATAATGGTTTCCCGGAGAATATTCAGGCCGGTGGCTGGTTTAGAATAGGCATTTGGACCAAACTGGATGATATTTTCGCTGTTGGTCATAATTGGCTCCAATTGGTCCTTGGGTAATTTCATATAGTCTACTATACCCACTGCCGGACCACGGCGGCTGGGGAATTTGTTATCCCATAATTCCTCTGTAAGGTACTCAACGAAGGTATTTAAGCCCTCATCCATCCAGCTCCACTGGCGTTCATCACTGTTTACAATCATCGGGAAGAAATTATGCCCAACTTCATGGATAATTACACCCAGCATGCCGTATTTCGTGCTTTCACTGTATGTTCCGTCCGGAGCAGTACGACCATAGTTAAAGCAGATCATCGGGTATTCCATTCCATTGGAAGCCTCCACACTCTGGGCTACCGGGTATGGGTAAGGGATAGAGAATTTGGAATAAGACTTAATGGTATGGGCTACCGCTTTAGTGGAGTAGGGGCGATACAGACCATAGGCCTCTTTCCCATAAAAGCTCATACACATAATCTTTTTACCTTCAACTACTGCTGGCATCGCATCCCAAACGAATTTCCGGCTCGAGGTCCAGGCAAAATCACGAACATTGTCTGCCTTGTAGATCCAGGTCTTCTTGGTTTTGCTTTTTGATTTTTCTGCTTTTTTCGCTTCTTCCAGCGTTACAATTTCAACAACGTCTTTGGCAGATTGTGCTTTCTGGTAACGTGCCAATTGGGTAGGTGTTAATACCTGTGCGTAGTTTAAACATTCTCCGGTAGAACCAACCATATGGTCGGCTGGAACGGTCATTTGTACCTTAAAATTACCAAATGTGAGGGCAAATTCTCCTCTACCCGTGAACTGGTGATTCTGCCATCCCTGGAAATCACTGTACACACAAAGGCGGGGATACCATTGAGTGATCGTGAACAGGTGGTTGCCATCTTCCGGAAAAAATTCATACCCACCTCTACCGCCTTCTTTCATACGGTCGGTTATTTTATAATTCCAGTCGATTTTAAGAATGATCTTTTGACCGGGTTTTAAAACAGTGGGCAGTTCAACCCGCATCATTGTTTTGTTAACGGTGTATTTGAGTGATTTCCCAAGTGCATCCGTCAGTTTGGTAATATTTACCCCGTTGTCGTTTTTTTCCGGCGTAAGCCGGTCAATCTGTACATCAACGGCCTGTTTACCCATGGAAGAACCATCCTGGTAATCGGCATTCCGGTCTGAACTGTGCTCGTTTTCGTCTAGTTGAAACCAGAGATAGGTTAATTCATCCGGAGAATTATTGAAATAAGTAATGGTTTCTGAGCCGGTGAGTCGGAGTTTTTCTTCGTCCAGCTCGCATTTAATATCATAATCGGCCCGTTGTTGCCAGTATTTCGGACCAGGGGCTCCGCTTGCCGTCCGGTACTCATTAGGCGTCGGTAGAATGGTTCCCAACTGCTCAAACTTGTTGCCGTGGTTAGAACCCGGATTGTTTTGTATGTTTTGGGCCATTGCTGATCCTGAAATCAGGCCAAGACATGCAAATAGGAGTTTTCTCATTGCTTTGTTATTATTGCTGTTTGTGTTTGTTTTTTTAATTCAGGAATTCGTTCCCAGGCAATTTTTAGTGCAAATACCAATATCAGTACCGACCAGGTCCTGATCCACCAAAGCTGGGGCAATTTAAGCTGCTCTACAAAAATAAAGGATAGCGCTAATACTACCGCTACTACCAGCAACTGCGCCACTTCAATACCCAGATTAAACGCCAGGAGATGGCTGGTTAAGTTTTCACCTCCTTCCAGGTCAAGCAACAAATTAGCATAGGCCAACCCGTGAATCATGCCAAAGAACAAGGCAAAAAAATAAATCACCGGTAATTTCCGGTTGTTTGGACCGGACCGGTACAACAAGTTGTTAAGTGCCGTTCCGGCAATGGTAAGCGCAATTAGGAATTCAATCCAGGGTACAGATACCGTAACATATCCAAGAACGCTTAAAACCAGGGTGGCGCTGTGCCCAACCGTAAAAGCAGTAACCATAATGGCCAGTTTTTTCCAGTCGGTAAACTGATAGCGTAGACAGAGCGCTGTTACAAAAAGAATATGGTCCAGTGCATCCCAGGTAAGGATATGTTCTACTCCCAACCCGAAGTAAAGGTTAAAATCTTGCATAAATTAGTCAGCTACCAAAATAAACCAGAGTTTTGTGCTGAAAAAATAAAAATGTTTAATGGCGGCAATTTTGTTTAAATGGGCGTTCATTTCCTGGCTAAGCTGGCTTCATCCGTTTTATGTGGGAGTTACTGAAATTCAGCATAATCCTGCAGAAAAAACGCTGGAAATAAGCGTAAAACTTTTTATTGACGATTTTGAAAGAGCCCTCACGGATCAATATAAAACTGCGGTTGACCTGAGTAATCCGAAAAACCCGAAGCAAACGGAGGCCTTGGTTTTTCAATATATACAGAATAATTTTCAATTGAAAGTTAATGGTAAGCCTGTTCAGCTGGAATTTGTCGGTTACGAGAAAGAACGGGAAGCAGCATGGTGTTATATTCAGGTAACGGGCATTGCTGCCGTACAACAAATGGAGCTCAGCAATACCTTGTTGTATAATGTATTAAACCAGCAAATTCACCTGATTCATATGAATGTGGGCAACCAGCGTAAAAGTGGTAAAATTATGTTTCCTGATAAACAATTTTCAGCCAGTTTTTAGTCTTCGTCCATTCCTTCGCGGATATCTTCAGAAATTGTTACCAGAATTTTATCGATCCGGAGAGAATCCATATCGATGATTTCAAAACGGAAACCTTTCCATTCGAGCGTATCCCCGGTATGTGGTATACGTTCCAGTTTATGCAGTATGAAACCCGCCAGTGTATTAAATTCCTGTTCGCCTTCATTCATCCAGTCGGTCATTTCAAATCTTGACAGGAAATCATAAAAAGGAATTTGTGCATCTACCAGGTAACTGCCATCCTCTCTTTTAATGATTTCATAATCCTCAATATCCGGCTGAGGCAGGTCGCCAACAATTGCTTCCAGGATATCATTTAAGGTAATCATTCCCAGAACAGAACCGTATTCATCCACGATAAAACAGGAGTGGACCTGGGTTTCTTTGAATTTTTCCAAAACCCGGTAGGCCGTATTGTTCTCCGGAACAAACATGGCCGGTTTCATAATATGTTTGAACAAGGTCAGGTCATTGGTGATATAGAGATCCTTTATTGATACTACTCCCTTTATATTGTCAATATC
>NZ_LUKG01000034.1:0-10052 GCF_001601815.1 Flavihumibacter sp. CACIAM 22H1
ATCATTCCAGTCGCCATTGTAGTTGATAAATAGTTCTTCCCCGGCGGCAACGGCACGTACGGTCTTAACCCGGATCATCTGGGACTCAAAGTCCATTTCATATTCACAGTTGCTTTCAAAACTGTGGTTATAAATAGACACATACCCCAATGCCACACAACAGGCTTTCCGATCATCGCCCCATTCAAAGATGTAATGATGCAGCAGGGTTTGATCCAGGAGTATACGTTCCTGTTCCCCAAGCACCACCACCGGACTAATTTCAATAAGAACATCCGCCTCCAGGGCTTCCAGCGTAAAAACGCCTCTTCCCATTTTTTCAGTAGGTGCTATTATCAGCTCGGTAAAATCATCCTGCAATATAAAAATGTATTTTTACCCCATGACGCAAGACCTCGAAACACCGGCCTCCCTCAGTGAACAATTTGCTTCCATTATTCACCTGGAAGATAAATTGCGCATCCGGGAGTTCCTGAATAACCAGAACATCAGCGATGTTGCTGAGCTGGTAGATGAGTTCGACGAATATGCCAGTCAGATAATCGGCAACATGAGTACACACCGGGCTGCCAGTGTATTTAAAATATTGGAAGTATCGGTACAAAAACAGGTCATCCAGGAACTTCCGCCGTTAAAATCTGCCGAATTACTGAACGAGTTACCGGCCGATGACAGAACCTCCTTCCTCGAAGAGTTGCCGAACGAAGTAGTGAAAGAATTGATCAAAACACTTGATCCGGAAGAAAGGCGTATTACGCTCTCGCTCCTGGGCTACCCCGAAGGAAGCGTTGGGCGACTAATGACGCCCGACTATATTACCGTAAATATTGATTGGAATATGACCCAGGTGCTGGATCATATCCGCGAAGTGGGAAGGGAATCGGAAACCATTGATGTTATTTACGTGGTCAATGATAAAGGCGAATTTGTGGATGACGTCAGAATCAGGGACGTGATTATGACAAGTCCGGATAAAATCGTCAGCGATATTATTGACTTCCGCTATATTGCCCTGCATGTGAACGACGACCAGGAAGTTGCCAACCAAACCTTTAAAATGAATAACCGGGTAGCTTTGCCCGTACTTGATGATAACAAACTGCTGCTCGGAATCGTAACAATCGATGATGTATTATGGGTGGCCAATGAAGAGTTTAGCGAAGATATGCAACGGATCGGGGGTACCGAAGCCCTGGACGAGCCTTACCTGGAAATGCCTATTTTCAAACTATTCCAGAAACGCATCGTTTGGATGGTGGTTTTATTTATCGGGGAAATGCTTACCGCCTCTGCCATGGGATATTTCGAAGATGAAATTGCCAAAGCAGTAGTGCTTGCATTATTTGTGCCCCTGATTATTTCCAGTGGGGGTAACAGCGGATCTCAGGCCTCTACACTAATTATCCAGGCTATGGCGGTGGGCGAAATTACGATTGCCGACTGGTGGCGGGTCTTAAAAAGAGAAATTATATCCGGCCTTTTACTGGGAACCGTTTTAGGTATCATTGGCTTTATAAGGGTGGTTGCCTGGTCACAGTTTTTTCCGGAAGTCTATGGTATACATTATGTTCAGTTGGGTGCAGCCGTTGGCATTTCGCTGATGGGGGTAGTGTTATGGGGTACGATCAGTGGCTCCATGCTGCCTATTTTCCTCAAACGTGCAGGAGCCGACCCAGCGGTATCCTCGGCTCCATTTGTTGCAACTCTGGTAGATGTGACCGGGCTCATTATCTACTTTAGCGTAGCTTATCTCTTCCTGCAGGGACTACTGCTCTGAGCTTATTTAATGGTTTCCCATCGATTCCTCTCCCCTGCGCAATCGATTGCTTAAATAATTTTTTAACTATGTTTGCGTTCTATACCTCGAAGCTCGTATAACACAAAAAGATAATAAATATGTGCGGAATTGTTGCCTATATTGGACATAGAGAAGCCTACCCGGTTATTTTAAAAGGTTTGAAAAGATTGGAATACAGGGGCTATGACAGTTCGGGCGTTGCCCTGCTGAACAAGGGCCTGAAAGTCTATAAAAAGCAGGGAAAAGTTGCTGACCTGGAAGAGTCGCTGGTAGGAAAAGACCTGCATGCAACCATTGGTATTGGCCATACCCGCTGGGCCACCCATGGCGAACCCTGCGACCGCAATGCCCACCCGCATACTTCCAGCAACGGCAAATTATCCATGATACACAATGGGATCATTGAGAATTATGCCCAAATCAAGCAAGACCTGATCAAAAAAGGATACAGTTTTATCAGTGATACAGACAACGGAAGTGCTGTTGAAATTTATTGAAGACATTCATTTAAACAACGGTGGCTCTCTGGAAGAAGCCGTGCGTATAGCGTTAAAACGGGTAGTGGGCGCCTATGTAATTGTTTTGCTGGACGAAGACAATCCCGACACCCTTATTGCTGCCAGAAAAGGCTCCCCGCTGGTAATTGGGATCGGTAAAGGAGAACATTTTCTTGCCTCCGATGCCTCTCCGATTATTGAATACACCAAAGAAGTGGTATATGTTAATGATTATGAAGTGGCTATAATACGCCCCGATGAACTGATTTTAAAAAACCTCGGTAATGAAAAAATCACCCCTTTCATAACAAAGCTCGATATGGAACTGGCAGCCATTGAAAAAGGCGGCTACGACCATTTTATGCTGAAAGAAATATTCGAACAGCCCCATACAATTTTCGATTGCCTCCGGGGAAGACTGGATGCTGCTGCGGGTAGCATTACAATGAGCGGAATTCAACAATATGCCGAGCAGTTAATGACAGCTAACCGAATTATTATGATTGCCTGTGGAACCAGCTGGCATGCCGGGTTGGTAGCTGAATACATTTTTGAGGAGTTGACCAGGATACCTGTTGAAGTGGAATATGCTTCAGAATTCCGGTACAGAAACCCGGTAATTGCAAAAGGGGATGTAATTATAGCGATTTCGCAAAGTGGAGAAACTGCCGACACCCTGGTTGCCATAGAAAGTGCTAAGGAAAAAGGCGCCATTATCCTCGGGGTAGTAAATGTGGTAGGTTCTTCTATTGCAAGGATTTCACATGCCGGTGCGTATTCACATGCCGGTCCGGAAATAGGTGTAGCCAGCACCAAAGCATTTACGGGGCAACTGGCGGTACTTACCATGATGGCGTTGAAGTTAGGTTATATGAAAGGTTGTATCAGCGAAAAAAGGTATATGCACCTGTTGAACGAACTGAACGATGTACCGGAGAAAGTTGCTACCGCCCTGTTGCAGAAAGAAGCAGTGGAAGCTATAGCCCATAAATACAAAGAAGCGGCCAATGCTCTTTACCTGGGCCGTGGCTACAATTTCCCCATTGCACTGGAGGGTGCCTTAAAGCTTAAAGAAATCTCCTATATACATGCCGAAGGTTATCCCGCGGCAGAAATGAAACATGGTCCGATTGCATTGGTAGACGATCAGCTTCCCGTATTTTTTGTAGCTACTAAAGATAGTTTTCATGAAAAAGTGCTGAGCAATATGCAGGAAATCAAAGCAAGAAAAGGCAAGGTAATTGCCGTTGTAAGTGAAGGCGATGATTCAGCCAATGCCCTAGCAGACGACCTGATCATAGTTCCCTATGCCGATGAATTAATTGCTCCGATCATAAATGTAATTCCTATGCAACTGCTTGCCTATTATATCGGAGTAGCCAAAGGGTTGGATGTTGATAAGCCCCGCAACCTGGCAAAAAGTGTAACGGTTGAATAATCCAGCAATATGAACATTATTAAAAAACATGCCCTTCAATCCCTGGGTTATGGTTTCGTTGAAGACCGTTTCCTGAAGGAAGGAAAGGATGAGTATTTTCATAGAAACCGGCAGAACAACAGTGGCATCCGATACAGGCAGTTAACCGCCTATGAAATTGAGGTATTGGTACGTAACAGAAACCAAAGCGACGACTGGAATAAGCTGCTGGTTTCAGATGCGTTCAACCCTGAACTGGTAAAAAACTGTAAATTCTATGGGCTGGTCCGAATAGGCAAACTGGAACCATATTGCCTGGAATTTAATAACCTACGAATGGCGGTGGGTTTATACAATAGCACAATCATCAGCGCCGACTTCGGCGATAATGTAGTTGTAGACAATGTCAATTACCTATCGCATTTTATTATTGGAAACGAAGTAATGCTGGTGAACATTAACGAACTCGCTACCTCCAGCCACTCCAAATTTGGTAATGGCATAATTAAGGAAGGCGAAGACGAAAAAGTAAGAATCTGGCTGGAAATCTGCAATGAAAATGGCGGAAGACGCATTTTACCTTTTGATGGCATGTTACCCGGTGATGCTTATTTATGGAGCAGGAACCGGCAGGACGATCTTTTGCAACAACGCTTTGTTCAATTTACCAATACCCGTTTCGATGCTGAAAGAGGACATTATGGCAAGATCGGGGACCGCACGGTCATTAAAAACAGCAGGATATTAAAAGATGTATTAATTGGCAGCGATGCCTATATCAAAGGCGCCAATAAAATAAAAAATGTAACCATACATTCACAACCCAATGCCCGAACGCAGGTAGGCGAAGGCTGTGAACTGGTGAATGGAATTATAGGGGAAGGCTGCCGGGTATTTTATGGCGTTAAAGCAGTACGCTTTATGATGGCCAGTCATTCTCAATTAAAGTATGGGGCCCGGCTTATTAACTCTTACCTGGGAAATAATGCTACTATTTCCTGTTGCGAAGTCCTGAATTCCCTGATCTTTCCTGCACATGAACAACACCATAACAATTCTTTTCTCTGTGCCGCCCTGGTAATGGGGCAATCAAATATGGCTGCGGGTGCAACCATCGGTTCAAACCATAACTCAAGAGCAGCAGATGGTGAATTAATTGCAGGGCGGGGATTCTGGCCCGGACTCTGTGTTAGTCTTAAACACAACTCCAAATTTGCCTCTTTTTCAATTTTAGCAAAAGGCGATTTTCCGGCAGAATTAAATATCCGCCTCCCCTTTTCATTGATCAGCAATGATGTTACCAATGATCAACTGGTAGTGATGCCGGCATATTGGTTTGAATACAATATGTATGCGCTGGCAAGAAACTCCTGGAAATATGTGGCAAGGGATCAGCGTATCACCAAGATACAGTTAATAGAATATGATTACCTGGCTCCTGATACTGCTACGGAATTATCAGAGGCACTTGCCATTCTTACCCTGCAAACAGGAAAGGCCTGGTATCGTAAAGAAGGAAAAGAAGCTACCGAACGGCAAATGAGCAAGAAGGGTAAAATTTTACTGGAGCAGGGAGAAACCGCTATCCAGGACCTGGTCATCCTTCTTGAGGAAGCCGAAAACAGCAACCGGCCGGTTATCATCCGTAAAGCAGCAATTGCCTATCAGTGGTTTTCAAGGTTATTGGATTATTATGTAGCCAGAGAACTTTTAGGTTTTTTTGACAGGCATCCGTTAAGCACGCTTAACAGAATGATTGCCCGACTACCTAAAGCAGGTAAAGCGTTCGACTGGGAAAACATAGGCGGACAATTAATTGAAAAGACCACGGTACAAAACTGGCTACAGGCTATCCGTACAGGTAAAATAAGCAGTTGGGAAGCATTACATAATCTATACCAGCAGGAAAGCAATCTTTACCCCGATCACAAACTGATGCATGCTCTGGCAATTTATAAAAACAGGCATGGAATAGATCTTTCTACTGACCCACATATGGTTCGCCAGGTGCTTACAGATGCCATATCTCTTCGAAAAGAAATGACGGAGAGAATTTACGAAAGCAGGGCCAAGGACTACCAGAATGAATTCCGGAAAATGGTTTATAATAGTGAAGAAGAAATGGACATTGTAGTCGGTAAATTAAACGATAATAGTTTTATTTCCGATGAACAAAAAGCATTCCGGCAATTCAAAAAGAAAATAGAAGGGTTGCTTTGATTCTTTTACCAGAACTGTTTGAAAGACCGGGTTACTCCTTTTTTGTCGGTTAATTTAATAATAAGCAATTGGTGATGCTGAACCGGCAGGCGCAACCCGTGCGTAGCAGTACCTACCGGTTGCCAGATGGTTTTTCGTTCCAGCAACTGCCCGCCTGTATTAAAGAGTTCCAGCAAATAGCCGCCCGCTTCTTCACTGGTCAGAACAAGCGAATGTTGGTTTTTTACCAGATAAGCGCGAAAACTATCCAAGGATCGTTCAGCCGGAAGCCGGAGTGTTTCGCTATAGTATACCCGCTGGTTTTCAGCCAACAGTTTAATGCGATAAAAAATTCCCGACCGGGCAACGGGCAGGGCTTGCCGGTAATGCGTTTGTCCTGCTGCCGGGGAAACAGCACAAAGTCTTGCAAACAACCGTCCGTCGGCTGCAGTTTCTACTTCAAACCCTTCAACTCGTATACCAGGAGCTACTTTCCAGTGTAACTCCGGTTTATTCCTTTCCCCGGAAAACCAGGCAGACTGGAATACCAGCGGCAATACATTGGAACCGCCTACCCGGTTCGCTAAAGCGTAGCGAGTAGCGTTTAACTGATCACCTGACAACGGTACGGTTCTTAACCCGCCTTCCGCATTTCCAGATCCTGCAGTTAAACCAGCGCCTACATCGCTCCAGAAGCCCGCTGTATAAGCGGCAATAGTCAATTGGTTAGCCTCCTTAATGTCACCACTCTGCGGATCAGCATAACTGACTTCGAGTACGGGGCCAGGGGAGCCGGTAGCAGGCAAGGCCTCCACTTCCCAATATTCAATGGCTGATACCGCAGCCAATCCCGTTTGTAGTTGCTGGCCAGGTATATTTGCGTCCTTAAAATGATACGCCAGTTGCATGGACCCGGCATAACCTCTTACCTGCACAGTACTGCTGGCGGCATCTTTCCGGAATGGGATCAGTAAACTTTCTGTCGCATGAAAATCTTTCCGGATTGTGCCGTCGATTCCTGCATTTAACCTGGAAGGAACTGCGTGTAAGCGGGCAGTTTTCATAAGTTGCACCTGGTAGGGTCCTGTTTCTATAATTCCTTCCTGTAGCACCAATTCATAGGGCAATGGCCAGTTAGTTGTTAACTGCACTCCATTGCTGTTGTCCAGCACAACACGTATACTGTCTCTGATCCATCCATCTGTATGTACCAACTGCTGCACTGTTCCGTTCAGTACTATGGTTCCCGTATGACTGCTTGAATTGGATTCATAGATGAGTGATTGTACCTGCGTCCAGTTACCGCTTAGTGCTATACAAGAAGAACGATTACCGGTAGACAGGTTCAGAGCGGCCTGATTCATCCTCAATTCACCCGCTAAAAAAACCGTATCGCTTAAATGAAGAGAAAATACGGTACCGCTATCCAATCCCAGATCTCCCCTTATGCGAACAGGCCTAGTGCCGGAAGAGGAATAGGTGGTGGTGCCGGAACTACTGCCCGCACTGGATAATTCAAGACTACCAAAAACCCGCCCGCTAATCGACAGCGTAGATGCTGCATCTGTATTTTCCATCCTGAAGACCCCTTTTTCTGTGCCAGGAGTACGGCTGAGCTGGTTAACCAGGTCGGCATGCCCTGTTCTGCTCCGGTGAATATAGCGGGCCCCGTTTTCAATGCGAATTGAATCCTGGATGCGCAGTGCATATCCACTGTTACTTCCGGATGCATTGAGTACTACAGCATTTTTTCTAAGATGAACAGAATACCCTTTTCCCAGCGTCGTTAATGCTCTGGGCAAAAGAGAATTAGCCGTACTGGTGAGCAAATTTGTAACAGGTAATACTAACCGGATAGTAAAATTATCCAGCGGAGCAATCTCAATAGATTCAATTACAACAGGTCCGTCGGGCAGTATAATTTCATAGGTTCCCGGGTAAAAGCTATTATCGAGTAAAACCTTGTCTAAACTATCAGGAAGCTTCGCTCCTTCCCAATTCAGCGGATCGTTCCAATAAGCCGTACCATTATTGCCCGTCCACCGCTTCTGCGCTATGCTGATTTGAGATAGCAGCAGGAAAATCCAACTCCACTTTTTCATACACCACATTTTCTGCCAGCAAATTATAGTACCTGGACAGAAAAATGAAGAGAAACAAGCAGGTTGGGTTAAAAAACGGTAATCCTTCTATTGTTTCAAGCTGTCTGCTCTACTGGAGTCAATGGCAGCTTTTACCGTTGAATCAATTGCAGAAGCAGCGTCCTTCGAAACAGCCACGGCAGAGTCAACTGCGGCTTTGATAGCAGTACTATCTACCGTGGTACCGGAAGAATCACTACGATTAGCACAAGACATCCATAACATGGATGCAATCAATATCAGGGAACATATCCAGCCAGCTGATGAGTAGTTCATTGGGATAAGTTATTTTTTCCGGAAAAATATACGAACCGGTACCCCTTTAAAATCGAAACTTTCCCGGAGTTTGTTTTCCAGGTAATTCCTGTAAGGTGCCTTAATATCATCCGGGTAATTACAGAAAAAAGCAAAAGAGGGCACATGGGTAGGTAATTGGGTTACGTATTTAATACTAACCGGGTTACCTCTAACAACAGGCGGGTGATATGCTGCAATCGCTTTCAGCATCACATCATTCAGTTGCGACGTAGGAATTTTTTTCTTTTTATTCTCTACTACTTCCAGTGCTATTTCAATGGCTTTAAATATGCGCAGTTTATCCTTCGCCGAAATAAAGAGTACCGGCACATCGGTAAATGGAGCCAGTCGTTCTTTCAGCAGTTTTTCGTAATCGCGGGCGGTATTGGTTTGTTTTTCCACCAGGTCCCATTTATTTACAAGGATTACAAGGCCTTTTCCTTTTCTGGCTGCCAGGCTAAAAATACTCAGGTCCTGTGCAGCAATTCCTTTTTCCGCATCCAGCACCAGCAAACACACATCCGCCTCGTCCATTGCTTTGATAGCTCGGATAACGGAATAAAACTCAAGATCTTCCTGTACTTTTTGCTTTCTGCGGATACCCGCTGTATCAATCAGCACAAATTCTTTCTGAAACATATTGTAATGCGTATGGATCGTGTCGCGCGTGGTACCGGCGATATCGCTTACAATAGTTCTTTCCTGCCCCACCAGGGCGTTTAGCAAAGATGATTTCCCTACGTTCGGCTGCCCGATAATCGCAAATTTTGGAATGTCGGCTGTTTCGTCGTCGGCCAGCCTGTCTTCCGGAATAGCTTCTACTACGGCATCCAAAATTTCGCCGGTTCCACTTCCGCTGATTGCGGACACAAAAAAGATTTTATCGAAACCAAGGCTGTAAAATTCAGTTGCATCCAGCATGCGCTGGTTATTATCTACTTTATTTACGGTCAGGTAAACCGGCTTGGTCGTTCTTCTGAGTACATCTGCCATGGATTCATCCAGGTCGGTAATGCCTGTAGCCGTATCGGTCATAAAAATCAAAGCATCTGCTTCATCCAATGCAATCAGTACCTGTTTTTTTATTTCCTGCTCAAAAACATCGTCGCTCCTTGGTACAAATCCACCCGTATCAATTACATTAAATGTTTTACCATTCCATTCAGCAATTCCGTATTGCCGATCGCGGGTAACCCCGCTAACATCATCCACGATGGCTTTTCTTTGTTCAAGCAATCGGTTAAAAAAAGTGCTCTTCCCTACATTGGGCCGACCTACTATTGCAACTGTATATCCGGACATTTGATAAATTTATTTTTTTACAAACCTTACTTCCCCTGAGCCAGTTTATTTATATCCATATTCTTTAAGGTACAAATCATTATCTCTCCATTTAGGGCGAACTTTTACAAATAGCTCAAGAAACACTTTTTGTCCCAGAAATTTTTCAATCTCCTGCCTTGAGCGGGTGCCAAGTTCACGAATCATTTTCCCTTTTTCGCCCAGTATAATGCCTTTTTGTGTATCTCTATGCACAATAATATCGGCCATGATTTTAACCAGGGAGGCTTTTTCTTTAAACTCCTGTACCAATACAGCTGCGTGGTAAGGAATTTCATCCTGGTAAAGCTGGTAAATCTGTTCCCGGATCAATTCGCCTACAAAAAAACGGGTAGGTAAATCGGTCAGGTTTTCATCGTCAA
>NZ_LUKG01000034.1:10273-26568 GCF_001601815.1 Flavihumibacter sp. CACIAM 22H1
AATGTATCCAGCCCCGTTTTTTTAAGTGCGGAAACAGGCAGTACCTCTTTCACATACGCTTTGTCCTTAAAAAAATCTTCCGCCAGTTTTCGTTTTTCTTCAGAGATCCCGTCCATTTTATTCAGTACCAGCAATGCCGGCACTTTCAGGCGGAGGGCAGAAAAAATGGCATCGCTTTCTTCCCAGTTATCCCAGCAATCAACCAGGAGAATGGCCAGATCGGCATCCTCCAGCGCGCTTTTTACAGCCTGCATCATACGCTGATGCAATTTGTATTTTGGCTCAATGATACCGGGGGTGTCAGAAAAAATTACCTGGTACCCAGGTTCTGTAAGAATGCCTTTAATCCGATGCCGGGTAGTTTGTACTTTGGGAGAAACGATGGCTAGTTTTTCTCCCAGCAATGCATTCAGCAAAGTGCTTTTACCAGCGTTAGGTTTACCAAATATGTTTACAAATCCAACTTTCATCTTTAGCGATTAAAGGGGCAACAAAAGCACGCTAAAGAAGCGATCAGGGAGGTAATCAGATTCTCACGCGATGATGTTGCCGCATAGAATAAAAAGTCCACAAAGCTACTAAATTCTACAGGGAACCCAGATCAGTGTGGATACCAATAAAAAACCAGCAAGTGTTACTTGCTGGCGGTGGTTGCGAAGGGAGGGATCGAACCTCCGACCTTCGGGTTATGAGCCCGACGAGCTACCGCTGCTCTACTTCGCGATTTGGATTGCAAATGTACAGTGAGATTTCTTTCCTGCCAAATAATTCTTTATCAAACAATTGCTAAAAAGATAAAAGCCGCTGCAGGAGCGGCTTTTATCTTTTTAAAAGCAGGCAGCATCAACTTTTTCGCGTTATGGAGCTGGCTCCACTGCTTTTCATATCCTTTATTAGCCCTTCGCCTTTGATCCGGATATCGGAGGCGCCACCCGCTTTGGCTGAAATCTCTTTGTTTACCACTACGTTAATAGAGGAGGCTCCATTGGCATCTAACTCACAATAATCAGCTGTAAGATCCCAGCCTTTTACGGAGCTTGCACCACTTATTTTGGCAGCTAATTTTCCAACTTTTCCTTTTAACCGGATATCACTTGCACCATTCAGGTTCATGGTTAATTCATTGCAGTCCACTTCGCCGGTCATATCGCTGGCTCCATTCAATTCCACATTCAATTGATTGGATTTCAATACCCCCATAATACTAATATCACAGGCACCGCTGGCTTTTATCATAGACAGGTCTTTTACGGAGATATAGGCTTTCATTTTCCGATCTGAACGCCAATCTTTCCACCCCTGGCTCGCGAACCAGATTTTTAACACGCCATCTTTTACTTCTGTCCGAATCTGTTCTGTTAGTTTTTTATCACTTGAACTTACCGCCACCCCCGACTCATCGCCCTGAGAAATATACACATCAATAGCACTGGAGGCATCAATGGCTGTAAATGTGGGCACAGTGCGCATTTCTGCGTTTTTGTCGTTTATCAGGTATTTTTGAGCCTGCCCGGCCATTGCTGTCAATACCAATAAAACTCCTACCACTATTTTTTTCATACACTATTTTTTTCAGCTAAGAATGCGTTGAATTATTTGCTTTGAGATTTTACACTACCGCCACTACCGGTACGTAAATTACGGATCAATCCGCCTCCTTTGTAATGAATTGCACCACCACTACTGGCTTCCGCATTCAATTCTTTGGTTACAGTTATATCAATTACCCCACCACTGCTTACATCGGCAGAGCAAAAAGTACTGCTTAAACCATAGCCTTTGAAAACAGCTCCGCTACTGGCTTCCACCGTTAATTTTTCGACGTTTCCGCTTACTTCTGTAATAGCGCCACTGCTATTATCCGAATCAATTTCAGCAGCATTTAAACTCAGTTCCATGATAGCACCGGAGCTGGCGTCGAGCTTAACTTTAGCCGCTTTTACCGTAGACCCCGTTTTTGCCGTAGCTCCGGAAGAAGCCGACAATTCCGTTAACTCACGGATTGACACATAGGCCTTGAATTTCAGACCTTTCCGCCATTTCCAGTTGCCATCGTTTTGATCTATGGTAATTTTTAGCACCCCTCCTTCTACCACCGTTTTAATACGGTCTGTGTACTCAGGATTGGTACAACTTACGGCTACTGCTTCCTTATCGCCTTGTTGCAACAGCAGTTCAATACCCGCAGAAACTTTTACCCCCGTAAAACTACCCACGGATCTTGTACGGGCATTATTGTCAGAAATAGTAGTGGTTTGCGCTAATAATCCGGTACTGATGCAAAGCAGCAGGAGAAGGCTGAAAATTTTATGCATATTGAAGTATTTTAAGTAGGACGGACCAGGTTTCTGAAATGTTACAGTGTTTTTAAACTTTTTTGCCCTTATTTTCGCAGCCGATTACGGCCGTAATCAACAATCAGATTCCTCGGGGTGCTAAGGATGTTTAATCCAAGGCTGAGATAATACCCGTAGAACCTGAACAGGGTAATGCCTGCGCAGGGAAGGTGGTTCACATATTTTTTATTCCTCCTTTTGCTTTCGCAGCATTTCTCTCAAATCATTTTTTCAACTTTAATGTAAATCAATGAAAAAAATGCTTTTGGGGATATGCGCTATCATGTATCTTATCCCATTAGTGGCTCAAAACAAAGCAGTTATTATTGCCGACAAACAATCCGGGCAGCCTGTTGCCGGTGCCAGTATTGAATTTTCCAATGGCCGGGGAACAAGCACCGATGAAAAAGGCCGGATCCTGTTTTCCGCCCAGCAAGGGCAATGTACTATTTCCGGCATCGGTTATCGCCCCCTGCAGCTCCGGTTACCGGTGGTTGAAGACACTCTTTTCCTGGAACCTTTTAACTTATTCCTTAAACCGGTTGAAGTTACTGCCCTTCGGGCCGGCGATCGTGCCCCATTTGCCCTTACCAACCTGAAAGCAAAAGACTTTGCGAAACAGAACCTGGGCCAGGACCTCAGTTTCCTCTTGAACCAGACGCCCTCTGTAGTAATCAGCTCCGATGCTGGTAATGGAGTGGGTTATACGGGTATCCGGATTCGCGGCTCCGATGCCACCCGCATCAATATGACCCTGAACGGCATTCCCTACAATGATGCGGAAAGCCAGGGTTTATTCCTGGTGAACCTGCCCGATTTTGCCTCCTCTGTCGGCAGTATCCAGATTCAACGGGGGGTGGGTACGTCCAGCAATGGAGGAGGAGCATTTGGCGCCACCCTGAACCTGAGCACCAATGAATTCCGCGAAGAAAAATACGCAGAAATAAACAATAGTTTTGGTTCCTTTAATACCTGGAAAAACACGGTTAAAGTAGGATCCGGCCTGCTAGGCGAGCATTTTACCATTGATGCCCGTTTATCCAGGATCAGCAGTGATGGTTATGTAGACCGCGCCAGCAGCAACCTGCAATCCTATTATATTTCGGGCGCTTATATTACTGAAAAATCGAGCCTGCGCTTAAACATTTTCTCAGGTAAAGAACGGACCTACCAGGCCTGGAACGGGATTCTTCAAACAGAAGCAGACGGCCCCAACCGGCGTTATAATAGCGCCGGAACAGAAAAGCCGGGCAGTCCCTATAAAAACGAAACAGATAACTATCAGCAGGATCATTATCAAC
The DNA here is from genome assembly GCF_001601815.1 of Flavihumibacter sp. CACIAM 22H1. Classification (GTDB taxonomy): domain Bacteria; phylum Bacteroidota; class Bacteroidia; order Chitinophagales; family Chitinophagaceae; genus Flavihumibacter. The sequence continues at coordinate 13,911 of NZ_LUKG01000034.1, forward strand.
TCTTTTTTAACCATGCCCTTTCTGAACACCTATCCTTCAATACTGCGGCTTTCCTTACCCGGGGAAGAGGATATTATGAACAATACAAAGCGGAAGAGGATTATGCCGATTATGGGCTTACCTATCCCATAATTAATGGAAGTCCGGTAAGCACTACCGATCTTATCCGGCAACTATGGCTTGATAATTATTTTTATGGGGGTACGTATTCTATACAATACAATAAAAAAAATACCACTCTTAGCCTGGGAGGCGCCGCCGTACAATACGACGGTGATCATTATGGAAAAATTATCTGGTCCAGCGCAGGCATTGCGCCCGGCTACCAATGGTACCTGCACCAGGCCCGCAAATCCGATATCAATGTCTATGGAAAATGGACGCAGCAACTTCACGCCAACTGGCGGAGTTTTGTAGACCTCCAGTACAGAACGGTGGCTTACAGGATCAGCGGATTTCGGAATAATCCGGGCATAAGCACGGATAATCGCTATCATTTTTTCAACCCCAAAGCAGGGATCAGCTATACCAACCAGGCCTGGAATGCATTTGCTTCCTTTGCAGTCGGCAATAAAGAGCCCAACAGGGATGACTTTGAAGCAGGACTGCAACAGCAGCCTAAACCGGAACAACTCCATGATCTTGAGATCGGGTTGGAGCACAAAACCACCCGTAGTTCCTGGGGCGCCACGGTCTATTACATGAATTACCGGAACCAACTCGTGCTTACCGGAAAAATTAATGATGTAGGCGCCTACGCCCGTACGAATATTGCAAAAAGCTACCGCCTGGGAATTGAGTTACAGGGATCGTATAAACCCCAGCCCTGGATCGCCCTACTTGGTAACCTCACACTAAGCGAAAATAAAGTGCTGGATTTTGAAGAGTTTTTTGACGATTATGATGCCGGCACCCAAAAATCGATCCAATACAAAAAAACCGATATTTCCTTTTCTCCGGCTATTATGGGAAGCGCAACAGTGCAGCTTTTTCCTGTAAAAAATGCCGAGCTAGCGCTGATCGGGAAGTATGTAGGAAAACAGTTCCTGGATAACACGTCCAATCACAACAGGCAGCTCGCAGACTTTTACACGCAGGACCTTCGGTTATCCTACACCGTTAAAGGCAAGGCTGTAAAAGAAATGACCCTGATCTTTCAACTCAATAACCTGCTGAACAAACGGTACGAACCCAACGGTTATACGTTCAGTTATATTTATGGCCAGCAATTGACAACGGAAAACTACGTTTATCCCATGGCGGGCATTAACTGTATGGGCGGCGTAAATATCAGGCTGTGATAGTTACGAGGTAAATATCCCTGTATATTTCCTATAAAAAAATTTGGCATTTGGCACTATTTAGGATAGTGCTAAATGCCAAATTCCGTATCTATGAGAAAAACCATTGTAATCAATGTATTGATCATCCTGATTTTCTACCTTGTTTTCAGCCTTGCAGCTGGTAAATAAGGGGCAGATTAGCTGCCGAATTTTTCCTGCCAGGCCAGCATACCGCCTTCCACATTTTTGGTATTGGTAAAGCCCATCGATTCCAAGATCAGGCAGGCGGTCATGCTTCTTTTTCCACTGCGGCAATGAAGAATAATTTCTTCGTCTTTCAATGGCATCAGTTCATCTACATCCATGGTTTGGAACCGGCCCAGGGGAATAAGTTTTGCGCCAATATTAAAGGCCTCGTACTCTTCCGGCTCACGAACATCAATAACATGCAGTTTTTCCCCTGCATCCATTCTTGTTTTCAGTTCTTCAACGCTTATGTTTTGCATAAAAAAATTTTAGTAATTGTTTTCCACCGGGGTGGTAACTCTTGATGGTTGATTACTTGTATCGCGTACTGGCTTTTTCGTACTTAACCAAATATCGATCATTTGCCCGGGACGGATCCGGTTTACCTTCCTGTCGACTGTATTGCGGGTTGGACTTTGCCGGTAAATGAAGGCTGTGGCCGTGTCTTTCACCTCCGGGTCAAGTACTTTGGCACCGAAGTTAATACCACTGGTTTGCAAAAGGTCGCGGGCATCCGAATAGGTTAAACCAAACAGGTCCGGAACGGCCATGTCAACATCCGAGAGACCGCTTCCCAATACCAAGGCAATTGAAGTGCCCATTGGAAGTTTTACGCCGGGTTTTATTTCTTTTCCTTTATGCAGTTGAACCAGTACAGAATTTTTGGCAAAATCCGGACGGTAACTGGTATCGCCCATCTTAAGCCCGAATTGTTTCAATACGATCGCAGCATTACGCACACTCATTCCCACAAGATTGGGCATTACCACGTCTGGGGGAATGGCCCGGTTTACTGTGAGGTAGACGGTCCTGTTTGCTTTCACTTTGGATTCAGATTCCGGAAATTGCTTAATTACGGCCAGCGGCGCTATGGTATCGCGGTAAATAGAATCCTGGATAGATACCGCAAACCCCTGGGCTTCCAGCAAGGAGGTGGCCTCCTCAAGTGATTTTCCAGCCACATTCGGCACTTCCACTTCCTCTCCGTGGCGGGTAAAAAAATCCAGTGAACTGAAAAAACCAAACACCAAAAGGACAATTATTCCTAGTGCTATTAACAGACTAACCCAGAGTGGTTTTTTTGTAATGGATGCAAACACGAATTATATTTTTTGTAGGATTGGAATCAAAGAAAGGTAAAATTATTTATCTGCCAAGGCTTCTTCGATGAGTGCCGAGTAGAAATCGCGCAAAGTCCAACCCATTGCTTTTACCTGCTGGGGTACAATACTGGCTTCACTTTGGCCGGGTACTGTATTAATTTCCAGCATGTAAGGCTCCCCTGCAGCTTCATTGTAAATAAAGTCGATCCGTATAATTCCCCGACAGTTAAAAACTTCATAAACCCTCCGTGCAGCCGAACGAACTTTCACCGCTATCTCTTCCGCAACCTGGGCCGGGGTGATTTCTTCACTTAATCCCTCGTATTTTGCCTCAAAATCAAAAAAATCTTTTTTGGTAATTACCTCTGTAAAGGGCAGGGTAATGATTTCATCGCCCTTCCGGAAAACACCAATGGTGAATTCCCGACCGGAGATAAATTCCTCCACCAGCACCTGCTCATCTTCCTGGAAGGCTTTTTGCAGTGCTGCGTCTAAACCGGAGGGATCCATGACCTTGCTCATGCCAATACTGCTTCCCCCGTTATTAGGTTTCACAAAAACCGGCATTTGCAACTGGGCAGCAATACTTGCCGACGCAATGGGCCGGTTTTTGAACAAGTGCAGGGACTGTGCTACTTTAATACCGGCAAAGGCAGCTACTGCAACAGTGTACCGTTTGTTGAATGTAAGGGCGGAAGTGGCGGCATCACAGCTGGTGTAGGGAATTCCCAGCATATCAAAATAACCTTGTAGTTTACCGTCTTCTCCGGGTGTTCCATGTATTCCGATAAGCACGGCATCAAACCGGATCAGGGCCTCATTAACCCGTAAGGAAAAATCATTTTTATCAATTTCTATGGCTTCTCCGCCAGGTGCCTGGTACCACCAGCCATCCTGCCGGATATCAATTTTATAGACATCAAATTTTTCTGTATCAATATTTTTTTCAATCGTTATGGCAGATTTATAGGAGATTTCAGCTTCACCGGAATAACCTCCGGTTAAAAACGCGATCACTGGTCGCAGATTCATGGAATATGGGTTGGTTGTTAAGAAAAAAGGTGAAGGATTCATTCCTTCACCCGTTACCTAGCGGGAAATATCACCCGCCTATAAAAAGTAGCCAGGCTACTATTAAACGATTTCTCCTGTAAGATCGAAAATTACCGGGAATCTGAAAAATTAATTTTACAGGTGCAGCCGCTCTTTTTTTGCCATTAATTCATCCACTGTTTCCTGGTACATTTCGTCCGGAACACAACAATCAACAGGACAAACTGCGGCACACTGAGGTTCTTCATGAAATCCCTGGCATTCCGTGCATTTGTTCGGTACGATGTAATAGGTATCCACACTAACCGGCGAATTTCGCTGGTCGGCATCCAGCACCGTGCCATCCATGAGCGTAAAACTCCCTTTTACCGAAGTTCCGTCACTTAATGCCCACTCCACGCCACCTTCATAAATGGCGTTATTAGGACATTCGGGTTCACAAGCGCCGCAATTGATACATTCATCTGTTATTTTGATTGCCATTGTTTATAGTTTATTATGGGTTAGATAAGAGTTAACTTCGCACGCAAATTTATAGGTACATGTTGAATTTACAACACCGTATTGATTTATTGGTTCAACTGGGCGAATATATACTTGAAAACACCCCCGACTGGCAGGAGGCAAAACACCGGGCTGCCTTGGCAAACCCCTGGTTCCTGCCCGAATTTTCGGAATTGGCGGGGAAAGCAATTGCCAGCGAATTTCTATCCAGGTCTGCCCTGGAGTCTATTGCGGCAGAATACAGGATACCTGACGAAATGCCCGCCCCTAAAACCATCGGAATTGTTATGGCTGGAAATATCCCGATGGTGGGCTTCCACGACTGGCTATGCGTATTCCTGGCCGGCCATAATGCCCTGATCAAGCCCTCTAGCCGGGATGCTGTTTTATTTCGGTTTTTACTAGCTAAACTCTATGAATGGGAAATAATCATCCAGAACCAGACCGGCTTTGCGGAATTGCTGAAAGGATGCGACGCCTATATTGCCACCGGATCTGACAACAGTGCCCGCTATTTCGACTATTATTTTGGCAAATACCCCCATATTATCCGCCGCAACCGTAGCTCAGTAGCCCTGTTGGACGGAACCGAATCTGCCGTCGAACTCGATCAACTGGCGGATGACACCCACCTTTATTTCGGCCTGGGCTGCCGGAATGTTACCAAACTATATGTACCGGAAGGCTATTCCTTCGAGCCCCTGCTCAATGCCATGAGAAAATACAACTATTTTTTTGAGCACCCGAAATACAAGAACAACTACGATTATCAACTGGCTATTCATCTGCTGAACAACCAGTATTATATGACCAATGGTTCTGTTCTGCTATCAGAAAATGAGGCAATATTCTCCCCCATCAGTCAGTTGAATTACAGTTTTTACACCGATAAACAGGCAGTTGTAGAGGAACTGGCGAGCAATAATAGTATCCAATGCATCGTTGGACATGGGTATAATGCTTTTGGACAGGCGCAGGTGCCCCGATGGAAAGACTATGCGGACGGTGTTGACACTATGACATTTTTGGTAACTTTATAAACGCGGCCTGACAAGCAAACAGCCATCTACGAAGACCTTAGTAAAACTTCTGTTAAACTGGATAAGCATGCAACTGAAAAGATGTCTGCTTCGTTATTTTGTAAGAGTCAGGCATAAGCTTTGACCAACTAAAACAAAAAAGGAAGAATCATATGAAACTACAGCAAATTGTACCCGTAATTCTGATTAGCGCGGTTACATCGGTAGGAAGCATGTGGGCCTATAACAAGTACATAGGCGGAGAGAAGATCGTTTACAACAACTCCGATAGTAACCGCATCCCTTCAAATTATGCCGGTTTTTTTGATGGGGTAAATGAGGCCCCTACCGATTTCAGCCAGGCCGCTCAGGCAGCAACCCCTGCTACAGTGCATATCAAAACAAAAGCTACGCGTACCGCCAGTAATAATCTACCCAAAAGAAGTCCGCTGTTTGACCTGTTTGGATTTGATTGGGACGAGGGTATGGCACCCCGGAGTATGCCGCAAATGGCATCTGGCTCAGGGGCTATTATCAGTGATGATGGATACATAGTTACCAATAACCACGTAATTGACGGTGCAGACGAGATTACGGTAACCATGAGTGATAAAAAAACCTACAAAGCAAAACTCGTTGGTGCCGACCCCAGCAGTGACCTTGCTGTGCTGAAGATCGACGCCAAGAACCTCCCCTTCCTGCTATATGGTAATTCGGATGATGTGCGGGTAGGACAATGGGTTTTAGCCATCGGTTACCCGCTTAACCTGCAAACCACCGTTACGGCGGGTATTGTAAGTGCAAAAAGCAGAACGCTGGAGATCAACCGCCGGCAAAGCAATACGCCGATTGAATCCTTTATTCAAACAGATGCCGCTGTTAACCCCGGCAACAGCGGAGGTCCGCTGGTAAATACTTCCGGGCACCTGATCGGCATCAATTCTGCCATTGCATCGCCTACAGGTTCTTATGCGGGCTATTCCTTTACCATCCCGGTAAATATGGTAAAGAAAATTGTAGCTGATCTGATGAAGTTTGGAACGGTGCAAAGGGCCTACCTGGGAATCAACTATGCACCCGATAACCTGAGTGAAGAAGTAAAAAACAGGAAGGTATTACCAGTGGTGATGGGGTTTATGTGCTGGATGTAACCAAGGATGGTGCAGCCGCCAATTCAGGTATCAAAAAAGGTGATTTTATTACTAAAATCAACAATGTTCCGGTTACCACAGGGGCTGAGATGGTTGGACAAATTGCTACCTACCGCCCCGGCGATAAAGTGAAGATCGGATACCGCAGAGACGGCAAAGACCTGACCAGTGATGTAGTATTGCGCAACAGCAGTGGCACAACAGATATTGTAAAAATAAGTGTGCTGGATAAGCTGGGGGCCGACTTTGGAAACATAGATGCTAAGCTGGCCAAAGAAATGGGGGTAAAGGGAGGTGTAATTGTGAAAAATATTTCTGAGTCCGGCGCTTTCAGTAAAACCAGGATGGAAGCAGGTTTTGTAATTCTGAAAGTAAATGGAAAGGAAGTGGCCAATATTGAGCAGTTCCGTTCTGAAATCGAGAAAGCGGGAAATTCAGTTACGCTGGATGGTATGTATCCTGGATACGAAGGCGTGTTCAGGTACCCGATGAAGATCGTTGAATAAACTACGAATTGTAAAAAAGCCGGCTCGTTGATGAGCCGGCTTTTTTTATGACTTATGGTATAGAGCAAAAACTTTATAACCCCAGGCACCTAATTGATAATAGCGGTAGCCGGGATGAAACACATAATTTCCGCCTTCAAATACATCTTCATAAGATCCGTCAATGGCTGCATCCAGGAAGCCAAACCCTACCCCATCGTGCGGCGAAAGATTGAGCATAACCAGCACCTGGTCTTGTTCAGAGGTACGCAGGAAAGCGAAAATATGCTGATCGGCCGTTGTTCTGACCCGGAAGCAATATACCCCGTCAGCACCAGCTTCCATGCAGCGAAAACCTCTTCTCAGGGTAAGCAGTTTCTGGTAAAACTGGGTGTATTGGGGCTCTGCGGTCCATTGTATAGGATCCCTATCAAAAAACTTAAGTCGTTTTTGGTTCGGTTGTTCCTGTCCGCTGTAAATCAATGGCACCCCGTTCCAGGTGGCACTAAAGACAGCAAAAGCTTGATGAGCTTCTCCATATTTTTCGAATTCCGTACCATTCCAGCTGTTTTCATCGTGGTTAGTGGTAAAATAGAGCCGCATGGCCCCAGGAGGAAACTGGTGGTTGTATTTCCAGAGAAGAGATTCGAGGCCGTTTAGATCTGTCTGGCCTTTCATAAACTCAACTGTTTTGTGCATCCATTCCCAGGTATAAGTGAGGTCAAACGCATCGTGATAGTGGGGCTCTTCACATTCTGCGAGCCAGAAAAGCGCTTTTTCCTGGTCGAGTGCGGTCCTTGCATCGATCCAGAAGTCAAGGGGAACCAACATGGCCATATCACAGCGAAAGCCATCAATATTGCATTTTTTAACCCAGAAACGCATGGCTTCAATCATAGCCCGTCGCATTTCCGGGTTGGTAAAATCAAGATCGATCACATCATCCCAGCCGTTGGAGTCAAAAAAATTGCCGGCTTCGTTTCGTTTATAATAAGCGGGATGGGTGCTTGTCCAGGTATGATCCCAGCCCGTATGATTGGCCACCCAATCAATAATTACTTTAAACCCCAATTGGTGTGCTTCTTCTACCAGGCTAATGAATTCATCCAGGTTACCGAATTCGGGATTAACTGAAAAAAAATCTGCGCTTGCATAATAGCTGCCCAGCGTTCCTTTTCGTTGCTTTTGGGATATTGGGGTTACGGGCATAAACCAGAGCACTTCAATACCCATATCTCGGAGTCTGGGCAGGGAAGGGCGAAACCCCGCAAAATTGCCTGTTGCAGAGTATTGCCGAAGGTTAATCTCATATACATTACTGGCTCTGCTCCAGCTGAGAGGTTGAAAAGGCAGTTTAGACATCTTATAATTTTTGCTAATAAAATCCAATAGAGAACCAAAGCAGCCCTTGCTTGTTTCTATCCAGGTGAAAATAAGATAAATATACCTTCCCTCACGTCAGGGGCAAACTAAGTACATTTGTGCTATGAAGCAATTTGAGGTTCCCGTAAAATACCGAAGTCCACTTATTACTGCGGTTAAACAGCGAAGAAAACAGGAAGATAAGCTGAAAAAAGATTTCAGTCCGTCGTTGCTGGATTTCGGGAACCTGCAGATATACCTGGCCCGCCATTTTGGGTTTTGCTATGGTGTTGAAAATGCTATTGAAATTGCTTTCCGGACGGTAGCGGAAAACCCGGGCAAACGGATTTTTCTGCTCAGTGAAATGATTCACAATCCCCAGGTTAACCAGGATCTCCAGGAGCATGGGGTGCGTTTTTTGCAGGATACACATGGCCGTCAGCTGATACCATTTGACAGTATTAGTGCGGAAGATATTGTGTTAATTCCGGCCTTTGGAACCACGCTCGACCTGGAAAAAATGTTGCAGGAAAAGGGCATTAGTACCGAAAAATACAATACTACCTGTCCTTTTGTTGAAAAGGTCTGGAACCGGGGCGAGCAGATTGCAAAAAAAGGCTACAGCATAGTTATACATGGCAAACCATTACATGAAGAAACCCGGGCTACATTTTCGCATGCTGCTGCGCATGCGCCAACAGTAATTGTGAATGATCTGGCGGAGGCCAAAAGCCTGGCAGCCTATATCCGGAAGGAAAAACCGGCGGAAGGATTTTATACAGAGTTCAGCGGGCGTTATTCAGCGGGTTTTTCAATCGAAAAGGACCTGGAGCGTTTTGGCGTTATCAACCAGACCACTCAACTTGCTTCGGATACCCAGGAAATTGCAGAATACCTGAAGGCAGAGATCATCAGTTTGCACAAACTGGATGCAACAAATATACAGGAGCGCTTTGCCGATACGCGTGATACGCTTTGTTATGCTACCAATGATAACCAGACAGCTGTTACGGGCATGCTTGAAACAGCAGCAGATTTTGCTATTGTTGTAGGTGGATATAATTCGTCTAACACTACGCACCTGGTTGAGTTATGCGAAACCAGGCTGCCGACCTATTTTGTAAAGGACGCCTCTAATCTTATCGATCAGCATACAATCAGAAGTTTTGACATACATCAAAAAAAAGAGCTAGAGATCCGCAATTACCTGCCGGAAAAATCACCCCTCAAAATCCTTCTTACGAGTGGAGCCTCCTGCCCCGATGCCGTAGTAGAACAGGTAATAAACCGGCTGAGGGAGATTGGGAAAGGAAAGTTATAGGATAAATATCAACTAAATGCTTTTGGGCTGAAATTAGTTTTATTGAGACCTGTGTACAAAAAACAATAATATTAAAAAAGGGTTTTTTCACCTTATAGCAATTATCTGTCCATCATTAACTTAGTTGTAAATTGAACGCATGACCGCAATGCAAATATTTTCAATCTTACAATTGATGGCAATTTTAAGTGGAACAATATTTTGTTTAATTGCGACTAGGAAGTCGAAAACAAATGAATATAAATATTTGGTTCCATATTGTATATTAAATGTATTTGCCATGTTGATCCTTGGAGCTGTCGAATTCATGACTGTTCCCATTCCTCTAATATTTGCTACTATGTACTTTTTTGCATGCTGCGAAGTTTTTTTTCTCCCTAACTATATAGCAAGCATAATTGGTGTCAAAAAAAATGTCTACACTCAAATTACGATATGCATTGTAGCCTTTATCCTATCACGAATTATCACACAAAACGCCACATCTGTTTTATATCTAGTAGCCAACTTATATATCACTTTATATGTCTGTAGATATTTTCTGTGGCTATTTAAGAATAACGAGAATTTAATTCTATCTGAAACTCCCCATTATTGGATAATCATGGGAATATGTGTTTGCTACACTGGTTCTATACCTTATTTTATATCTGAAATAATAATTTTCAAATTCAAAGGATTCCAACTATATAATCAGATTGCCTCGATGATATTCATCATGTATATTGTTCTAAACATTTGCATGTTTGTATTATTTATAAAAGCTTTTTTATGTATGATAAAACATCAGAAATCTTTATCTGGACTATAATTGGATCATTAACAACAATTATAGCTTTTATAATATTTCTAAACCATATATTACGACTTTATAACAAAAAAAGTATCGAGTTTAATACCCAATTAAAGCTTCGTAGCCTAGAAAAAGAAAAGGAGCTTCTAAAAACAAGAATTGACGTTCAGGAGGAAACAATCCAAAAGATATCTAAAGAACTTCACGATAATGTTTCTCAGTTACTGACCTTATCGAAGCTGAACCTTAGCAATCAAAAATTCGATTCAAACATTGAAAACAAAATAAGAATTTCAAAAGAGCTAATATCAAACGCCATAAATGAACTTGCAAATATATCAAGAACACTTAGCTCAGAAACTCTTAATGACTTAGGTCTTGTTCGAGCATTAGAAGCAGAAAAAGAAAGAGTCTATGAAATAAACAAAACAACAATTAATATTCATACAAAATTTGATCCCATCGAATTATCAAACGAGGAACAGCTAATATTGTATAGAATATTCCAAGAAGCAATAAGTAATTCTATCATTCATGGCAAGGCGTCACAAATTGATGTGCAACTAATTTATTGTATGAATAGTCTATCATTTTCAATTAGGGACAATGGCAAAGGATTTGAAATAGAAGAATCTCTACACGGAACGCAGAACAAACATCACGGGCTAAAAAACATCATGAAAAGAGCTAAGCTAATAAATGCGAAATGCAATATTGCTTCAACTAAAGGTACTGGCACAGTAATAGAAATTGTCAGGGATTAATTTATCATGTTTCTTAACATACACTTTCTGATCGACTAAAATCTCAACAACTAATCGATAATTTTATTTCTCATTCCGTACATAATTAATCCGGCTATTGTTTTGGCGCCAACCTTTGACTTCATATTCTGCCTTATCGTTTCTATAGTTCTTGGACTCAAGAACACCTCCTTAGATATTTCTTCTGTGGTTTTGTCTTCTGCTAAAAGCTTTAATATCCTAACTTCCTTTTCTGAGAACTTTATTGGATTTGGGTAAAATTGCCTAACTGCTTTTTTAGTCTGTAACTTTGAAAGAACGGCCTTATTTACCAAATCATTAAAATAAAAATCATCGTTCATGCAGGTTAGAATGGCTTGGTAAATTTCTTCCGGATCAGTGGTTTTCGTCAAGTATGCATTTGCCCCCATTTCCATCATTTTGGAAATCATTTCCTGATCATCGTACATAGTCAATACAATAATCCGTACATCATCGTATTCTTTCCTTAACAAATTAATTGCATTAACACCATCAATTTCCGGCATTCTAATATCCATTAGCAGAACATCCGGCTTTTTCAACTGCATTTTATGCATTAGATCTTTGCCGTCCTCAGCTTCCCATAATATTTTTAGGTAGTCTTTGTTTTTCAGAGCCATTTTAATCCCATCCCGAAAGATTTTATGGTCATCAGCGATACTAACCTTAATGCTTAACTCGGAACTCATAGGTTTTTGTAGGGGGAGTTTATGGATTTTATGTTAAAGTAAATAAATAACGCCATAGACTACGGTTATCGTACTTTCACTCGTTTTTTTTTCTTCCAACGTAAAAATCCTTAGTTTTTTACTATAAAAATTTCTTCATTTAGGTGCTAGTTTTTAAAAAATAAAAATCCAGGCTTTCAAGAACACATTATTCTTTTTTACATTTATTTTCTGGTGGATCAATATTCTATATCAGCTTAAGTAAAAAACCTTAGTAAATTAGCCATCATCTAAATGTGATTTTTACTATCTTTTTAGCGTATTTTTACTCTTTTTAACCTAGTATATATACTATAAGATTCATCGTAAACCCACTACCAGCTTGAATTTTAGCCAATTTATAACAATTTGAGCAAGAATTGCCCCATTGTCGTTTTTTTTTTTTTGAAGGTTATTACGGATTAAAGCAACCCTTCACTAAAAACTTACTACTATGATGCAAAACAAAATTTTGAACACCTCCCTGGCAGCTGTAGGAGAAGATATCGGTCCTGAGCTGGGTGCCAAAATGGTTAAGGACTTCCAGGACGCTTACCCCACAGAAAACCCATGGGTTTTCTGTGGAAAGGACATTTTACAAAAAATTTTGAATCAACCGGATTGTCAAGGTGTTAGGTTTTACCATGCAATTGATGAACTCGGAAGAAGAACTCTTGTTTCTGTTGGTATTAACTCCCAAGAAGAAATTATTTCAGAATACTCAGCAATAGATGCTGGAGGAATAATGAAAAGGGAAATAGGAATAGTTGCCGATAGGAACGGTATTCCAAAACCCGGCACTAAAAGTACTTCTACTACAACTGATCTCGATTGGTGGTAGTAGAA
>NZ_LUKG01000034.1:27304-45738 GCF_001601815.1 Flavihumibacter sp. CACIAM 22H1
ACCAATCCTTGTTTTTTCTTTCTTTTTTAAACGAAACAAAAACAAGCCTGCATTTCTTATCTTTTTTTATTGCTTATATTCTCTTTTGAATGATTTCGTAAGGGGGTTTGATATTGCAACAATTCTCTTCCCTAATATTCCTAATAAAGACTTTCTACTGCTTTCAACATTTACTATAATTGAATACATTATACTTGCATCATATTTATATATCCTCTTAAAAACCCTCATCTTAAAAAGATTATTGCTAGTTTTTTCGTTAGTGTTTCTATTGGTTGCAATTGGAAATATTATTATTGGATTTCGATCAAATTCACTAGAATTTGATACCGTTCCTATTGCGGTTAGTTCTATAATTTTAATTTCAGGCTCTATTACGTACTTTTTTGAGTCAATTCAAAACCCCAACATTACCTTCATATATAGCAAGTCCAGTTTCTGGGTTGTCGTTGGAATTATGATTTATTTTTCCGGGACCTTTTTTCTTTTTCTGCAATATGATAACCTGTCGCAACAAGAAAGAGCAAACTTTTGGACCATCAATCTAATTTGTTTTGTCCTGAAAAATATTTTCTTTTCAATTTCGTTTACCTTAAAACCTGAAAATCAACAATCTTTGAATGTTGATGATTATTATTATAATAAATTAGAATAACCGAACCTGCTAACCCTAACTCCATAAATGTTGCTTTTACAGGTAAATAACTCTAGTGCGAACGTGTCGCTGGTGCTCTTTTTTGGCACTATCGGCATGCTGGCACTAACTATTGGGTTAATTGTATTCATTATTTTCCACCAACGAAAAGTCATCCGCTACCAGATGACCCTGCAAAAAATGGAACAGGAACAACAAAAAATGCTCCTGAATGCCTCCATTCGCCTGCAGGAAGAGGAACGGCAGCGTATCGCCGCTGACCTCCATGACGATGCCGGACCCCTCCTGGCAACCGCGCGCCTCTACCTCAACGAAAACCTGGTTAACCTCGACAAAACCACCCAACTCCAAAGTATCTATAACGCTAAACAAATCATTGACGACACTATTCAGCTAATCCGGAATATCTCCCACAGCCTAATGCCCCCAACCCTGAAAAATTTCGGGTTAGAATCTGCCGTCAATGACCAGTTTCAAAAAATAAGCAGCTCCGGTATTATCAATGCCAGCTGTCGCTTTCATGATTATAAAGAACGCCTGCAAACCGATAATGAACTCATCGTGTTCCGGGTTATCCAGGAACTGATCAATAATATCCTGAAACACAGTAATTCCAGCTTTATTCACCTTACCCAAAACACCAATGGTAATAAATTCTATATCCGTATGCACCACGACGGAAAAGGAATTACCCAGGCAGATTTTGAGCGCATGAATAAAAGCTCTGCCGGACTCGGACTAAAAAATATCCAAAGCCGGTTAAAAGTCCTGCATGGCCGGATATTCTTTGAAAAAGATAATTCTCAAACCTACTATAAAGTCACCATAGAGCTGAATAGGGACGATAATCAATAAGTAATCCTTATTTTTACCACTCGCGAATAGCAAGATTCCTATGAGAGTAATCAAAGTAGCCATTGCTGACGATCATAAAATTTTCAGGAAAGGAGTTATCCTTTCCCTTCGCCCCTTTACTAACATAAAATTTGTTCAGGAGGCAGAAAATGGCCAGGAACTGATAGATGGCTTACCTGAATCTGCGCCTGATGTAATTCTCATGGATCTCCGAATGCCCGTTAAAGACGGCATCGAAACTACCAAGCTGATTGCGAAATCCAACCCCAATATCCATATTGTGGTATTAACCATGTTCGAAGACGAACGCTTTGTCAGCCATCTGATGGAAATCGGCGCCAATGGCTACCTCCTAAAAAGTGCAGACCCCTCCGAAATTAGGCGCGCCATCATGGAAGTATTTGAAAAAGGCTATTACCTCAATAATTTTGTAAATCGTATCCTGCTAAAAAAATCGCACGCCAAGCAAAAAGTAATTCCCAGTCTTACCAGTGAAGTAACCCTAACCGACCGGGAAAGAGACGTTATCAAATACATTTGCATGGAATTTACCGCAACAGAAATTGCGCAGAAAATGGAGGTCAGCCCGCGCACAGTAGAGGCCATCAAAGACCGATTAATGGAAAAATTCGGCACCAAAAATACCGCCGGACTGGTATTCTACGCGGTGAAAAACAACCTGATAGATTAAACCGGTTTCAGGACAACTGCATCTCCGGAATTTCTCCCTCTACTACCAAACGCCCCGCAGTTTTTTCAATAATCTCTTCAACCGATACTCCGGGTGCCCGTTCCAGCAGCTTAAAGCCCGATCCTGTTACATCCAGTACGGCCAACTCGGTTACAATTTTACGCACACAGCCCACGCCGGTAAGCGGCAAACTACAGGAAGGCAACAACTTTGATTCTCCTTTGGGATTGGTATGCATCATGGCAACAATAATATTCCGGGCACTGGCCACCAGGTCCATCGCCCCTCCCATGCCTTTTACCATTTTACCGGGAATTTTCCAGTTCGCAATATCGCCCGTATCACTTACTTCCATTGCTCCCAAAACGGTAAGATCCACCTTACCCGCCCGTATCATTCCAAAACTTTCCGAGCTGTCGAAAAAAACGCCCCCCGGCAAAATAGTGACGGTTTCTTTACCCGCATTAATCAAATCAGGATCTACCGCTGCTTCCGTAGGATATGGCCCCATGCCCAGCATACCGTTTTCACTTTGCAGGAAAATATGCATTCCCGTTGGAATATAATTGGCTACCAGCGTCGGAATTCCGATACCCAGGTTAACATACATTCCATCCTGCAACTCCTGCGCAATCCGTTTTGCAATTCCATATTTATCAAGCGGCATATCAGTTGTTTAAAATATGTTTGAAATAAGGGGTCTGTTTTTTCCGGTCGAGCAAGTTTCTGAAATACCTGCCCAGTACAGGATTCAGTGTTTCGAGCCCGGCAAAATTAGCTTCCGCAACTTCGATGGCTTTTTTTACCCCTTCTGCTGTATAACCATATAAGGAAAGTGAATTTTCCTCCTGTGTTTCCTTGTCTTCCTGGAAATCCATAATATCATCCAGGAGTAAAAAACTTGGCACCAATTGGTACCAGCTTTGGATAATACGATCCAGTACCGTATCCGGCATAGCAACAGTAGTGAGGAGGTATAATAGTGCATCGCCCCGGTTCAGCGGGGGATTATCGGTACCAATCCGCCCCTGTTTTAGTAACACTGGTTGCTGAAAATAAGTATGCAATTCCCCGAATAAACCCGGGTTTTGCAGTTGGTCGTTTATCAGCAGTTCAATTTCCCGGATATGCTGATAAAACTCTTTTTCGCCAAACTCATATAAAGCTGCCAGGTGTAAGATCTGTTCCATCCGTTGCACATACTGCTCTTCCAGCACCTGCTTCAGGGGCAACCCGGCTTTAAACTGTAAATCAAAAAACAAGGGAATGAACAAATAACCGGTTCCTTTTGCCACATAGAGGTAACGGCCTTTCCAGTACCGATTGGCTTCGGGAAGTTTCCGGTCAACAAAAAAAGCGGCTATTTCCGGTTCAACCCCCATGGATTGAATCAGTTCATTTTTACTGGTAAACATGCTTATCTGCTCAGTTTATTGTAGGTAACTGAACGGTTTTCCGTTCAATCCTTTTTTCATAGTGATTACCCTGAAAAATCCTATGCACATAAATGCCGGGCACATGTACCTGGTCAGGGTCCAATATGCCGGGCTCTACCAATTCTTCCACTTCGGCTATGGTTATATTTCCTGCCTTTGCCATTGAAGTAGAAAAATTACGGGTGGTTTTCCGGAATACCAGGTTCCCGTAACGATCGCCCTTCCAGGCTTTTACCAGGGCAAAATCTGCCTGCAGGGCCAGTTCCATCAAATATTCTTTTCCGTCAAAAAAACGTACTTCCTTACCCGCTGCAATTTCGGTTCCTACTCCAGCGGGCGTAAAAAAAGCAGGAATTCCCATCCCCGCCATCTGAATCCTGGTGGCAAGGGTACCCTGTGGTACCAGGTCCACTTCCAATTCGCCCGCTAATAATTGGCGCTCAAACTCCGCATTTTCACCCACGTAAGAGCTGATCATCTTTTTGATCTGCCGCGTCTTCAACAGTAATCCCAGTCCGAAATCATCCACTCCGGCATTGTTGGAAATACAGGTCAGGTTCCCGACCCCTTTTTGAACCAGCGCGGTAATTAAATTTTCAGGAATTCCACAAAGCCCGAACCCACCCAGCATCAGCGTTGCACCGTCTCTAATATCGGCAATGGCTTCCTGTGCATTTGGCAATGTTTTATTCATATGGCATCGTTTTATACGGGCTTGTTGTTTTTTTTCTGCTTGCCCTGGTCTGATCCGGGTTTGGAGCTGGGATTCATTCGTTCTATCCGATCCCTGTTAGCAAAAGCTTCTACCGAATCAAAAATCGCTTTCAATTGGTTAGGGCGTGCCAGGTAATATTCATAACTCTCTTTAAATGTCTTGTAATCAACCTTATTCAACGCAAAAACCTGGTCGTATTTTTTTCCCCGAATAGAATCTACCCGGAAAGAGCTGTCCCGGCTTTTATAATCCAGGCTAATTTCATCCACCAGCATCAGTTGGTAGACCAGTGGAACCATTTTTTTTTGGGTAAGCGGTGCCTCATTTCCTCCTTCATCTGAACAAGCCAGCAGAACCAAGCAGGCCGCCCCTAAAACAATTAACCGTTTTTTCATTAGCGAAGCTCCTGTTTATAAGTATTAGCATTGGTAATATCCAACCTGGTTAACAAATCAATAGCCGCTGCTTTTTCATCGGGCGGTGATTTTTTAAACATCTTACTTAATTCGCCGGTACGTCCCTGAAAAAAGAAGGGTAAAACCATCGTGTTCGGGATTTCGCTGTTCAGTGTATTAAGCTGTTGTAATGCATTCAGCACCGATTTACGCGCTTCTGCTTCTTTCTCATAAAACTGATCCAGTCCAAGGCGGAAATACCCATAAAACGCATCGTGGACCAAATTATAACGGGCCCCGGTTAAATTCTCCATCAACCAGTACCGGTTCCGTTGGCCATCAAAGGCCTTCCATCCCAAAATATCACGGCTGTCGGGTGAATTATTGACAATATTCTGCGCCTTTACAAAATAAGGTTCTCCTCCTTTTAATGCGAAAGAATCTCCATCCATACCCAGGATAATATTTACGTAAAAAGCCAGTACCGCCGTAAGGTTGGATACCAGCGGATCATTGCCACTGACCCTGTTTTCATTGAACTCCAGTTGTTGAAATTCTACATAACGGAACAGCAGGTTCTCGTCCATAAAATTCACCAAAGGCGATTCATACGCAGCATTATAAACCGGCCTGGCTGCCTGAACGGTTAGAGTTGCCTGGTATATATTTCCATCCAGGGCAGTTTTAACGGTGATCAGGAAATTGCAGTTGATGCGCTCATTGGTTTGATAGGTATCTTTTGTCCATTTCCTGTTATTCAGAAAATTCGTCAATGCATTCTGCAGGGTATTAAAAACTTTCCGATCAACCCTGGACCCCACTTCGCTTGAGATAACAACTACTTTAGCCTTCAATTCTTGTCCCTGGCCGGTACTCCAGAGTATGCTTAGTAGGATTCCTATCAACCATTTTTTATTCATAGAATTTTTTATGGATCAAGTCAATTATGTCGGTTGCCAGTGCTGTTTTTGATTTTAGCGGAAACTGAGCTTCCTGCCCGGCACGGTCAAATATGGTGATTTTATTTGTATCCACCCCAAAACCAGCCCCTTTATCCTGCAACGAATTGAGAATAATCAGGTCGGCATTTTTAGTTTCCAGCTTCTGAAGGGCATTGGCTCTTTCATTATTGGTTTCCAGCGCAAAGCCCACTAATACCTGGTTAGCAGCTTTTTGCCGCCCGAGTTCCTTTAGAATATCTTTTGTTTTGGTGAGAGGCAGGTCCAGCCCTTCTTCCTTTTTTTTGATCTTTTCGCCTGCTACGGTAACCGGTGTATAATCCGCTACTGCCGCTGCCATTATTGCCAGGTCTGTTGTAGGAAAACGATCGTTGCAGGCAGCATACATTTCAGCAGCAGTGGTAACCGAATGTGACCGTATACCGGGGTGGTTGGGTAAAGACACACCGGGACCAGCTACCAGGTCTACCATTGCCCCTCTGGTGGCCAGTTCTAATGCAATGGCAACACCCATTTTACCGGAACTATGATTACCGATAAACCGGACAGGATCAATCGGTTCATAGGTGGGGCCCGCCGTTACCAGAGCCTTTTTACCGGCAAAAACAGCCTGCCGGGAAAAATAATTCTGCACCATAGCCAGGATCTCTTCCGGCTCCGCCATCCGCCCCTCGCCCGTTAATCCACTGGCCAGTTCTCCTGAATTCACCGGTATTACTGTATTGCCAAAAGACCTTAGCAGATCGAGATTGGTTTTTGTAGTGGGGTGATGCCACATATCTTCATCCATGGCCGGCGCCACCCAAACCGGGCAGGTTGCCGATAAATAGGTAGCCAATAGCAGGTTATCACAATGTCCATGAGCCATTTTGGCCAGGGTATTACAGCTCAACGGGGCTATCAGAAATAAATCGGAAGACCTTCCCAGCATTACATGGTTTGCCCAGGATCCTTCCTCAAATAAATCACTAAGCGCTTCCTGTTTGGATAAAGTAGAAAGTGTAAGGGGAGAAACAAAATCGCGGGCAGCCGGACTAAGAATTACCTGAACCGAAGCTCCCTGCTTTATAAGTAACCGTACCAGGGAAATGGATTTATAGGCGGCTATACTGCCACTGATTCCCAGAAGGATTTTTTTTCCTTGCAACATGTGATAAATTTAAAAAAAAAGCGACAGCATAGCCGTCGCTTTAACAAATATATGGATAAGAATCAGCTGAACAATTTGTCTTCGTTCTTCCGATAATATACTTTCTCTTCCATGAATTCCTGGGTAGCCAGTAATGCCGGATTAGGCATTCTTTCATAGGCTCTGGAAATTTCAATTTGCTCCTTGTTTTCATGAATTTCTTCCAGGCTGTCGGTATGCGTAGCAAACTCTTCCAGTTTGTTATGCAATTCTTCTTTCAGGGCAATATTGATCTGGTTGGCTCTTTTGGCAATAACGGCAATTGACTCATAAAGATTACCAGTTCTGCCTTTGATTTCCAACAGGTTCTTAGCTTCTGCTACATTACTGGTATTGGAACTAAGCTGACGTCTTAACTTGCTCATTTTTTATTGCTTTAATATTACTTTGCGATGTTGATAAAAAGTTGGCTACTTCGCCCTTTAATTTACTTTCCGGAAAACGATCGGAAAACTCGTTGCATTGTTCAATTACCTTGTTAAAACGTTCTTCCTTTTTTTCATCAATACTTAACACGGCATACTCAAAATAAGAACGAATTACTTCCAGTTTATATGCGTCACTCTTCTCTGAATCGGGGTAGTTTTCCAGCAAATTGGTATATGAAATGGCTGCTGCTTTGAACTGGCGAAGGTTGAAATACAACTCTGCCGCCTTATACTCTTTTAATTCCAGCTTAGCCCTTCCCTCATCAATAATTGCCGTGGCCTCCTTATTCCTTTCAGATCCGGGATGCGTATTAATAAAAGCCTGCATTAACCCGATTGCCTTAATTGTATTGGTTTGATCCAGTTCCACCTTCGGCGATTGTTTGTAGAACGTATACGCACGCATATACTCCATCTCCTCAGCCCGCTTACTGGTAGGGAAAACCTCAACAAATCCTTTAAAAAGATTCTCTGCGTTCATATAATCGCGCATATAGTACGCACAGTAGGCGAAATTATAATATACAGCTTCGAATTTATCACCGCCTTTTAGTAAAGGAAATAGTTCTTCATACAATTGCTGGGCATACATGTATTTCTTTTTGGCAAAATACTGATCTGCCATGCGCAGCTTGTAATCATAGTCGGTACTCTTCTGCACTTTAGCAAATTTGGAACACCCTGTTCCCAAGAGCGCTATCATGCAAACTAAAAGGATTGATCTCATAAAGGCTGGCAAAGTTAACACATTTGATCAAATATAAAAAAACCCCGCAAAATGCGGGGTTCTTTATATCAATTTTAACCAATATTAGTTCTTTCTGCGCAGGTTCGGGTGCGGTGCAGGTACTGCATTCGGACCTTCGTCTGAACTTCCATCGCGCAGGTCTACCGTATTCGGATCTCCACCACCTTCGCCATATTTGAAGATAAAGCGGTCGGCACTGATACCTTCCTGCTCAACCAGGTAGTTGATCACAGAATTTACCCGATCCCAGCTGAGCTGCTGTGCAGACTTGCTGGATTCGCCATAACCTATTACCGCAATACGGCAGTTTGGATTGGTACGAATTTTCTCTGCAACACTTGCCAGAACAGCTTTGGCATCATTATTCAGGGTTACCGTACGGCCGGTGAAGTTGATGCTTGGAAGGTCTCCAATGCTACACTGGCTTTGGTTACCACCAATAAATCCACCTTCTCTCAGCTCTTTACAACATGCAGGCTCAGGACATTTACCGATACCGTCGGCATCAACAGGCTGACACTGCGTTGGCGTAATAAGTTCCTTGTCTTTGAAATCAGGTACACCGTCACCATCAGTATCCTTACTTACACCATGGCTATCAACCGGTGCATTAGCAGGAGTATTGGGCTCCAGGTCAAACTGATCGGTTACACCATCCCCATCGGCATCATCCAAAATGGGTTTGGGAAGTTTCATATGCTTAGGCGCATTCAGCTCGTTATACGCATAATCCAGTGGGTTCATCCAGTAAAGTGGCTCGGTAGATTTACCGCCCAGGTTAAAGTTGGCACCAACTGTAAAATAGTTATACGTATCGTAATCAGGTGTAAGCACAGATCCATAAGGAGAAGCCGGATTTCCTGTTCTAACAGCCTGCCAGCGCTGACCATCCAACAAATCATTTTTAGTTACGGTGAACCGGTCTTCAATGGCAATATTTACTTTCGGACTTAAGCGGAAAGCAATACCGGCACCAAAATGGAAGTTTCCACCCAGGGTATTTCCTCCCAGTTTAGGACGCGCATCTCCATCTGTTTCAGCTTCGGTCTCGTAACTCTTGTCCATCAGGTTTTTAAGCTGCTTCTTTGTTTCTTTCCTGTCTTTATATACGCTTTGTACGGTAATAGTGCTGAAATCATACGGGTTTCCGGCGTCGTCCAGTGCATTGATCTTGGTTTTGTACCAACTGGCACCTAAACCAACAATACCATACGCATTCCAATTAGATTTTGCCTGGTGAAACCGGATATTATTGAAAGAAATGATTGTTTGGAGGTTCAGGTCTTTCATAACCGTACGATAGTTATCAAACACCGTACCGAATGGTGCTACCCCGTACCCTTCTTCTCTCCAGGCTCTATTAATACCGGAACCGCGGGCTTTCCAGTTCAGTCCTTTTCCTACGCCGTACATGAATTCAGCCCTAAGTGAAAACATGTAGCCAAGTGCTTTCCGAACATGCAAGCCACCACCGAATGTGGGGAATACGGTAGGAACATCGCCAAAAATATTAAACAACCCGCCTTTAATACCAATTTCCCACTGGTTGCGGGGTTTGGCAGGAAAGGGGTAGGTATTGTTCATGAATTCGTTGTGTTGAGGCAGTCTTTTTCTGGTTATCAACGAGGAATCTTGTACATCATAACTCGTCCCTATCTGGGCGTACGAGCCAGATGCCAACAAACACAGAAACCCAATGAGTGCTGTGTATTTTTTGATTGCCATAATAGATTTTTATAAATAATGGTTAATGAATTGACAGAGTACAGTATTCCAAACTAATCACAAAAATATCAAATGAGCGGAAAATACCAAATAAAATACTCCCGTCCAGCCTCTTTAATATCCACAGAATCAATTGAAAGACATATTATGAAAGATTTGGTTTGCTGGAAAATGGACAGCATTACCGTAATTTGCCGCGGTATTTAAATTCATGAAATTAGCACAGTCACTTATAGCCGAAGAGCTGAATATCTTTGAAAAAAGATTCCGGGAAGCCGTTAAAAGCCAGGTCCGGATGCTTGACAGGATCACCAGTTTTATCGTTAAACGGAAAGGAAAGCAGCTCCGCCCCATGTTTGTGCTGCTGTCTGCCCGCTTATGCGGCCCTATTACCGATTCCACCTACCGGGCAGCGTCGCTGGTGGAACTACTTCATACCGCTACCCTGGTACACGATGATGTGGTTGACGAATCAATGGAAAGAAGAGGATTTTTCTCCACCTATGCCCTCTGGAAAGCCAAGGTTTCCGTACTTATCGGCGATTATTTACTGGCTAAGGGATTACTCTTATCCCTGGATAACAGTGATTTCCGGATACTGCAGCTGCTCTCCGACGCCGTCCGTCGAATGAGTGAGGGCGAATTACTGCAAATCGAAAAAAGCAGGAGCCTGAACCTTGATGAATCTGTATATTTTGAAATTATCAGTAATAAAACAGCTTCTTTACTGGCCTCGTCCTGCGCTGCTGGTGCATTTTCAGCACAAAATGATGAAAATCATGCTGCTATGCTAAAAGATTTTGGAGAAAAAGTGGGCATTGCCTTTCAAATCAAGGACGATCTGTTCGACTATGGCTCCGAGGATATCGGTAAACCCACCGGCAACGACATAAAAGAAAAAAAACTTACCTTACCCCTTATTTATTCACTGAACCAGGCCGATCGATCTACCCGCCGGAAAATGGTTAATATTATTAAAAATGACCATAAAGATCCGGAACAGGTTAAAAAAGTGATTGATTTTGTGGTTCAGTCCGGTGGAATCCGGTATGCGACAGAAAAAATGTTCCAGTACCGGGATGATGCATTATCCATCTTACACGAATTTCCAGCCACCGACACCCGGATGGCGCTGGAAGAACTGGTCCGGTTTACGACCGACCGTAAATATTGATTAAATGGAGAAAAGATGGAAACTTTTAAACGCCCCCCAGAAAGAAATAAAAAACCTGCAGGAAAAACTGGGTATACACCCTGCCATCTGTAAACTGCTGGTACAACGAAAAATTTACAGTTTTGAAGAGGCCCGGGCTTTTTTCCGGCCCCAGCTTTCTGAATTGCATAACCCCTTCCTGATGAAGGATATGCAAAAAGCAGTGGACCGGATCGTAGCCGCCCTGCAGGCCAGGGAAAAAATTATGGTTTTTGGCGATTATGACGTGGATGGCACCACTGCCGTGGCCTGTCTTTTTCAGTTCCTGCTCGACAATTACGAATCTGATAAAATAGATTATTATATCCCCCACCGTTACAAAGAAGGCTATGGAATTTCCCAAAAAGGCATTGACCTGGCCCATGCTACCGGGGTTACCCTTATCATTTCGGTGGATTGCGGCATCAAATCCGTAGACCTGATAGGCTATGCCAAAGAACTGGGAATCGATTTCATTGTGTGTGATCACCATATGCCCGATGCCCAGTTACCACCTGCAACCGCTATTCTAAATCCCAAACAATCCGATTGCCCGTACCCCTATAAAGAACTTTGCGGCTGCGGGGTGGGTTTTAAACTGATTACTGCCCTCTGCCAGCATATGCAGATGCCGGATGAATATTACCTGCGGTATCTCGACCTGGTTGTTACCGCCATAGCCGCCGATATTGTACCTATAACCGGCGAAAACAGGGTACTCGCTTTTTTTGGTTTAAAGCGTGTAAATGAACACCCTTCCCCCGGTATCAAGGCCCTGATTCAATTGTCCAAAATTGAACACCAGACCCTTACCATCAATAACCTGATTTATGTTATTGCGCCCCGGGTAAATGCAGCCGGCAGAATGGACGATGCCCGCCTGGCGGTGCAGCTTTTTATTGAAAAAGACCCGGTAAAATCAGCCAGCCTGGCCGAACAGCTTCACTCGCACAATGATGACCGCAAGGAAGCTGATTTATCCATTACGGTAGAAGCCATGGAAATGATCGAAAACGACCTGGCGCAGGCTTCGCGTCGTTCCACGGTAGTATACCAACCGCACTGGCATAAAGGAGTGGTGGGTATTGTAGCCTCGCGACTGATTGATAAATTTTATCGCCCGACCGTGGTACTAACCCAAAGTGGTGATATAGTGGCGGGCAGCGCCAGATCGGTAGCCGGCTTTAACCTGTATGAAGCCATTCATGCCTGCAGAGAACATCTTCTCGGATATGGCGGCCATTTTGCAGCAGCCGGCATGACTCTTTTACCCGACCAGGTACCAGCTTTCCGGGAAAAATTCGAAGCTATTGTGGCTGCCACCATCGGCGATGACCAGCTTATACCCGAAATTGTGATTGATGCCGAAGTACGGTTGCAGGATCTTAAAACCAGTTTTTACAATATCCTTTGCCAGATGGAACCGTTTGGTCCTGAAAATACCCGCCCCATCTTCCTTGCCCGCCAGGTTAAAAACAATGGCTGGTCAAAAATTGTAAAAGAACAGCATATCAAATTCAGCCTTGTTCAGGACAGCATCCTGTTCAATGGGATTGGATTCGGGTTGGCCGACAAATTTCACCTGCTGGAAAATGAAAAGCCCGTAGATATCGTCTTTTCTCTGGATGAAAATGATTGGAACGGATCCAAACATCTGCAACTGAGGGTGATTGATCTACGGGCCAGCACTGCCGGAAACTAAATCAGGCTTTTAATAAGTCCACACTTCGTTCAATAAAAGAAGTAAGATCACTGCCTTTTAACAGGCCTTGCGACAGCAGGGCAAGGTCTGCCAGGTTTTTCGTCAGTTTCTCTTGTTTCTGCTCATCTCCTTCCTGTAGGATCTGCTGATAGATCGGGTGGTTTCCATTAACCGTTAAAGTAACTTCATCCGGCATATTGGCATAAAAACTACCCATTGGTCCGCTTACTGCCGACATATCTTTCATGCGGCGCATAAATTCCGGGCGGGTAGCCACAACAGGGGCTGTTTCCGGGCTTAGCCCTTTTACTTCCACAGTAACGTGCAGGCCCGAAGGTTGCTGCTCAAACATTTTTTTCAGTTGCTCCTCCTGCTCTTTACTTAATATTGAGTTTCCTGCGTCCTGCTTATCAATTAAATTATCCGTAATATCGGCATCTACCCGCGTAAACTGCACATCCGACCATTTCATCTCCATCTGGTTAATAAATGCAGCATCAACGATCGTTTCCAGCTTCACTACAATATACCCCTTATCAGTAGCCGCTTTTATAAATGCATCCTGTTGTACAGGATCTGTTGCGTATAAAATAACCTGCTTGCCGTCTTTATTTTTTTGCAATACCTGGGTGGCATTTTTATATTCTTCGAGGGTATAAAACTTCGCCTCTCTTGCATCCTGCATGATGTGGAATTTCTCCGCTTTTTCGAGAAATTTATCATCCGTCATCATCCCATATTTCACAAACAATCCAAGACTCTCCCATTTTGATTCAAAGGAAGCCCGGTCATTCCTGAAAATCTCATCCAGTTTATCTGCAACTTTTTTAGTAATGTGATTATTAATTTTTTTCACATTCGGATCTCCCTGCAGATAACTACGGCTAACGTTTAACGGAATATCCGGACTGTCAATTACCCCTTGCAATAGCATCAGGAATTCAGGAACAATATCTTTTACTTCATCCGTAACAAATACCTGGTTGCTGTAAAGTTGAATCTTGTCTTTCTGAATTTCATAACTCTGCTTGATTTTGGGGAAATACAAGATCCCGGTCAGGTTAAACGGATAGTCTACATTCAGGTGAATCCAGAATAAAGGAGGTTCATTAAAAGGGTATAATTCCTTATAAAAAGACTGATAATCTTCTGTTGTCAGATCGGCAGGCTTTTTGGCCCAGGCAGGTGTGGGATTATTTATTTGTTCGCCTTCAAAAAATATGGGCACAGGCAGGAACCGGCAAAAACGCTTTAAAACCGTTTTTATCCGATCGGCTTCCAAAAACTCCTTGCTTTCTTCATTGATGAATAATACGATATCGGTTCCGCGGTTTTCTTTCTCCGTTTCTTCCAGTTGGTACTCCGGGCTGCCGTCACATTCCCAGCGAACAGCAGGTGCTTCCTTAAAACTTTTGGTCCGGATTTCCACTTTATCACTTACCATAAAAGAAGAATAGAATCCAAGTCCAAAATGGCCGATAATCGAATTCTCATTCTGGCCTTTGTATTTGGTAAGAAACTCTTCTGCCCCCGAAAAAGCGACCTGGTTTATGTATTTATCCACCTCCTCAGCAGTCATTCCCACCCCTTTATCGGAAATAGTAAGGGTTTGGGCTTCTTTATCGATCGTTACACTAATAGAAAGATCGCCCAATTCTCCTTTCGCTTCGCCGAGGGAAGAAAGGGTTTTAAGCTTTTGGGTGGCATCCACTGCATTACTGATGAGCTCTCTCAAAAAAATATCATGCTCACTATAGAGGAATTTTTTAATAATGGGGAAAATATTCTCCGTTTGGACCCTGATACTTCCTTTTTGCATACTGTCTGTTTTTACTTTGTTATCAAGGATGCCCCGCCTCAAAACGGGTGCCATGCCCTATTTCTAGGGGTGAAACAGTAAAATTGGCAGAAACCCGCACCTACCTGTCAGCCCAACGCCTAAATCTAAGTAGCTTCGGCATGGAATTTTAATCCTCTAATCAGCAGAGTACCAGTTGAAAGTAATACGTCTTTATCCGAAAAAAGAGCCCCGTTGGCTGCGAATCAGCCTGCGGGTGTTGCTGGTTATACTGCTATTGTTAGTAGCCCTGCTCCTGGCCCTCCAAAGCAGGTGGGGGCAGGAGTTCCTCACCAGAAAGGTTCAGTCAACCCTTCAAAATACCCTTCGAACCCGGGTTGACCTCCACAGGATTCGCTTAAACGGGTTTAACCAGGTTGCGGTTGAAGGCTTAACCATTTTTGACCGTCAGCAACAGGTTCTGCTGCACAGTGATTCAGTATCCGTTCATTTTTCCCTTCTTCCCCTATTCTGGAAAGAGGTTAAAATTCATAGCCTTCATTGGAAAAACCTGTTGGGCAATGTGTACACCCAGGAAAATGACTCCCTGAATTACCAGTTTATTTTGACTGAACTGGCAGGCACTCCGGATGCTGCCACCCCGGCCGATACGGCTTCTTCTGGCTCCTGGAAAATTTCGCTGGGAAGAATTGAGCTGGAAAAAATCCGTTTGCGGTACAACGATCAGCCAGGCGGCATCAATACCGCCTTAGTACTACAACATTTAAGCTGGCGGTTTAGAGAAACTGCCATAAACGAAGGTCGGTATGATTTTAATGAGCTTCGTATAAACGGACTTAAAGGGTATTTTCATCAAGTATACCGACCAGCGCAAAAAACCTCTTCCTCTGCACAACCAGTATCTGAAAACCCGTTACAATTACTGGTCAACGGAAAACTGCTGGAGCTGGAAGATATCCAGTTTTCGTATGCCGATGAAGGGAGTGGTATCCATACCGGTTGGTTGGTTAGCAATGCCCGCCTGAAGCTTATCAGCGCTGATATTGGTCAGAACAGGTACCAGGCTGCAACGCTTGCGTTCACCAATCCCCGTGGATTTCTTTTACAAAACACTGGTAAGGACACAACTCAGGCAGTTGCTGCCACTAATACGCCTCCCTTGTTAGTAAAGCTTCAATCACTGGGCATAAAAAACGGCGCTTTCGGTATGCAGCAACGCGCTGCCGAAAGAACCCGGTTTAAACAGGCAATTGATTTCAATTACCTGGGCATTTCAGGATTACAGGCGGATCTGACATCGATCAATTGGGAACAAAATCAACTCAAGGCTAACTTAAAAGAACTTCGCCTCAAAGAGCGTTCGGGTTTTGAAATAAAAAAAGCACTTGGGGAAATCCGCTATGGAAACGATTCGGCTTCTCTTAAAAACTACTACCTGCAAACCGGAGCCAGCTATCTGTCCAATAACCTGGTTCTATACCTCCCGGCCGATCGCTTAAGCGGGGCTCTTATTACCAGCAGAATTGGTTTGCAGGCTGATTTGCCCAACAGTAAACTCGTTCTGTCAGAAGCCCTCTATTTTGCTCCGGAACTGAAAGACAACCCCAATTTCAAAAAATGGTGGAATAAGGAAATCCGCGTTTCCGGTAAGTTAAATGGCAATTTGTCCTCCCTCCTGCTGAACCAGTTCCAGGTGAAAGATAATGCGGGGAATACTATTGCAATCAATGGCCGGCTGAAGAACCTCACAGATACGGAAAACATCAGCGGTGATTTAAAGACCTTGACCATTCAAACGGGTAAAGCCGGTATTTCGGCCTGGTTGCCGGAAAACACGCTTCCTCCGAACATTCAGCTGGCAGAGAAAATTGACCTTAGGGGATCTATTTCCGGGGGATTAAACGGCTTTACTACCCGGCTTCAATTAAACTCGAGTTATGGAAAAATGCAAGTCAGCGGAGCTGCACGGTCTATCCGTAACAAGGCCCGGGCCAGTTATGCTCTTGTATTGGATGAACTGGATATGGATGCCGGCAAATGGATTTCAGATAGCACCATCGGTCGGATACGGGCAAGCGGTCAGCTAAAAGGCCGCGGGTTTGATCCGGCAACCATGTACACAACAGGCAATATTAAACTCCGGGAAGCCACTATCAAGGGGTATAATTATCAACAAATCGAAATTGCGGGAAGCCTTCAAAACAATCAATATACTGCCTTGTTGAATAGCCTTGATTCCAACCTGAAAGCAGGCGTAGAACTGAAAGGCGAACTACGGGAAGGTTATCCTTCTGTAGCAGGTAAACTGCAGGTACACCGAATTGATCTCCAGGCAATCGGATTGAGTACCGAACCAATGGTGGTAAAGGGGCTGGCAGAGCTCGATCTTTCCGATACCCGTCCAAGGGAACTGAACGGAACCGTCAATGTGCTGCAGGTTCAGTATGCGAATGAAACAGACCATTACCAGTTGGATAGTATCCAACTAACGGCTGAAGCAGAACCAGGAGCGCAATCCATTCAATTGAAAAGTCCGTTTGGTACGGCGGTTCTCCTTGGCAATTATGACTACACCAAACTAGCAAAAACGGTAAGCCTGCTGATCGACAAACAATTAAATCCCGCAGATTCCGGCCTGCTGGCAACGGCAGACAGTATCGGATCACAAACAGCAATCCTGACAGCTTCCTTCGTTCTTCCCCGCTCGCTCGAAAAGATACTGCCGGATATGGACCTCCGAAAACCATTGTTGCTGGAAGGCCGGATAAATACAGACAGCAGTCTTATTTACCTATTGGCGAGGCAACCGCAATTCCGCTATGGTGATGCTATCATTGACAGTCTGGAAATCATGGCCTACCTGAATGCAGACAGCGTGCATGCATCGGTAGAATTTGCAGGTATTGAGCATCCTTCATTACCGGTACACCATAGTTCTTTCACCGCAAAAGGAGAAAAGGGCGCCATTAACTGGTTGTTGGCCATTGATGATGCAGCAAAAAAACCTTCTTATCGGATTGGTGGAGCTATGGCATTGAAATCCGTACAAAACTTTACGATCGGGTTGTCTCCGGAGCTTTTATTAAACAAAGAGAAATTTTATGCCAAAGCTGATACTGCGGTGCTTTTCAGGGATGGCAAACTGGTAGATGCCGCTTTTGAAATAGGATCCGATAACCAGTCTATTCGGGTAGATCATCAGCAGCCCGACAGTTCAGCAACAGCTGCTTACCTGCTCACTATAAAAGATTTTCAGGCCCGAACCATCAGCTCTTTTGTTTCGAAAGACACCAGCCTGGCAGAAGGGCTCATTAATGCAAAACTCCGGTTTTCGCAGGCAGCAGATGATTCCAGTATAACCGGAGACCTGCAAATAGACAGCCTGCATATGTTTGGAAAACCGGTGGGTACCATTCAGGCAGCACTGGTTAAAAGTGGACAGGAAATTGGCATTGACGGAAGTTTATCTGGTTATGGAAATAAGGTGTTAATGAAAGGGAGTTATGGCAAATCGTTAAGGGCCAACCTGGAATTTGATAGTTTGCAATTAGCCAGTATGGAACCCTTTACAGGGGGTGCCGTAACCAATATGTCGGGTGCAGTAACCGGAACTTTGGC
Source organism: Flavihumibacter sp. CACIAM 22H1 (assembly GCF_001601815.1). Taxonomy (GTDB): domain Bacteria; phylum Bacteroidota; class Bacteroidia; order Chitinophagales; family Chitinophagaceae; genus Flavihumibacter. Next base: position 45,411 of record NZ_LUKG01000034.1, read on the forward strand.
GGTTAGTGGCGAACTGTCTAACCCATCCTTACAAGGCGAACTGTTATTCAATAAAGGAAAAATGCGGGTCAGCTATTTAAACAACCCCTTATTAATAGACCAGCAAAAACTGCTCTTTGAGGCAGATCAGTTAACCCTTCGTCAATTTACGCTAAAAGATACCGCCGGCGGAAACGCGGTTTTAGAGGGAACAATCGGACTGAAAGATTTGCAGAACCCGGTATTTGACCTCGGCGTTAATGCCGATAATTTTATGGTGCTTGGTCCAAAGGTTTCGGAAGACCAACTGATGTGGGGGCCTGCAAAAATCAATAGCACCATTAAAGTC
>NZ_LUKG01000035.1:0-20596 GCF_001601815.1 Flavihumibacter sp. CACIAM 22H1
ATCATAATTACTCGACTGGCGGAACCAGGCCGATAAAGAATTTTCATGTATTTCCGGACTTGAACTGATCGGTAGTTGCCGCTCGCCCTTTTCATTTACCACCGTTATCGCTTCAATAAATCTGGCCACTTCTTTTAACCAGGGATACGCCCGGTTGCGCAGAAAAGCTGTATCCCGGCTGTATTCCCATTGCAGGTTATAATGATGCGCCAGCCAGGCACTGACCGTGGGCGATAAACTGTATTGGATCCAACCGCCCATTTCCGTTCCATCCAACGTTGTTACACCCGGTACCGCCAGTCCGTCGACACCAAAATAACGTTTGGTATAGCGTTGATAGTTCTTTTTGTTTTCGTCCAGGTGATTCAGGTAACCCATGGCTTCTTGCAAATGATTAGCCGTATAGGAAGGCCAATAGCTTAACTGGGTATTGAGATCGTGATGATAATCTCCTTTCCAGGGTGGAATCCGTCCATTGTCTGCAGTCCAGACCGCCTGGAGAGAAATCGGGGGTGCATTTTCCCTGGCAGCCGACCCGAATTTGTATTGTTCAAGGTACCATTGCTTTTCTATAACGGGATCAGGTACCCGAAGCGTTGACTTTGACCAGTATTGGTTCCACCATAACAAATGGGTTGCGAATGCTTTTTTATACCCGATGTTCAACAGGGAATCAGCGGCACTGTACCCGGCGGCAGATGAGCCAGCGGTTTGGCGGAAACCCTGTCCCAGGTTTTCGGGATGAACGGTTTCAATGGTCCAAACCCCTTCCAGGGCACGTTTGCCGATCCGTTTCCATTTTACTAAAATCCGGTATCGGAATCCACCCCATCCTTCCTGTTCATATTCTATGCTATTCGCACCACGGTGCATGGCTCCCTGCGCATAACCCAGTCGCGCCAGATCATCTCCTCCCACCGGATCACCGGTATGGGCAACCGATCCCTGGTAGCGGGGGGCTAGTAGCTCAGGGGTAAAATCTGCCGGCACTTCGTCGAACCGGAAATATCCGACCGGTAAGCTGGCGTGCACAAAGCTTTTCAGCCGGGTGCCGGATAACCAGTTAACCCTGGCTTCTGCTTTTGCTATATCCAATACCACCGCGGTAGATTTTCCCAAACCCGGACTTTGAAATTCAAGGGCCCCTCCGGGAATTTTGGTAGGGGCGGGTTCCCGGTCATACGGATGGTCAAAATTGCGTTGAACGGGTGCATAGTCCTGCTGAATTACTTTTTCAAACACCCATTGGTAGCTGAACTCCGGGCGGTGCAGGCCTTTCATAGGGCGCTGATCCCAGAGATCTGCCCGATCCAGCGAAAACCTGAGCCGGCCCTCTTTTTGCCAGATAAGCGCTCCAATAAGTCCATTTCCGAGGGGAAGGGCTTCATCCCACTGTTTCGACAAACTATCAAAAACAAGTCCATGATGGGGTTGGGGCTGGGCGGTAAGTACGGAAGAGAAAATAAAAGGGCTGGCAAACAAAAACACCCGGTACAGTAATTTTTGCATGGGCAATCGATTTTTACTGATTTGATACCAAATCTATCTTCAATCGGTTCAGCGCTTTACCTAAATTTTACCCTTTTAGACGTCAGACAGGTGTTAGTACACTTTACTAACACCTGTCTGACGTCTAAAAGCCGTAACTTAAGCACGCAAAATCATTCCTGAATTATGTCAAGCCAACAGAGAAACTCACGGCGACGTTTCCTGCGAAACGCAGTCGGAACCATTGCCGCTTTTACGATCGTTCCCCGCCATGTATTAGGACGCGGGTATTTAGCCCCCAGTGATACCCTTACGAAAGGAGTAATTGGAGTAGGCGCCATGGGACGCGGGCATTTTGAATATGCCGGTACCCGCACCGTCGCTATCTGCGATGTAGATACCCGACATATCCAACTGGCCCTGCAGGCGTTGGGTGGAGGTAACGGCGTAAAAACTTTCCGCGATTACCGCGAACTCATTAACCTGCCTGAAGTAGATATTGTTCACATCGCCACCCCACCTCACTGGCACGGTATAATGGCCGCAGATGCAGCCAAGGCCGGAAAAGATATCTGGTGCGAAAAACCAATGACCCGCACCATCGGTGAAGGAAAAAGAGTACTGGAAGCCGTTCAACAACATGGCCGGATTTTCCGCCTTAATACCTGGTTCCGGTTCAGCGACAATTTTTACGGCATGAACACCACCGTAAAACCCATCAAAAAACTGGTAGACTCCGGCCTGCTGGGATGGCCCCTTAAGGTAACCGTAAGCCGTCATACGGGATTCGACTGGAAATTTTACTGGGTTGGAAAAACCGACCTGCCCACCGAACCCGTTCCGCAGGAACTCGATTATGAAATGTGGCTGGGCCCCGCCCCATTTAAACCCTATAGCACCCATCGTGTTCATACCACCTTCCGCGGCTATTGGGATTACGATGGCGGCGGATTGGGTGATATGGGACAACATTACCTTGACCCCATCCAGTATTTCCTGGGTAAAGACAACGATTCTCCCATACATGTAAGCGTTGATGCCCCGCAGCAACACGACGATGCGGTAGGCATTTGGAATAAAATCACCTACACTTATGCCGATGGCTGCCAGATCATTCTGGATGGCGATGGTTCAATGACAGATGCGGCTTATATCGAAGGCCCAAAGGGCAAACTCTATAAAGGTTTTCAATGCACCATTCCGGATATTGAACGTAAACTGGCAGAATTCCCCGACCCCGCTCCGGTAACCACCGACTTTGTGGAGGCCGTAAAAGGTCGCAAGAAATTTGCCCTCAATGAAGAAAACGGTCATCGCTCCTGCACCATCATCAATATGGGAAAAATTGCGCTTCAACTTGGAAGATCCTTACAGTTCGACCCTGTTCAGCAGGTCTTTCTTAACGATGAAGGCGCCAATCGCTTAATCAACCCGCCGATGCGCGGCCCCTGGTCAATTTAATTCATTCATTCCGACAAGCTCAATATGAAATATACAGTTCTCTCGCTATTACTGACCGGCGCACTGACGCAGGCCACTTCTACTGTACTAGCACAAACCGATCAGAACCGAACCATCCCCACCAAAATTGCAGATCTCCTCGCAAAAGCCCCTGCAGCCGATTCGGCTGAACTGATTGCCAATGCCAAAGCGGTTGCCGACCTGGGCGAAAACGGGTTGATCGAATTAATCAAACAACTCAACGGTTCCGGCGATAAAAGCCGGCAACATTTTGCTGTATCGGGTTTTAGTTTTTATTCTACTCAAACCGGCAGAGAAAACTGGCGGGCACTTGCTACCAGCGCATACGGTAAGGCATTGGAACAGGTTACAGACCCGGTAACCCAACAATTTCTGGTTGCACAACTCGAAATAGTGGGTAAAAACGATGCCCTGCCCTTTCTTAAGCCCCTCCTTGGTAACCCCCGGCTGGTAGACGCAGCCAGCAGGGCAATGGCAGCGATCAATACCCCGGAAGCACTGGCTTCCCTGACCGAAGCACTGAACGCAGCAGATGCAAACAGCAAGCTGGCCATTGTTCAGGCACTCGGCCATGCAAAATACCAACCAGCCGGTACGGCAATTTTAACTATTGCTAAAGAGGCCGACGGCCCCTTAAAAAATGCCGCCTACTATGCACTTGCTTCTATCGGTACACCAGCGGCCGAATCAATGCTGGCAGCCGCTGCCAAACAGGCCGGCTATCGTTTTGAAAACAACGAAGCCTCTGCTGCCTATCTTCAGTTGCTGGGCGCACAAACGGGCAATAAAGCCAGTACCCTGAAAAAAGCAACGGCGCTGATGAACAGTCTGCAGCAGCCTAACCAGTCTGCAACCCGCATTGCAGTATTAAAATTGCTCTGCAACCTGCAGGGAGATGCAGCGGTTCCCACCCTGATGGCAGCTTTAAAAGACAAAAACATTGAATACCGGCAGGCCGCCCTCCAATTTGCATCGCCTTATCTCACCAACGAAACAGCAGCTGCCTGGTTAAAAAATGCCAGCAGTCTTACACCCGTGGCTAAATCAGAACTGGTGAACGCATTTGCGGAGAAAGGCATTAAAGCAGCGGCTCCCCTTGCCCTTCAATTGCTGGAATCCAAAGACCCGGCCATTCGCAAAAACAGTATGAATGCAGCGGTTCAGCTGGCCGGTGATAAGGTGTTACCTATACTGGGGGTATACCTCAAAACAGCCGCTGCTGAGGAAGCGGAATCCATTACCAAAGCCATGCTGCTCGCAAGCCCGACAGCGGCCATAGAAACAGCCGCGGCCGTATTGCCAGCTGCAAATACCGCGGGCAAGGCAGCAAGCATTCAGCTACTTGGAGAAAGAGCTGCTTCCGCCCAGGTACCATTGGTACTTCCCTACCTGAGCAGCGAGGATACTCAACTTAAGGAAGCTGCCGCCCGCTCACTAACGCAGATGGTCATCCCCGAGCAATTGGAAAGCCTGTTTCCTTTATTAGCCAACGGCCCCTCTGAAGCAGACCTGAAAAACCGGCAGGATATTGTTATCAGCGCTTTAAACGGAATTAAAAACCCAACCCTGCAAACCAAACAACTGCTGAATGTATATCGCTCACTACCCCCGGAAAAACAAGCTAATTATTACCGGGTAATGGCTTCCCTGGGAGGAACTACCTTTCAGCAGGAAGTTACGGGGGGATATGAGAAAGCTTCTTCAGCCGCCCAACTAAAAATGGCCACCGCTTTAGGCGGCTGGAAAAATGGCGAGGCCCTGAATGCGGTTTTTAAACTGGCCTCCAGCAGCCAGTCTCCGGAACTTACCAATGCGCTGCTTACTGCATTTATACAGCAGGTTCGCATGAGCAATCAAACCGGTGAAAACAAATACCTGATGATCCGCGACCTGCTGCCGAAAGCCGACCAGCGCCAACAGGCAACACTATTGAATGAATTAGGGAAAATCAGTACCTACCCATCTGTATTTTACACGGCCGAATTCCTGAATAATACCGGTCTAAAAAATGCTGCAGCCAATGCCGTTATGAACGCCTGCCTCAATAACCCCCAGTTAAAAGGAGCGCAGATTCATCAAATCCTGGAAAAAGCAATTGCCAGCCTTTCCGGAAATGAAAGCGATTACCTGAAAGCCGCCGTACGCAAACATTTGGCCAGCTTGCCGAAAGAGGGAGACTTCCTGCCCCTGTTTAACGGACGCGACCTGAGTGGCTGGAAAGGCCTGGTGGGCAACCCTATTTCCCGCTCCAAGATGGATGCCATAACCCTGGCACGCGAACAGGATAAAGCCAATGCCAAAATGCGCGAAGGCTGGTCGGTGAAGGATGGCTTACTTGTTTTTAACGGGCATGGCGATAACCTCTGTACCGATAAAGCTTACCGCGATTTCGAACTCTTTGTTGACTGGAAAATTACCAAGGATGGCGATGCCGGTATTTACCTGAGAGGAACACCACAGGTGCAGATATGGGATACCTCCCGCCGCGATGTTGGCGCGGAAGTAGGATCGGGCGGACTATATAATAACCAGAAAAATCCAAGTAAACCCCTGGTGCTGGCAGATAATGCTATTGGCGACTGGAACCAGTTTCGCATCCTGATGGAAGGCGATATGGTAACCGTTTACCTGAACGGCAAACTGGTAGCAGATAAAGTGCCCTTAGAAAATTACTGGGATCGCAGCCTGCCACTTTTCAGGGAAGAACAAATTGAACTGCAGGCCCACGGAACCTATGTGGCCTACCGCGATATTTACCTGCGCGAAATCAAAACCCCGGAACCATTTACGCTCAGTGACGCGGAGAAAGCTGCCGGCTTTAAAGTATTGTTCGATGGCAGCAGCCTGCATGAATGGGTGGGTAACAAATCCGCTTATATCATTGAAGATGGCAACCTGGCTGTTTATCCCAAAAGAGGTGGTAACGGTAACCTCTACACGAAAGATGAATACGCCGATTTTATTTACCGTTTTGAATTCAAACTAACCCCTGGCGCCAACAATGGAGTGGGCTTGCGCGCACCCCTGGAAGGAGATGCTGCCTATGAAGGCATGGAAGTTCAGATCCTTGATAATGATGCGGATATTTATAAAAATCTACAGGTTTATCAGTACCATGGTTCCGTTTATGGTGTACTTCCTGCCAAACGCGGTTACTTAAAACCGGTAGGCGAATGGAATGAGGAGGAAATTGAATTAATCGGTAACAAAATTAAAGTAACACTGAACGGCACCGTTATCCTGGAGGGGGATCTTGCTGCTGCTGCAGCCAATGGAACGGTTGATAAGCGGGAACATCCCGGGTTAAAACGCAGCACCGGGCATATTGGATTTCTGGGCCATGGCGACACTCTTTTCTTCCGTAATATCCGGATCAAAGACCTCCGTGCAAAAGAAGAGCCGGTAAAACCCACCAAAAAGCGTTCGAAAAAAAGAAAGAAAAATTAATTGCTGATCAGAGAGAGCCGGTTTTCCGGCTCTCTTTATTTATAAAGACAACTGTTCTATTTAGCCGCTGACCCGGTCTGCTTCTTCTACTTTGCTGTTGCGCCGGGTGCTGGTTTTACCGGCCTTTCCAAAACGCCAGGTGAATGCCAGGTGTACTACCCTGGTATCGCGCTGAAGACGAAAATATTCATCGGCCTGGTTAAATAAGGTCAACCCCTCCATATCCTGCGTATAAAAAACATCTCTTGCCGAAAGTTTGAGGCTGGCTTTGTTTTTAAGTAGTTGACGGGCAAGCCCTATTCCAACCTGACCCGTCGGCTCTACGACCTCCTGAATATCGGCCTGGCTTCTGCTTATCATATACCCACTCAGCTCCAACGACCATTTTTTAGTCAGCTTGAACTGATTATTCATGGATAAACTGACCTGGGTAATGGAGGCTTTTAATGCTTTCCAGACAAAACCTTCCAGCTGTTTGTGTTGCAAATCGCCCTGCACGCTAAGTGTCCAGTAGGGCAGCAGAAGGTCTGAATAAGCGATGGAAAGTGCCAGTATCTTTTGCTTGCCCAGGTTACCTTCTGAATAAAAAAACGTACCGGTACTATCTGATAAAAAAATCTGCGAGAAGTAATCACGTGAATCGCTGTACGAAATACTGGTATTGAGCTTTTCCTTGAAACGATGCGTTAGTGCAAAGGAATAGGTGAACTGGGGTTTCATCAATGGATTTCCGCTCTGGTAGGTATATTTATTGATGATAAAAATAAAAGGGTTCAGCTTTTGGTAAGGCGGACGATCTATTCGTTTACTGGCAGTAAGGCTGATTTCATGACTGGAATCAAGCCGAAAACTGGCCTGCAGGTTAGGAAAAAAATTACCATACCTGTTCGAGAATGCCGAATCTTTTACCACCGCATTGCCCAGTTGATGCGCATCATAAGCGGTATGTTCATATCGTAGTCCCGCCTGGTACCACCAACGATTCGCTTTTCGCTGAATACTTGCATACGCAGCCGTTATCTGTTCATCGTATAAGAAATGATTGCTTCTGGCCAGATCATCTTCCCATCCCATGCCCTGGTTAATGGAATAAGCAGCTTTACTATTGGTGGAGGTGGCAGCCAGCTTTATGCCGGTTTCCAGAAGGAATGCATGTGGAAGTTGCAGCTGGTGATCAGCTTTGAAGGAGAGAATACGGATAGAGGCGGGTAACTGCCCGGCTTGGGCTTCTGTATATTGAACCCGATCATTTCGCTGGTTCTGAAAAAGCTGGTGCCCGTTGATTTGATAACCGAGCCAGTCAAGATCGGCCGTTAGCAATTGCCTGGCGTTAAACTGGTGCCGGAGGTTAAGGTTGATGGACGCATTTTTCCAGTCGGTACCATTATTGTTCCGGGTTTGAATAAGCGAGTCAGCCTGTCCGGTAGCAGAGAGCCAGCTGGCAATACCGTTTCCCTTGCCTTTTCTATCTATCAAGGTGCCGGAAAAGCTGGTTCCGATGGTGGTTTTTTTAGTAAGAAAATAATCCAGCCCGGCGCGAACAGTATGGTTTTTTGCGGTAGACTGGAACCAGGTAGGTTGTTCCAATCTTGATTGTACCTGTTGGCTTTCCTCTTTGTAATACGTACGCAGGGCATACATATCCAGGTAATTCTGGTTAGCGGTGAAACTATAGCTACCAAATGCATTAATTTTTCCACTGTAATAATTCACGGAAACTGCGTTGGTTGTTTTGGGATAAACCCCCTGTCCGGCAGATAGGCTGAGGTTTCCATTAAATCCTCTCTGGCGGTTTTTTTTGAGTTTTATATGGATGATTCCGCCGTTGCCGGCTGCGTCATAGCGGGCGGGGGGATTATCGATCAGTTCAATGCTTTCAATATCATTGCTGCTCATTCCCTGAAGCAGTGCGCTAAGTTCCTGGCCGGTCAGGTAGCTGGGTTTGTTATCGATCATAACCAACACCTGGTTACGGCCTTTCATGCTGATAGCGCCGTCTTTATCGATGGTAATGCCGGGCGCTCGTTCCAATACCTCCAGGGCGGTAGCCCCTGCATTATTGATGCTGGCATCTACTTTAAGAATGGTTCGATCCGGCAGGAATTGAACCGGTAGTTTTTTGGCAGTGATGGTAACTGTTTCAAGTTGTCCGGCAGGTTGCAGCCGGATGGTATAGGTACGTGGGGTGCTTCCCTGTTCTTTTTGAAGGGTTATGAGTTGGCAGGTGGGTTCAAAATTTACCCTGCTGGCGCAAAGCAGGTAATTGCCATAGGGAAGCTCGGGCAAGTCGATTCTGCCGGTGGAGTCGGTTATGCTGGAAAACAGGCGGGTGGAATCGGCTGGCTTGAGTACCTGGATACTGACAAATTCCAGGGCCTGCAGGTTTTCATCAAGAATGATTACTTGTACGGGAGGCGTTGCTGGTATAGCAGGTTGGGCGGCTCCCCACAGGGGCAATACCAATAAAAAACAGGCTTGGAACAATACTCCGGCTTTCATAATTTCTCAAAATTATCGTTTAGACGTCAGACAGGTGTTAGAACCTTGTTCTAACACCTGTCTGACGTCTACAATAGTTTCCCGCTCCAAACGTTAGGAATTGGAAAAACAGCCGTTTAGGCCGGAGAGAATTGAATGATTCACCGCAAAATTAGTATCCCTTGAAATACTCTTTATTGACTGGTTTATCGATAACACTGCTTGTAGCAGCCTGCTCCTCCTCCAAAGAAACTGCCAAAAGCCAACCTGCTGCCGGCTATAGCGTAAAAAATCTTACCCTTACTGATACTGTACCGGCCAGTTTGGTTGAACAGGCGCAAACTGAAAACGGGGCCTATATTCTTAAACCCGGTTTTTATGCCGCCGCGTTTAAAACCTATTGCCTTCAACCAGGAACCCCGGATCCCTCCTCCCGGGATGCCTATTTCCAGGTTCCCCTGAACCACCCCAGAAAAGAAATAATTGAAACAATTTTGCGTAACTCTTACTATGAAACTTCCCTGGATCAACGAAATATTCAATTGCTCCTATGGGGGGTTGTCAGCAAAACAGAATTCAACAAACTACCCAGCCCTGTTCAATTTACCGGTCGAAAACTACTCCATCCGAAGCAGATTTTTGAATTAAACGGTGGCGTTGTGGGCCTTGTTAAAACGGTAGCGGCTGTTATGCCATCCTCCGGAGCCCTGGGCGATATCCAACAAGTTTTCAATACCGGTGTGCATTCCTATGAAGCATACGAACGGATTGCGGTACCAAGAACAGTTTCTCAGATGCGGCATCCTGAATTCCAACTGAACCAATGGTACCAGCATTCAGATGGCTTTTTTGTTCGTTATTACCCGGATGGATACAAAAAAACCACCATCCAGGTATATGTTCCTGAGTACACCCAACAGGGCGATAGCCTGGTTAACTATGTTCTTTTTGATCCTACCAGCATATCTATTGCGCCTGCTAATACCAATGCACAACAATTGGGTATCGGAGCACCTGAGATAATAGCTGTAATCCGTACGGTAATCAACGTTATTGATCTTGATAAACCTAGGCGGCCCGCAAAAAAGGAACCCTCTCCCAAGCACCCGAAGGCTTCCTAGGTGCCTAGGTGTCAGACACATGTTCTAACACCTATCTGACGCCTTACTAGAGCCGGAACGACAATCCACCCATCACCCAGCGGCCCGGCATAACCGAACCCAAAAGATCCTGGTAAGCCACATCGAAAATATTATCGACCTGCACAAAAACCCTCAAGCGCGCCTGCCATACTGCCGCCTGCAGTTTTCCATTAAAAAGGAAATAATCCGGCTCCAACACAGCGCCAATTCCGGCAGCTTGCTGAGCCATACGATATTTATACAAGGCACCCACACTCATATAAAACCGTCCGATCTGAACCTGTGCATTTAGATTACTCAGCCAACGCGCATGAGATGATAAATACAAAGAGGGGGTGGATTCACTTCCTTTCGATTCAATCCAGGTAAGCCCGGCATTCAGCCAGAGTTCCTTTTTATCGCCAAATTTTTGTCGGTATTGTCCATCCAGCTCCACCCCCCGCGTATTCACACGGGCAATATTTTTTGCCAGGGCATAGGCCCCCGTTGGTGATAAATTGTCCTTGCGGGGCATTTCTGCATAAGGCGTATTCGTCCAGTCGATCAACTGCTCCTGAAACCGCTGAAAATAAGTTGCTGCCAACTTAAACCGGGTAGTTACAAAATAATCCGCCCCCAGCTCATACGACCAGGAACGCTCAGGATTCAGATCCGGATTGCCAATACGGCCGCCTGTTACCAATGCCCTGTTATAATTATTAAACCGTTCGGTGAAATCAGCGTCGCGGATTGTTTTACCTCCGCTACCACGTAATTGCCAATCGCCGGCCCGATAAGAAATGTTTACCTGTGGTACCCATTCCCAGTTCGAGCGCTCATTCCATTCGAGTCGCAAGGCGGGACTTATCATCCAATGCTCGCCCAATTGTTGATTCATCACCAGAAAAGCGCCTCCCTGCAATACCGTATGATTGCCTCGGTCATTAGACGCAATTTTTTTACTGATAAACTGCATCCCCGCGGTAAGCCCGGTTTTTTCTGTCAACTGAATTTCATCCCGTACCTGTGCCTGCACCAATTCACTTACGCTGCGATTGGCGACCGAGCTTTTATTGAATGCAAATTCATCTACCAGATGTTTATAACCGATATCCATCAGCAAACGGTCTTTTTTACCTACCCGTTGCACCTGTAACTGCGTCCACCAGCTTTTTATTTTTTCTTTCGCCGTATCCGATGCAAACGTGGTATAAAAGTTCTGCGCCCCAAAATCTCGATCATCCAATGCCACCCTTGCGCTCAGTTTCCAGCGATCGTTCAGCCATTGTGCGCCCGAAAGAGAAACCGTGTTATTGTGAAAGAACCCCCGGGTACCTCGTTGCAATTGCCCATCAGCATGGTTTGATAAGATTCCTGCACTGAATGCTGTACGGTTTTTGCGGATAAATGCTCCGGCCTGCACCGAGCCGTATTTATATTCACCAATGGCCCCCTGCGCCTGCACTGCTACGGTATCAGCAGCTTCTGCCCGCGCAGCATAGGTACGTGTAATAATATGGACAACACCTCCTACCGCTTCCGCGCCATAAATGGCAGAACCTGCTCCCTTCAGAATTTCTATCCGATCAATTTCAGCAGGTGCCAGTGGAATATAGGCCGAAAAATGGCCGGTATTCGGATCATTCAACCGCATTCCATCTAATAACACCAATACCTGCTGGAAACTACCGCCACGTATTACTATATCAGCCTGACTACCTGCTGGTCCGCGTAGCTGCATTTCCACGCCCGGCAAAAAGCGCAACAACTCATCTACCGACTGCACCGGTAAATCCATAAAACGATCGCCTTTTATAACGAAAACATTGCGTCCGGTACGCGAGGTCTGAATTGGATTAACCGAAGCTGTTACCGTTACCGGGTCTAGTTCCATGCCTTTTTCCTGCGAAACTGCCATCGAATGAACACCTGTTACCGCTACTGTTAGCAGTATTAAACGGCTTGCAAAAAAATTTCTGTCCATCTGTTGATACATATATCCTGTTCAATTTGCCGGCAAATCTAGTACCTTGCCGGTCTGCATTACTGTACCAGTTTGTATATTATGGCTAGTCCGGTTACAATTCCATTTGAATCAATCATACAGATCGATCGTGGTTCCAGCACACCTGTTTACCTACAGATTGCTCACCAGATCATCAATGCCATCCAACGTCAATACCTTCCTGCTGGTACCCGCCTGCCCGGCAGCCGGCAGCTGGCTACTGCCTTACGAGTGCACCGGAACACCATCATCATGGCCTGTCAGGAGCTGGATGCCCAGGGCTGGCTGGAGATCCATCCCAATAAAGGCAGTTTTATTATCGGGAAAGTTGATCCAAAACCTACAAAATTCCAATCTGGCATAACCAGTCGCCTGGTCCATTATCCCCTTCAAACCGGCTTTTATTTCAGAAAATCGAACCTGCTAGACAACCCGATGGAAGCAGGCAATACCCGGCTCGTCCTGAACGATGGGCTACCAGACTATCGGCTTTTACCCCTGGATCAGTTAGGCCGTTATTACAGTGCCAGCCTGAAACGTAAAATGAATCGCAGGCATCTTGGCTATCATATATCGGAAAGCAATCTGTTTTTCAGGAAACAGCTGGCCAATTACCTGAACCTTACACGCGGACTTCATATTTCTCCGGATAATATTCTGCTAACCCGGGGCACAGAAATGAGCCTTTTTATAACAGCCAGCCTGCTTTTGCAGCCCGTTGACACGGTGGTGGTAGGCACCCCTGGTTATTACAGCATGAATATGATTTTTCAACAGGCGGGTGCCCGCATCAAAACCGTTCCGGTGGATGCGGAAGGAATTGACACGTTGGCGGTCCGAAAGCTTTGCGAAAAACAAGCGGTTCGATTGGTGTACCTTACCCCGCATCATCATTACCCAACAACAGTACCCTTAAGTGCCGGGAGGCGAATAGAATTATTAAATATGGCTACTGAGTTTGGTTTTGTAATACTGGAAGATGATTTTGATTATGATTTCCAGTATGATAAAAGCCCGGTTCTACCATTGGCCAGTGCCGATACGGGCGGAATGGTTGTTTATTGCGGAAGTTTTGGGAAATTACTGGCTCCTGGATTTCGCACTGGTTTTGTGATAGCTCCGGAAAACCTGATTGCAGAATTACGAAAGCATTTACAGGTGGTAGACCGCCAGGGAGATCCGCTGCTGGAGCAGGTGTTGGGAGAGTTGATTGAAGAAGGAGAGATGCACCGCCTTTTAAAAAAATCTTTGCCCATCTACAAGGAAAGACGAAATAGAACGGTGGATCTATTGAAGGCAGCATTGGCCGAACAGCTTAGCTTTGAAGCGCCGGGAGGCGGACTTGCCATTTGGCTGAAATGGAAGAATGCCTTAAATCTTGGGCAATTCAGCAAAGCCTGTGAAGCCCGCGACCTATTTATTCCAAGAACCTTGTTATATCAACAAAAGAACCTCACGGCCATGCGTATGGGCTTTGGTCATCTGGAAGATGCCGAGCTGCGGGATGTGGTGCAGATCATGCAGGAGGTAATGATTACCCAATAATTTAACAACATGTTTTCGACCAGAACAATTTTTCTGATAGATGGAATAGGTGCTTTGCTAACGGCAAGTAGTTTACTATTTGTACCGTCGCTTTTCCCCGATTTATTCGGCTTACCCAGGAACACTACCTGTTTATTGGGAGGAATAGCTGTGGTGTTGGCGTCTTATTCATTAGTTACCTATGCTTTTTTCCAACCGTCTTACGGAAAAATCCTGCTGCGTGGCATTGCGTTGGGCAACGCAGCGTATTGTATACTCACTGCTTGGCTACTATCTCCTTTCTTGAAAGAACTGACTGTCTTCGGTTGGCTGTATTTTTCGGCAGAAGTATCAATAATACTGTTTTTGGTCGGGTGGGAATGGAAGACGTCAGACAGGTGTTAGAACTGTGTTCTAACACCTGTCTGACGTCTAAAACGATGAAAAAAACTCCGGAAAACTTTTTTCCGTCGGAATTTGTAATTTTTTCCGCAGGCGATACCTCGAAATCTCCACACCCCGCAAAGAAATATTCATCAGCTGGGCAATTTCTTTGGAAGACATATTAAGCTGCAAATAAGCGCACAATTTTAAATCAGTACCCGTAAGCTGGGGATACCGCCCCTTCATCTTTTTTAAAAAATCATCATTGATCTCATCAAAACGGGCAGCAAAACGATCCCAGTTCTCATTGTTCCGCTCAATGTCATGCACCAACTGCATAGCTTTTTTCAAACTATTATCATGCTCGCCGGACTTGTACAATTTCTGCAACTCTTCTTTTACCCGGGCCAAGGCATCCGTCCGCTCTACCAAATGAAGTGCCGCATCCGCTAACTCTTTGTTCTTATACCGCACTTCCTGCTCCAGTTTTTCATTCTGTAACTGGATGATCGCTTTTTCATTCTGCTCAATCTCCAGCTGATGCAGGATCTCCAACTGCCGCTGCTTTTCTTCAAACTTTAATAATTGCTGCCGCAGTTTATACCGTTGCCAGCGCACCAGCGCCACAACCAGCAATATCCCCAATAACGTATAGAGCAAATAAGCATAACTGCTTTTATACCAGGGCGGCGCAACAGAAAACCGGTACGCCACCGGCGCTGATTCCCGACCAAGATTGGTTCTTGCCCGTACTTTAAATACATAATTACCTCCTGTCAGGTTCGTATAATCTTTCCCCGTACGAATTGACCACTCACTCCAGTCTGAATCAAAACCTTCCAGCATATAGCTGTATTCAATGGTATTCGGTAAACCATAATAGGGAGAACTGAATTCAAACCGGAAAGAACTGAACTGACTGTGCAAACGGGGGGCTGACCAATTGCCAAATCCAGCATATAATATACTATCAGACCTGCCGATAGCCCGCACTTCCCCAATCTGAACCGTCAGCGGCGATCGGTTCGATTGGTACTTTTCCATATTAAAATGAATCAGTCCTTTCTCCGAGGCAATAAATATATTTCGTGCATCATATGGGTAGATCTGCTCAAAACCCGATAAAATCTGCCCGGTTAGCTCCGGAAAAAATACAGGTGCTGAAAAACCACCCACCGCTTCTTTTCCAGCGTCGTCCTCCTGTTCCCCTGGTTTATCATTTTTCTTTCGCATCACTGCACCCATCCGCTTTCCACTCACAAACCACACATTTCCTTCTGTATCTTCTTTAAGATACCGCAACTCCATATCGCCTAATACAGTACCTAAAAACTCCGATTTAATAAAACGACCCGATGCAGCATCGAATTCATAGGCGCCTTTTTCTGTAGCAAACAAAACCCTGTTCTGTACCCTGAATACATGGTTTCCGAGATCCGATGGCAAGCCTTCTTTAGAAGTAAACAAACGGGTTTCATAGGTGCTGCGATCGGCCGATAGTGTAATTTTATAAATACCCCTGTACGGATGAGAGGCCCAGATACTACCATCGTTATCGATCGCCAAAAAACGAAGCGATTCATACAACCCCTTGAGATTGCCTTCATTGTAAAACCGTCCGTTGGCAAACCGCAGTCTTTTTAACCCGGTATAGTTTCCAACCAGTATTTCTTCCGAAGGTAATACAACCGATAAGGGCTGGAAAATCCAGGCGGGCTCCAGCGCAATACGTTCTGCCTGATCGGGTGTCAGTAAATAGGTGCCATTGTTATGGGCCATAAGAAGCTGGCGATTCACCTCATCCAACCTCCAAACCTGCCCTGAACTGCCTGGAATAAACCCAAAACTTCCCCTTACAAAACTCAGGTCGGGCATTGAAGGATCCAGTTTTACTACATACGCACCATCCGATGTTGCCAGGTAAAGCCGGTTGTCCAGGATCCTGGCACCAAATCCCGCCAGCTCATTTTCCACATTGGGATGAATATATTTGACAGCGGCATTGTACGCAATAAAACTAATGCCGTTATTAAGCCCGGCCCATAAATTCCCATCGCGATCCAGTAATGCACTTAATATATTATTATTCTGCAATCCTTCCTTTCTACCCAGTTGCTGAATGATCCGGCCCTGAAAATCCAATACAAACGCTCCGGAAGACCCGGTTCCCACCATAAATTCACGCTGGTTTAAGGCTACCACGGCGTTTACATCTGAAGGAAAATAGGTTTTGGGAAACGCTTTCGCCGGCTGTATACTGTCTTTCACCAGCCAAAATCCGCCCTCCCGCACGGTTAACATCAGGATGGAATCAGGTCCATGCTGCAGCATACCATTAACCGGCTTATACTGAATAAATGAATTTCCGGTAATTGGCTGCCATTGATGCTCGCGCCATTCAAACAGGCCATGTACTACATCCTGGGCATATAAACGACTGCCCATTTTTTTTAACCAAACCCATTCTGAGCGTGCTTTGAATACACTGGCTTTCCCATTGTTCCATTCAATAATCCGATCAAGTGCACGGAAAAAAACGGCTGACCCCAGCACTTCAATATCCCATATATCGGCAATGCTCCGCTGGTCCGCGGGTAGCTTACCCAGCAGGGATGTATACGTTAAAACACCCTGTTTGTCCGGGGCAAAAAACCCCAATTCTCCCTGGCCGCCGGCATAAATCCGACCTGCTTCATCCACGGCCAGCGATCGCATGATGGTTTTATTCGGCAGGGCATAGTCTTTCCAGAAAGTTCCATCGTAGGTGAGTAATCCCTCATTATTAGCAAAATAGAGCCGGCCGGCACTGTCCTGTTTTATATCCCAGGTTTGTGTACCCCCATGAAAATCCGTTTTGGTATAATTGATAATCCGGGGCAGGCCGATGGTATTCTGGGCCTTTCCCGCAATCGTCGCTAATAAGCCAACAAGCAGCCAGCAAATTTTCATTTTATAAACTTACGGAATTGCTATGATGTAGTGATGATGTAGTCAAATTCTATTGATTATCAATGGTATAATACAAATTTGATGTAGTTCTGTTGTAGAGGTTTCCTTGCAAGGGCAAACCGGGATACCTAGTTTTATCCTCCCGCGAAATAAACTCCGGGAACTAACTAAAATTTGCTTGCATATGAAAAACGTGCTGCGACGAGTATTGCTACTCTGGGTCGGTCTGCTATTGGCCGTACTTGGGTTTACCCAAACCAAACCCGTCACCGGAAGGGTTATTGATGAAAAAGGCAATCCGGTTCAAAATGCCTCGATACTGGTGAAAGGCACCAACCAGGGAACCAGTACCGATGAAAATGGGAATTTTAAACTCGAGGTTCCCTCCTCCGCTACCACACTCACTATTTCCTCGCTCAGTTTCGTAGATCAGGAAGTACGTATCAGCGGTTCCGTCCTGAGTATTACCCTTCAATCCAGCTCCGCTCAAATGGATGAAGTGGTGGTGGTTGGTTACGGAACCCAGAAAGTCACCAAAATTTCAGGGGCAATCGCCACGGTAAAAGAAAAAGAGATCGAAAAACTAAGGCCCGTGCGCGCAGAAGATGCGATCCAGGGTCGTGCTTCAGGGGTAACCGTAGTTTCTCCCGGGTCTCCTGGCGCTAAACCCACTGTTTTAATCCGCGGTATTCCTTCTTATACCGGAACCGACCCCGTTGTAATTGTGGACGGCTCTATTCAAACCCTGGACGACCTCAACTCTATTCCAGCGGCTGATATTGAATCGATTAATATCCTGAAAGACGCCGCTACCACCTCCATTTATGGGGTGAAAGGGGGCAATGGGGTGATCCTGGTAAGCACCAAATCTGGTCGCCGTAACCAGAAAACCGAATTTGCTTACAGCGGAAACTATGGTGTCCAGGAAGTTTTCAGCAAAATAGGGGTTTTAAACGCTACCGAATATGCAGCTATCGTAAACGAAGGCTCCGTGGCCAGTGGCGGAGACCTGATCTTCCCCGATCTGAGCGCTCTGGGTAAAGGAACCGACTGGCAGGATCAGATCTTTAAAAAAGCGCCCATCCAAAGCCATTCACTGACGGCACGCGGCGGCTCGGAAAAAATGACCTATTTCCTATCCGGCTCTTTCCTGAACCAGGACGGCATCGTAGGCGGGGGAGATAAATCCTTTTTCCGCCGGATGAATGCCACGTCAAATATTACGTATAACCTCAGTTCCAAGCTCAAGTTTACAGCCAATACCAGTTTTGTAAATATCCGGGGATCCGGTATTGCGGAAAACTCCATCAATGGAGTTATTTCGAATGCGTTGAATTTTGATCCTACCACCCCTATTTACAATACCAATCCAGCTGTATACGGTAAGTATGCCACCAGCCCCAATATTTTATCGGAAATTTTCAACCCGCTTACCCAACTGGCCGATACCTATAATAAATCCAATACCAATAAACTCTATGGTAAACTGGAGATGACCTATAGCCCGATTAAAAACCTGAACCTTACGTCGAGGTTTGGTTATACTTATACCAATGTGGTGGGCAAAAGCTTTAACCCGCTGTCTTTTTATGGAGCCGGGCATATCAATTCCACGCTCAATGCTGATGGAACCCCCCGAACCGGTGCGCATAACAGTGTTTCCGAATACAAAAACACCTATTATAACTACACCTGGGAAAACTTTGCCAGTTATGCCTTCAACTTGAATGAGGTACACAATTTCGATGCAGTAGTTGGTATGTCTGTTGCAAAAGTAACAGGCAACGGACTGGATGCATCTCGCCAGGATGTGCCCTTTAATTCATGGGAGTTTGCAGATATCTCGTCTGCAACCGGGCTGGCAGTTAACAACGGGTTGGGAGCCGGAAGCTTCCAGTATGAGCGTCGCAATCTTTCTTATTTCGGCCGGCTTAATTACGATTACAATAACCGGTACCTGGCCAGTTTCACCGCGCGTAGGGATGGATCCTATGCTTTTGGTCCGGCTAATAAATTTGCTAATTTTTATGCCGGATCGCTGGGCTGGATCGTAAGCAATGAAGATTTTTTCAATAGCAACCTGATCAGCCACCTCAAAATCCGCGGTAGTTATGGTGCCACAGGTAACGAAAATGTGAGCCCGCAGTTTCAACGGATCTCCAATGTAGTGTATGCCTACGGATTAGGACAAAATGCCGGTTATACGTTTGGAGAGAATGGAACCTCCATTGGTGCTACCATATCTTCTTTCCGCAATGATGCACTTGGCTGGGAAAAGCAGGTACAGCAGAACTATGGATTTGACATCGCTATACTAAACAATAAACTGAGTTTGTCTGCTGATTATTACCAGAAAAACATCAGCGGTCTATTGTTTACACCAACGCTTTCCCTGTACCTCGGAACGGCGGCTTTACCTACTGCAAATATTGGCACAACCCGTACCAGTGGGGTAGATCTCAACCTGAGTTATACCGAAACCTTCAGCAAAAATTTCCGGCTGAATACATACATTAACTTCACTACAGCTAAAAATGAAGTAACCGAAACCAATAACGGATTGATTGCCGGTGGTAATTATGGTATCCCCGGACAACAGGTTACCCGCTTTGAAAAGGGATATACACCCGGTTATTTCTTCGGCTATAAAACAAATGGTCTGTTCCAGAACCAGGCGGAAGTGGATGCTGCTTCGGCACAACCCGGTGCACAACCCGGCGATATCCGGTATATGGATATGAATAAAGACGGCGTCATTAACGCAGATGACCGTACGCAAATAGGCGACCCTTTTCCTGATTTCACTATGGGCTGGGGCCTTAACCTGGAGTATAAGGGGTTTGATTTTACCACCTTCGTATATGCATCCGTGGGAAATGATATCTATCGTGCCTACGAGCGCAACCTGGCTATGACCAATAAATACAGAGGGGTACTAGGGCGCTGGACCGGCGAAGGATCTACCAACGATGCCCGTTATCCGCGCTACTCATTTGTAGATGGCAACAATAATATACGTGCATCTGACCGCTATGTGGAAGATGGTTCTTTCATCAAAATCAAAGACCTGCAACTGGGTTATACCCTCAGCAGCAACTGGATGAAGCGAATCAAAGTAAACCGCATCAGGGTATATGCACAGGTTAAAAATGCACTCACATTTACAAACTATTCAGGCTATGATCCTGAAATATCCGGCGGCATTTTCGACACGGGAATTGACCGTGGTATTTATCCGCAGGCAAGAACCTGGTCAGCAGGAATTGACGTGAAATTCTAATCCCAAAAAAGACACTAATGAAACATCGTATATATATAGCAGTTGGTATGGCGCTGTTAACCGCCACTCCTTCCTGTACAAAATTTATCGAATACAGTCCGCGGGAAGATTACCAGATTACAGCTGATGACTATTTTAAAACAGCCGACGATTACCAGAAAATGCTGATCGGCGTTTATTCACCCCTTCAATGGCTCTGGGCGGTGCCTGTTATAGGTGATGTAGCTTCTGACAATTCCGTATCCGGGGGAGAAAATGCCACCGATGTATTGGGGCTGCAACAGATCGATGATTATACCACCATTTCTGTCAATAGTTACATGACGGAGATCTGGAAAACCTGTTATGAAGGAATCAACCGGGCCAATTACCTGGAAGAAAACAAAGGCAAACTTGAATTTGCCGGCAAAGAACAGGTATATGCACAGGTTTATTTCC
>NZ_LUKG01000035.1:21083-44889 GCF_001601815.1 Flavihumibacter sp. CACIAM 22H1
GGTTTATTTCCTGCGGGCTTACTATTATTTTGAACTGGTTCGGTTTTTTGGAGACGTGCCCCTTTTTACCGAACGTCGTTTAGGCGTTAGTGATAGTAAAACCCTGGGGCGTACGCCAAAGGCGGAAGTGTATGCGCAGATCGAAACGGATTTACGCACCGCCATTGCCGCTCTTCCCACAACCGTTAATGAACCTGGACGGGTAACAAAGTATGCTGCACAGGCTTTGCTGGGTAAGGTTTTATTATACCAGGGCAGCGAAGCCAACCCTGGTAAATTTGAGGAAGCCGCCACCGTATTGGAAGAAGTAATAAACGGCCCCTTTAGCCTGGTAGCCAATTTTAGCAGTATTTTCCTTGCAAGCGGAGAAAACGGACCGGAATCGGTATTTGAGATCCAGTACAGCAATAATAACCCCTTCTATGATTGGAGCAATCCGGGACGCGGACAGGGAAATTTTGCCGTACAACATTGCGGTGTGCGTAACCTTACCGGCGGCAGCCCGTATGCACAGGGCTGGAGTGTAAACCTTCCCACGCAGGATCTCGCCAATGCTTTTGCAGCGGGAGATACGCGTAAAGCCGTTACCATTCTGGATATTGAAGCCTACAGCGCAGCCAACCCGCAGTATAATATAACCTACCTGGTTGCGCCTTACAAGAATACTGGTTTATACAACCAGAAATACCATCCCCGTAAAGGAGAAACCTCTGGCCAGGTAGAACTGAATTACCTGAACAACAACCGGGTGATTCGGTTTGCCGATGTTTTATTGATGGCGGCAGAAGCAAATAACCGCAAAGCATCGCCTAATACAGCCAAAGCACAGGATTACCTGAACCGGGTGCGGCAACGGGCGTTTGGCGATCAGAATCATAATAGTACGGCTACAGGCGCAGCACTTACACAGGCGATCTGGGATGAACGCCGGCTGGAACTGGCTATGGAAGGAGATCGGTTTTTCGATCTTGTTCGCACCGGCAGAGCAGCGGCTGAAATCCAGGGTTTTGTTACGGGCAAACATGAGCTTTTTCCTATTCCGCAGGAAGAAATAGATGTATCTGAATTAACTCAAAATCCTGGTTATTAATTGATTATCTGTAAAACTGAATCATGAAACGAATACTAATACTTGGCCTTTCTTTAGGACTGCTCTGGAGCGGTTGTAAGAAAGAAAGTTTCGACGATACGGAATTTGCCGAAAATGCATCGGCCCCGGATAAACTTAGTGTAATGTTCAACATTACGCAGGACAATACCGGCAATGTAAGCATCTATCCGAATGGAGAAGGTATGGCCTATTACCTCGTGCATTTCGGAGATGGAACCCAGCAACCCCAGAAAGTTACGCCCGGTCAAAAACTGGAACACCAGTACGCCGAAGGTAACTACAGTGTGCGATTGCTTGGCATTGGCATCAATGGATTAACCACGGAAATTACCCAGCCACTCACCGTAAGTTTCAGGGCACCTGAAAATTTGGATTTTACGGCGGCAATTGATCCCTCCAATCCCTTCCAGGTCAATGTCAGCGCAACGGCTGATTATGAAACGGTTTTCAGGGTTTATTTTGGAGAAAACGAGCAGGAAGAACCCGTACCTGTGCTGGAAGGAAACACGGTTAACCATGTATATGCGCAAACCGGCACCTACACCATACGGGTGGTTGCACTTAGTGGTGGACAGGCTACTACAGAGCTGACCAAAGAAATTACGATTGTGAATCCATTGTTATTGCCACTTGATTTTGAAAGCGCTACTCTAGATTATGCCTGGGGAAATTTTGGAGGAGGCGTTACAACGGTCATAAATAATCCAAAAATACAGGCGGGCAATACCTCTGCTAAAGTAGCGCAGATGATTAAATATGGGCCGGAGCCCTGGGGAGGATCTGTTATCAGCTTAAGTCAGCCTATAGATTTCAGCGCCAATAAGATATTCCGGATGAAAGCATTTTCTCCGCGCGCCGGAGCAACTGTTTTACTTAAGGTAGAAAATATTTCGGACGGTGGAATTGCGTACGAAGTGCAGCAACCCATCACAAAAGCAAATGAATGGGAAGACCTGGTATTTGATTTCAGTGCCATCAACACATCCAATACCTACCAGAAAGTGGTGGTGATTTTTGAACTCGGTACCCCCGGCGATGGCTCAGCCAACTTCACCTTCCTCTTTGACGATATCCGCCTGGTTAACAGTTTGCCCCCAACCGATGCGCAGATTTCATTGCCGGTAACATTCGATGCAGAAAATGTGAATTACACGATGACAGATTTTGGCGGTAGTATCACCGAAGATGCCATTGATCCGGCAAATGCGGCTAATAAAGTGATGAAAACAACTAAACCAAGCGGAGCAGAAGTATGGGCAGGCACCACCATTGGTACGCCGGATGGGTTTGCACAGAAAATACCGTTTGCGGCAGGTGCAACTAAAATGTCGGTACGGGTTTACTCGCCGGCAGCCGGCATTCCTGTATTGTTAAAAGTTGAAAACAGGGCCAACGGTGGCATATCGGTGGAAACGTTGAAATCCACCACAGTTGCCAATACCTGGGAAACGCTTGAATTTGATTTCAGTAATCATTCCAGCGGAACACCGGCATTGGACCTGAATGCCACGTATAATAAAGCATCCATCTTTTTTGATTTTGGAACAGCAGGAAACGGAAAAGTTTTTTATTGGGATGATGTTCAGATGGCAGGAGCTGGCACAGAACAACTGGGCTTGCCGCTTAATTTCGAATCGGCTTCGCTGAACTATGCATTTGTAAATTTTGATGGCGGGCAGGTAACCATTCTGGATAACCCGGTAAGTGGTGCCGGTAATACCAGCGCCAAAGTTGGCCGTATGGTTAAAAATGCCGGCCAGCCCTGGGGCGGAGCCTTCCTTTCGTTGGATGCACCTATAGATTTTTCGGTGAAAAAAACATTTACCATGAAAGTTTATTCACCAAGGGTTGGGGCCAAAGTTTTGCTGAAAGTAGAAAACCAAACCAATGGAGCTATTTCCTATGAGCAGGAACTAAGCACCACTAAATCGGGCGAATGGGAAACCCTGAGTTTTAATTATGCAGGCATCAATACGGCCAACAGCTACCAGAAAATTGTATTGATTTTTGACCTTGGCACACCGGGCGATGGCTCTGCAAATTTCACCTGGTATTTTGATGATATCACTCTAAACTAAACATTATGATTATGCGAAAATATATGACAGGTGTGTTGGTACTTGCCTCCCTGGCTGCCGGAATTGCCGCCTGTCAGAAAACAGACTATTCATTTGGTGCAATCAAAGCGCCCACCGAACTGGCGCTAACGCTTGCTATTGAAGGTGCCGATGCAGCCAATCCGGAAGGAAACGGATCGGGCTATGTGCAGGTAGATGCTACTGCAGCCAATGCCATTACTTACAAAATTGATTTCGGGGATGGCACTACCAGGATGGTACCCGGCGGAAAAATCCGTTATAAATACGGAACTCCGGGCACGCAGGAGTATGTCATTACAGTAAATGCCATTGGAACTGCCGGCGTTGTATCCACGATCAGTAAAAAAATAACGGTAAATGTGATATTTGAAATCCCGGCAGAAATTCTGGAAGCCCTTACAGGCGCTGGCAGTAAGGTTTGGGTTACGGATAATCTTACACCCGGGCATATTGGTGTAGGTCCGGCTGCAGGTTTTGAGCCTATCTGGTACCAGGCGGGCCCAGATGAAAAAGCCGCTGTTGGTTGTTTTTATGATGATGAAATCACGTTCAGCCGCGATGCCAATAACCGGGTAAGTATGTCGGTTGACAATAAAGGAGCCAGTTTTATCCAGGGTGCCTCCGTAAGCTCTTATGGGTTCAGTGGCCCGGAAGATTGTTATCCGCTGGATATGTCGGGGGTAAAAGCACTCACTTTCAGTGATGCTACATCGGGTGCTGCTGCATCGATTTCAACACAAATACAATTCACGGTTCCGGGCAATGGCGCAATCAATTTTGCGACAGGTGCAAACACCTACGAGATTTTGTCGATTACTGCCAACACTCTTCACCTGCGTAATATCGGAGTGGATGGAAACGCCTGGTATCAAAAATTAAAAGTAAAACCTTAACACGATGCGAACCATTATGAATACATTATTAATAGCGAGTTATTTAGTAGCAGCGCTTGGTTGCTCAAAAGATAAAGAATCTGCACCAACGAACGGCTTGCCGGCACAATTAACCATTGCAGCCGATATTAGTACAGATGGAACCGGCCTGGTTAAATTCAAGGCCAGCGCAAAAAATGCAACTGCCTATTTTTTTGAATTTGGCAACGGCATTACACAGGCAGACGAGGATGGAGAACTGGAACATACTTATTCTACAACAGGCAATAATTTGTATGTGGTAACGGTTAAAGCCAGCAATTCAGCCGGAGAGCTCACAAAAAGTACCCAAATCCGGGTAAATGTAGCTTCTAATGAACCCGGATTGGTATGGAGTGATGAATTCAACTCCAATGGAGCACCGGATCCCAGCAAGTGGGACTATAATATTGGTACCGGTGATAACGGATGGGGAAACCAGGAGTTGCAGTATTATACGAACCGCGCGGAGAATGTTGTAGTAAATAACGGGGTATTAAGGATTACGGCAAAAAAAGAGAATTACAATGGCAGTGCTTATACGTCGGCACGTTTATTAAGTAAGGGTAAGTTTACCATGAAATATGGCCGGGTAGAAGTGAGTGCTAAAATGCCGGAAGGGGTAGGTACCTGGCCCGCTATCTGGATGTTGGGAGCGAATATTGATCAGGTAAGCTGGCCGGCCTGCGGAGAAATTGATATCATGGAGCACCTGGGCCGCGATCAGAATAATATCTACGGTACTTTTCATTACCCGGGCCGATTTGGTGGAAATGCGGATGGGGGTACTCGCCGAATAGAAAATGCGTCTACGCAGTTTCATACCTATAGTATGGAATGGCGGGCTGATAAGATCCAGTTATTTGTGGATGGCCTCCTGATTCATTCTTTGAATAATTCAGCGGCAGTTCCGTTTAACCATGATTTTTTCTTCATTCTGAATGTTGCGATGGGGGGAAATTTCTCCGGACCGGTTGATCCCGCTTTTACAAGCTCCAGTTTAGAAATAGATTATATCCGGGTGTACGAGTAAGACGTCAGACAGGTGTTAGAACAAAGTTCTAACACCTGTCTGACGTCTTATTTTAACATTTCCCTACACCCGCAGGCATAGTTATTGAATTTATAGAAGTGAGAACAGCATTACTCACCAAAATGGAAATACTATGTCAAAGAAAATAAAACAAAAAGCACTGAATTTTGAAGTAGTGGTAAACGGACGCCCAATGGAAGTAGTTGCCAAACCTTATACAGCAGCTAATAACTTACCCCGTTTTCGGGTAAGCATAAACGGTAGTCCAGTGCAGATTTTCGGCCTGGAACCCAATACCCATAAAATGATTGTACTGGAAAACGGGGCAGCACAACATACCCCACAGGTAGAACATATTATCGGAGAAACACTACTTCAGGCAATTGCCGCCTGATAAATAGATCTACGACGTTGTCGTTCAGATAGGTTGTGTAAAGAGGCTGTCTATTTTAGACAGCTTCTTTTTTTGTTTAACCAAAAAAGCAATCGTTTGCGCAAAATTTATACATAATAAATTGTTAACATTGTTTATCTGGGGTATGAAATTGTTGTTTTGGTGAACCACTCCAACCATACGGACAAGAAACTGCTGGAAGAATTGAAGGACAACTCCGAAGCTGCTTTTAGTGAACTGTACCAACGGTATCACCAGGGTATTTATGCCTATCTGCTAAACTATGTAAAACTACCGCCACTTGCGGAAGACCTGGTACATGAGGTTTTTTTAAAACTCTGGGAAGCAAGGCAACGGATAAACGTATCCGGAACAGCTATTGCCTACTTACACGGCATTTCCAGAAACCTGGCGCTGGATACCCTCAAACACCTTTCAAAAAACACCCAACTGCAACAGGAATTAATTGAATGGATGCACCCCTCCTTTATGGAGCTGGAATCCGACAACAAGGAATCCGCATTCCTGGAAGAATTATTCCGGAAAGCTGTGAGTGACCTGCCCCCGCAACGAAGAAAAATTTTCATACTCTGTAAACTAAACGGAAAAACCTATCGCGAAGCAGCCCATGAATTGGGTATTTCCCATAGCACGGTAAAAGAACATATCGCAGAATCCTTGTTATTTCTCCGCAGACAATTAGCAGGAATTAACCAAAGCTTACTCTTTATTGGCATTTTCCTTTATTCCCTGAAAAACTTCTTTTGAACACCCCGCCGGTTTCCTGAAATGCACGTCATACTTATAACAGCCATGCTGCTGGCGTATGACTATGGATACTTCTAACACCTATCTAAAAAAATTACTGGATGCTTTTCTGGAAGAAACGATCAGCCGGGCTGAATTACAGGAATTGCTTGAACTGATCAGCCAGTACCAGGGCAATTTGCAGGAACTTTTGTCAGAAACAGACCTGGAACGTTTTATACAGGTAACCAGCCAGGAACAGCATTTAGATACCGCTACCAGTGAACGGATCCATCATCAACTACTTACAAATATCCGACAGCAAGACCTGATCCAACCATCCCATAAAATCCACCGAACCCGCTGGATGATGAGTGCCGCAGCAATCCTCCTACTAATACTCGCCGGTATCTATTTCCAGGCAATCCATAAAACAACTCCCAAAAACCAGGAATTAATAACAAGTACCAGGGATGTGGCACCACCGAGCTTGAGCCAGGCCTATATTAAGTTGTCCGATGGTACTCAAATAGCCTTGTCTGACCTGGAAAAAGGCGCTATTACCGACCAGGGAATAGTAGAACTCGAAAAAAACCAGGATGGGCAACTTATTTACAAAACAATCGACCAGGCATCAAAAGGAAAAACAGGCCTGCATACAGTTTTCAATCCCAAAGGAAGCAAACTGATCCAGATGCGCCTTTCAGATGGCAGCCTCGTCTGGTTAAACGCCGGCTCCTCTATTACTTACCCTGTTCAGTTTAGCGATAATCAACGAGTTGTAGCTATGGAAGGCGAAGCATTTTTTGAGATAACAACCAATCCATCCAAACCATTTATCGTAAACAACGGTACAACAGCTATAACCGTTACCGGAACGCAGTTTAATGTAAATGCTTATGAAGATGAAGAGGCAGTTCGGATAAGCCTGCTCGAAGGCAGCGTAAAAATCAATGCAGCCAATCATACCAGCCTCCTTAAACCAGGCGAGCAGCTTAGTGTAGGCGAATCCTCCGTTACCCTCACCAGGCAGGTAGATATGGACCATGTAATGGCCTGGAAAAACGGACTATTCAGCTTTAATCAGGCCGGCCTTCGTTCCATAATGCGCACCATTGCCCGATGGTACAATATTGAGGTTGTTTACGAAGGACAAATTTCAGATGACAAATACGAAGGACAAATTTCGATGGATACCAAGCTTTCCGAAGTACTGGAGCTACTTGAATTGAACCATATAGGATATGAAATCGACAACAATATTGTAAAACTAAAATCAACAAAATGAAAAAATAAGAACTCGTGAACCCAGTGAATCCAGTTCTGAAAAACCGGAAGAGTGGTTGCAACACTCTCCGGTAAAAACGGCCTGGACAATGCATCCCTTTCATGGAATTATTTACCAAACCAAAACCAAATGTATGGATTTTAATGCGCTT
Organism: Flavihumibacter sp. CACIAM 22H1; assembly: GCF_001601815.1. Taxonomy (GTDB): domain Bacteria; phylum Bacteroidota; class Bacteroidia; order Chitinophagales; family Chitinophagaceae; genus Flavihumibacter. The sequence goes on from NZ_LUKG01000035.1 coordinate 28,818, forward strand.
TATAGCCGCACTCCGTCCTTACGGAAGAAGCTATTACAACTGCTATTGCTTATGAAACTTTCTGTAATCCTGATTCTTTTAGGTTGCCTGCAGGTTTCAGCCAAAACCTTCGCTCAGCATGTTACCCTGAGCTCAGACAACACACCGTTGAAAACGGTCCTTAAAAAGATTGAAAAACAAACCGGGTTTCATTTTTTTTACCGCTCTGCTTTATCCTCAAAATTCAAAAACGTGAAGGTTAGATTAGAGAATGTGCCGATTGAAGAAGCCCTGCGCCAGTTGCTGGCCGATCAGCCGCTGGAATTCCGGATCATTCATAAAACCATTGCGCTGACAGAGCGGCGAATACCGGTAGCATTCAAGAACAATGAACCGGAAACACCCCTGTTCATCACCATTTCAGGTACCATCACCGACGAACAGAATCAACCATTAGCCGGTGCAAGTATCCGGATTAAAAATGCCGAAGGCGGTGCTTCAACCGACGAAAAAGGGCGTTATACCCTAACAAATGTAGATGCACAGTCAGTACTGATCGTTTCATATGTTGGATTTAAAACCCAGGAAGTAGTAGTCGGTAATCGAACGGTTGTGAACCTGTCTCTTCAGCCTGCTGAGTCAGACCTCAGCGATATTGTGGTAGTGGGATATGGTACACAACGAAAAATAAATGCTACCGGCGCTATAGCACAGGTTAGCGGAAAAGATATTGAAAACCGTCCTATTACAAGAGTAAGCCAGGCCCTGCAGGGCATGGTCGGAAACCTCAATATTACTACAGGCGCTGCCGGTGGCGCACCCAATGCTACACAGGGAATAAATATCCGGGGGTATACGGGGTTTGGTACCACCGGCGGGCCGCTATTTGTAATTGACGGGGTTCAGGGGGGCGATATCAATAACCTTAACCCGGATGATATTGAAAATATATCCGTTGTTAAGGATGCTGCCTCTGCGGCTATCTATGGTTCTAGCGCACCCAATGGCGTAATTATCATCACTACCAAACAAGGAAAAAAAGGCAAGGCACCTGGAATTACCTACAACAATAATTTACAATGGGCAACCCCGGTAAACATGCCCAAAATGGTGAACTCCCTTGATTTTGCCAACCTTTACAACGAAGCTGCCATCAACGGCGGAAGAAGTGCGCTGTTCTCCGATGCCGTAATACAACGCATCAAAGATTACCAGGCAGGCACTTTCAAAGACGAAACCGTTCAAAATGGTTTTCCCAACGACCTCAGAGATGGTTGGGCCAGCTGGAGTGGGTCCAACTCCAATAATGATTGGTTTAAGATCTATTTTAAAGATGCAGCATTCAGCCAGCAGCATAATATTGGTGTTTCCGGTGGCTCCGCTAATTCCACCTATTATATTGGCTTGGGTTATAACGACCGGCAGGGTATGTACAATTTTGGCGATGACAACTACAAGCGTTTTAATATCCGCGCCAATTTAACAACCGATATTGCGCCCTGGCTCAGTTTCAGTTTTCGCTCTACCGTGTCAAGGGAATTATTTAATACCCCTAATACCTATTCTAACAAAACAGGGGGTAATTATATGCACCAGATTGCACGGAAATGGCCAACTGTACAGCTCTTTAACCCCGATGGACGGTACTCAGATGAAAGCGATGTACGGCTGCACCTCGAAGGTGGCCGCAACAAACAAACCACCGACAATGCCATCCTAACGGGAGAATTCAATTTTAAATTGCTGAAAGGCTGGACGGCCACCGTTAATTATACCTTTAATGGTACTTTCTGGAACCAGGATTTTCATACCAAAACAGTGTATGCTTTCCGACCCAGTGGTACTCAGTACATCATGACGGGAAACCCCAACGGATTCCAGCGACTGACAGATCGTACGCAATACCAGGTTGTAAACGCCTTTACCAAGTATGAAACCGAAATAGGCGAACACCGGTTCAGTATACTCGGCGGATTTACAAGCGATCTTCGGCAGTACACCTATTTTACAGCCGGTAATAATCAGTTGTATTCCGATAATATCCCCTCCCTTTCCACCAGCTTCGGCGCAACCCCGTCTGTTAGCGATGCAGTGCGAGAACTGGCTTCGGAAGGTTTCTTCGGGCGGCTTAACTACAGCTTTAACGATAAATACCTGCTGGAACTGAACGGGCGGTACGATGCCACATCCAGGTTTTTGCCGGATGTACGTTGGAAATTTTATCCGGGTGTATCGGCTGGTTGGAATATTGATAAAGAAAACTTCTTTACCCCCATCAGCAAATTTGTGGATGCCCTTAAAATCCGTGGCTCCTATGGCTCACTGGGTGATCAGAGCTTCCTGGATGCAAACGGGCCCAACTGGTACCCGTTTTATCCAAGCTTAGGCACCACCCGTGCTACCAGTACCAGCTGGTTATTTAATGGCGCTCAGCAGGCTGCTGTCAGACCGCCCGGACTCGTAAACCCAATGCTAACCTGGGTAACAACTACCCAGCTAAACCTTGGTGTAGACGCTGCTTTTTTGAACAACCGTTTACAGGCATCCTTCGACTGGTATATCCGCAAAGCAGATGATTTCGCTACCACAGGTGCTGCATTACCAGCAGTACTCGGAACCGGTGTACCGCAGGAAAACAATGCGGGCATTGAAACCCGCGGGTTTGAATTATCACTCGGCTGGCGAGACAGGATAGGAGAAGTCAACTATGGTATTCGGGCAATTCTGAGCGATTATACGGGTAAAATAACGGCCTTTGCCAATAACCCCAATAACGATATACGCAACTACTATGTCGGACAACAACAGGGAGAAATATGGGGTTACCAGACAGTTGGACTTTTTCAGTCTGCTGACGATGTAACCAAAGCCCCCTCTCAATCAAAAATATCAGGGGCACAGTGGACGCCGGGTGATGTGCAATACACCGACCTCGACGGCAATGGCATCATTGATTGGGGAAACTACACACTTGAGAACCCCGGCGATCGAAAAATTATCGGAAACAGTACGCCCCGCTATTCCTATAGCTTCACCGGCGATCTGCGCTGGAAAAATTTCGATATGATGCTCTTCCTGCAGGGAGTTGCCAAACGCGATGCCTGGGTTGGTTCCAACTATTTCTGGGGCATTAATGGAGATGAATGGCAAAGCTCCGTATTTACAGAACACCTCGATCGTTGGACACCAGAAACACCAAATGGGTATTTCCCTAAATATTACCTCACCGGCCAGATGGGGAAAAATACACAAACACAATCCAGGTACCTGCAAAATGCGGCCTACATGCGCATCAAAAATCTGCAGGTTGGTTATTCCCTCCCCATGTCCTTACTCAATACGGTTAAGTTTAAAAAACTGAGGGTATATATAAGTATTGAAAACCTGGCAACATTCACAAAACTGGTAAAAACAATGGATCCTGAATTATCTATCAGGGATGCGAAAATTTATCCATTGCAACGTACCTATTCGCTTGGTGTGAATGTTGGATTTTAAAACCTGAAAAAAACGAATCGATGAACAAGCTATTTGTTACTATACTGGCGCTGCTATCATTGCTTACTATTAGTTGCGGAAAAGAATACCTCGACCGTACCCCGCAAACTAATATCAGCGATGGAGAGTTCTGGCGCACTTCCAACGATATGAAGTTATATGCCAATAACTGGTATAATTTTTTTCCAAATTACAACGGGTGGGGAAGCATCGGCATATACGGGCTCGATGCCGACCAGGGCAGTGATAACATGATCACTATGACCTATAACACCTTTCTCAATGGTGAACGGGTGGTTCCTGCTTCCGGCGGAGGATGGGATTGGGGCGATGTCCGGAATGTGAACTATTTCCTCGCCAATTACACCAAAAGCACAGATGATTGGAATAGCATTAAAACCTATGTCGGAGAGGCGCTTTTTTTCAGAGCATGGGTATATTTTGACCTGCTCAAAAACTTTGGCGATCTGCCCTGGATAAATAAACCGCTTGTGCCCGGTGATCCCGAATTGTTCGCCGAAAGAGTATCCAGATCAATCATCGCAGATTCAATGCTGAATGACCTGGACCGTGCCATTGAATACCTGCCTTCCAAATCGATGGCTGAAATGTCTCGCGTAAATAAACAAATTGCACAGTTGTTGCAGGCCCGTATCGCCCTTTTTGAAGGCAGCTGGGAAAAATACCATGCCAATACCCCATTTGGAGTAAGTGGCGCTGACGGCAGCAAATTTTTCCAGAAAGCAGCTACGGTTTCTTCCGCATTAATCGCAACCCCCGACGGGTATGGCTTGGAACAATTTACCACGCCTACCGGGTATTGGGAGCTCTTCAACCGGCTTTCCTATGCTTCCAGTTCTGAAATTATGCTCTGGCGACAGTATAATCTCAACCTCAATGGCGGGCATCGCTGGTACCGCTACACCACCTCCGGTGCGGGGAGAGGTTTAACGAAAGACCTGATCGATGCCTATCTCTGCACAGATGGACTGCCGATCAGTACCAGCCTGCTTTACCAGGGCGATAACAGCTTGCTTGACCTCGTCAAAAATCGTGATCCCCGCCTGGTTCAAACCATTTACGTCAATGATGCGGAACATGTTATCACCAATAATGCACCCGGTGGTATAGCCGATATAGTTTTTGAAGTGCCAAGCTTTGTTAATTCTGCAGAAGCACGTCCCGCTACCGGCTACCAGGTATACAAAGGGCATAATCCGGATTATACCCAGCAACAGGACCAGGGCACAAGCGGACTTATCCTTTTCCGCTTTGCGGAAGCCTTGCTGATTAATGCAGAAGCCAAAGCAGAACTGGGAACCCTTACCCAGGCAGATGCAGACCTTACGATCAATAAACTCCGCCAACGGGTTCAGATGCCCTCCCTGCTGGTAGCGGCAATAAGTCCTGACCCAAGCGCAGAATTTCCTGCACTCAGCAGCCTTATTAATGAAATTAGACGCGAGCGCAGGGTGGAACTGGCCTGTGAAGGTTACCGGCTCGACGATCTGATGCGCTGGGCGGCTATGGACGAGAAAATTGCCGGATGGAAACCCCTGGGGGCAAAACGTGCTCAATGGGATGGCCTGGTGCCGGCAGACGACCTGGATAATTATCCGGTAAACGGAGCGGGGTACATTGAATTATTTCAAACCATTCCTGCAGTATCAACCGGTTACAAGTTTAGAACCGATCGTGATTACTTGTTACCCTTACCCGATAACCAACGTTTATTAAATCCTAACCTAACCCAAAACCCGGGTTGGCAGTAAAAAGCTATTTAAACCGGTCGGGTGGCACCCGACCGGTTTAAATTTAAGAGAACAAATAACGCAGATCATCCTCCGTCAGTTGCTTTATAAAACCTTCATCCTCTGTAATCAGGGCATCCGAAAGCATTCTTTTTCTATCCTGTAGCTCTATTATTTTCTCCTCTATACTGTCCTTGCAAATCATCTGGTAGGCAAACACATTTTTTGTTTGGCCAATCCGGTAAGCCCGATCCACCGCCTGTTGCTGAACGGCTGTATTCCACCAGGGATCCACCAGGAAAACATAATCTGCCGCGGTAAGCGTTAAGCCGGTATTGCCTGCTTTCAGACTGATAAGGAAAATATTCACCTCATTGCCCGGAGTTTGGAATTGTTCTACTAATTCAGATCGTTTGGCAGGAGCTGTTTCTCCGTCAAAATGATAATAGGACAAGTTCGCCTGCTGACAAGCTTTTCCTATCAGGTGTAACATTCCCTTGAACTGTGAAAAAATCAATACTTTATTCGTGCGCAGGTTGTTCTGCAGTTCCTCCATCAGCACCTCAATCTTCACGGAATCGGCTTTGGTTAAACCGGTTTCTTTCAGTAAAGCAGGTGCGGCACAAACCTGTCTCAGTTTCTGCATGCCGGCTAAAATGGAGAGCTTGCTTTTATTCATTCCCTCCTGCCGTATATTCAGAAAAATGCTATCCCGTATCTGGCTTTTGATCTCCTCGTACAAGGCCTTTTGTTCCACCGACATTTCACACCATAAAACCGATTCTGTTTTTGGCGGAAGATCTGTTGCTACCTGTTGTTTTGTTCTTCTCAGCACAAATGGTGCGGTTAACTGTTTAAGCGCCTGTACCTTTTCGTCGTTCCTTTCGCGGTCAATAGGGTGGGCGTACTCCTTTCTGAAAAACTCCGGCTGCCCGAATAACCCGGGCACCAGAAAATGCAACTGCGCATACAGATCAAACGTATTATTCATTACCGGTGTTCCGCTAAGAGCAATTCTTGTGGTAGCTTTCAGTTGATAAACCGCTTTGGTAATTTGTGCCGCCGGATTTTTGATAGTATGGCTTTCATCCAAGACCACTGTATCCCACTGCAGCAACTGCAGGCGTTCAATATCGGAACGCAGGGTTCCATAGCTGGTTATCAGCACTCTTGCACCGGAGGAACGGAAGGCTTCCATATCGCGCGTATTACCATGGTACACAAAGGATCCCAGGGAAGGCGCAAATTTTTGAATTTCCAACCTCCAGTTATGTAGTAAAGAAGCAGGGCAAACGATCATGGATACCCGAAAATCGCCTGCTGCCAATTCCATTCTGTGTGCCAGGAAACAGATGGTCTGAAGTGTTTTTCCCAGCCCCATATCATCTGCCAGGCAGGCACCCGCATCGAGCTCTGACAATAAACAGATCCATTCAAAACCTTTTTGCTGATAGGGCCGCAGCACGGCTTTTACCGACGCCGGCAAAGGCAGCAGGGGTGTTTCAGAAGATTGCCAATGTAACCATTTTTCCCACCATGCCTGGGCGATGGCCTTTCGCAACTGGTAAGATCCGCCGGCAACCGGAACCGATGCGGGTATACCCGCTGCATCCGGTGATACCTCCGCCGGTTCCTCTTTCTGTAGTCCCAATAAAATCCACTGCGGCACAATTAGTTCAGCACCTTTGATTTTTCCGTGTTTGATAATGGCACTGAAGCGTTGCAGCCATTCTTCCGTCAAAACCCCGATGGAATGATCCTTTAATAAAACAGATTTTACCCCGGCTAATAATAGTTTTTGTAATTCGGGCAGCGGAATGGTTTCTGTACCAAACCGCAAGGAAAAAGAAATATGCAGTGAATTACCCGATGTTTTTAGTATGGAACATTCCGTTTCGGGCGGATAAGGCGAATACCGAAAGGTCCGGAGCAATTCCATGCCCAGTAATTCCACGTTTTCCTCCAGGAGGCGGTGGTATACTTTCAGGAACCAATGCTTTTTTTTCGCTTCCGCAAAGGGTAAATTAAATACCCCATTCAATTGCTTTGAAAAATTAATATGCAGTGATTGTAGCCGGTCATGAAATCCCTGCTCTGCCTGGCGATCCCGTTTCACCACAAAAACCTGCCCATTCCGGTTGAATTCTTCCGTTAGTTTCCAGGGGCCTTCCACCCAAAATCCATCATAGTTCCAGCGGGGCGTAAGCATCAGAAAACTTCCGCTGATTTCGCTCAGGTATACTGCATGGGTGGGGGCCACTTCTACCATTTCTTTATTCAGCAAAGCCCCCATTTCAATCTCATAATCGGCTTCCAGCCGTTTCAATACATGCTCTGAAAAGCCGGCGGGGTCTCCGGCATATATTGCCGGATCATTTGCTGCCAGCCACTGGAGGGTTTGGTAATCTGCCATGCTCAATAACCAATAGTTATCCTGTTGCGACAGAAAAAAATAATCGCGCTGAAAGCTGTCCAGGTTCAACAATTCCTGGCCAAGCCGGATCAGTGGCAGTAATTCTAATCCCTCTTCGTTTTTCTCCACCTTAAAACTTAAGCGCGGCTGAATGGTATGCACCTGGCAGCTGGTTGTAAGATGATTGCCCGTAGCCGGGTTCACCCGTTGATGGTACCAGCTGAATTCAACCGGTTGTTCCAGCAAGGCCGTAAACAGTTGGTGCACCTGGCGCAAAAAAGAGCGGTCGATATACGAGGTGAGTGAAGTGCCTGCCTTTTGTTTAGCGTGTGTACGGGTTAACTGCTGCACCAGCTGGGTTAACGCCTCATCGCCCAGCGCGGCCAGGGCTTGCTGCGTAGGTACAGGCCAACTGGGAAATGCTTTTTGAACAACTCCTGCATCCAATGCTTCGCGCGCGAAATCCACCCCGCGTGCCTGTTTGGTTATATAAAAGGCTTCCACCGGCGACCAACGCTGGCGCAGCCGGTTTGGCTTTAAAAAAATAGCCGATTTTCGATCCGGTTTACTCATAGAGCCGGCAAATATAAGCTGCTCCTTTGAACCGGGCACCCAATGCCTTTCCGTACCTTCACCGCGCTAAATAGTATATATGAAACTGAGTCATTTGTCGGAAACGCTGATTGGTTCCGAAATCGTGAAACTGGGGGGTGAGATCCGTGAAAAGATAAGGCTGGGAGAAAAGATCTACAATTTTACCGTAGGCGATTTCGATCCGCAGGTATTCCCGATTCCAGCAGCGCTGGAAGAAGAAATCATTGCCGCTTACCGGGCCCATTTTACGAATTACCCGCTGGCAGAAGGCAATTTAGACCTGCGTGAATCTATCGCAGCATTTATCAAAGACCGGGAGGGATTAGCGTACGATAAATCGGAATACCTGGTAGCCGCTGGTGGCCGTCCGCTGATTTATGCCGCATTCAGGGCGCTTGTAGATGCAGGAGAAAAAGTTGTTTATGCGGTTCCTTCCTGGAATAACAATCATTATACCCATTTTGTAGGTGGCGAACACGTAGTGGTAGAAGCGGGACCGGAAACTAATTTTATGCCCAGCGCAGCATCGCTGGAACCCCTGTTGAAAGGAGCCACCCTGCTGGCCTTATGCTCTCCACAGAACCCAACCGGTACGGTGTTTTCAAAAGAGGAGCTCGAAAAAATCTGCGACCTGGTGCTTGCTGAAAACGCTGCAAGAGGTGAGCAGGATAAAAAACTTTATGTATTGTATGATCAGATGTACTGGCACCTGACCTATGGCGATATCCGCCATTATAACCCGGTTAGTCTGCGCCCTGCCATGCGCGATTTCACCATTTTTATTGATGCCATATCAAAAGTGTTTGCCGCTACCGGTGTTCGGGTGGGATGGAGTTTTGGTCCAGCCCCCATCATTGATAAAATGAAGGCCATCCTGGGCCATGTGGGTGCCTGGGCCCCGATGGCTGAACAAAAAGCGGTGGCGAAGTTCCTTCAACAAAAAGAGGCCATTGATGATTTCCTGGAAGAATTCAAGGAAGCCATTGCATACCGGCTGCGGGCCATTCATGCGGGGTTCCAGGAACTAAAAGCAGCGGGGTTTGCGGTTGATTCCGTGGCACCCCAGGCAGCAATCTACCTGACGATTAAAGTAGATCTTGTTGGAAAACAGCGGAAAGACGGAAAATTGTTTGAGAGCCAGGCGGAGGTTACCAGTTATCTTTTGGATGCGGCAAAACTGGCGGTTGTACCATTTTATGCTTTTGGAGCGGCTCCCCAATCGCCCTGGTACCGGCTAAGTGTAGGCACTTGTAAAAAGGAAGAAATCCCTATTATGCTCGAAGGATTAAGGGCAGCGTTAGTGTAAGACGTCAGACAGGTGTTCTAACACCTGTCTGACGTCTTAATCAGTTCTTGTTATTCAAAAACACAAAGGGAGGTTCCCCGTTGTGGATGAGTTTCATTATTCGCCGGCTATCTGTATTTATCCGAAACTTGTTGCAATCAATGATCTCATACACATGCGAAAAAGTATCCTGGGTCTCAACATCCATCAGGAGCTTGTTCAATTGAACCAATTCACGTTCCATCGCGTCCTCATTGTCGCGAGCATGCTTAACCAGCACTAACAAATCTCTGTTCGGCGCTTTCATTTAATCAGATTTAATAGCCTACATAACCCTTATTCATATTGCAGCCACACCCTTTGCCACCGGCTTTACGGCTACTGCTACAGGAAACAGCAATACTACTAACCATTATTACCAGAACGACGTATATCAGCGTCTTCTTCATACTTTTAACTTTCTAATTTAAACTTATTTTTCCAAAAAAAAGTATCCCTGCTTGAGCAATTTTTCCAATTTCATCCCAAAATTTTCACCAGGCAGCCGAATATTGCTCTCACCCATGGAATGGGGACTTGGTCATGCAAGCCGTTGTTTACCCCTCCTGAACTATCTTTTAAACAACTGTGGCGCCGATATGTTCGTTGCCGCCAATGGCCCGCAGGCTGCTTTAATAGCGGAAGCTTTTCCCGGCATCAGAATCATTCATCCCCCTGGTTACCAGATAAAATACCACAAAAACCGAGCCGGCACTATTGCCAGATTGGCCTTTTCACTACCCCAACTGGCTCAACAGATCAAAGCGGAAAATCAATGGCTGCGGGCATTTGCCGAACGGCAGCCGGTTGACGCTATCATCAGCGATAACAGGTACGGCTTCTGGCATCCGGAAATCAGTTCCTACCTCATCACTCACCAGTTGCAGGTCAAAACAGCTTTTGGTAAATCGGTCGATTCCCTGGTCCGTAAACAATTGTATCAGTATATAAATAAGTTCACCGCCTGCTGGGTGCCGGATTTTGAAGCTATGGAAAACTCGCTCGCCGGCGAACTTTCTCATCCTTCTCAATTACCCGGCATCCCGGTGCAGTATATAGGTCCGCTTACCCGTATGCAACCAGTACCGGCCGCAAAAGAAGCCGACACCCTTTTTAATTTCCCGGCCGCCACAACGCCACAGATTCAACTACTGGCCATCCTGTCTGGCCCGGAACCCCAGCGTACCTTACTGGAAACCAGCATACTGGAACAATGGAAAAACAAACCCGGCAGCTCCTTGTGGCTGGTGCGGGGACTGCCGGATCAACACAAGGCGCCCGCCGTACGGCCCGATCTGCGCTACCTGCCCAACCTGTACCTGGTCAATCACCTTTCCGGCCCCCTTCTTTCTGAAGCCATTACGAGAGCCACTTGCATTCTTACCAGAAGTGGCTACTCCAGCGTTATGGATTTGGTACCACACCATAAAAACCTTTGGATGATTCCGACACCCGGACAAACGGAGCAGGAATACCTGGCCACCTACCTCCAGCAAAAGGGACTGATCCAAACAGTCCGACAGGATAAATTTTCGCTCCAGGAAATCCTGTTTTACCGGTCAGGTGCCAGCCGACCAGCATAAGCTGAGTTATAAAACCAGGTTCAGCCCAGTTTTGGAGCATCAAAAAACAGGAATGATTTACGGGATAAAGGAAAGGAAGCCCACTGGTCGGTATCGGCCGTAACGGCAAAAACTCCGCAGGTAGGCATATCATCAATACGAGTGGTGGTCAGCGTATTCACAAAGGCTGTGATACCTGGATTATGCCCGAAGATAGCCACTGACTGAAACTCATCGGGCAGGGAACTGAGCACCTGGCTGTACACGGATGCGGGCGCATGGTACAATTCCTCGTGCAGCAGCAATTCTTCCAGGGGGCGCCCATAAATTTTTATGAAATGGCTGGCAGTCTGAAGTGCACGCTTTGCCGTGCTCGTTACAAAAGCATCCAGCTGAATATGCTTGTCGAGTAAGCGCCTGGCCATCTCAGGCGCATTTTTTTGACCCCGCTCATTCAGCGGGCGATCATAATCCGGCAAGGTTAAGTCACCCCAGCTACTTTTGGCATGCCTAACCACGTAAATGGTTTTCATGTCCTAAAGGTAACCGGGTTTCGTGATTCATAACCGTTTTACAGGGGGTACGCAGCAAAATAAACAGGCCTGTTTACTGGTCCATCATAGGTTGTGTATTAAAAACGGTCGGTCGGCGTTTTAGCAACAAATATGCTGCCAAATAGAGCCCTGGACGCGATTTTTATGCAATCCGAATGAACTGTTGACCAAAATCAATATCCCCTCTCATTCTTACCTTCCATATAGTTCAGGAAAGCTTTATTAACTACCCGATTGCCTCCCTTTGTGGGATAATTTCCCGTAAAATACCAATCGCCCGTATTCGTCGGACAGGCAAGATGCAGGTCTTCTATTTTCTGGAAGATCAGCTCAACCGGAAACTCAATTTCCGGAGGGGTGATCAATTCTGCAATCTTAGCGGAGATTTCCTCGGCTGTAAAGGGTTGATAGATCTCTTTTACCAGGTTCCGGTTATCGAGCTGACCTAAACGAGCCAGCTCCTTACATTCTTCATGAAGCCTGGCCAGCTGGTCCTCCATGCCACGATCCTTCATCAACGCAATAGCTGCCCGGAAAGCAATGAAATCACCCAGTTTACTCATATCTATCCCGTAACAATCCGGGTAACGGATCTGTGGCGCTGAGGAAACGATGATGATTTTTTTCGGCTTCAATCTTCCTAACATACGTACTATGCTCTCTTTCAGTGTAGTACCACGTACAATGGAGTCATCAATAACTACCAGGCTATCTATATGAGGGCGTACGGTACCATAGGTTATATCGTACACGTGCTGCACCATTTCATTCCGGTTCGCATCCTCCGTAATAAATGTCCGCATCTTCACATCCTTGATGGCAATTTTTTCCATCCTGATTTTGCGGTTAATCATCTCCGTGAGTTTTTCCTCATCGAAGTCATTTCCCCAGGAAAGAATACGTTGAATCTTAATCTGATTCATATAATCTTCCATGCCCTTCACCATTCCATAAAAAGCTACTTCTGCAGTATTGGGGATGAAGGAAAAAATTGTATTCTTAAGATCATAATCGATTGATTTCAATACTGCATCTCGCAGGTTATACCCTAATTGGCTGCGTTCGCGGTAAATTTTTTCATCGTTTCCGCGGGAAAAATAGATCCGTTCAAAACTACAGGCCTTCCGCTCTTTGGCTTCCAGTATCTGCTCAATTTTATAGTTGCCCTCTACGTCCACGATCAGGGCTTGCCCCGGCATCAGCTCTTTTACTTCATTTTCGCCTACATTAAATGTGGTACGAATGGCGGCACGCTCTGATGCAGCAACAATTACATCATCCGAAATATAATAATAAGAAGGGCGTATACCATGTGCATCGCGCATCACAAAACTTTCACCGCTCCCTACTAATCCGCCAAAATGATACCCCCCATCGAACCATTTGGCCGACTGCCGGAGTACATTAGCAATATTCGGCCTGCCCGGATTGGTTAGATCTTCCTGTACCAGGAAATGGTGCACCACTTCCATCATAGCAGCCAGGTCGCTCTGCCGCTGAAATACACCGGGATCTATATTTACCAATCCAAATAATTCCTCCGTATTTACCAGGTTAAAATTCCCGGCCAGTGCCAGGTTACGGCTCTGGATGGTATCTCGCTTAATAAAGGGATGACAGAATTCAACGTTGTTCTTTCCCTGGGTTCCATAGCGCAAATGCCCCAATAACAGCTCTCCCAGGAACCGTACATGCCCTTTCAGCAAACCCGGGTGCTTCCGGATATCGGGCTGGTATTTCTCCAGGTCTGCAATTTCCTCTCCCACCTGCGAAAATAAATCCGCAATAGCCCTTTGCTCAATACTGCGGTTCCTGTTCAGAAAAGGATAGCCCGGCTCTACATGCAATTTCACCGCTGCGATTCCCGCACCATCCTGGCCTCGGTTGTGTTGCTTTTCCATCAACAGGTAGAGCTTATTCAGCCCGTACATAACTGTGCCATATTGTTGCTGGTAATAAGAGAAGGGCTTGCGTAAACGAATGAAAGCCAGGCCACATTCGTGTTTAATAGCGTCGCTCATGGGAAGAATTGAGGCGCAAAGTTAGGAAATTGCCTTTCTTTGTGCAAAAACAGTAATGGAAGTAAATGGTAAAATTATACAACTGCTCGGAATTCAGACCGGGCAGGGCAAAAATGGCACCTGGAAAAAACAGGAATTTATACTGGAAACAGGCGATACCTACCCTAAAAAGATCTGTATAGCCGTATGGGGCGATAAAATTGATATGAGTCAGTTCCGGATGGGCGATCCCGTTCAGGTATCCTTTGACGTGGAAAGTCGCGAATACAATGGCCGTTGGTATACCGATGTGAAAGCCTGGAAAGTGGTAGCACAAGGCCAGTCCGGCGCCGAACCACCTCCCTTTACAGGACCTATTGATCCTATGCCCGAGGACGATCTTCCCTTCTAAACAATTGAACCTAAAAAGCGGCCCGGGCCGCTTTTTTTAAACTTTAACAGTAGTGGTAATTTTATCGGGTAATTCTTTCGCCTTCGATGCAAGCAAGGCCACCTGCTCAGCACAATGATTCAATGCCTCCCGCACAGAATCAGCATATTCGCTTGAGCGCGAATGCGTAAAAAGATTTTCCCCCAGCATGGTAACCCGGAGTTCACAAACCTTATTATCTACCGGGCTAATTTTTGAGTCTTCCCGGATCATACATTCTATGCGCGATATTCCTTTGTAAAGTTGCGTAAAGCGAATGACAGAGAGTTTCACCAGCCGCAGTACTGTTTCCTCCAGCCCTTTCTTTGGTGTATGTATCTCAATGGTCATTACTTAAAGTTACTACCATCCTTTTATTTTGTGCAGTTTTTTGGAGATTAAAAAACGAATTTCTTTACATTAAATTCTGTATCTTATGGAGCAGGATTTTAAACCATATAATCTATTAGCATGAGAGTATTCGGCATTATTCTGATCGTTATCGGTATTGCAATGTTTTTATTCCAGGGATTTAGTTTTACACAGGAAAAAAATGTAGTAGACCTGGGGCCTGTAGAAATCAATAAAAAGGAAAAGAAAAATGTATCCTGGCCAACCTATGCAGGTGCAATTGTTACAGCCGTAGGCGCTTTTCTTGTTTTTAGTGGTAAGAAAAAATAACCTGCAATGAAAGTTTTAACCGCTTGTTGCCTGTTCAGCCTTTGCCTGCTGTTTTCTTTTAAAGAACCGCGGATATCGGATGGGCGTACATTACTGAAAAACCCGCTATTGGGTGCCTGGTTAAGTGAGAAGGCGCAGCAACAGCACTTACTGCTCTTCACCAATAGACATTATTCCTATACGGTATATGATAAGACAGGGAAGAAATTTTATCATACAGAAGGAGGTACTTACCAGTTTGATGGTACTAAATTAAGTACCAGGCTGGAGTTTAATTCTTCTGATCCTAAGGGAATGGGCAAAGAATCTCTGTTAAACGCGCAAGTAGCGGCTAAACAGCTTCAACTAAACTGGCCTGTGGAAGGCACGAACTGGAAACGTATCGATGAGGCAGGCGGCCCATTAAATGCAACCTGGCGAATTACGGGCAGAGAGCAGCAGGGTACTATGAATACTATTCAACCCTCGGCCCGCAAAACCATTAAGTTATTAACAGCTAAAAGATTTCAATGGGCGGCTATCAATACCGCTACGGGTGAATTCTTCGGAACAGGTGGCGGAACTTATACATTTAAAGATGGTGTCTATACAGAGCATATCGATTTTTTCTCCCGCGATTCCAGCCGCGTTGGCATGTCGCTCAGTTTTGAAGGACAGGTACAGGAAGCTAACTGGCACCACCGGGGAAAAAGTTCAAAGGGAGATCCCATTTATGAAATCTGGTCGAAAGAAGATTAATCTTTTTTAGCTCCCGAAGAAGAAAATACATCTTCAATGGCATGGGCAAGGGAGGAAATAGGTCCTTCCATTTTATTCGTTCTGTCATCCAGGGTATCATCTTTCATGATATCTCCCAATCCAAGTTCCGGCGGAAGATGTCCCAGGATAGATTGGCGCTGGTTGCCGAAATAAGTTTGCAGCGTGGCCTCCGTTGGATTGTTTTTTATTTCATTTTTTACAAAATCCATGGCTTCTTTTGTAACAGCCTGTAGCATTGTGCCAGCCTGTACCGTGGTTGCCCCGGCAAATTTAGCAAGCTGCGCAACCAGCTCCTCCTGCTTATTGTTCAGCAGTCGCTTAATATCAATCGATGTTGTGTTGGTATGTAAGAGGTATTCAGCACCTTCAGCACTCCGGGAATATTTATAAAGGATCACCAGCCCGGCTGCCATAGCTCCCTGCGCCAACTTGCCGGCCAT
This sequence comes from Flavihumibacter sp. CACIAM 22H1, assembly GCF_001601815.1. Lineage (GTDB taxonomy): Bacteria > Bacteroidota > Bacteroidia > Chitinophagales > Chitinophagaceae > Flavihumibacter. Next base: position 44,803 of record NZ_LUKG01000035.1, read on the forward strand.
TCCATCAGAGGCATTTTTGGTTTCCTGTGTTACCGGATCAATTTCGGGAATTTTAGCTCCCATATACTCTTCGAGGTGTATTATCAG
>NZ_LUKG01000036.1:0-11254 GCF_001601815.1 Flavihumibacter sp. CACIAM 22H1
GAATAAGGAATAGCTGCCGATAAAAATATTTTTGCTGTGGGCAAAATCGGCCAGGTCTTTCCATCTTTTGATATTGGCTGCACTGGTATCTTCCATGTTACAGTGACTGCCAAAACTTAGGATAAGGGCTTCATAACCGGTAGCTGCACATTGTCCAATGGCGGTTTTAACTTCTGCATCGTTTTTACTGACGAGGTGCATGAAAATGGGGTTGGAACAGGTCCAGGGTGCTATGGTCCGGTACATTTTCCGTACGGCCAATCCACGACGTTCCCGATCGCTGTTATCCATGGCCAGTTCGTAGGTAGTAATAGATTGCAGAGATTGGTCGCGGGCCAGTTCAGTTCCGGGTCCGTGGTCGGGATACACTTCCAGCAGGCAGGGGGTTTCGTAATTATAGTTCACCTGGGATGTATAGGCGGGGTCTGTTTTCCAATGCAGGGTTTGGTCACTCAGTTCGTAGCGCATAGAGTTATTGAAGGCGTAATTGGATTCCAGGTAAAGGCCGGAAGGTTTTTTCATTTGTGCGGGCGATCCTACTACAGCGCTTTCTTCTTCTACCATACCAAGCACTTCATTTACCAGGGTGTCTATGCGGATGGTATTTTTTGAATGGTTTGTAACCTGCATGGATTTACTAATGAGGGGGATGCCGTTGTATATTTCGTAACTGATCGATACTTCGATGCCATTCAGCTCGGCTAACGGCGAGGTATACTGGAAGCTTATTTTTTTTCCGTTGGCAGGCAGGTCGCCGGCTGCCCAGAATTTCCGTTTCCAGGGAAGGGTTGGCTGGATGTCTGCCAGGGTATACCTGTTGAAGCGGAAAGAGCTGTCGGTTGGCTGGAGGGTGTTGAGCCAGTTGGGCAGGAAATAGGCTTTTTCGGCCGGGGGTATTAATCCGCCTATTTTATAGGAGATGCCGTTTATACTGATGCGGGCTTCTTCGCGTATGGTGCGGATCAGTTGCTGGTTGGTGCTAAGGTTGGTATAGTCATAACAAACCAGGTTGGGTTGGAGCTGGAAGCTTCTTCGTACGAGTCCGTTGGACAGCACGACAGCTGTTTTATTTTGTGCAACCTGCACTTTTGCTTCAAATTCCTGGGGAGCAAGGAGCCAGTCTTTTTCGGGTACCAGTTGGGCGGTCAGTTTTGTTGAACAAAAAGCAACGATTCCTACAAAGAGAGCCTGTAAACGCATGATATCTAAAAATTTATTCGGAAATTACTGAAAAGGTGTCAGATAGGTGTTAGAATACCTGTCTGACACCTATCATAAAACAAGCGCTATGTTCCGGTTATTAGTTATTCCTATTAGTATGTTATTGGCTGGTATTGGCTGGTGGAAACAAGCCAGCAGGGATAGTATCTATAAACATGTCGTGGTTTGCCATCCTTTACAGGATGATATGACCGCCTTTGCAGGAGATCCCGGGTTTCAGTCCCTGCATCCGAGCCCCTTACCAATTTCGGTGAATAACCTGGGTACTGCCATCACTTATCCGACTGCCGATGGAACAACCGCCGGGGCTTATTTGATTAAAGCCAAAAAACCGGGTTCAAAATGGTTATTTGTATTTCAGGAATGGTGGGGATTAAATGATCATATCAGGCAGGAAGCCGATCGTTATTACCGGGATTTAGGAGAATCCGTGAATGTCTTGGCCATTGATATGTATGATGGAAAGGTGACGACTGATCCTAAAATAGCCGGACAATACATGCAGGGCACAAATCCTGAGCGATTGGAAACCATTGTAAAAGGTGCTTATTCGTATGCGGGGCCGCAGGCAAAGGTAGCGAACCTGGGTTGGTGTTTTGGAGGTAGCTGGTCTTTACGTTCTGCGATAATTGGCGGAAAGCAGAATATTGGTTCTGTAATTTTTTATGGCATGCCGGTGAAAGACGTTGAGCAATTAAAAAAGCTACAATCTGATGTGTTAGGGCTTTTTGCGAATGAGCAATATATTTCAAAGGAAATTATTGAACAGTTTGCTGTTGACATGAAAGCCGCCGGTAAAAAACTTGATTATAAGATTTTTGATGCGGTGCATGGTTTTGCCAATCCAAGCAATCCCCGGTATGATGCCGAAAAAACCCGCCAGGCTTATGAGATGGCATTGGGATATTTGAAGAAACGATTGTAAGATGTAAGGTGTCAGATACATGTTAGAACACCTGTCTACGGACGTTCTAACATGTATCTAACACCTGTCTGACACCTAAACTATAATTGCCTTGCAGCAGGCACTACGTTATTCACCGGTTTAGTGGATTTCAAATAGAGGAACATCGCCCGCAGATCCTCGTCTTTCAACTTGGCAAAATTCCTCCAGGGCATTGGTGGTAATAACGGACGGCTGGTTGCCAGGCCCTTGTATTTACCTTCCCGCATCGCCCGGAAAAACTGTTCTTCGGTCCAGTTGCCCAAGCCCGTAGAATCACCGCTGATATTAGCCGCATACGTAATTCCCCAAGGGCCAACGGCTACCGTTAACTCCGGCCCAAACAATGCCCACCCCTTCGACAACACCGAAGTGTCGATCGGGCCGATGGGATGGGTAGATAAATGTCCCCCAAACCGGTTCTCGAGATCCAGTTCAGGACCCTGCGGCCCCATTTTCTTGGGTGTATGACAATCATCGCACCCAATGGTATTGACCAGGTATTCGCCCCGCTTAACCGGATCCTCCGGCGCTGCAGTAGCTTCCGCCACAGCAGGCTCAACCGCGGGCGACTGACAGGCAACCGTGGCGATTGCAATTATTGCCGCCATCCCAGCTGCTGTCAAGAAGATTTTTTTCATTTTTTGGTAATTGTTTATTGGTTATTGATTAAGGAACAAGATAAACCGGGCAGGATGCGGCAGTCAAGGAATAGTTGAATTAATTGGGCAATTTGGCGGATGAAGTGCCACCAACTTGTTTTTCGTACCTTTAAAATAGCTCTTAATTTAATCACTTCAATGATATGTCATGAACATTCTTCATCGTATTGAATTGTGGGGTGACAGGCATCATCCCCAATGGATGGACATTGTACGGATTGCGCTGGGCCTATTCCTGGGTATCAAAGGCATCCAGTTTGTCAACAATATGAGCCAGCTAATGGCGCAGGTGGATGCAAAACTACCTATGCCCGAATTTGCGCTGGTTTTGCTGGGACATTATGTTTTTGTAGCCCAGCTGCTGGGGGGAATTTTACTGATTCTCGGAGCTTATACAAGAATTGCCGCCCTTATTCAAATCCCCATCCTGCTCGGCGCAATTATATTTATAAATACCACGCGGGATTTATGGAAACCTTTTCCCGAACTCCTGGTTTCAATTACAGTACTTATTTTATTGATTTATTTTCTGATAGCCGGCGACGGCACCTGGTCTATCAAGGCAGACGATAGGAAGAAAGAACCACAGCCATAAGCTAAACACCACATTTGGCAAAAGCATATTGGTAAAAATCCTGCACGGTAATCATCCGGGTGAAATCCTCCGGTTTTACCTTGAAGTGCAGGTTATGCTCAATCACCACAGCCAGGTCAATATAGTCCAGGCTATCCAGTTCAAGGGTTTCCTTCAATCTGGCATTCGGGGTGATTTTTTCAGGTTCCACTTCAAATTCCTCCGCCAGAAAAAGATTGATTTTTTCTATGATTTCAGCTTCTGTCATACCGTTCAAAATAATTATGTTTAATATCCTAATCAAATGTACAACTAATGCTAAGTGTTTAGTAATTTTCTCGCATGCTTAAATCAGGTTTAAACGATTCCTATGATGTTATTGTAATCGGATCAGGGGTAGGTGGCCTAACGGCAGCAGCCTTATTAACGAAAGCCGGTTACCGTGTTTGTGTATTGGAAAAAGAACCGCATGCAGGTGGGTATCTTGCCGGTTTCAGAAGAAAAAATTTCCTTTTTGATACGGCCATACATTGGCTTAATCAATATAATGAAGGCGGACTTATCTGCCGGATTTTCGAATTGGTGGGAAAAGATTACCCGATTGCTGTTCCCCAGCGCCGGATTCGACGCTATCAGGGAAATAATTTTAATTACCTGCTGACGGATAATCCGGATGAGTTCAGAGATCAGCTTATCCGGGAATATCCCCATGAAAAAAAGGGTATCCTTCGTTTTTTTGCCACTGCAAAAAAAATAGGTCGCTCTTTTAAAGAATTCAATACCGTTTTCCGGGCGAAAGAAAACATGACTCCCTGGGAACGGATTAGCTCTGGTTACAAAACCTTCCGTTTTGTACTGCCTTTTATCCCTTACGTCCTTTACAGCGGTGAAAAAGGATTAAAAAAAGGGTTGAATAAATTTTTTAAAGACCCCGGACTGCATCGGATTTTTGCGTCGGAACATGAGCTGATCGGTTGTTTTGTACCGATCGGATGGGCCTATTACGGCGATTTTCAAAGTCCGCCGAAAGGTGGCAGCCAGATGATCCCCAAGTGGCTCCAGCACAATATTGAATCGCGCGGGGGAGCCGTAGTGTTTCAAAGCAACGTGAAGCAAATACTGGTAGAAAACCAGGCGGCCAAAGGGGTTCATTTTCTGCATCGGAACAAGCCCTATACCTTCTACAGCAGGTATGTGATAGCAGCCAATGATATTGAAACGGTGTATGAAAAGATGTTGCCGGCAGATGCCATCCCCGCAAAATTAAAAGAAAAGCTCCGTCAGGCTGAATTGTACACGTCCTCCGTTACCCTTTCGATTGCGCTGGATTGTCCGGCTGAGGAACTGGGTTTTAACGAGGAGATGATTCATCTGGTAGATGAGAACCTGCCTTTTGAGGCTTTTTCCAATGGCGATCCGGATACGGTTGAAGTGAGTGTACTTGCAGCAACGGTACGAGACAAATCGCTCAGTCCGGAGCACCAGGGCACCCTTACGATTTATATGCCTGCCGAGATGAAATTCATGAATGACTGGCAAACCTCCCGCGATGCCGAGGGTAATTATATTCGTGGAGAAGCCTATAAAGCCTTAAAACACCAGATAGCAGAGAAACTGATAGCGCGGGTGGAGGCAAAAATTGCACCCGGACTAAAATCGCATATTCTTTTTTACGAGGTAGCTACTCCGGTTACACATTATCGTTATACCGGGAATAAAAACGGCACCATGATGGGTGCTCGTCCGGGCAGAGCAAATATGCAGGCAAAAATTGCACATTACCAGACCCCGGTAAAAAACCTGATTTTAGGTGGTCATTGGGCGGAGTTGGGAGGGGGTGTTCCGATTGCGGTGAAAGCTGGTGCCAATGCCGCCTTATTAATTTTCAAAAAAGAGCGGCCTTCCTTATTCAAATCTATGTCGAGGTATATAGATGGGAAATTGACGGTCGAAGAGGTATTAAAGAATCCTCAGTACAGTAATGACCAGTATCCTTTTAGACAGGTTCCTACACCTTCCGAACGGGCTAAGGTGTCAGACAGGTGTTAGAACGCTGTTAGCGAGGTGTCAGATACCTGTCTAACAGGTATCTGACACCTCGCTCCGCTTCCTGGTTTTACGCAGCAACAGCTCCCGCACATACAGCGCCGTTAAACGCTCTGGATCATATTGCAGGAATTCCCGGCACAATTGTTTTACCCGATGCCTATACCCCTCCTCCTTCAACACCTTTTCCACCGCCGTCCGGATCAACGGAGCAGCAGGCCGTTCCGTTTTGAGATCTATACCCAACCCAAAATATCCTACCCGAACATTGATCTCCGATTTTCCTTCATGTACCCCCGCCACTACCAAGGGCACCTCATGTTGAATAGCCAATAATACGCCCCCATACCCACCATTGGAAACATATACATCCGCATAGGGCATTACTTCATCAAATGGAATAAAATCCTCAATAATACAATTCGGAGCCTGGTACTGGCGACGAAGCTGTTCGGTTCCATACCCACCAGTGGTCACCAAAACCAGGTAATTACTGTTGATCAATGCATCTAACGCAGGCTCCAACAATTTGGTGGTATCTTTTTCGAAGGTTCCCTGTGTAATTAAAATCACCCGTTCATAGGATTCAACCCGGGGGTCGTACCAGGCGGTTTGACCGAGCCGGCAACTTCACCGGCAGAACCGGCCCAATGAAACGGATCCGCTCACTCAAATCAGGACGCTCAAACTCAAAAGAGGGAGTTCCGCTCTGTAGGTAGAGATCCGATTTGCTGATCGCCAGATCAAATAAATTCTGGTTGCCATGCCAAATACCCTGCTCTTCCAGCAAGCCATGCAGGAGGCGGAAAGAAGGTCTAAATACCAGGCCCAATACCAATTTTCGTAAAAGCCGGTGCCATAGTTTACCCGCCCAACTGCCCGCCGGCGCTAATCCCAAACCTGGCGGCGCCAGGTTCCGCGAAGTCTCCATCAAGGGCATAATGCCTATTGATAAAACCGGAATACCCATTTTATCTTTAACATAGGGAATACCCATAAAAGCACAATCCGCAATCAGCAAATCAAAAGGAAATTCCTCGTACAGGGCAACAATATCTGCATAATATTCCGGTCCTCTTTTTATAAAAAACTCCTGCAAATCAAAATTGAGTAAGGACAGCTTCCCCTTAATTCGCTTTCGCCTGGGCAAAAACTGATCAATGGTAGCTGCATTGATATCCAGTGCCTGTTTAAACGGGAAATGCCGGATCCCCATCCGCCTGATTTTGCCCGCGTATAAATCGGAACTATACCAGGCTATTTCATACCCTTGTTCCAGTAAATGTGCCGCCAGCGAAGTAAGCGGGTTAAAATGCCCGTCTGCCGGAACATTTGCAAACAGGATCCTCCTGCCAGATTGGAGCTTCATATTGATACGATTGATAAACCGCAATGCTAAGTAAGCCTGCAAGCAAAAAAAATCCGAACCTGCATGAAACTGCAAAATCCCGCCATCAATTGTAACCAGCTTACCTAGCCAACAATTGATACCCGGTTTTCAGCAGTCCATCCCCTATTCCGGCAACCAACCTGCAGGGCTCCTAAATAATTCACACAGCTAAGTATATTTGACCACCCGAATCTCGCATGACAACCCGTTTTCTACTTTTTCTGTTCCTCGTATTGGTGCAGACAGTTCCACTGCCGGCACAACAGGCAAGACAATACTCGTTTACCCAATACACAACTGCCAACGGGCTGGTATCCAACCATGTGAACGCAGTAGGTCAGGATACAGAAGGATATATGTGGCTGGCAACCACCAACGGACTGCAACGATTTGACGGCCGGGATTTTATCACATTTAAGCACAACCGAAACACCGCCAACAGCATTCCCTCCAATAACCTGGCTACCCTATTCTGCGATAAAAAAGGACGGATATGGATCGTGAATGAAGATAACCGGGTCGGCATTTTTGACGGAGCCCGTTTCACCTACCAGGAAGTGCAGGTAGATATGCCACCCATGCCGCACAGTTTATATCATACGTCCATTTTCAAACAAGACTGGGAGGGGAACCTCTACCTGCTGATGATCGGCAGAGGCGTATTTTTATACAAAGAAAAAGAGCGTCGTTTTGTACCCATAGCCCGGGAATTCGGACTCCCAGAAAAATGGGTGGTCTTGTATTTTCAACCCGATAGCAACCGCAAAGCCTACTGGTTTGGATGCGACTCAGGACTTATCAAATATTCCCCCTCACAAAAGCAGATTTCTTATGCCGGCCATAACCAGTCGGCAGATCCGGTAATAAACCAGTTCGCCCATACTCCCAATATACAAGGCATTCTTCCGGTCAATGGCAGTACAAGCATGCTGATCTTTCATTGGCCTCACCGACATCCCGTTCCTTATTGTTATTGGTATGACGGAAAAACAGGTACCAAAAAAAGGCATTTTATTGGCGCTCATATTCCTAAAGAATACCATGAATACCGGGGGGCCAGTCAACAAAAAAACGGTACCATCTGGCTTTACGGGCTTCCTTTTATTGCCGAATTAGATACCCTTCGGCAAAGTTTTCAGTTTGTACACCAGGCAGCCCCGTACAGTGAGCAGTTCCGTTTTGACGTAGGGCTGCAGTTATTTGAAGACCGTGATCAAAATGCCTGGCTGGCAACTACTGACGGACTTTTCCTGTTCAACCCGGCAGCCCAGGCTTTTAACGCCTATTACCTGCTTCGCCCTAACCAAACACAGGTAATCGACGGACCGGTAGAACACGTAAAACAATTAAAAAACGGGCAGATCTGGGTAGGTACCTGGGGTATTGGCTTTTATATTTATGATAGCCTGTTCCGACCAGTTGCCACCCCCCCGGCCTTTCATGCCTGGAAGGATAAAATGAACCTCTGGTTTATCCAGGAACATTCCCCAACAGGCCTTATCTTTTTTGGGGAGCAAACCGGTTTCATGAAAGTTTATAACCCAACAACAGGAACCGTATGGTCGGGACAATTACCCGTTTTCAAAGAACGTACCATTCGCCAAATGGCAGAAGACAAAGCCGGTAATATCTGGTTTGGTACCCAGGGCGGGCGCCTGGTGAAATGGGATTACAAAAAATCAGGGGGCGATCCCACCAAAGGATATGAGCTGGTTCATGAACTCGGGCTGATCCACAAATTATACATTGATTGGGATGGTAGTTTATGGGTAGGCACACTTGGCTGGGGCACCTACCATATTGATCCGGCTACCGGAAAGATCCTGCACCATGTCACCAGGGAATCATCGGGCTGGAAAGCCGGCAGCAATTCGCCCACCGATATCATACGGTACAACGATAGTTTATTGCTGCTGGCAACCGGCAATATAACGGTGCTGAATACACGCAATATCACCCATCGTATTGTTACCAGTGATGATGGGCTGCCTTCCAACTCCGCTTACCTGCTGCAAACCGACAAACGAGGGCGGGTATGGATCGGTTTACAGAATGGTCTTTGCCGCTGGAATCTGCGGCAAAATTCATTTACCGTTTTTGACCGGCGCGATGGGATCCAGTTCGACAATTTTACTACCGGCGGAGCCTTTCGCATACGTGATTCTTTACTGGCTTTTACAACCAGTCATAATTTCCTGGTCTTTGATCCGGATAAGGTGATGCACGCCATTCAGCCACCCCAGGTAACCATAACCGGTATGCAGGTGATGAACAAACGACTCAATTATGATTCAATACGGCCAGAAGGCAGGCTGGAACTGAATCATACCAATAATTCAATTACCATAGATTATGCTTCTTTGCAATACCTCGAGCACGGACAATTAACCTATTACCACAAACTCGAAGGGTTGGATGAAGACTGGGTTCGATCCACACGGAACCAGGCTATCTACAATTACCTGCCCTACCGCAACTATCGTTTCCTGGTAAAAGCGGTCAATGGCGATGGTGAGGAATCAGCGCAGGTAACCGGGCTGAATATACAGGTCAAACCTCCCTTCTGGCGGTCTTATTGGTTTATGGCGATGATGGTTTTTATCGTAATTGCTTTTCTTTACTGGCTCGATCGTTTGCGTATGCAAAAACTCCGGGCTACAGAAAGTATCCGTACCAGGATTGCCACGAGTTTAACGGAAGACCTCTCCAATTCGCTCAGCAGTATCAATATTTCAAGTGAACTCGCCAAAAACAAGGTAGAACAGGACCATCTTCGTACACGCGACTATATTCATCATATCAGTGAAACCAGTAACCGGATGACCCAGGCCATGTACGATATGGTATGGAGTATTAACCCGCAAAATGACCAGATGGTGAAAACGCTGGAACGGATGAAACAGTTTGCCCTGGAACAGGAATCCCTGCACGCGGTTAATATCCGGATTGATGCTGATCCGTTTATTGAGGACCGCCATTCTGATATGGAACACCGGTATGAGTTATTGTCTGTTTTTAAAGAAGCCATCATAAATGCAGTAAAACATTCGGATGCCCGGAATATACAGGTACAGTTGCGTTTGCGTAAGAAAAAACTGCAGTTACTGATCCAGGACGATGGCAAAGGTTTTGATACCACAGGGGTTGCAAAAGGACGCGGTATTATGGATATGAAAAGACGCGCTGCTGCAATCGGAGCGGATCTTGAAATTCTTTCGGAACTGAATACCGGCACCCTGGTACGCCTTGAAATGAAATTAAGCACCTGATACCGCCGGGCTTTGGCAGCAGGTTTTTATTTCCCCATCCAGCGTTTAAAATCGGTCACTTTTTCACGGCTCACGATCGACTCCTTATCCAGCATGGGAACCAGGTGTAACAGGAGACGGTTTCCAAAATAATCGTGTATCTGTTCTACGCTTTCGATGGAAACATAAAATGAACGACTGATCCGGAAAAAGCTATCAGGATCCAGCATGGCTTCCAGTTCGTCCATCGTATAATCCACGATATACTTTCGGTTATCGCGGGTTTTAAAAAAATTAACGCGGCCATCGCTGTAGAAATAGGCAATCTCTTCCACCTCCACACTTACCAGTTTCTGCCCCTGTTTAACCAGGAATCGTTTCCGATAATCTTTGGGCTGCAGGCGCTGCTGCAGTTCCTTAACCAGGTTTTCCATGTTGAGGTTGCCGCCGGGTTCGGAACCTTTCAACAGTTTTTTCATACGATGGAATTTTTGCAGCGCATTTTCCAGGTCTTCTTTCTGCACCGGTTTCAACAGGTAGTCTACGCTGTTTACTTTAAAGGCTTTGAGGGCATATTCATCATAAGAGGTCGTGAAAACAACGGTACTGTTCACTTCCACGCGGTCAAAGATTTCGAAGGATTGTCCGTCGGCCAGTTCAATATCCATCAGGATCAGGTCGGGGGCCTGGTTTTCCTGGAGCCATTTTACGGAAGACCGGATACTATCGGTTATGCCCACCACTTCAGCGGTAGGATCAACAGACTGTAAGGTTTTTTGGAGTTTTTTGACAGCCAGTTCTTCGTCTTCCACGATCAGTACTTTCATACAAATGATATTGTGTAAAAATAAGGACTGCCGGCCGGGTAAAGGGTGTTGGATGGTATTAGTTGATAATTTCAGCGAATGAATTGTGCAAGGGGGTTGCCTGCCGGCATCAGGGTTGAATCAGGGGTACGATTACGGAAAACTCCTTGCCATCGTCCCGGATCATTATTTCTTCCTGTTTCATGAGACGGTATTTATTATGAATATTGTGTAAGCCAACTTTATTGGAATAAACGAGCCGGTTTTTTCGCTGTAGGTTATTGGTTACAATGAGTTTTTTGCTGTTGGTGGTAAGGAGTTGAATGGAAAGGGGGCTATCGCGCAGGATCATATTATGTTTAAC
>NZ_LUKG01000036.1:11491-16676 GCF_001601815.1 Flavihumibacter sp. CACIAM 22H1
TAACGATAGACCTTGCTCATTTCATCGAGGAATTTTTCTGCTTTGGCGGGGTCTTCGCTGATGAGGCTGGACAAGGAATTGAGGCTATTGAATAGAAAATGCGGGTTAACCTGGCCTTTGAGTCCTTCCAGTTGGCTCTGAAGGTTTTCCCGTTTGAGTTGTTCGGCTTCATCTACGAGTGATCGCCATTTTTCATAAAAAGCGGCGCCTTCATTAAAACTGGTGGCGAGGAAATTGCAGAAGAGTCCTACCAGGATCGTAGCGGAATAAGCGGTATAATTCATGGTAAAACCCAGAAATCCCAGGTAATCGTATCCAAAAAATAACAGGCTGATACCGGCAACCATCAGCAGTACGTATACCAGCAGGCTGAGCAGTATGCGCTGGAAGGTTTGGCTGTATTTGGGGTATTTATTGAGCAGGATCGTTGCCACCATACCGCAGGAGATATAAACGAGCAGTATTACGGCGAGTGTAATAAGCGTGGCCGTCACAAATGCGGTAAGGGATTCAAAGTAGCGGGATCGGAAGAGAAAAATATTGGCTATAATGGCGAAGGGTGGCAATAATAACAGGGCAATCCACCGTTCATTTTTTGAATACTTCAGAAAAGCCATGCTATTTAATTAGGTGTCAGACAGGTGTTAGGACGTTGTCCTAACACCTGTCTGACGTTTAAACCTTACTCGTCTGCGAAAGATACGTACTTTCAAAAATTTTATCGGCATTTCCCGCTTCAAAGCCCTCCCGACGATGCTCCCGGCCTACCTGGTCTGCCGGCAAGTGCTGAAACGCCGGCAATACACCCCGTTCCGCAAACTCCACATAAGACCCCGCAATCAGCTGATGGTCACCGCCCGCAAACACCGCTTCCACCTTGCGCGCCACCGTGGAAGACTGCCGCAAAAAACCATCCGGACTCGCCTTGATCTTACCCCCTGAATCGTTCAGCACAAAACCATGCCGTTCCAAAAACGCGTTAAAGGCCTCCAGCTTATTAAACCCTTCTGGCAAATTGTGCACACTTACCGTAAAATGATTCAGGTAATAGCGGTTGTATATTACCCAGGCGGCATACTCCGATTCCTTGCCTAATTCAAGGAAATCTGCATAAACAGGCGTACGCCATAAACCACTGTGCAAAAAAGCATCCACCACCTCCGCGTTATCGAGGTCCAATGCATCTACCGGATCACTGGTTACCTCATCAGTATAGGACCGGATAATTGCCTGCGTAGCCGGACTCAGGTCTGCCACTCTTAATTCACTGATAAAAATACGCGGATACTCCGGGGCGGGCGGCGCATACCAATAAGCATCCAGTTTTTTCTCCCTGAACACATAATGATCTCTCCGCTCATAACCCAGGTGCAGGAAAACTTTCTCCAGGGATTGAATGCCCAGGTGTGGTACCCCCATCGTCCGAAAGGCGATGTGATCATTTTCAATATCCTCCGCTTCCCGGATCAATCCTTCCCTGATCATTGCATTAATAATTGCCTTTACATCCGGCACTCTTTCCTGGTACCGGCGCATAAGTCCGCCGAGTACCGCTTCCAATACGGTATTTTTTTCCATGGTTTCCGTTTTTTCCGTTGCGCGTTACTTCGCCGTTTCATGGCGGGCATAGAGCGCCCCGTTTTTAGTTTGAAGAAAGGCGTCAAAAGAGATTTCTTCCTGTTTGATGAAACCCTGTTGCGGCAACGTTCCGTTGGCTACCATTTCAACTACGGCCGCTACGGAAGCAGCGGTCGTCCAGCTGATGGCCCGCCATTCTTTCCCATGGATCAGGATAGGATGATAGGCCTGGTAAAACTCTTCCCGTGCCAACTGATCTCCTTTCCAACCTTCCACTACTGCATATACATATACAACATCTTCGCGCACGGGAGGTTTGGCTTCGGTCAGGATTTGTTCTACCAGTTCCCGCTTTTCTTTCAGAATGAGTTCGTACAATAGAAACCGCATCAGTTTGGCATGGCCCGGGTAACGCATAGTTTTATAATTAAGCGTATCCACTTTACCAGCCAGGGTTTCGCACATGGTGCCCAGCCCACCGGAAGTACTGAAGGCCTCAAATTCCTGTCCCTCGATGTTAATCATCTCAATCCCGTCCAGCGAAGGCACCATCTTATGCTGGCCATTATGAATCACTTCTGCATCGTTGATGTATTCATTGATAACACCGGCCGGCGACCAGGTAAAGGAATATCCCATGAGGCCGTTCGGATAACGGGGCAGCGCTCCTACCCGCAGTTCCACATCGCGCAATTTGGTAAAGCGATTGTATAAATCGGCCCCAACAATGCCAATAAACCCGGGTGCCAGCCCGCATTGAGGCGCCATAGCCCCTTTGGAGGTCTTTGCCATTTCGCGGATAGCGGAAGTAGTAGGCACATCTTCAGTAAGGTCAAAATAGTGAATGCCCAGGGCATGCGCAGCCTGCGCCACCGGCAGGTTCAGGTTGTAGGGTAAACAGGAAACCACGGCATCCATACCACTCAGAAAGGATTTCAACTGGTCCGCATCGGTCACAGAACCGGTGGTAACGGCAAAAGGAACTTCCGCCGCCGGCTTTTGACGATCAAAACCGGTAACGGTAAACAAATCGCTCAGCAGGGTTCCAACAAGGGAACCAACCTTACCGAGACCAATAACAGCAACATTCTTCATTACAAGGAAGTTTAATGTATGAATTAATGGAAATCAGTGAGAAACAATAAGTAGAGGGAATAATCCACGCTTGGGTCGGGATCAGGGAATATTAGCACAGGCAGACCGGAGGAAGGCCAGGTAAGCACCGAATATGTTAATGCGTGCATTCATGCCTGTGAAAAACGTACTTTTGATTATACCGACGAAAATACGGGATTCCAGTAAAAAAATCCCGTTTATTCAAAACAATTTTACTACCTTTGCCCACCTTTAAAAAAGGTACTCATGAGTAGCAGACGGGAATTTGATATTGCTTTTGTGGGATTGAAGCCTGGAATTCATGAATACAGTTACGATATAACCGATCGTTTTTTTGAGGCCTATCAGTCAACAAGTTTTTCGAATTGTTCAGCACAGGTAAAACTGTCGCTCGATAAGAAAAACGGGTTCATGTTGCTGAAATTTGAAATTGGTGGAAAGGTACATGTTACCTGTGATCGTTGCGGCAGCAGTAGTTTGCCGTGGAATCTCTGGGATGAGTTTAATATTGTGGTTAAGCTGGTAGATAACCCCGATGAGATGAACGAGCAGGAAGAGGACCCGGATGTATATTATATAGCCAGAAGCGAAAGCCATTTGCATGTAGCTGACTGGATCTATGAATTTTTGCAACTGAGTCTTCCTATGCAAACCATGTGCGATGCCCTTGAAGCCGGCAACCATGCTTATTGCAGCCAGGAAGCCCTGGATCTGCTCAAGAAAATGGAAACCGGAACAGCGGAAAAGCAGGAAAATGCCAATCCCTTGTGGAAGGGGCTGGAAAAATTTAAAGACCTGGATAATTGATTTTTGTATTTATAAATTGTTGAGAGATGCCAAATCCGAAACGCAGACATTCACAGCAACGTAGTGCTAAAAGAAGAACGCATTACAAGGCAGAAGCCGCTACACTCAGCACTGACAGCACTACTGGTGAACTGCATGTACGTCACCGTGCACACGTGAGTGAAGGAAAATTGTTCTACAAGGGTAAGCTGGTGGCCGAAAAATCGCCCATCAAGAAGTAATTAACCTGTACACAATATTTATATAGCTTTGCCGGAGATGAAAATCGGTCTGGACATGATGGGTGGCGACTTCGCACCGTTAGAAGCGGTAAAAGGTCTGCAATTGTATCTGTCTGAGTCGAAATCCCCGGCGAAGCTTTTTCTATTTGGGGATGAAGCTCAGCTTACCCCCCTGTTGGCGGAACACAAGATTCCTGCCAGCTCCATAACCCTGGTGCATGCACCGCAGGTTATCGGCATGCACGAACATCCTACCAAAGCACTTAAGGAAAAACAACAATCCTCCATCGCCGTCGGGTTTGGTTACCTCGGTAAAGGAGTTATTGATGCTTTTATCAGCGCCGGTAATACCGGTGCAATGCTGGTTGGCGCTGTTTATTCGCTAAAGGCTATGGAAGGTGTTTTACGCCCCACCATTTCCACCATCATCCCGAAAGAAAACGGTGGTACCGGCCTCTTGTTGGATGTGGGTTTAAATGCCGACTGTAAACCTGAAAACCTTAACCAGTTCGCCTTGCTCGGATCGCTCTATGCACAGCATATCCTGGGAATTGAAAACCCAAGAGTTGCGCTCATCAACATTGGCGAGGAAGAAGGCAAAGGCAATCTCCTGGCCCAGGCCACTTATCCCCTGCTGAAAGAAAATGCCGCCATTCATTTCGTCGGCAATATCGAAGGCCGGGACGTATTACTCGACAAAGCCGATGTTATGGTTTGCGAAGGATTTACGGGTAATATCATCCTGAAACTGGCGGAATCCATTTATGAGATCACGCACCGGAAAGGTATTCACCACGATTATTTTGAACGCTTCAATTTTGAAAATTACGGTGGCACCCCCGTATTAGGCGTGAACAAACCCGTTATCATCGGGCACGGCATTTCCCAGTCCAAAGCCTTCTCTAACATGATTTCGCTGGCCGCCAAAATGATCGAACGTAATTTGCTCGAAATCATCCAGGCATCTGTAAAAGCCTGATTAATTGCCCGTAGCCGCAGTTATCTCCCTCTAGTTCTGCCCCTTCCCTTACCTTAGTTATAGAATTTCCTGTTTTATTTGCCTGATTTGCCTATGATCTTCAGCTATATTGCCGACTACTTCCACCAACTTAACAAAGTCCATTTTTTGGTATGCACGCTCTTGACAGCCCTGCTGATTACCGGTAATTATTATTGGGGATGGGAGAAACAATGGATCTATTCCTTACCTACCCGGCCGCAACGTATACTGGGGTTTTACCTTTTATATGGACTGGCATTTACCCTGCCCTACTTCCTGTACTGGCTGCTGGTACCAGGTTTTAACTGGTCGCCTGCGTTGTGCTGCATTATCCTGGTAGCGCCCCTGGTATTTGCGTTGAAATCCGGTATAGGGGGATGGCAGGAAATGCTTCAGGAAGCCCGCCCCGGCATCAACGGCTACCGGCTTACGGTATTGGTCAACTGGCCTATTCGGCTGATAA
>NZ_LUKG01000036.1:17265-21403 GCF_001601815.1 Flavihumibacter sp. CACIAM 22H1
GCTTACGGTATTGGGCAACTGGCCTATTCGGCTGATAATTACCGTTAGTATGCTCATCCTGCTTTACCTGCTGCTTCAGCAACTGAACCTCGCAGGTACCAGCAGGCTGCTTTCCAACGGAACGGGTAAAGAATGGGGATGGCTGGCAGATTTTGCAGCAGCAACCGGGTTCAGGAGCCGGGGTGTAAACTGGACACCCTACCTGATTATGCTGGCAGTGGTAGTTCCGCTGGTAAGTTTTGCCGCCACTCAACCCGATTTTCTGCAAACCTATCCCAAGATGAAACTCCTGCAATTTCAGGCCCAGCCACCTCCTTCCGGCTGGCAAAAAATAGCGTTTCAACTGGCTTATGGGTCAGATTTTATAACCATAGAATTATTTTTCCGGGGTTTCCTGGTGGTATTACTGGCCCGTTTAATTGGGCCCGCAGCTATTCTGCCCATGGCGGTATTTTATTGTTCCATTCATTTCGGCAAACCCCTGCTGGAATGTATCTCTTCTTATTTTGGCGGATTGCTGCTGGGTATTTTTGCCTGTTATTCGGGCTCCATCTATGGCGGTATCGTGGTTCACCTCGGACTGGCCTGGATGATGGAGCTGGCCGCCACCATTGCGCTCTACAATAAGCGATAAATGCCCCGGTTTTGATGCCCTGCGGATTAAGATTAATTTTACGGAATGGCACCTGATATAAGCAAAGAAATTGAATTTCAAACCGCACGCAGCGGAGGAAAAGGCGGACAGAATGTGAACAAGGTGGAAACCATGGTACAGGGGCGCTGGATGCCCGAACAATCGGCAGCGCTTACCGCGGAACAACGCAGCCTTATTTTGCATAAACTGCAACACCTGCTCAATAAGGACGGCAGCATATTGGTTAAGTCGCAGGAAGAGCGTTCGCAATCGGGCAATAAGGAGCGGGTTTTGCGTAAATTCCAGGACCTCCTGGAAAAAGCCCTGGTTAAAAAGAAAGTGCGGATTGCTACCCGGGTTTCCAAAGCTGCACAGGAACGTCGAATAGACAGCAAAAAGCAGGCAGCCACAGTAAAGGCTAACCGAAAAAAAATCCGCCCGGGAAGCTGGGAGTAGTTCCTGCTGACATACCGTTGTCAAAAGCCCTACTAATTTTGCCATATGAGTAGTTTACTGAAGGATATTTATTCAGCGGCCTTTTACGAGGAATTGGGTAAGCAGTTGAAAAAGACACTGCCTAAATTTTCAACAACGGCCTTCAACCAACAGATCTTCACCCCTGATTGGAAACAAAAAGAACTGAAGGATCGAATGCGGCATACCGCTGATGTACTACATGTTCAACTGCCCAAAGATTTTCGGGAGGCAGCTCCCCTATTACATGCTTTCTGCGAACGATTATCGGTGGTACAGGTTCCGGGCGGCAGCCTGGCACTCATGTTTTTACCCGATTATGTAGAACGTTATGGAATAGACCACTATGAAGCGGCCGTTCCCTTATTAGAAAAAATAACACCTATTACCAGTTGCGAATTTGCGGTACGCCCCTTCCTGATCCGTTATCCTGGCCCCATGTTAAAGCAGATGATCCGGTGGTCTCGCCATAGCAATCACCATGTTCGGCGTTTAGCGTCGGAAGGTAGCCGACCGCGCCTTCCCTGGGCTATTGCTTTGCCGGCATTTAAACAAGACCCAGGTCCCGTGCTTCCCCTGCTCGAAAATCTCCGCAATGATCCTTCCGAATACGTTAGGCGCAGCGTAGCCAATCACCTGAACGATATCGCCAAGGATAATCCGGCTATTGTACTGGAGGTAGCACGCGCCTGGAAAGGGGTATCGCCAGAAACAGATGCCCTCATTAAACATGCCTGCCGAACCCTGTTGAAGAAAGCCGATAGCGGTGTTCTTTCTCTATTTGGGTTGGATGCTAAACGGCTTGAACTAAGCGGTTTCACGCACCGCCGCAAACTCCGCATGGGTGAAACCCTGGATTTCCGGTTTACGATAACGAATACAGGTAAGCAACCGGTTTTAGCCCGCCTGGAATACGCCCTCTATTTTCTTCGTCAGAATGGCAGGTATGGAAAAAAAGTGTTTAAGATAAGTGAACGCACCCTGCCGGGGGGTGCAGCAATTGATATTGCCCGGAATCATGCATTCCGTCCGATTACGACCCGGGTCTATTATTCCGGTGTACAGCGGTTATCCATTATCGTGAATGGCCGTGAAAGCGAGCCCCTGGACTTCCGCCTCACGGTCTGATTGTATATCGGGTCGGTTGCTGTTGGTGGAGCGTCGTCTTACCCGTTAAAATACCTATCTTTGAAGCCTTCTCTCCGCGCTATCGCGGTGCGTACGCGCATCGAGGAAAGTCCGGACAGCATAGGGCAATACACCGGCTAACGGCCGGGGAATGGGTAACCATTCACAGACAGTGCCACAGAAAATAACTACCTCTTAAGGAGGAAAAGGTGAAAATGTAGGGTAAGAGCCTACAGCGTTTTCCAGTAATGGACAACGGGGGTAAACCTTGTATGCTGAAATGCCATGTATACCGGTGGTCGAGAGCGGCCCGTTCAAGTTTACAGCGATGTGAACACGCCGGAGGGTAGGCAGATAGATCTCGCCAGTAATGGCGCGACCAGATAAATGGTAGCGATCCGCTAAGGTGCAAACCTCGGCGGAAACAGAATCCGGCTTACAGGAGAGAAGATTTTTTATCCACTTCCATCATGTATTTTTTCCGGTATTCCAATGGGCTCAAACCCACGCATTTTTTAAACACATCCCGAAATGCTTTGGAATCGGTATAACCACAATCGTACATTACTTCACTAACTGTTTTACGCCCCTTTTCGAGGTTTATTTTTGCGGCTTCCATGCGCACTTTCTGCGTGTATTCAATGATAGAATTGCCTGTTGCGGAACGAAATCTCCGCTCTAATGTACGGCGTACCAGGTTATGGTTCTGCGCCAGTTCATCGATCGTGAATTTATCGCCAATATTATTCTCTATGTATTCCTGCACTTGTAAAACCGTTTCATCCCGATGTTCTTTTTGCCCGGCAAATAGTTGATAAACAGACTGGTATTTCCGATCAATATCTATCATAAACAATTTCGAAATCAATACAGCCAGTTCACGGCCCCCGTATTTTTCAACCAGGTAAATCAACAGGTTCGTAAATGCATAAGCCCCGCCACTGGTAATAATACCTTGCTGATCAGTGATAAGCCGTTCCCCTTTTACCTGCACTTGCGGAAACATCGCCTGCAGGTAAGGCGCATGTTGCCAATGCACCGAACAGTTTTTTCCATTTAATAAACCCGACGCTGCCAGCAGGTATGCGCCAATGCACATCGACGATACGGTTGCCCCGTTTTTATAGTGTTGGGTAACAAATTGAAGCAGTTCCTGATTTTCGCGGATTACCAGTGCAGGATCATCATGCACAGCAGGAATAATAATCAAATCGGTTAACAGTACCTCTTTCCACCACTTGGTAGGCATAATCTGCGCCGCTCCGGGTTTTGCTGATCCAACAGCCCCAAATCCAACCAGATCAATTTCAAAAAGCGGTTTTCGGTGTTGCCGTTGGTATTGTTCATTGGCAGCACCCAGCACCTGGTAACTGCCCATAATATTTACCACGCTTACATCGCCCTGCGGAATCAGGATGGATACATGTTTCATCAGCCAATCGTTTTTACAAATATAGTTTCCTCTTCTGTCGCAATCAACCCACGCTATTGTCGTATTTAAGAACTAACCAGTTGCAAATTAAATACCAACTTTGGCTTACTATGGCAAAAGCAACCGCCCGGATATGTGCAAAAGGTCACCGCTATTTTAAAAGCAGTAGCTGTCCAACCTGCCCGGTTTGTGAAGCAGGCTTTAAACCGGCGAATGGTTTTCTTTCCGTAGTAAGTGCCCCGGCAAGAAGAGCACTGGAAGCTGCCGGCATTCATACCCTTTCAGAACTGGCAAAATGGAGCAAAAAAGAATTGCTGCAATTGCATGGTTTTGGTCCTTCGTCCCTTCCTACACTGCAACAGGTATTAAAGGAACACAAATTAGATTTCCGCAAGGAAGAGTAGCCGCCGGGTAATTGCTTTTTGCTGCAGCGCATAGCAACCGATGGCACGGTAGCTATTACTTCGTAT
>NZ_LUKG01000036.1:21862-37807 GCF_001601815.1 Flavihumibacter sp. CACIAM 22H1
CATAGCAACCGATGGCACGGTAGCTATTACTTCGTATCGCATTCCATCTTAAAAAATAAGAACATGAAAACACCCAAGCTTTCTATTTGTCTCTGGTTCGATAACCAGGCTGAAGAAGCAGCCAGGTACTATTTGTCGATCTTCCCCGATAGCCGTGCAGGAACAATTACCCGTTATGGAAAAGAGGGATTTGAATTTCACAAAAAACCGGAAGGTACAGCCATGGTGGTTGAGTTCTCCCTGCTAAATATACATTTCCAGGCCCTCAATGGCGGTCCGCAATTCAACTTTAATGAATCGGTATCGGTGGTTGTACATTGTAACACACAGGAAGAAATCGATCGCTATTGGACCCAGCTGGCCGCCGAAGGCGAAGAAGGCCCCTGCGGATGGTTAAAAGACAAATACGGGCTTTCCTGGCAAATTGTGCCGGAGTTGTTGGCTACTTATTTGGCCGATCCTGACCCGGTTAAAGTACAACGTGTAACAGCGGCTTTTCTTAGCATGAAAAAATTTGATATCGGTTTGCTGCAAGAGGCCTATGCAGGCAGCTGACTGCCGGAAGAACTGCTCAGACCGGTTGGAAGCGTTTAAAAAACCAGACTTTCAGCAGATCTGCCGTACCAATATAAACCAGTACAATCAACAGCATAGCACCCAAATAAGGCAGCGGAAGCGGTACCAATCCGATATCCCGGGCAATAGGCAGGTAGGGAATAAGAAGCGTCAATACCAATGCCAGTACACTAAAGATCAACAGGTATTTTCCGGGTCGGCTTTTAAAAAAATGCTGATGGGTTCGTACAATAAATACAATACATAGTTCAGATATCACGGATTCAATAAACCAGCCCGTTTGAAAAACAGCTTCTTTTGCCTGCAGAAAATAAAAAAGTGTGCTAAAGGTAGCCAGGTCAAAAATTGAACTGTGAATCCCGAATACTAACATGTAGTTGCGGATAAGTTTCAATTCCCATTTTCCCGGGTGCGCCAATTGCCCCTTATCCACATTATCGGTAGACACCATCAAAAATGGAAAATCGGAAAGGAAATTGGTCAGTAAAATCTGTTTAGGCAGCATAGGAAGAAAAGGCAGAATCAGGGAGGCTGCCGCCACACTGCACATATTTCCAAAAGTAGCACCGGTACTGATAAATAAATATTTCAGCGTATTAGCAAATGTTTTCCTTCCTTCCCGGATTCCATCGGCAAGCACGGCAAGGTCTTTTTCCAGCAACACAAAATCTGCGGCTTCGCGGGCTACATCCACAGCATTTTCTACGGTAATGCCCACATCGGCCGCATGAATGGCAGCAACATCATTGATACCGTCGCCCATATAGGCTACTGAATAATGTTGTTTCAGTGCCAGCACAATACGTTCTTTTTGCTGGGGCTCCGTTTCGGCAAAAATATGGGTCTTCTTTACCTGCTGCTTCAAGGCTTCGGGGCTTATGGCCAGCAGGTCTTTCCCTGTAATTACCACCGGCTCCTCAATTCCGATACTGCGGGCAATAGCAGCCGCCACATTTTTATTATCGCCGGTTATAATTTTCAAATCCACTTTCAACTCTTTTAATTCGTGGATGATAGCTGCAATGCCGGCTTTTTACCGGGTCTTTCATGCAGATAAACCCGGCAAATACCATAGCCGATTCCAGCTCTTTCGAAATTTCGGCCGATGAGATTTTTTTATACCCGACTGCAATGGCCCGCAGCCCATCCCTTCCAAATTCCTGGATCGATTTTTTCAAGCTATCGAGGTAGGGATCAATAGGAAGTTCCCGGCCATCTTCCAGGCGTATGGCGGCACAGGTATCCAGCATTTCGGTGCAGGCACCTTTGGTAATCAGCAGCAGGTCCTTATCCGTACGTATGGCTACACTTACTCGTTTACGGATAAAATCATAGGGTACTTCTCCTATTTTTTCCACTGAACCAAGCAATATACCCGGCATTTTTTTCAATGCTTCATCAATAGGATTAGAATACCCTGCTTCCAGAGAGGCATTCCAGAAAGCCAGTTGTTTGACGAGCACAGATTCCTTACCCATGCCGTCCACCATGCCGGCAATATCAATTCTTCCTTCCGTTATGGTACCTGTTTTATCGGTACAGAGCAGGTTAACCTCTCCCAGGTTCTGTATAGAATTTAATTTTTTTACAATTACTTTTTTAGCCAACAATCGTTTAGCCCCAGCACTCATAGCAATGGTAGTAATAGCGGGCAGCAGTTCTGGCGCCATACCAACCGCCAGTGCCAGCGCAAATAATACCGATTCTACAATACCCTTATGATTTAACAGGTTTATAACCAGTATGAAGATGGCTAGCAGCAGGGTAATTTTCATCAGGAAAAATCCAAAATCCCTGATTCCTTTTTCAAATTTTGTTTCAATGGTACGGGTACTGCTGCGGGCAATATGGCCAAACAGGGTAGCATCGCCGGTTTGAATAACCAATGCCCGACCTGTTCCACTGATTATATTGGTGCCTTCCCAAAGGCAATTGCTGCGGCTTGCCAATTCGGTGGCAGCGTCCAGCACACCAGGTTCCTTGCGGGTCGGAAAAGATTCGCCGGTTAGGGAAGATTCGTTGGCATACAGTTCTTCCGAAGCCAACAATAAACAATCAGCCGGTAATAAATCGCCCGCGTTAAGCAGTAAGAGATCACCCGGCACAATACGCGAAGCAATTATTTCTTCTTCTCTTCCCTCCCTAAGCACCGTAGATTTTATGGAAATCAGGGATTGTAGTTTTTCAACTACTTCACCCGCATTTTTTTCCTGTAAAAAACTGAGCAAACCGGTTGACAAAACAATGAACAGGATTATAGCCACATCAGAGCGATCGCCTAATACAGCCGATAAGAGCACAGCGCCGATTAAAAGCAACATCAACGGGCTTTTAAACTGACCCAGAAAAACTAACAGGTATTTTTTAAACCTTGTTTGTTTCAGGGAATGATTTCCCTGTGCCAGCAAAGCTGCGGCAGCCTGTTGGTTGGTTAATCCATTGGGGGAACTGTTCAGCTGACGAAACCAATAGGCCGCATCGTATTGCCAGAAACTATTTTCTTCCTTGGCAGACATACCCTGAAGTTAGCAAGGAAGTATCAATGTTGCCAAAGAATATGCGGGTCTTTCAGTGGAACAGCAACCTGTTCATAACAGGGCAATACCCGCAGGGTAAAATCTGAAGAAGGCCGATGGGTAACTACCCTGGCCGTGGCTATCAGTTCCATATTTCCTTCGTTGCCGTTTCCGGCAGCCATGTCCATTGGAAAAACTTCCGGTGCTTCGCCTGCGAGGCCGTTGGCAAACAGTTCTGCTTTAATATAAGAACGGATCAATTCATGCACCTGCAATCCTGCCTGCACCATGTATCCGTTATCTGTTGCTGTCCAGCTTAGCTCACCCGTTTTACAGGACGCCCAGTGCTGTTGCAGAAGCTTTGCTACCTGTTGTATTCGACGGGCGGTTGCTGCATTATTCGCAAGGCGGCCGCGGTACGCTTTTGCCATGGGTAAATAATATTGCTCGGTGTATTCGCGGACTGTTCTGTTGGCAGAAAACCGGGGCGTTAAGCGCGCCATACTATGTCGCATTCTGGCAACCCATTGTTCCGGAATAGCCTGCTCATTTCTTTGGTAAAAAGCAGGTATTATTTCCTTTTCCAATAATGTATAGAGATCCTCCGCTTCTTTGGCATCCCAGGAGGGGTCATCACCGTGTTCGCGCGCATCGCCAATGGCCCAACCTATATCCGGCGCATAGGCTTCGGCCCACCAGCCATCCAATTCGGAAAGGTTCAATCCGCCGTTTACCAGCACTTTCATACCACTGGTGCCGCAGGCTTCCCAGGGCCGGCGCGGCGTGTTTACCCACACATCCACGCCCTGTACCAGGTGTTCAGCCAGGTGCATATCATAATCACTCAAAAACAGCACATGATCGTAGAGATTGTAGTGGCGGATAAATTCATTCCATTGGCGGATCAGGGCTTTACCAGCTTCGTCATAAGGCGGAGCTTTGCCGGCAAGTACCAGTTGAACCGGGTATTGCTCGTCCGTGAGTAAACGAACTAAGCGGGCCGGATCCTGCAAAAGTAAGTTGGGTCGTTTATACGGTACAAAACGACGGGCAAAACCAAGGGTTAGTCGTTTGTAATCCAATAATTCTTTGGCACGTTCTATCATTTCGGCCGATTGCCCGGATAAGGTAGCCTGTCGTTCAAAGCGTTGTCTTACGTAATTAACCAGGGCTTCGCGCTGCTGGTTTCTAAATACCCAAAGTGTTTCATCGGTTATACATTGAATAGCGGCTTCTGCTGTTTCCAAGTCGCCTTTCCAGCGGTGTTTTCCACAGGCGTTGGTCCAGAGTTCGTCTGCAAACCCCGAATCCCAACTCGGCATATGCACACCATTGGTTACAAAGCCAACCGGCACTTCCGCTATGGGCCAACGGGGAAAAAGGCTGCTGAACAAATGCCGGCTTACCCTGCCGTGTAAACGGCTTACACCGTTTACTGCAGCACTGCCCCGGATGGCCAGGAACGCCATATTAAATGAATTGGAATCGTCCTTCCTGCCAAGCGCAAGAAAGGAGGCCATATCAATTTTCAGTTCATGCCGCACATAATCGGAAAAATAATGTTCCACCAGGGCCTGCGGAAAATAATCGAAGCCGGCATCCACGGCCGTATGGGTAGTAAACAGGGTGCCGGCGCGGACAGCGCTCAGGGCTGTTTCAAATGATAACCCGGTTGCCTTCATGCAATCGGCAGCCCTTTCCAGCACCACAAAAGCGGCATGCCCTTCATTAAGGTGACAAAGCTCGGGCTCTACTCCCAAAGCTTTCAGCAGGCGCCATCCGCCGATGCCAAGTACCATTTCCTGTTTGATCCGAAGGTCCTGTCCCCCACCGTATAATTCACTGGTAATACCCCGGTGAATTGGCAGGTTAGCCGGATCATTGCTGTCCAAAAGGTAAAGCTGCACCCGGCCAACCTGCACCTGCCAGGCTCTTAACCAAAGCGGATAACCTGGCAAGCTAATTTTGATCCTGAGCCATTCGCCGTTGGGCAATCGCAAGGGGGTAATGGGCAGCGAGCCGGGATCATTATAGGGAAAATATGCCTGTTGGTTACCATTTGCATCTATATCCTGCCGGAAATATCCCTGTTGGTACAACAAGCCTACTGCCGTTACCGGCACCCCCAGGTCACTGGCTGCTTTCAGTTGGTCGCCTGCCACATTGCCCAATCCACCCACATAAATCGGCAGCGCTTCACTAAGCATATATTCCATACTGAAATAAGCCACCTGGGTAAGCGCTGCATGGGGGTATTTGTCCTGGAACCAGGGCTTTTGCTGCAAGTAGGCTTGCCTGCTTTTCTGCACTTCCTGCATCAGTTGACGAAAAGCGGGGTCTGCCAATTGCCTTTCCAACTGATCGTGAGAAACGGTTTGAAGCACTACCCAGGGGTTCTGGGTTAGTTCCCATAATGCAGGGTCAATTTTTTCCCAGAGTTTGTCGGCCTCATGGTTCCAGGACCATCGCATATCCAATGCCAGCTGGGCCAGCAGTTCTACCCCCTCCATTTCCAGGGGTATAAATCCATATATATGGCTGGGTTTTATGCTGTTTGCAGGCATGGTGGAAGCGCTTCCACTTTTCCTGTTACAATTTTAATTCCAAAAATTTAGCTTCTGCCACATTGCCTTTTGGAATGCGGCCTATTTCCGACCATCCTCCATTCATTTCAACCAGGGCAAAACTGATGGAGCCGCTCAACGATCCAAGGGCTGATTTTCGAATAGAAAACTCTACGATATTTTTACCGGCCTGTGGTTTGATGGCTGAAAATTTCATTTCCGCATCAAAGGCGAACATCGGCGTAAAAGCCCAGTCATTAGGACCGCCGGCGTGCTTGTATCCCGATCCCCATCCCGGACTTACACCCGGACCTTCCAACAGGAAATCCATACCAGAGCCGGCCGGGTAAGCGCCTACTGTATAACCCGTAGCAGGATTATTATCCGTATTCAAAAACATGTCAAACAATTCCAGTTTCATATCCGAATTTCCTTCGAACAGGAAATTAATATCCTGTGAAGTGGCAAAGGCTTTCACCGAACGAAGGGTGCCGGAAACATCGTCGGGGTTCACATGCAGGTATTCTACATATTCCCAATCAGTAAAATCACCATCTATTTTGATATTTGGTCCGATAATACTAACGGTATCTGTAAAACTATCGGTACGATCCCCGTCAATAGCCGTTAAGGTAACGAGGAAATCGCCCTTGGAAGAAAATACATGTTGCGGTGATTTCAAGGAAGAACTATCGCCCGGCCGATCATTAAAATCCCAACGGTATTGTTTGGCACCCGTGGAGAAATTGGTAAATGTTACCCTGAATCCATCGGTTACATAACTGAACACAGATTTCAGGTTGCCATTTTCGTTTTCCTTTTTACAGGCAGTTGTTGAAAGCAATAACAACAACCCACCAATTATATAGCGTGTATTATTTTTCATACTATTTAATTATTAGTTGAGCATTCAATCGATTCATTCCATTATGATCTTCCACCCAGGCATTGCTGTTGGCCAATCGAACCGCATATTCCGGACGCGCTTCCAGTGAAGCATGCTGGTCGGCAATCCGCAGGTACAATTCATAGGTGCCTGCCGGCAGGCCGGCCAGCGAAACCGTTTCTTTTACCGGCAGGGGTACCAGTGGCTTACACAAACGCAGATCCACCGTAAGCGCCTTATCATAGAAACTACCCGTGGCTGTATTTTTCAATACCAGGGTCGTTTTTTTCCGGTAATAAAGCGGGGCATACCCGTTGTTAACCAGGTTCAGATCCACGGTAAGATTTCCACCGGCTGTGACTTCTTTCGGAAAAAAGGCATCGTCTAAGGCTAACCGATAGCCCAGGTTGTTCTGAAATTCTTCAAAACAGCCGGAATTCTTCCAGGCATTGATCGTAGCCGGGTACCAGTCGAGGTTCAGGTAGGTCCATTTCAAGAGGCGCATTTCGCGGCGGCCTTCGGCACAGGTTGGGTCATAGCCACCTGTAGGCGGACAGGTTTCTCCACCGGTTGGTACAAACAAGGCTTCCTGGCTGATGTATTGTTTCTCCTGTTCGATATTGTTGTACGTACCATAATCGGTTCCACCGGATAAAAAACAATCGTTATGATGGCCCACCCGTGCTATGTTTTCGCTGCTGTAGGCCTGGCTGGCAGTAAGCGCCGTGGTACTGTTGAAGATCTGCTGCTTGGCACCGGGCGTACGCACCTGTACCATTATATCCATGGGCAATACCGACAGCAGTTTATTCAAAACAGCCCGTTCATTGGCAACGGTTGCCAGGCCGTTACTGGAGCTATGCCATTCGCCCCAGGCGCCAATAAAACCTGCCTGTACAAAGGAGATGATATCCTGGTGTCTTTCAAAAACCGGCTTAAGCTGGTCGAGGTGGCGCTCAATAATGGCCAGGGGGGCATCCGTACCTGCCATATCATCGGTATAGGCAAAGCGCAGTATCATTTTCAACCCCGCATTCCTGGCTGTATTCAGGTCCGTTTCGATCAGGGAAAGAAAGTCGGCACTGATATCTTTGTCCTTGAATTTATCGAAATAAATTACCCGCAAAATCATAGATACATGCTGGCTGCGTAAGAGGCTCAGTTGGCTGGCGGTAAGTGCAGCACCGTCTGATTTTACACTCATGGTGCGGATAAAACCCCGTTCCGGGTTCGCAAATGCCGTATTTGAAATTTCGTAGCGGATACGCGTTTCAGTGGGCGTAGGATCGCCATCGGCCCGCTTGCAACAAAGAAAGCAGCAGGCAATCATGGCCATGCCCAGCCATATAGATCGGTTCTTCCAGTTCATGATGTTGAGTTTTCGTTTGCAGTAGCTGTTATTGGTAACCCGGATTCTGAATGAATTTTCCTTTGCCCTCACTAACAGCCGTTAAAGAAAAAGGAAACAGTGCTTTGTTAGGATTGGTGTAGGTAGATTGGGTAACTTCCTGGCAACGGCTCACAAATTTTCCGTGCCGGATAAGGTCGGCCCGGTATTGGCCGTTTTCACACCAGAATTCATGGCTTCTTTCTAATAAGATCAGGTCATTAAAGGCCGTTTTGGACGCATAATCGGCCAGGTTTTTATCCGGCAAACCAGCTCTTCTTCTAACCACATTCACCAGTTCCATCGCTTCTTCATTCGGCGCACCAGCATTGGCAATTGCTTCCGCTTTAGACAAAAGAATATCCGGATAACGATACATCACTATATCCACCGTACTTAAGCTGGTAGTTCGGGCGGCGTCCTCGTTCATCTTCAGGGGAATCGGACCCCGGTCCAGGATATTTCCAGGGTTGGCCCGGTTATAGGTAATACCATCTGTTCCGGTATATTCGGCAATCAACATTTTTTTACGTTTATCTGCTTCTTCAAACCGGTCATAAAACCACCAGGTACTGGAGATGGTACCCCATCCGCTCTTGGGTCCGTAATTGGTAGGCAGCACCATCAGTTGCCACTGGTTTTCACTGGTACCCAGGTAATCACAGGGGATGGCCCAGATTACTTCCTTGCTGCTTTTGGCACCTTCCAGGTCCCAGATAGCGGCATAATCTGCATCGAGTGAAAAAGCGCCGTATGCAATTACTTCATCACATAACTCCCGCACACGATCCCATTTTTTCTCGTGAAGTTGCAGGCGGATATTGATCATTTTAGCCAATGCCTTACTGAAGCGTCCGTATTGTGCCTGCTGAGGAGTAGGTAAATCAGCCGCTGCCGCTACCAGGTCATCCTCAATAAATTTGACCATATCATTGTACTCCATTCTTGCCAGGGGTGCTTCAATTAATGGATTTTTCAGCACTTCAACCGGGGCAATAACCAACGGACCATACAAATCAAATAATGTGTATGCCAGTAAGCCACGGGCGCAGCGTACTTCGGCTATAGCTTTACGTTTAAGATCATCGTTTACAGTAGACTGTGAGATCAGCTCAATAGTCATGGTCATACGACTGATCTTATTATAGAAGTCGTCGTAGTAACGGGTAAAGCCTGTATTATTCGGGTTAAAATTATGGAGCGATGCAAGGCCCTGATCGCCGTATTTTCCAAATAAAATTTCGGTGGTAGCGTCGCTGATATACATCACGCCTCTTTCAGAGGTCGAAAAAATGCCATCGCCCCAGGAGCCGCGCAGCGGGTGGTAGCAGGCATTCACCATTGCTTCCAGGTCGGACGCGGATTTTGGAAATATAGAGGGATTGATCTCAGCATAATCAATCGGCTTTAAATCTTTGGTACAACTGCTAAATCCTACTGTAAGGAAAATCAACGCTGCACTAATATATTTTTTCATTGCTGTACAGTTGATGGATTAAAAATTAAGGTTCAGGCCAAAGGTGAAGGTTCTGATATTCGGGTAGGCTGCGGTATAAGAATCTGTTTCAGGATCCACGCCTTTGTAGGGGGTAATCACGAATAAATTCTGTGCGTCCACATGTACCTGAATGGCAGAAAAAGCTTTGCCAAGGAAACGCCTGGGAAGCGTATAACCCAGCGACACGTTTTGCAGGCGGATAAACCAGGCTTCCTGCACAAAGAAATCACCGATGCCATAAGGCGACCATCCCCAGAAAGAGCTGGGATGAGTAGTAGACGGGTTTTCCGGCGTCCAGCGTTCTTTTACAGAGCGCAGGGCATTGTATCCGTTAGAGAAAACACCGGCAGCACCAATTCCGTACGCGAAATAATTAGGGTCGGCAAAGCGGCGACCAAAGAGGCCGTTGAAATCAAAATTGAGGCTGAAATTTTTATAGGTGATAATATTGGTGATACCTGCCATATAGCTGGGGTCATTTGTGCCCATCAGCCTGGTATCGGCATCATCAATAATACCATCCGGGCGACCCAGCCTTATAAAGCGGCCGTTTGCATCCACAGCGGGGTTACCATTGGCATCGCGTTGAAATCCGTCAATATCCTTGATCTTGATCATTCCCGGTTTCAACTCAGGTTGGCCGGCCGGTGCTTTCTCACCGACCTGTAAAATACCATCAGATACGCGGCTGTAAATAGCGCGGATGGGGTCATTGGCATTTTCATAGACAGCGGGTTTCCAATCGGGTGCACGCTCCAGCCAATTGTCTTTGAAACGAGATAAAGAGAAGCTGGTTCTCCACTGAAAATCGCGTCGCTGAATATTGCGGGTATTGATCGTTATTTCAAATCCCCTGCTCTGCGTTTTACCCACGTTGGCAATGATGGAATTTACTTCGTGGTAAGAGTTCAATACTTTGGTCGCCAGCAGGTCGGAAATTACATTGCGGTACACTTCGATAGAACCGTCGACTTTTCCGTTGAGAACAGAAAAATCGAGGCCCAGGTTGGCGCCGGTAGTGGTTTCCCATTTCAGGTCGGGGTTTTCGAGTCTGGCCAGTGAAACTCCAATAAGGCGTACATCATTGCCCGTAAGCCAGGCAGGATAAGCACCATAGGCAGCAAAAGCATTGCTGTTGATGGTGGCATTACCGGTTTGACCGTAGCTGAAACGGAATTTCAGTTGAGAAAACGTGTTTTTGAGGAATTGCATAAAGGGCTCTTCCACTACATTCCAGGCAATAGCTGCCGATGGAAAAGTTCCCCATTTATTGTTAGCAGCAAAAACACTGGCGCCGTCTGTACGTACGGTGGCAGTAAGGTAATAGCGGCCTTTATAATTGTAATTCAGCCTGCCGAAATAAGAAGCGATCCTGTTTTTGGAACCGGCTGAATTACTGGGTAATTGAACGCTACCGGCTCCCAGGTTATTCCAGAGAAAGGCATCGGTAATAAAACCGGTGGCCCCTTCACTGTTCATGGCATTCACAAATTGTTGCTGTGAAACACCTCCTAACAGGTCAACAGTATGGCCGTTACCAATTTTTCGGTTATAGTTGGCCGTTGCTTCCAGCAGGTATGAATTGGATTCAGAATTCGAGATAAAAGCACGTCCCTGTTCTAATGCCCCGTGTAAAGTTGTCGTAGGCAGGTAATTCTGTCGTTTGGAAATACCCCGGTCAATACCAGCTTTGAGCTTCATGGTTAAACCGTTGATGGGCATAATATCAACATAAAAATTCCCAAGGAAACGTTCAATTCTGCCCCGGTCGGTTATGGTTAGGAGCGAATAGGGGTTGGGTTGGAGGGCCAGTTGCGGGTTCAGCGGGTAATTGCCTTGTTCATCAATGGCCGGAATATGCGGCCCCTGTTGAATAGCCGCGCGGATAATTCCGGAGTTTTCATATTGATCTGCTCCCAGTTGCGTATTGGCATTATCAATTCTGCTCAGGGTCATATTAATACCTGTACGGAGGTATTTATTAATATCCTGGTCAATATTTGCGCGAACGGAATACCGTTTGAATTCGGAGTTTTTAACAATAGCTTTCTGGTCGTAAAAATTTCCAGAAACCAGGTAGCGGGTAGTTTTATTACCACCGGAAAGAGAAATATTATGCTGCATGGTTTGCCCGTCGCGGGTTACCAGGTCAAACCAGTCGGTACCCCGGCCCACATTATTGATGGCATTTTGGGTATACAATTTTCTATACGGACCATTTACCGGGTTGGCTTCCGCTTCTGCCTGTGTTCTGGTGCCATATGGAATCACATTGTTATCGAACTGCCATTGTTCCCAGGCTGCTTCATTGCGTACCTGCATCCATTCATTCAATGGCAACACATCAAAGGGATTATTGTATTTCTGAAGGGAATAGTTTCCGGAATACTGCACTTTCAGGCCGCCCTCACTGCCTTTTTTGGTGGTAATCAGGATAACGCCATTGGCAGCTCTTGATCCGTAAATTGAGGTAGCGGAGGCGTCTTTCAATACTTCAATGGATTCGATATCGTTGGGGTTGAAGGAATTCAGCACGCTTTGGGTACCGGCATTGTAGCGGCCACCGCTTTCCGGTTGTACCAGGTCGGTAATAGGGAAACCATCCACCACAATAAGCGGTGCATTACTGGCATTAACAGAGCCGGCGCCGCGCACCAGGATATCCAGGCCTCCGCCGGGCTGTGCACTGTTTTGACGAATGGTTAAGCCGGCTACTTTGCCTTTGAGCATGTTACCGATCTCCGGGCCGGAACTCAATACCAGGTCCTTGGTTTTTACAGAAGAAACGGCACCGGTAAGGTCTTTTTTCTTCTGGGTTCCGTACCCGATCACCACTACTTCTTCGCCCTGGGTTTGTTGGGGTTGCAGTGAAATATTGATAGTGGTGGTACTGGCGGAAACGGTTAGCTCCTGGGGTTCATAGCCAACAAAGGAAATTACCAGGATGGCCCGTTCACCCGGAATATGTAAACTGAATTCGCCATTGGCATTAGTAGAAGTTCCTCCTTCCGATCCTTTGATTTTAATAGAAGCGCCGGCCAGTGGCTGACCCGTTCCATCCGCGGCAAGTACCCTTCCTTTTATATCAATAGGCGGTGCTTCCGGTTTATCTTCCGGCGCCCTAACGGGTGGTTCCGGCTTGGGTGCTATCACAATAAATTTATCGCGGATAGTATAGGAGAGCGCCTGGTTTTCAAATACCAGGTTAAGCGCTGTTTCGAGTGGAACATTCCGCAGGTTGAGTTCCAGTTTGGGGGCGCGGGCAATTTCAGATTTTCCATAAATAACCCGGTAGCCGGTTTGTTTTTTGATTTCTTTCAATACCAGTTCAAGGGGTGCATTGTTCATCTTCAGCGTCACCACCTGGGCATAGGTTCCTGCATTGGCCTGCACCAGGAAGGCGAAGAATAAAACAACTGTCAGTTTCATACCTAAGCAGATTTTGGGTAGTTTGGTATAATAGTAACGATACCTGCACAGCAGTGCTTGGCGATAATCGATCAATCGCATAGCTTTGTTTTGATTGGTTGATAAATAAAATGGTCGTTGCAGATTGTTTTTTCAGCCAGTTTTCGACCGGGGGTGCTTCCAACACTTCCGGTTTTTTATGGCTATCAGGACATGCTTACATAATTGCTGGTTTTATATGATTGACTGTTTTTTATTTCCCTTTGCGAACGGTAATAACTTTATTTTCTACGCTAAACTTTACCTGCCGGGTAAGTTCCAGCAGTTCCAGTAATTGAGAAACATTTACATTCCTGGGTATTTCCGCTACAAATTGTTCATCGATCTTGTCTTTGTATACCACTTCTACCCCGTACCAGCGCGCAACATTGCGCATAATGGTTTCGATATTGGTGCCGTTGAAGTGGAAGAGCCCGTCTTTCCAGGCAAGTGTTTCTTCGAGGTCGGGATATTGGTTGAGTTGCAGTTTGCCTTTACTGAATTGTGCCTGCTGGCCGGGTTGCAGAATAAGTACGGGGGCAGCGCTTGCCGGGTTTTCTGTATGGCCGGTTCCGATGCCGGATACTTTTACACTGCCTTCGACCAGGGTAGTAGCAAGACTACGTTCTTCGGGGTAGGCATTTACATTAAAATGGGTACCCAGCACTTCGATCAGTTGATCACCTGCTTTTACTTTAAACGGTTGGCGGGGATTTTTGGCTACTTCAAAGTATACCTCCCCGGTGATCGACACCGTTCTTTCGCCGCCGGTAAAAGCAGTTGGGTAGGTGATAGAGGAAGCGGCATTCAGCCAAATACCGGTACCGTCTGGCAGGGTTAAGCGGTATTGTCCACCTACCGGGGTAGACATGGTATTGAAGACTACTTTGTCGGCGGCATTTTCTTTTTCGTAGCTAAGTGCTCCGTTGTTGAGTTTAATAATACGGGCATTACCCTGGCTGGCGATAAGGCCGTTACCGACCGAATCAAGGACGAGTTT
Source organism: Flavihumibacter sp. CACIAM 22H1 (assembly GCF_001601815.1). Classification (GTDB taxonomy): domain Bacteria; phylum Bacteroidota; class Bacteroidia; order Chitinophagales; family Chitinophagaceae; genus Flavihumibacter. Next base: position 35,737 of record NZ_LUKG01000036.1, read on the forward strand.
ACTGCCATCGCCCAGGGTGAGGGTAGCATAGTTTCCGCCGGGTGCAACATCTTGCCGGGCAGTTTTTGCCAACTGTTCTGCAGGCACCGGGCTGGCCTTTTCCTGCGTAGATAAATACAGCAATAGGCCGGATGCCACCACTACCACAACCGCAGCCACCCGCCCCCAATACCGCTTTAAAAAATACACTGCACCCTTCACCTCTTCCACACTTCCCCCCTCTTCCTCCTTTTTCACCCTTTCCCCCTCTTCCACCCTTCCACTAATCACCTCAAAATAACCATCGGCCTCCTGGTCTGATAAACTAGCTTCAGCCACATAGCTGGCCCATTTTTCCCGCATCCATTCTTCTAGAGGGGTATCTTTATCCAGCTGTGAAAGCAATTCATTCAGTTCTTCCGTTTCCTGTACCGAAATGGTTTTTTGGAAGAATTGCTCCAGTAAGTAGTTGAGTCGATGAGTTGGCATATTGTCTGCTTTTCCTGCCGGCAGAAAATGAGTGGGCCGGTTTGGATAACCAGTAGACAATCGGGCCAACAAAAAGGAGTAGTAGCGGAGATTTTTTTTTGGAGGGCTGTTTTAATGACCGTTGAAAAAGCGAAACAGGGTCAGCAGCAACGCCCCGGTAAGGCCGGTTTGTTTTTCGAGTAATAAACGAATAGAACGTACAGCCTGGGCACTGTGTTTTTTAACCGTAAGTGGTGAAATCTTAAGCTGATCAGCAATTTCATTGTTTTTTAGTCCCTCTAGTTGCCGCAACTGGTAAATCTTTTTCTGTTGGGGCGGCAGTTGGTTGATGGCATCCTGCAGGAACTGGCGGGTTTCTCTGAAATTAACAGATTGGGTAACCGGGTCGATTGCTTCTGCAGATTGCTGTTGCAAGCGGGCGAAAACAGATCGTTCCAGGGCATTTTTTTTGAATTCGTTCAATACCTGGTTTTTGGCAAGGGTAAAAAGCCAGGCATCGAAACTGCGGATTTCTTTAAGAGCTTCGCGTTGTTGCCAAACTTTACTAAATACATCCTGTAAAATATCTTCTGTTCTTTCTTTAGAATTGGTTAATCGCAGGGTATAGTAGAATAATTTATCGCGGTGCAGGTCGTAAAGTGTACGAAACGCTTGCCGGTTGCCTTCAGCCAATTGCTGAAGCAGTACATATTCATTTATGGATCGATCCGGATACACGCAGTTTGGTTTGTTTTCGCAGCCTCCTAAAGTTAACTAAAAAAAACATGCCGCATGGAGGCTGTGCAATCGTATGCGTACCTTCAAAACGGGAGAAGGCATTACCCTACTGCTTTCACCGGGGCTCAGTACTGGAAATAAATTTCGGTAGCGCCATAGCCATAGCGCGGATCGTATTGGTTAACAAAAGATTTCACCGGTTTGCGTAAGCGCAGTAAGCCATGAATTTCATCGCGCAGGCGGCCGGAACCCAGTCCATGAATAACGGTAAGCATGGGCTGCCGATGAGCCAGGGCCAGGTCATAGTATTTTTCAAATTCATTCACCTGGTATTGCAGAATTTCGGCATTGGACATGCTTTTCCAGCTTTCGGTAAGTTTTTCGATATGCAGGTCAACCACCGTACGAGCGGGCGGCAGGTGTTGCCGGGCCTGGGCAGCAGCATATACTTTGTACCCTGCCGCAGCCAGCTTACCCAGTTCCATTTTCTCCTCCTCCACATAGTCGGGATAATCGTTGAATAACTGGTAAGAAAAAGTAGGCTCTCCTTTTTCCTGTAATTGCTGAATACGCAGGAACAGTTGCTTTGGTTTCAACTTTAAAGAAGCTTCGTAATGCGGTACTTTTTTCTTGTCGGGCGTAAGCAGGGTAAAATCCAGGTGAAAAGAAGGCGCATCGTTCAGGTTAGCAAACGGCACATCGTGCAGGTAAAAATCCTGGTGTGCCAGTACCTGGTTCCGAAGTTCGAAATCGGGTTCACCAAAATAATGAACGGCATAAGTAAAGCCATAACCCGTATTGTTCTGGTTATGAAGATGCACTTTTAATACCGATACCACTTCATCTCCGAACTCATCCTGCTCAAAAACCGGGATGAAGGTTAGCC
>NZ_LUKG01000036.1:38239-45259 GCF_001601815.1 Flavihumibacter sp. CACIAM 22H1
CCACTTCATCTCCGAACTCATCCTGCTCAAAAACCGGGATGAAGGTTAGCCAAACCCCGTTGGGTTCGCGTTTGGGTAATTGTTTGATCTTCTCTTTCGGAACCTGGTCAATATAGGTTTTTGGTACCGGCTTTTTTTCCGGCACCAGTTTCTGTTTGGAGAACTGTTTAAAATAGGGGTAATCGAGCTGATCGGTATAGGCAGGAAATTTAACACCCCGCACTTCCACCAGTACCATCCGATCGTTTATTATTTCCACGACTTCTGCGTCTTCATTGGTGAGTCGCACCACCACTTTATCGCCCACTTCAAATTTCATGCGGCAAAGATAATCAAGTTCGGGCCAGTTTGCTTTTGCGATAGCCGTACAGGAAATAGATCAATAAACCCAAAGCCATCCATCCGAAAAATACCAGCCAGCTTTTTGCGGGGATTTCTATCATCAGGTAAAGGCAGCATAACATACCCAGTACCGGAATGAGAGAGTATTTCCTGATAAAAGAGAAGATGGCAATCAGCCAGGCCACCACCATAAATACGAGGAAGAGTATTTCCTGGTAGCCCTCATTGTCAAAATGTTGTACTGCCAGTTGAATCCGCTCCCGAAACAGATAGGTAAAAATGGCTACGAGTGCCGGAATAATAAATTGTGCGTTGATATAGGGCAGGTTGAACTTACCGGGTTTATTCGCCATCCGGGGCAGGATCAGTACACCACCGCAAACCAGTACAAATGCAAATAAGGTACCGATGGAGGTAAGGTCGGTCATCAGGAGGTCGTCTACAAATAACACCGGAATACCTACTACCAAACCGGTAATAATCGTCGCAAACCAGGGGGTTTGGTATTTTTTATGGATTTTGGCAAAGGAGTTGGGCATCAGTCCATCCCGGCTCATGCTCATCCAGATACGGGGCTGGCCGATCTGGAAAACCAGCATAACACTGGTAGCGGCCACTACCGCCGAAATAGAGATAAAGGTACCCAGCTTTTGCATATTGATGCTGTCAAACACAAAGGCCAGCGGATCAGTAACACCTTTGAATTGTTCATAATTCACCAGGCCGGTAATAACAAGCGTGGTAATCACATAAATTACGGTGCAAATGATCAGGGAATAAATCATACCGCGGGGCATATCGCGCTGCGGATTCCGACATTCTTCGGCAGTCGTTGAAATGGCGTCAAAACCGATATAGGCAAAAAATACTGCCGATACACCTTTTAATACCCCGCTCATTCCATTGGGCAGGAAGGGCGTCCAGTTACCGGTAAGGTCGTCGGTAAAGATGATCCAGATCCCTATTACGGCAATCAGCAGCAGCACAACGATTTTGAGTCCCACCATAAAATTGGCCGTGTTTTTACTTTCGCGGATGCCGATATACGCCAGGGCGGTTACCAGCACTACAATAATAAAAGCGGGCAGATTAATGATAAAGGGGATACCGGCAATACGGGGGGCGGTTGCATAAATCATATCCTGCACGGGTTTACCTTCAGACAGGGCGGCCTGGTAGGCGTGTTTCGCAGTTTGGTAACCGATGGTCAGGTAATCGGGCAGGTGAATTCCAAACACATTGGCCAGGATATTTTTGAAATAAGCGCTCCAGCTAATGGCCACTACAATATTGCCGATGCTGTATTCGAGGATGAGGGCCCAGCCGAGTATCCAGGCAATCAGTTCACCGAAAGTAACATAGGAGTATGTATAGGCGCTACCGGATACGGGCACCCTGGATGCAAATTCAGCATAACAGAGAGCGGTAAAACCACAGGTAATAGCAGTGATAATAAAAAGGAAAATTACCCCGGGACCACCAGCATAAGCGGCAGATCCGATGGTGGAGAATATACCGGCCCCTATAACGGCCGCAATACCCATAAGGGTAAGGTCGCGTACCCCCAGCACTTTGCGCATGCCGCTATGGCCATGATCGTCGGACAGGCCCTGTTCATGATCCTTAATAATTTTATCAATCGACTTTTTCCGGAAAAAAGAATTCGACATGCAGCGTTAGGTTTTAAGGGGCCAATATAGGGATTTCCTGCTGATCAGTAATCGCGCTGCACCAGGAAATCGGCCAGTTGACGCAGGGGTTGCTTTCGTTTCGAAAGAACGGCTATATCTTCCAGGTGCTGCAGGGCTTTTTCCAGGAACTGGTTTTTGAGTTCCATGGCCCATTGGTCTACACCGGCTTTTTGGTAAATAGCCAGTACTTTTTCTACTTTATCGGCAGGATTGGCGGCGAGTAGGTGCAGCAGCTTTTCCCGATCGGCTCCCACCGCTGTTTCCAGCGCTCGGATCAGCAGGAAGGTTTTTTTATTGGAGCGGATATCACCACCGGGTTGTTTACCGAATTTGGCGGGGTCGCCAAAGCAATCGAGGTAATCGTCCTGTACCTGGAAGGCGATGCCCAGGTTTTTCCCAAATTCGTAGATATGGTGGAGGTTGCCCTCTCCTGCCCCGCCCAATATGGCGCCCAGTTTGAGGCTGGCAGCCAGCAATACGGAGGTTTTGAGTTCAATCATGTGCAGGTAGGCATTGAGCGAGACAGTTTCCTGTTTTTCGAAATCCATATCCAGTTGCTGGCCTTCGCACACCTCTTTGGCTGTGGTATTAAACAGCGACACCAGGCGATGAAAATGGGGCGATTTTACCTTGTTCAGGTAATCATAGGCCACTACCAGCATTACATCACCTGCCAGCAGGGCGGTTGGCTCTCCGTACTTCGTGTGGACGGTTTCCATGCCCCGCCTTAATGGGGCTTTGTCCATAATATCGTCATGGATCAGGGTAAAATTGTGAAAAAGCTCAATGGCAGTGGCTACCTGCCAGGTATCGGGCAGTATTTCATCAAACAATTCATTTCCCATAAGGCAGCAAACGGGCCGTACCCGTTTACCGCCGAGGCTCAGGAAATATTCGGCCGGGCGATACAGGGTATCGGGTTGTGCGGGAAAATGGGCTTGGTTGAAAAAACTACTGAATTGTGAGGAAAGCTGTTCAAAGGTTTGCATAGTGCGTTTTTGCGAACGGCTAATTTAGGGGGAAATTTGGGAATGGAGAAAAGGGGAAGGGGGAAGATGCTTTAATCACTGAACCACCATCATCAGTTACTGTAGATGAGTCGTCCCAAAAGTAACTACCATCACCGCTATCATTGGCAGTATAGTATCCCAATGTCTTAGCAATAGTATCAGGGCCTCCTACAGTTATTCTTAATTCAGAAACATTATTAAGAACTTCTAGCATAAGATTAGTTTTTGTTAGTTAAACTTCGTTAAAAAAAGAAGAAAACATCCACTCACACCTCCAGGTGCTTCGCTACTTTGCCAATGGTTAGTCCTTGTACCAGGATCGAGAAAATAACGACGATATAGGTAATTGCGAGGATAAAATTCTTATAGGGGCCCGGATCTACCGAAAGTGCCAGTGCAATTGAAACTCCTCCACGCAAACCACCCCATACCAATAGCTTAACAGTAGCGGTACTGAATTTATTCTTAAAAGGAATTAGTTTGGCAGGAATCCAGATCGATAGGAAACGGGCCAGCAGCACAACTATTATTCCGATTAAGCCAACCAGCCAGTATGCGGTCAGGTCCTCTATCAGTAATAATTCAAAGCCAATAAAAAGGAATAGAATGGCATTCAGGATCTCATCCAGCAATTCCCAGAATTTTTCGAGATAATCTTTGGTGATATCCGACATAGCCGTCAGTTTGCCGTAATTTCCGATCACCAGGCCGGATGCCACCATCATTAATGGCCCGGATATATGCATAGCGCGGGCCAGTAAATAACCACCCATCACTGCTGCCAGCGTTAACAATACGGATACTTTATAATCGTCAATTTTTTGCATAGCCCTGGATACCAGCCAACCAATAGCAAGACCGGCAAACAATCCACCCAATGCTTCTTTAATGAGTAACCAGGAAACATTCAGGGCAGTCAGTTCTGCGTCTGAACCTTGTGCCAGCTGTAGCAGCACGGCAAAAACAACCACTGCTACCCCATCGTTAAACAGCGATTCCCCGGCAACTTTGGTTTCCAACTGGCGCGATACATTGGCTGTTTTTAATATCCCCAATACCGCTACTGGATCGGTGGGTGAAATCAGCGCGCCGAATAACATGCAATAAATTAGTGGTATCTCCTTGTATATAAGCGGAAATAAAAGGTATAGCAGCCCTCCTACAATAAGGGTAGATAAAATAACACTCAGGGTAGAAAATACTACGATAGGCGTCCGTTGTTCACGCAGGTCGGATAAATGAATATGGATAGCGCCTGCAAAAAGCAAAAAATTCAACATAGCGCCCATTAGGATTTCCGTAAAATCGATGCCCTCCAGTAAATGGGAGAATGCCAAAAATGTCTTAGGAAAAACATTACCAGTAACAACCAGCAGGATCGAAGCCAGCATGGCAATCAGCATTACACCGATGGTGGACGGCAGCTTCAAAAAGCGACCGTTGAGATATGCAAAAACGGCTGCCAACACGATCAATATAGAAAAAGAGTAATACAGTTCCATGCAAAATTATTGATATGCTCAAAAATGACTGCGAAAGTACAACTTGGAAAAAGTAAATAGCAATGGTAATAGGGTGCTCCAGTAGAGAACACGAAATTCTAATCGATTTTTAATTTGTATAAAGCAAGGACGCCACCAAGTAGGAAAAGCGTTCTTCCTACAAAAATCAGATTAGTGCTAGAAGGTAACAGATCAATTATTCTTGCAGCCTGAAGAAACCTGTTTTAATTAATCTTCCATAAAAATGTAGATTCAGGAGGCAGGTATACAGTCAACTAAGGGCGAATTTAGTAATAGCTTAGAAAATTAATTTACGTAAAATTATAATCAGCTTTCCAATACAGTTTTGTACCATCGTAAAAAAAAGCCAGTATATCAACTGAATTAGCAGCAGTGCTTAAGGAAATTGATCCTGCTCCACCATTTGCTACAACAGTGCCAACGGGTAAGTTCAAGGATCTGTTACCCGTTCCATCCTGAACAACAATGATTTTTCCTGAACTGCCTGCAATCAAGTTAGTAATTGACAGGGATGAATTGCCAGATAAGAGCAGCTTTGCATTTGGAGCAACGTTATAATCCCAAACAACAGAAGATGAATAAGTTAAGTTTTGAATCTGCGAACTACTTTCAAGTTGTATTTTTCTTCTAGTTAACCCAGCAGTAAAATATAAAACCCCATTATAATACTCCATTGCACCGTCTTCTGGGCTACTCAACATGGCTCCAGTGGTGAATTTCAGTGGTGAATTCCCTGCCTGGGAACTGCCTGCACCTAAATGAACTTTAGCAGTAGGACCATTTACTCCAATTCCAATACCTACCTTACCCGTGGGAACCAATAATCGAGAAACATGTATTTCATTCGACGAATTTGAATTTGGAACATAAATACTGATGACTGAAACAGTTGAGGAATCAATTACCGTAAACGTATAATCGTTACTGGACTTGAGCAAGCCGGAAAAATGAAATCTTGATGGAATTCGGGCCGTAGTGGTCGACAGTATCCTGATTCCTATATAAGTAACCCCATCTTTATCATATGTCACCAGAGAGTAGGTATTGCTATCAACGCTACCCAATAAACTAACGGCAACTGAAAATCGGCCGACCGCATCATTCATAAAACTAATATCTAACAAAGCCGTTGGTGTATACAGTGAAGAAGCCGCACCAGCAATTATATTAACTCTCCCATTTATCCTAGTATTGTCTACAGCGCTGAATTTACCGAGTACTAGTATCTTATCAAGAGCGCCGATTCCAATTGGCAAAAACAACTCACGAACTGGGTGATTAACTGCGCCAGCTGGTATAAAATGCTCCTGTTTAATTTCCCCTCTAATGGTTTGTCCAGCCAAAACTGACATAGTACCAGAACTAGTCAACGTTGCAACCTGGGAATCACCCTCAACTTCCAACAATGACCGCACTTTAAGCGAATTAGTAGTAGCAGCTTCCGCTTCAAAGCTTTCATTTCGCTGGTAAATAGTACCCAAAAACGGCGTTCCTGCTTGTGTTGCAGATACACCCTGACAGCTATAAGCAAATATTTTATTGCCAGCATCTGAAAGCTTGATTCCCAATGCACCATTCACATTACCACTGTTAATATAAAGTCTTCGAGCAGATTTTTTCATCCAAATTGATGCACCGCCACCACCTGCAATAGTTAATCCATTTATACTAATTCTATCTGTTGCACCCTCAAGAGTATACCCTACATCAGTTGTGTCTAAACCAATAAGTAACGCCGCCTCCGGGGCACCAACAATTTGTTCAAGGTAAGATCCATTGATTACAATATTGGAGGCATTTATCCAAAGCCCCTTTTTACAATGCTCAATATTAATCGAACTCATGTGTACCTGTCCAGATCGGATATTATATCCAGTGTCACAATAGTAGGCGATAAAGTTTTCCAGCAAACTACCAGAAGACGTAAGATTTGTATAACCTTCAATGCAATACTCAAAATAAATTTTATTGGTATAACTGAAATAACAATTATTATGCAACATTCCTACTTTCAACCCGACAAGGGAAATATTTTGTATTTTTAACTGAATAGTATTGATAGCAGCGAATCCCACCTGATTATTAGATACATCCGTTGCTGTAGGCGGAACATAGGTATTCGTACCTGTCCATCTACCTTTAGAATGAATTCCAATATCACTGAATTCACCTGTATACAAATCGCCCGTTTTACCATTGGCGTTTCCGCCTTGTAAATTGTAATACACAATAGCTTTTAATTCATCTGCTACAAAATCACCATGAATATGTGTTTTACCAGACCCAATAATTTTAATGGGTGTCCATAATCTACTATTAATATGGTTAGTTGAATTAAACGAAGGCAGCTCAACAATATTTGAATTGAAATACAAATCCGGAATTGAGGCAACCGGCCCTCCAATATACCAGCAATCGGTAATTCTATAAACCCCATCTGGAATAAAAATATTC
>NZ_LUKG01000036.1:45284-45882 GCF_001601815.1 Flavihumibacter sp. CACIAM 22H1
AAAAAGACAAAATCAATCCTGCGTATTATCACCCTCGCGCCAAAACGTTTTACGCTAATAAGATCCGTAAAAATAGCGATCCACCTTCCGGTGCCAGAAATAAATGGCTCAATAACAGCACCACCATCGTGACTTTTGTACAGAAGAAGAATTCCAATAATATTTACCCTCCCCACCATCTCCCCTATTGTAATACCCGGCAATAAATGCCAATTCGCCATCCAAACTTCCTGTAGCAGAACGCAGTTCATTAAGATTGTTAAATGTAAGCATAGATTAAGGTTATTGATGAACTATAATAAAAATATCTGATTATAATGAAAGCTAATTATTTAGCTCAAAAATAAAAATTTATACATTATAGTATCATTAAAATACACAACAAAATATTAGCATGAAGAAAGTCTTAAAAAATGATCATACACAATAACCAACTTGGAAAGATAGCGCCTACTGGTTTATATTACTGTAACAAAATAAAAAACATTTCACAAGATGTGAGTTGAAGAGGTGAAGCGTTTATATGACAAATGAAATTAAACTTAAGCAATAAAACTTATTTAAAAACCCAAAAGAACAGGTGAACTCTTACATAAAA
>NZ_LUKG01000037.1:0-26209 GCF_001601815.1 Flavihumibacter sp. CACIAM 22H1
CTCCTACCCGGTTGCAAAAACAGGCGAGGAAATGATAAAATCAGGCCGTATTTCAAAAGATAAGGGCTTTTCTGCTGACTCAGCATACCTGCTTGCGCCGGTTCCGTTTCCTACCACCTGCAGAGACGGGTATGCTTTCCGCCAACACGTGGAAGCTGCCCGCCGTAACCGAAAAGCACCAATGATTCCCGAATTTGATCAGTACCCGATATTTTATTTTACCAATCATACCAGTATCCAGGGGCCCGGAGATATTGTATGTATGCCCGATCATTTCGAACAACTCGATTTTGAGCTGGAAGCTGCCGTTGTAATATGTAAAGCCGGACGTAATATCAGGGCTGAAAATGCGGATGCGTATATCGGCGGGTTGATGATCATGAACGATATGAGTGCCAGACGGTTGCAAATGGAAGAAATGTTACTGAACCTGGGTCCGGCTAAAGGCAAGGATTTTTCCACGGTGATCGGCCCCTGGCTGGTAACAACTGATGAACTGGAACCCTTTGAAATACCCGCCAAACCCGGACATACGGGCAAAAACTGGAACCTGCGCATGCAATGCCATGTAAACGGCATACAGGTGAGTGACGGAAACCTGGGTGATATGGATTGGACATTTGCAGAAATTATTGAGCGCTGTTCCTATGGGGTAACGCTGCACCCCGGCGATGTAATCGGAAGTGGTACAGTGGGCACAGGATGTTTTCTTGAACTAAATGGTACCGGCAAATTAAATGACCCGGCTTTTGAAGCACAATGGTTAAAAGACGGCGATAAAGTGGAACTGCGCATCGAGCAGTTGGGTATCCTTACCAACACTATAGTGGCAGAACCAACCGACTATTCCATCTTTTCCAGAAAAAAATGACCCATGCAGCTTGATCTTAATACCCTAACCCCGGCGCAAAAACAACAGTGGCTGCAACACGCTATTGGCCCAAGGCCGATTTGTTTTGCCTCCACTATCAATAAAGCCGGAGAGGTAAACCTGAGCCCTTTTTCCTTTTTTAATATGTTTTCTGCCAACCCGCCGATTCTGGTTTTTTCTCCTTCCCGGCGGGTTCGGGACAATAGTTCCAAACATACCCTGGAAAACATACTGGAAGTACCCGAAGTGGTTATCAATGTGGTTGATTATGACATGGTACAGCAAATGTCTTTATCGAGTTGTGAATATCCCAAAGGCACCAATGAATTTATAAAAGCCGGTTTTACCGAACTAAAATCAACCCTTATCCAACCTCCCCGGGTAAAAGAAAGTAAAGTACAGCTTGAATGCAGGGTATTGGAAACCAAACCACTGGGAATGGAAGGCGGTGCCGGCTGTTTGGTGATATGCGAAGTATTGCGGATGCATGTTGCCGATAGTATCCTGAATGACCAGGGTACTATGATTGATCAGCAAAAACTGGAACTTACCGCCCGGCTGGGAGGCAATTGGTATTGTAAAGTCACTGCAGCCAATTTATTTGAGCTGGAAAAACCCAATACCCAGCTTGGTATAGGAGTAGATGCTTTACCCGAACCCATTCGTAACAGCCGGGTGTTAACCGGAAACAATCTCGGACAACTGGCCAATGTTCATGAACTGCCCACGGTTGATCCGGCGTATGAGGATGAACGGCTCAAAAGTATTTTCCAGTATTATGCCATTACCCCCGATGAAATGGAGCTGGAATTACACCGTTATGCCAAAGAATTACTCGACCAACAGAAAGTGCAGGAAGCCTGGCAGATTTTACTGGCATTGAACTAACCAAGCATCAGGTCGGGATACAATAACTCCAGGGCTACACCTTTCGACGGGTAATTATCCATCAGGTAGCCCAACATTTCCGGAATACTATTACGGTAATGGAGCGGGTTATAGTTTTCAGACCCGATCCATTGTAAAAAAGCGGTGGGGAAGCCCGCATCTATCTTTTTTAATACCGGGATGCCCAGTTGTTGTAAAGCAGCAGCATTGCAGTTCTGTTCATATTGACCCTGTATCGGAATAACCAGCAGTTTTTTACCCAGGTGCATAACTTCAGCAGGTGTTTCAAAACCGGCACCCGTAATAACTCCAAAAGAGTTGATCATGCTTTCATTGAAGAGCCGCTGATTTACCGGAATCAGTTTTACATTCTTATGTTGTTCAACCTGCCGAACCTGTTTTGAAAAAACCTGGAACTGAAACGCTTTTAACTGTTGAAGCACCGGCAGCAATGCCCCGTCTTCATAGGCCGAAAGGTATACGGTTATATGGCCTTTATTCTGCGGATCGGCCTGAAGTAGTTCTTTTTTGATAACCGGCTCAAAAATAAAATCGTCGTATTTTTTAAAATGCAGGCCTATATACTGCGTAGCTCTTGCATAGTTCTTTAAAATCCACTCCCCTAAGAACTCCGGATTTCCCGGCCGCGGAACCAGGTCCGACTGAAAAGAAGCCTGGTGACCAAGGTGAACCGAAGGTATTTTTTTATAGCTGCATGCCATTGCCGTGATGGATTCAAAATCATTGATCACCACATCGTATTTTTCAACCGGCAGTGCTTTGATTTCTCTCCAGATACGGGTCGGGTTTAACTGGGAAGCAATTTTCCGGTAATCCAATCCGCCGGTTGTATTGTAAAACAGGCTCAAGCCTTTACTCCGGTACCGAACCGGCAGATCGTTCTGTAATTGTGCATTGGCCCCGCTCAGGAATACATCTACTTTTCCATACCGTTGAAGATAGGGTAATAACTGGGCGGCCCTGCTGATATGGCCATTGCCGGTTGCCTGTACTGAAAGAAGAAGTTTCATGGTGCTGTGTAGTTTTAGAACCGCTTAGGGTTTAGGGGTAGGGGTTATATAGCAAGTGATTGTACATAAAAATTTACCTCATCGGTTACAACGTTCAGGATAGGTTTTTCAATTTCTACTTTGCTGTTCTCAAATTGTTTTTCATCATAGGTATAAATATGCCAGTCATTCTGGTAAAATTCCAGGGAGGTCATATGTTCCACCCAATCTCCACTGTTCAGGTACATAACTTTTCCCAGATCCGTTTCAACCATTCTTTTTTGCGGTTGATGAATATGCCCGCAGATCACGTAATCGTATTTTTTTTCAATGGCAATTTCTGCGGCCGTCATCTCAAAATCGTTGATACGGGTTACTGCTTTGTTGACACCGGCCATTACTGATTTGGATAAGCTAACCCGCTCCCTGCCGATACATTTCATCAGGGTATTAATGGCCCGGTTCAGGAGAATCAGGAAACCATACCCGCTGCTGCCCAGTTTCGCCCAAAACTTGGCTGCTCCTTTGGTGGTATTATCAAATACATCTCCATGGAAGATCCAGGTCATTTTTGAATTGATTTCAATAACCAGTTTGTCGGTTAATTGAAAGTTTCCTAATTCGATATCCGAATACCGCCGCATTATTTCATCGTGGTTACCGGTAATATAAATAACCCGGGTGCCTTTGGCCATCATGCACAGCACTTCTTTAACCACGGCCATATGGGATGCCGGAAAATAATGTTTGCTGAATTGCCAGGCATCAATGACATCGCCATTGAGAATCAGCATTTGTGGTGCTATACTCTTAAGGTAGTTGAGGACCTCCTTTGCTTTAGCACCGTAGGTACCCAGGTGCAGATCAGACAAAATTGCTACATCAAGGGGACGTCTTTCCATAATGGGATGTTTTTCAAATTTCTCACCTGGATATTACCCCCGTGTAAACCAAGTATTAAAGAATTGTAATGTTTGGCTTCTGGGGCGGATACGTTATTTTTGCGCTTCAAATTTTGGCGAATGCAATTTTCAGAACAAGAACAGATAAGAAGAGAGAAGTTATTGCAACTGCAGGAACTGGGGATTGATCCTTATCCGGCTCCAAGTTTCCCGGTTACTACCAGTGCTGCCTACATTAAAGAACAGTATAAAGGAGAAGAAAATAAGGCCGATTTTGCGGAAGTATGCCTGGCCGGGCGGATCATGAGCGTACGTGACATGGGAAAAGCGAGTTTTGCCGTATTGCAGGACAGCTCGGGCCGTATCCAGATTTACGTGCGAAGAGATGATATTTGTCCGGGTGAGGATAAAACGCTCTATGATAAAGTATGGAAACACCTGACCGACCTGGGTGATATTTTCGGAATTAAAGGATTTGTTTTCACCACCAAAACGGGTGAAACCTCGGTACATGTTACCGAATTGACCATGCTTACCAAATCTTTGAAACCCCTTCCGGTTGTAAAAGAGGCCGATGGGCAAACCTTTGATGAAGTAACTGATCCGGAATTCAAATACCGCCAGCGCTATGCCGACCTGGTCATCAACCCGCAGATACGGGAAACCTTTGTGAAGCGCACAAAAATGATCAATACCATCCGCGATTTCCTGAATGAACGCGGCGCCCTGGAAGTAGATACGCCGGTATTACAGGCCATTCCGGGAGGGGCTGCTGCCCGTCCGTTTATAACGCACCATAATGCGCTCGACGTGCCGTTCTACCTCAGAATTGCGAATGAATTATACCTGAAGCGGTTGGTGGTAGGCGGGTTTGACTGGGTTTATGAATTCAGCCGGAATTTCCGTAACGAGGGCATGGATCGCACCCATAACCCGGAATTCACCATCCTGGAATGGTATACCGCTTACAAGGATTACAACTGGATGATGGACACCACCGAGCAATTACTCGAAAAAGTTGCAATTGCATTACATGGCGGCACTGAACTGGTGGTAGGTGATAAAACCATCAGCTTTAAAGCGCCCTTTAAGCGTATTTCCATTTTTGATGCCATCCTGGAAAACACCGGCATAGATATCAGCCAGCTCGATGAACCGGGCTTAAGGGATGTTTGTAAACAACTTAAAATAGAGGTAGCTCCTTCTATTGGCAAAGGCAAATTAATTGATGAGATCTTCGGTGCCACCAGCGAACATACCTATATACAACCCACTTTTATTATTGATTACCCGGTAGAAATGAGTCCGCTTACCAAAAAGCATCGGAGCAAACCCGGATTGGTAGAACGTTTTGAACTGATGATCAACGGGAAAGAAATTGCCAACGCCTATTCTGAATTAAATGACCCGGTTGATCAACGAGAACGTTTTGAAGAGCAGGTTAAACTGATGGAACGGGGGGATGATGAGGCCATGTTCATAGACCAGGACTTTCTTCGGGCCCTTGAATATGGAATGCCTCCTACTGCAGGAATCGGGATTGGCATTGACCGTTTGTGCATGCTGCTGACCAACCAGCCATCCATACAGGATGTATTGTTGTTCCCGCAGATGCGGCCGGAAGCCTAAGCAGCAACACCCTTCAGGCGAAATCAGATGAATAGATCATTCATCAGTTTCTGATGGGGGTTTACCGCATATTTGCTGAATTCCGTAATGCCTGCTGCTTTTAGTACTTCTTCGTCGATAAAGAAATTACCCGTACACTCGAAAGAAGGCTTTTGCAGGATATAAAATGCTGCATCCGCCACAATTTCGGGGGTACGGCTCCGCTGTATAAGGAAATCGCCTCCCAACAGGTTTTCAACCGCCGCAGTAGCAATAGTGGTTTTAGGCCAGAGGGCATTAGCGGCAATCCGATGGGGTTTTAGTTCCTCTGCCAGGCCAAGCACAACCATACTCATCCCATATTTGCTCATGGTGTATGCCAGGTGGGGGGCAAACCAGCGAGGATCCATATTAATTGGAGGCGACAAATTCAGGATATGCGGGTTATGTGATTTTTTCAGGTGCGGAATACAGGCTTTTGCCATTAAAAAACTGCCCCGTACATTAATTCCGTGCATGAGGTCCCAACGTTTAGCTTCAGTTTGTTCTGTTGGCGTAAGGCTGATGGCACTGGCATTATTAATAAGTATGTCAATTCCGCCCAATTTCTCTACCGTGGTTTTCACCGCTTCTTCTATACTTTCTTCGAATCGAATATCTGCCTGTAAGGGAAGTACTATACCGGCACCTGCTGCTTTTATCTCTTCGGCAGCCGTATAAATAGTTCCGTCCAGCTTTGGATGCGGTTCCGTAGTTTTTGCGGCTATTGCTATATTGGCTCCTTCCGCAGCTAACCGTACTGCAATGGCTTTGCCAATTCCACGGCTTCCACCGGTGATCAGGACATTTTTATTCTTAAACGGCATGGTAAATCGGGCTTTTAGTAAGGTTTTTTCCCTTGTTTTTCAATATACTAACGGAAGTTAGCAGAGTTCTACCAGAATTCCGATCGTAATTTTACGAATTTGCAAGTAAATCATGAAGCAGGCAAATTCAGCAATAGCCCTCTTGCACAGGTATAGCCCTATTTATACTTTTGTTATGTCAGTGATCGATAACAAATCACCCAAATCCTTAGAAAAACCAAGACCGATGTAAATCGGGCATCCAAGATCCAAAAAAACCAAGTATCCAATTATCCTAAAGGCGAAAGCCGAAAAACCAAGTGCATCACAAATATCCAGAAAAGACCAAGTATCCAATTATCCGGAAGAAAGACCAGAAAAACCAATGTTCCGAAGAAAAACCAAGTGATTCGATTTCGTTAGCTGACAAAGTAGTAAGTTTTTAGAATCCAGTATCACAGTATCCAATTCCTAGTGAATGACCACGTCCTGAAAAAAATTTGTACCTATCGATGGCCGAGACCCGTTGGTTCTGAACGTACAAAGAATTTAAAAACCCGATGCAGTCCATTGCATCGGGTTTTTTCTTTTCCTTCACCGGTGGGTGGATGCCACCCGGTATAAACCTATCAGGCCAGGTTCAGGAAGGGTTTATTGCCAAGGATTTCGTCGATCTGCGCGCAAATCGGGTCTGTAAGAAGTGGTAAAATTTCAAGCGATCGAAGGTTTTCTGTTAACTGTTCCTTTTTAGTAGCACCCAGAATAGCAGTGGTCGTGTAGGGGTTGCGAAGTGTCCAGGCAATTGCCAGATTTCCCATAGAAACCCCCATTTCGGCTGCCAGTTTATGGAGTTGTTTTAATTTGGAAATTTTATCTTCCTGTAGCCAGCGATCTTTCAGCCATTCAAAGCCTTCCATTCCCAGCCTGCTGCCCGCTGGAAATCCATCCAGGTATTTGCCCGTAAGAAATCCGGCAGCCAACGGGCTCCAGATAGTGGTGCCCATGCCCACATTGCGGAAAACCGGCAGGTAGTCCTGTTCCATTTTTAATCGCTCAAACATATTGTACTGTGGCTGTTCCACTACCGGGCCAATCAACCGGTACTGTTGGGCAACACGATGTGCTTCCATAATTTCAGCGCCACTCCACATACTGGTACCCCAATAAAGGATTTTTCCCTGTTGAATCAGGTGGTGCATGGTCCAAACTACTTCTTCAATAGGAACATTCGGATCGGGGCGGTGACAGAAATAGAGATCGAGGTAGTCTGTCTGCAAACGACCCAATGCTTCATGACAGGCTTCTACGATATGTTTTCGGCTCAAACCGGTTTGATTCGGCTTATTGTGCTCTCGCCAGCCAAAAAAAACTTTGCTCGATAAAACGTAGGAGCTGCGGTCCCACCCTTTGGCCTTTAATACGCGGCCCATCATTTTTTCGCTTTCCCCCAGTGCATAGCCTTCGGCATTGTCAAAAAAATTAATCCCCTGGTCATATGCCAGGCCCATTAGCTCATCCGCCATGGAGTCTCCAATTTGCTTATGAAAGCTTACCCAACTGCCAAAACTTAGTGCACTGAGTTGAAGGCCGGTTCTGCCCATTCTACGATATAACATAACTAGATGATTTTCAGACTATCTTTTCCCTTATCGGGGGCTTTCAGCGGCGGCGGACTAACACGGCCCCCTGTTGAATCAACGGCAGGTGAAGCGGTTGAATCTGTTACAGCAGCCGCACCAAAACCTCCTTTTGGTACCAGTACCTGACCGGTAATTTCTTTGATGAGGTACCAGTTAAACGACTGGTCTGCCTCCAGCCCTTTGCCATAAATAATCTTATCAGGCTGGTGAATTTCTACGTCTTTATCGGTGTAGAATATTTCTTTGTTCTGATCCCACCAAAGCTCCTTGCTTTTAAGGGTATCTTTTTTCTGGTTAAACACTGTTACGCTATCGCGAAGAAAAACCCGCTGTTCTGTTTCCCGGTAGCGCCCGTATTTGGCATTCAGCTGGCTTTCCACCTTCAGGCTGTCGTTATAGAAGTCTACATGCAGGCTATTCGGAAATTCAATGTAAGGAGAATCTGTCTGGTACCGGTTCATTACCGGTGCAGTAAGCCGGGCTTTCATCTTTCCTCCCTGGCTAAGATAGCTTTCTATAAACTTAGCTTCTTCTACGGCTATTCTCTTTTTGGAGAGAGCATTCAACTCCTCCTGTGTATTTTCACAGGCTGTTAGCAGCAGGGCAAAAAAAATACAGCACCCTAGCAGTGCTGTTATTCTTGAAGTGCTACTATAACGTAAGGAATTAGTCATATTTGCGTTTCACAAACCACAGATCGCTGAGGGTAACACCGAAAGAAAGCCGAAACATATTTTCCTGCAAACGGGTTTCAGGTGTTCCCCTTCTGCCGAATTCGAGTCCAAGGTTCAGGTTCGTATATTGGTTGCTGAACCGGTTCGGGCGGATAGGAAAACCAAAACCCGCAGTTACTGCGTATTGTTTGAGTTCTTCACCGGCATAGCGGATATAGTCGGTTCCATAATTGAAGCCCACCCGGTAAGTAACCCGGCCCCAGTAGTTGGAACCGTAGGCATTGGGAATAAAATGCCCGCCTATTCTGAATTTAAAGGTAGATCCCACCGAATCCTTCGCCCCATACAACCTAAAATCGTCCCAGGAAGTGGTTGAATATTCGGCCCCGATCAGCCATTTATCCAGGCGCTCAAATGTAAACCCGCCAGAATAGGTGCTGGGGAAAATTACGGTACCTTGTACGCCTTCCTCCCGGTATACACTGTCCCGGATAAGCGTTCCACCCGATTGGTCGTATTCAAACGTTTCGCGGATAATATCTTTGTTTGCGTTGTATTCGCTTGAAAATGTGGCCGTTGCTCCCAGAACCATGCGGATATCCTTACTTAATTTAGCCCGATATTGGATACCAGTGTTAAAGGAGACCCCGCCAAAATTGATCTTGGTCTGGTAATTTCCTTTGTAATAAACCACGCTGTCGTTGATAAATGATTTACGGGTTCCAAAATCTTTTGTTCCGAAGAAATAGCCTACGTTGGCACCTATGCTGAAATTACCGAAGCCCTTACCTAAACCCAGAAATGCCTGGTAAGAACCGCCTTTACCCTGGTACAGCGTGAGTGTAGAATCAATACTGGCACCGGTTTCGGGATTTTGCTCACGGGCAAATGCCTGGATCTGATAATTGATGCGGCTAATCGGCCGAAGGCCCAGCACCATGGAAAAATTTCGCTTCCTGCTTAGGGGAACACCTAGTTGCAGGTAGGAAATATTGGCAAAACTTGCTTTATACTTTTCGATCACATTCTGTTCCTGCAATACCTGGTTTTCGACTTCAAACCCCAGGTCAAAAGAAGTAGTTCGTAATCTGGCATAAGAAGCAGGATTCATAAAATTGATGGCCTGTGGCTTCAGGTAGCGGGGAACACCTTGTTTCACATCAAATCGCTCATCGTAGTCGACATATCCCGTGGTAATACCGCCCATACCCCGGGTTACGATCGGGGTGGAGGGAACCAGGTTACCCCAGCCATATCGGGAGTACGGCGAGTTTTCCTGGGCATTGGTAACCATCCCACAAAACAGCAGTACGGCTAAAAACAGTTGGGTTATTGGTTGTTTAATTACACTCACTGATCGCATACAGTCCTTTAAAGATTAAATTCTGGTCGGCAAATATCCTGTTTTTTAGGTGGGGGACAAAATAGCCGGAATTACCCCCGGTTAACAGCACGTTAAAGTTCCCGTACCGTTCTTTATACGCATCGATAAAACCATCTATTTCCTTGGCCATTCCTAAAATGACTCCACTGGTGATATTCGTTACGGTATCATACCCTACCAGCGGAAAATTCCAGTCTTCCTTCACCAACGGCAGCAGGGCCGTATAGTCTTTCAAGCTCCGGAACCGCATTTCCATACCTGGCGAAATACCTCCGCCCAGGAATTCATGATTACGGTTCACAAAATTGTAGGTTATGGCCGTACCCAGGGCAATTGCCAGGTTATTTTTATCTGGAAACAGGTTAACTGCGGCCGCTATCAGTGCCAGCCGGTCGGCGCCGATTGTTTCCGGTTTACCCACAGGTGTGGTAAATGGCAGCTGGGTAAGGTGCGAAAGTTTATGAAAATCCGTTCTTTCCTGTAAAAAGGTTTCCAGCTCCGGCGGATGGTTCATAACCGAGGAAAGTATGGTTTTATCTGGCCGATACGCTTCCAAAATAGCCGTAAACGCAGCAATATCAAGGCGTTCAATCGGGTAAATCCCTATAAGATTGCCCTCCCTGAAAACCGCCATTTTTTGGCGGGTATTTCCAAAATCAAAACAGATTGTAGTGGAAGCCATACTGGGTTTCGCTGGATTTACAGTTCAAAATCGAGCGAAGATAGGTTTTTAAAATGGCCGTTGAGCTTGACTTTTTCCTTTAACAGTTCCATTTCCGCCAGTACCGGTAGCACTTTGGCCAGGTGACGTTTCAGGTATTCCTGCCGCTGCAGCTCATGCATTAGGCCCAGCAGCTCATATTCTTCCTGTAGTGATAAACCGGCATGATGGGCAACATCATAGCTTATCAGCAGCTCGTCGGGTTTTTTAAAGCTCTTTTCCAGTTTCAGTAATTTGTGCAGGTCACGGATATTACTGATCAGTTTTTGCATCAGGTTCGGATTTCCTCTTCCCTCTACATTTTCGGGATAGTGTACAATGGCGCCACTGTATAATTTGTCAGGAATACTTTTTACTACTTCCAGCACTTTGAAAATGGATAATCCTTCTGTTTCAATATCCATTTCACCATTTTCGTAGGTTTTACTAACCTTCTGCACCCTTACAAGTGTACCCCATTCTCCCAGTTTATTCTCCAGTACGGTCGGAATTCCAAACAGCTTATTTTCTGCTACACATTCACTGATTAGTTGTTTATACCGGGGTTCAAAAATATGCAGGTTTAATTGCTCTCCGGGGTAAACAACAATACCTAATGGAAATATGGGAACAAAATTTGTCATACTGCTTATACAAACAATATTAAGAACAATTAAGCAATTACCATCCATTGTAATGTTCTGCAGGATTCAATAACTTCATAGCATGTGGGACCAACTATTGTCTAAAATTTTACATGGTGATGTGAAGAGTATTGCGCGTTCCATCTCGTTGATTGAAAATGAAGTACCCGGTTATGAAGAATTACTGACGGCATTGCCACATCATACCACCCCTATAATTGGAATAACCGGCCCACCTGGCGCGGGAAAATCTACCCTCGTAGACGCTTTAATCGGAGAACTGATCCGCCAGAAAAAAACGGTAGCTGTTCTTTGCGTAGATCCTTCTTCTCCTTTTCATTTAGGAGCATTGCTTGGTGATCGGATCCGTATGAGCAATTGGTACAATAACGCTTCGGTATTTATCCGTTCGCTCGCTACGCGTGGTTCACTGGGGGGACTGCATCCACACATTATAGAAATTACAGAATTGCTGAAAGTAACGCCATTCGATTATATACTTGTTGAAACCGTAGGAGTAGGACAAAGTGAGATAGAAATTGTTGGGTTAGCAGATTGTACCACCGTGGTATTGGTGCCCGAGGCAGGGGATGAGATCCAGACCATGAAAGCCGGACTTATGGAAATTGCGGATATATTCCTGGTAAACAAAGCTGACCGGCCAGATGCTGATTTATTTACCAGAAACCTGCGTTCCATGCTGGCGCCTGGTTTCAGCAACACCCAATCAGAATTACCCATCATTAAAACCATTGCCTCTCAGAAAGCGGGTATCAGTGATTGGTTGTCTGCGATAGAAGATCAGCTTTCGCAGCATACGATTTCCGATAAACGTGCCTGGCTGCTGGCCGAGCGTGCTTATCATCTCATTGAACGCAAGCGGATGAAGGACGTTAACAAACAGCGCCTAAAAGAAGCCATCGAAGACCTGCAGGACCGCCATGCCTTTAACCTGTATCAATTTGTTCAACAATTCAGCACCTAACCCCTCTGTCCTTCTCCTTTCTCCCTCACTCACACCCTATCGGCGCGCCCGGCGGAATTACTGCATGCTGCGTAGGTTTAGCTTTATCGGGAGCTTTCATACGTTCCAGTGCAAAGGCATAATGAGCGTTGAGTGCAGGATCTGAGCCAGCTTTCAGCGCTGCTTCCAGCCAGTTTTTCAGGTCTTGTACAATTGCCAGTCCACGGGCCCTCACCGGCATTGATACCGACTCGTTTACCGACCAGTTCAGCAGGTAGGTTAAAAGCACCTGTTCGGTTTGTTGTTGAATCATGGCTTCTATCCCACTTCTTCGGGCAGCCTTAAACGTTGCGTTTATCAGTCGTTCAGCCATTTCTCCTGCAGATAATCCACCCTGGTACCCTTGAATTTCCATACGGTTGATCCGGTCTGGATGAAAAAGAAAGGAAAATGGCAGATCTGCTGCGGTTTCCGCAGGCGAAAGAGGATCAAAATTCAAACCGGTTCGTTTGTTAAATAATTCGCGGGAACCAGCATACCCCGCTGGTCGGGGTGGAATCAACCGGAGAATATTATCCGGTATGTTTAAGGCAGTCGGATCAATGGTTTGAAGGATAGCATCCAGTGCTTTCAGTTGTTCTGCTTTGGGTACCATTTTCATAGCGGCACTACCATCCCCTTTCAAAGCATAACTGTACGCAACCCCTCCAAGCAGTTTTGCAGTTGCTTCTACCTGGTATCTGTGATAAAAATAAACAGGTACCAGTACATCTTCCAGCATTGCAAGCGGGGTACCATTACGGATACTATTAGCGCCAAAATCAGTTAATGCTTTTAGCCGTACTTTCATCACATGTTTCAGTTCCTCTGCTGCATCCGCGCCGTTATCCCATAAATGTGCCTGCGGATGCGATCCTCCGGGCGCCCTGGAATCCCGGTCAGCAATAAACAATAATCCTTTTGCAGCACCCTCTCTTAACAGCTTATCAAGCGCTGCTGTTTCATTGGTATTTTTTGAGAACTGTGCATATCCAAAGCTGATAGCCAGTTTATCCCACTCACCGATTTTTGTATCATAGGCATCTTCCAGATCGAGTTCGCCATTGGAACTGAACTTTACCAAAGGATGTGGATAATCCATAACGCTTGCCCGGTTATTTACGCTGGAGGCGTAATTATGTGCAAGGCCAAGGGTATGCCCTACTTCATGGGCTGCTAACTGACGAAGCCTGGCAATGGCCATTTTCAGCATCCTATCATTGGCCGGAATACCTTTTTCAAAAGGGGCCAGCAAGCCTTGCGCAATCAGATAATCCTGCCGAACCCGAAGAGAACCAAGTGTAACATTACCCTTTATGATCTCTCCTGTTCTCGGGTCGGTTACGCCCGCTCCATAACTCCAGCCCCGGGTACTTCGGTGTACCCAGTTAATCATATTATAACGGATATCCATAGGGTCTGCACCTTCCGGCAAAAGTTCAACCCGGAAAGCATCTTTAAAGCCTGCGGCGGTAAAAGCCTGGTTCCACCAACGGGCTCCGTCCAGCAAAGCGGAACGGATGGGTTCCGGTGTTCCGTTATCGAGGTAATAAATAATGGGCTTTACCGGCTCGCTGATAGCTGCTTCCGGATTTTTTTTCTCCAACCGATGTCTTCTTATAAAATATTTTTCGATTGGTTCAGATACCGGTGAGCTATAATCATAGTAGGAGATCGGAAAATAACCAGCTCTCGGATCAAATACACGGGGTTTATACCCGCCATCTGGTAATTCAACAAAGGAATGATGCATTCTGAGGGTAATAGCATCGCCGCTGGCTGCAACGGATCGAACCAGATTTCCTACTTCGCCATCATTGTTCACCAGCGTAATTGTAGCATCCAGTTCCGTATTTTTCGGGAAATTTTTAGTGGCGGGAAAATAGATCCCTGACCTGGCTTTATCCACCAAAAAATTTCCCTGTTTAGCGGCTTTGATACGGCCTGCAGCTTTCATCGCATCCCGTAACAAAAAATCTGTTGCATCTACCAGCAGGGTGTTACCACTGGCAGCTTCGATCGTAAAACTCCAGAGTATAGAAGAAGCGAAGGATTCTTCTACGGCTTTACGTTCCAGCGGGTCAGAACTATTGGCTCTGTAATCATAATTAGGTTGTTGCAGGAAAAGTTTTTTTCCATTTTTCACAAACCTTATAATATGTTGAGATCCAAGCAAGCCTCTATCGAGCCCGATATCATTGGAACCTAAGCCAGCCGGAAGCGAAATACAATATAAGAGCTCCTGGTCTGTCCGGTCTATCTCAAGCCAGATTTTACCATTTGCCGCATCCAGATAATAAGGTAGTAATCCATTAATTTTTTCCCATCCTTTCGTTTTTTCGTCAATGGAAGGCAAAGACTGTGCAAGCGAAAACAGGGGGAATAATAGTAGTAGAAGAACTCTCATATCTATCCGTATTTGGATAAATATAAGGATAGTATCAGAACATATCGCGGTTTGATTTCCACCAGCGATAGCCTATAAAACCCATCAGGGCCAGCGGTGTTGCAGCAAGATAAATAATTCCTGAGTTCAGTGCTTTTGCCGGTTTTTCACCCATTTGCTGGGCCGTTTTGGTACAAATAGAACACTGGGCTTCCGCATTAAAAGAAAACGGTAACAGCAATAATAAAAACAGTATCCACCTCACAGGTCGCATAACGCAAAGTTTACGCAAAAATACTGAACCTTCTTTAATAAGAACGCAACCCGGCCTGGTATCAGGCTGAAAACACGGCATTCATTTTCAAAAATGTAGTGTTTCCTAATTGGAGGGTGGAGCTGACCTGGTAGGTGCCCATTGCGTTTACACTGTACTGGATCAACAGATCAGTAGCCGGAAATTGGTGAGGATCAATAACATGCAGAAATTTTATCTGGCTACTGGATATTAATTGCACCGGTTTGTCAAGGGCCTGTTCCAGGGTTTCCTGAATCAATTGTATCATACAAACTCCGGGTACTACCGGCTGCCCGGGAAAATGCCCTTTAAAAATTGGATGCTCTGCATTCCATAATAACCCGGCCTTAACCATACCATCGCCCTTATCAAGCGTTTGCATGGTGAAAAAATCACCCGTGAGTATCATCGCTCTAATTTTTTGAGTGCTATGTTGAATTTAAAATTCAGGTGCTTTAGGAAAATTGAGTCCGGACTGCCGGTTCCCTGATGGAAGTACTTCAACTGTACTAATGGTTTTCTTTTAGAAGAAAGTTCTGCTCCCACCAGCTGCTGGCAATTCAAATCTGTCAAATACCAGGCCTGTTTTTTACCTTTCGCATAACCATGATAAAAGTACAATTCGTTTTTCAGGAGTTTTCCGGGTATTTTCCCCCTTTCTTGCATCAATAAAAGCTCAAAATCTTCACGAAGTGCGTTAACAATTACTTTTTTATTTAATTTTTTTAATATGTCGATTACCGAAAATTCACCATTTTCCGTGAATTCAAAATCAAAGAATTTAACGCCCGTTTCTGTGGAGAAAACCACGCGCCTGCTTTGATCAGGCATTTGTTTAATTAATAAAAGTCCGCTTAGCTGGTGATTGGTGATGGTTACCTGTGCTTTATACAATTCATTTACAAAAACAGGTTGTAGCGGCATCAAACAGCTATCCTTAACCGAAACCTGCTCCATACCGGTATAAACAGAACGACAGGAGAATAGGCCACAAAAGGCTATGCAACCTGCAAGCAATTTATTTCTGCTGAAATATTGCATCTGCTATGGCCTGGTTTACTTCTTTATTATGGAAACTGATTAAGGTAAAATCTCCTCCTTTCTCCATCATATTAATGCTTGATACCGCATAATCTGAGCGATCTATGCGCACAAGAATGGTTGAGAAAAACTCCAGCATATCTTTGGAAACAGGTGTCATTTCCACCAGGTACTGTTGTTTATTCTCAAAAGCTTTGACAGAAAAATCAGGATTGGAAAATACTGTTCCTTTAATACAATCAATGGTAAGCTGATTGATTTTCTGAAACAGCTTATTGGAACGAACTGAAACCCTGTTTTCTTTCTGACCATCTTTTATATAAATATTCTTACCATTTATAATCAGCAGGTATTGAAACGGATGCTGGTATTCCATCCGAACCAGGGTTTCTTTTTTAAACCAGAATTTTCCTTTGGAAAGTATTTTTTCAGCGAGCAGGCTAAGGTGCTTTTCCTGGGTAAAATCACAGCGGATGGTCGTAACCTGTGCCGCTTTCTGAGAAAATGCGGTCCTGAAAGCCGCCGGATCCGTTACCGCAGTAAATCCTTTGTGCTGGGCATAAGTTAGGGTTCCTGACAATATCAGCAGCAGCAAAAATATTTTACGCATAAGCCTCTTCGTTAATCAGTTCATCAATGGGTACTATTTCAAAACCCCGGTTTCTTACACCGGCAATAAATTGAGGAAGTATCCTGTCAGTTATCAGCTTGGTATCATGAAACAAAACAATGGCACCTGGCTTTACCTGCTTCCACAATTTTTCCAATAATCCACGCTCGTCTTTTGCAACCGTATCCATAGACCGGATATTCCAGCCAATGGTTGTCATACCGGTTTTTTTAATAGCCTTCGCCAGGTTGGGATTGGTCACTCCATAAGGCGGACGGAAAAAACGGACTTTTTTACCCGTCAGTTCCCATATCAGCTGATTGGTTGTTTCCAGCTCCGCCTGCATACGCGACGCGGAGTAAAGATCAAACATTCCATGATGAGTAAAACTATGATTGCCAATTATATGCCCCTGTTTAACTATCTGTTTGGTTAATTCAGGATGGCTGCTCACATTTTTACCTATACAAAAAAAACAGGCAGGTACGTTTTCTTGCTCCAGGCTGGCCAGGATAGAAGGTGTGTATGCTGGTAGAGGACCATCGTCAAAACTGATAGCAATGGCCGGCTTAGCGGTATTACCGCTACAAATTACAGAAGTATAAAACTGTGAATGTATGCGGCTGCTTCCCCATACCAATACAAGCAAATAACCCAAACAAATAATTATATACACCCAGGCAGGCAACCGCAGCAAAAATGCCGCTATAAAAAACAGGACAACCAGGATGGAACAGTTTTTTAGCGTCAACATGCTTTAAGCAGAATGAGGGAATGGTATCCCAGGTTATCCGTTTGATAAATCAGGATCCGTTTGGCTGGCATTACCGGTCCCCACCCAGCAGGAATAGTTCCTGTCTTTAACCAATAAGCTCCCAACCAGCAGGCAAATGCCGATGCTGTCGGATAGGTTCCGCAGAATTGTTTATAGTTTACCACCGGAATATTATCTCCGGCTGCCGCCTTAACATTCATGTATAAATGCGCTTTTTCATCATGGTTCTCTTCCCCGCTTAAGATCAGGTCAACTGGCTGCTCTTTGGCCGGCGCTGAAATACTCCTTACCAATTCCAGTAATTCCTCTTCGGTTGGCTGGTAGAGGGTATGTATCGTTTCGATTTCTGCCCAGGAGCTAGCGGAAGCAGCCGATTGCACAAGGAAATATGCAGCGCCCTCGCCCCCACACTGGTGTTTAAACGTTCCAAACCGTTCCAGCAAACTATAACTATAATCCGTTAGTTCGTCTGCCGCACCTACTAAAACAGCCTGGCCGGCATGCTCCGTTAACCAGAGCTGCGCATCCAGCAAAGACAATTCGAAAGAATGTGCCCGTTGCACATACGTATTGTTATAAGAATGGCATTTGAGCAGCAAGGCTACCTGTGCACCAACGGTATTATGCGTGGATTGAATAAAGGCAGTAGGAGTCAGCATTTCTTCCTTGTTCTCCACCAATCGTTTCAGGAAAACCCCGGTATCCTCCAGGCAACCGAACGCAGTGCCGGTAAGAATAGCGTCGGGATTCGCTATTGCTGCCTGTTTTAATGCATCCAATGCAGTAACTACCCCCATTCTGATAATACGACTCATGCGCCGGATCAGCTTAGGGTCTATCAGGTTACTGTAGTCCGGTTCTGCCACTCTTCCTTTTGCAGCGGTCAGGAATTCAAAATTGATTCCTTTGGTCAGCGCATCAAAAACAGGCAGTGGCGATATGGCGGAAGCTCCGTTAATAAACATATCAGGTCAGTGAAAAAAATAAGGATGAACAATTTCCCCCGAAACCGAAGGAGTTCGATAATACATGCCTCAATCCGGTTACCTGGCGAAGTTGGGTTACAACTACTCCAGGTTCTTCTATTACCGGCTGCTGTACCCGTAAACTCGGAAACAGCACCTGTTCCTCCAGCGAAACAGCCGAATAAATAGCTTCCAATGCGCCACAGGCAGCCAGCGTATGCCCCGTGTAGGATTTGGTGGTACTCATTGCTGGAAAACGATCCCCAAAAAGGCGTTGGATAGCGGTACTTTCGGAGGAATCGTTGTTTTGTGTACCTGTGCCATGCAGGTTGATATAACCAATTGCGGCCGGTTCAACGCCGGCCATTTCAAGTGCCCCTTTCATAGCCAGGTAGGAGCCTGTACCATCGGGAGAGGACGCTGTCTGGTGGTGTGCATCATTGGCATTGGCATAGCCAGCTAATTTTACCGTATAATTTCCTCCCAATAATGCAGCCGTTTTTTCATTTACCAATACCAGAAAACCGGCACCTTCTCCAAGGTTGAGGCCTCTCCTTTGTTTATCAAAAGGCTGGCAAAGCTGCTGATCAAGGATCATCAGCGTATTAAACCCATTCAACGTGAATTTGGATAAGGCATCGGTTCCGCCCGCAAGTACAATATCCAGCTGCCCGGCTTTAAGTAAACGGGCGCCCAGCATAATTGCATTGGCAGAAGAAGAACAGGCCGTACTAATTGTGTTGAGATAATCCTTTATACCTAACCCGGCTGCAATCCGTTCAGTGGTAGCACCGGCTTCGTGCTGCCTTACATAGCGCAGTTTTCCAGCAGCAGCATTCTCAAGGAAAGCAGGAAAAAAATTCTCTGTCAGATCCATTCCTGCTACTGTTGTGGACGATATAAGGCCGATTCGAAGGCGTTTCCCGTTTATTTGTTGTTTTACGCGGTCGTTTTCCCAGAGACCCGCGTTCTGTAAGGCCTCCCGCGCAGCTATAAATCCTAGCAGCGAGGTACGGCTATTGGTACCACTCCACCCTGCCATTTGCGCCAGTTCAGTATTGGTTGCCTTTACTTCGCCAACCGGGAAACTAGCCGCATGGACCGTTGAAAGATATCGTATGGGGCCCAGGCCTGCGCTGCCTTCCCGTAGCGCTGCTATATTTTCTGCCACATTATTACCTATGCAGGATATGGCTCCTCTCCCTGCCAGGTAAATTGCCTGCTGCATATCAGCCGGCTTGTGTTGTTTGGTTAGCCAAAATAAAATCAGCCATGGTATCTACCGACTGAAATACTTTCGGACCATCTTCCGCATTGGCCAATTT
This sequence comes from Flavihumibacter sp. CACIAM 22H1, assembly GCF_001601815.1. Classification (GTDB taxonomy): domain Bacteria; phylum Bacteroidota; class Bacteroidia; order Chitinophagales; family Chitinophagaceae; genus Flavihumibacter. Next base: position 19,567 of record NZ_LUKG01000037.1, read on the forward strand.
AATGCGGTATTTTTGCTGCATTAAAACGATCAGCTCCAGCGCGTCGATAGAGTCAAGCCCCAATCCTTCATTGAACAAAGGATCCGATGCCACAATATCAGCCGGTTTCACCTGCAGATTCAATTGTTCAATAATCTGTTGTTTTAATTCTTCAACTAACTGCTCCCTGTTCATGATATAGATATTGATAAATATTAGTAGTTGTAAATGGCATTGAATGTACTGAATCCTCCCGAACCCGGGATACTCTGTACAGCGTTGCATTATAGCTTTCCCCCAGAATATCAGCCCATCCGATAAGGCAGCTATGGGTTATTCCTTCCTCTAAAAGGCTGCTCACATAATTCACCAGCAGTGTTGCCGGAAATTCTTCCTGGATAAAAAAAGCCTGCTCGCCCTTAAATCCATGCCGGATACTGATTTCACCAATTAGGATATTGGGTAATGTATATACAAAAACAGCGGGACTAGGAATTTCTGCCAGCTGATCCACAAACTTCCTGTCGGTATCCAGGCTCGAATGGCGGTTTGCCAATACAATTCCCCATTCAAAAGGGTTCCTTAATTCATGGTCAGACGGGGGGTTCAGTACCAGCTCCGCCGCCAATAGCCCAAGTTTGGAAAGGCGGTCCATTTTAAACCACTTAGGATATTCTAACCCGAGCCTGTTATATAATTCCAGAAGAAATTCATCTGTACGAATACCCTGTTTATCCAATAACAATTCCTGGTTCCGGTAGGCCCTGTGCCCGCTGATACGCGCTGCTGCATTTATCCAAAAGGGTGCTGTTTCCTGCATACTCATGAACCTTCTTCGAGCATTTGTTTTAAAGTAAGTGTGCGGGCCAGTTTTTTAACCTGGCGAAAATGCTCGTGTACGAATGGATTTTCCTTATCCCACACATAACCGGCCAGCACTGAGCAAATCATATTTTTAATCTCCGGTTGCTGGTTTTTGGAAAAGAAAATGGTATCAAGGGTTCCATCGTACCAACAGTTTACATAGGTACGGAAGGTATTTACTCCCTGCATCATATGCTCCATGTATTCCTTATCCCAATCAACCGAACCACCCTGTAAGGTACGGATCACCAAATGTGCGGCGGTTTGGCTGGAGACGGTTGCAAGTGTTACACCCGATGAGAAAATCGGATCCAGGAACTCCGTAACATTTCCGGTTAGGACAAAACCATCACCATAAAATTTATCACAGGTTGCCGACCAGGATTCCAATACACGTACTTCAAACATCTTTTCTGCTCCCCGGAACCGATCTGCCAGGTAGGGTTCGTCTTCCAGCAAAGAATTGTATATTTCTTCGTTACTGCCTTGATATTTCTCAAAAAAAGCCGGGTCGCCCACATAGCCAACAGAAGTAATACCGGTTGAAAATGGAATTACCCAGATCCATACGCCCGGCTTATGGGTTACGATAGTAATTCTGTTGGGTTCATGAACGGCCATCCTTTTATCGTCTTTCATATGGCAGAACAAGGCCTTTCTTCCGGGCAGTGAAGAAGGCCGGTCGAGGCCAAATAATTTGGGTATCACCCTTCCATATCCACTTCCGTCTACGATAAAACGAGCGCCGATGGAATAGGTTTCGCCATTTTTATCCTGTACAGTTGTGACGGAATCCGACCCATTGAACCTGATATCCGTTACAGTTGTTTCATACTGCACCGGAATATCCATGGCTTCACAGCAATCTGCCAGCGTTTTATCAAATTCTGATCGTGGCACCTGCCAGGTCCAGCTCCAGCCTTTGGTAAACTGATCAGCGAAGGAATAATCGCAGATCATTCCATCCTTAACAAATTTCGCCCCATATTTTTCCTGAAAAGATTTCTCGCGCACCGCTTCCAGAAACCCGGCTTCTTCCAATGCTTCCATACACCGGGGTAATAAACTTTCCCCGATCACAAAACGTGGAAATTTCATTTTCTCCACTATCATAACCTTATAGCCGGCTTTTTTAATAATGGAGGCCGCTACAGTGCCAGAAGGACCAGCACCAATGACCAGGACATCTGTTTGTATATGCTTCACAACGATCGTTTTGGGTTGAAAAATATGGTTGCTTTATGGATACTTTATTGTTTACGGCAAATAAGAAGGGTATGCCCGCCTTCGCCTATATGATCAATCTGTTCTTCTATTTTTAGGCCTGCGGCATAGATGCATTTCTTGAAAACTTTCGAATCATACATCTGGCTGTTACCATTTGCCAGTGCCGTAAAATAGAGCGATGTCATTTGAAGACTAAAGGCAGCTCCTTCGAATCGCTGACAATCCCAGAAATTTTCCAGGATAAATACATAACCGTTTTCATCAATTGCGTCGTAACAGCGCTTAAGGATGGATGTTATTTCATCGTCAGAAAAACAATCCAGGAACTGGCTCATCCAAACACCGTCATGACCTTTGGGGAACTGCTGTGTTTCATCCAGGATATTAACCGGATGAAAATGAATGCGGTCGGCAAGCCCAAGCGACTCAATTTTTTCCTTTGCCATGGATACCTGTCCGGGTAAATCCATGATGGTAACATAGATATCAGGGGCATATTGTGCACAGGAAATAGCCCATTTACCGGTATTACCGCCAATATCGATTATCTTTTTTACACCAGTTGCAAATACCATTGGTAACACAAGCGGAAAAGAACCGTCCGAATAATAATGATCAAATTCGAACCAGCTTTTTTGAATTGGTGTAGGCAATTTTGAAAGCGCTTCATAAATAGTAGACCATTCTCCAAATACTTTCAAGCCCTCGGGTTTTCCATTGGCAATACTTTCTTCTAACTGTGCCAGTCCGTCGTAACAAACATCATCAATAAAATTCATGTTTACGTTCGTCAGGGGATCTGACAACAGGAAAAAACCCATTTTGGTGATACTGTATTTGTCTTCATTCAGCAAAAAGGCCCCCATGCCCAAACCGGCTTCCATCAAAACCCTGGCACCATAATGAGACAGGCCTGATTTAGCAGCTGCTTCTTCAATAGTAATGCCTGCTTTACCTGCATCACGGATGGTTTGAAGCAGGCCATTTTTGCGCATTGCCTGGGCGGCCTGGAACATTACCGGGCCAAATGCAACCCTTTGGGCGGCTTCTTTTGCTTCAACAGCTGTTAATCGGTCTTTGGAAAAATGATTCATAATAATTGAACTGCTATTAGTTGGATGTTTTTGAGAAGACCAGGGCAGCATTGCATCCTCCGAAGCCCGATCCTGTTTTTATAAAATGTTGGAAAGATTGATGCTTAATTAATTCTTTCGAGATATTGACGGCAGCTGTTACACCATGGTTTGCATACCCACGTGAAGGTAAAAGCCAGCCTCGTTTCAATGCTTCCAGTGATATGGCCGATTCAATTAATCCGGCGGCTCCCAGGGTATGTCCGAAAAAGGCTTTCAGGCTGAATGCAGGAACCCTATCAAGTTCCGCGGCAATAAATGCCTTGGATTCCATTTCATCGTTATAGGGAGTTGCAGTGCCATGAGCCGAAATAAATCCGATCCTACCCGCTTCAAGGCCTGCCTGCCGCATCGATTGCCGGATGGCAAATGCCATTTCTGCGCCCGTTCTTGACGGACCAGAAATATGATTGGCATCGTTCGAGGTGGCCCCTCCGCTCAGGACCATTTTTTCCGGGCCGTGCCGCGCAGTACTGAGCAGTAGGGTGGCGGCCCCTTCGCCCAGGTTTAACCCGTTCCGATCCTTGTCAAAAGGACGGCATTCGGAGGTGCTCAATGCCTGAAATGATTTAAAACCAGCCATGATAAACGGGCTGATACAATCGGCACCTGCTACCAGGGCATGTTTGTAGTGGCCAGCCTGCAAAAGTCGTTTAGCTACCAATAAAGCCGTCATTCCTGATATACAGGCATTGGAAATTAGAAGCGGAGCACTATGATAGTTCAGTGCTGCAGCCAGCCTCGCAGCGCTCAGGTCTAATCCTGCCCGTTCGGCTGCAGCCGTACTGCCTTCATTCAGTTCTCCAATATTTCCCTTGGTGGAAGCCAAAATCAAAACCGTATCCGGCGCTGACAGGTTTAGTTCCGAACTACGCAGTACCTCTGTTATTGAATGTAAAAGAAGCGCCTCAAAGTTGGTAAGATTTGCACCGAGCGGTTCTTTCAGTTGTTTCCATTGAGCCGGGCTGAACAATGCACCACAGATACCCTGATCCTGGTAAAGCTGGTGGCGGCTGGGCATAACAGCAGAATTACCTGCTGCAATTGCATCCAGGTTTGCAGCGGTGCCACTGGCCAGGGGAGTCAGTACCTGGTGATCTATGATATATACGGGAGCCCGGTTCATCCGTCAGAAGAGGTTAGGTATTTTTTTTTCCAGGCCTCATAAAAGGGCGGATTGGTTAACTGCAAAGTATTTCCCGGATGATCCAGGAATACCTGTATGGTGGATCCTTTTGCAACCAGTTCCCTGGTAGCAGCATTATACAACCTGTACTGAAACAGCAGCTTGGCAGCATGGCAGGGAATGTATTCTGTTTCGATAATTACCCGGTCGCCGTACTTTAATGACTTCTTGTAATCGGCTTCAATCTTAACAATGGGAACCGAATACCCCTGTTTATAGATATGCAGATAACTTAGTTCAAATGCCTGACCAAAAGCTTCGCGGCCGTCTTCAAAATAACGCACATAATGGCCGTGCCATACGATCCCCAGCGGGTCTGCCTCATTAAATCGTACGGACAGTTCAGTGGTGTATGAAAGTGATCCTTTGTTCATAGATTGTACCACTCAGGATCCGAAGCTGGAACGCCAGGACTTGAGTTTTGATTTTTTTATAGTCTGCATGGCTTTATAAATGGTGCTGGCATAATAGTTACGGAAGCCAAAACCACCTGCTTTTTCAACCATCCGCTCTGTGTATAATACTTTTTTACTGGAAAGATCAATAAAGGTTATGTACATAGAAGCAGCTTCAGCAGTTTTACTCAAGGCTTCCATTATAATAACCAAACCAATCCCCTTTTTGCCGGAAAGATCGTATTTATTCACCATCCCCTGAATATCCGCTTCTTTCAGGTGCTTTTCGTCGGCCGTGGAGTTACTGTTAATCGACTTTTCATCAATCTTTTCATTAATGGCGGTTACAGCTTCGATATCATTGGTAATATTACCCCGCTCAAGATATTTTGGCCAGTCGAATTTTTTGGGTTCCGCAATTACCACCTGGTTAATACCCGGGAAATGCCGGTTTTTAATGTCGTATGCCGTTGCAGCAATATCATTGATCACTTTTGTTTTAGAGAAGTCTACGCCCAGGTAAATGAGCGGCGTTGCTTCATTGAGAATATCCGCTTTTTTTTGCGCCACAGCAACGGTAGCGCTCAGCAATAAAAATCCACCTACTAGAAATTGAACACATTTTTTCATGGCTTTAGTATTAATGGTTATGATTGGGGTTCCTGGAGAAAAATCTTCATTTCGCAGGAGGCTAGTAATTGATCGTTTTGATAAACGTATCCTTCCACAATGGATACATTAAAAACCGTATTGACCTGCCTGGTAATCGTTTTCAGTCGGGTACCTGCTTCCGGCAATGCATGTATTTCAAGGTTCTTTATGGCTCCTATGAAACCTACCAATACCGGACCATTTCCCTGCAGGGCCTTATAACCGGCACCTGCTGCAGCCGTTTGTGCAATATTCTCAATCAGTAAAGCCGGTGTTGCTTTTCCGTCCCTGATCAGAATATTTTCGGGTAAAATGGTAAAGGCGGTTTCTGTTTGGACGGGATCATCAGCAACCAGCGCATCAATCATTACAAATGGCGTGCGCTGCGGAAGTATTGTTTCTAATTGCTCGTTGATCAGTAGTGTCATACTTTCCAGAAATCATAAAAATTAAACCATTGAGTAGGATACAGCCGCAATTTTTGCTCTGTTTCCGTTACAAAATCCTGCAAGGCATTGGTTAATCTTTCCGCTCTGTTACCATTGGTATAAAATACCGGCTGACTGGCAAAAAAATGGTAATGTCTGGTAGATTCCTTAAATGCGTATACAAAACTAACCGGAACCTGCAGGCTGGCCGCCAATAAAAAGGGACCAACCGGAAAATTAGCGGTTTTCCCCAGAAACCGGGTGGAATGGATTTTATTTCCCTCCAGGAAACGATCGGCGTGCATACACACCAGTTCATTTCGGTCCAATGCCTGATTAATTGCAAAAATATGGCTCATGTCGTCCCGGATAATAATCAGCTTCATATTTCTTCCACCGGTAACATTTTCGAGGTAGGCTTTTATCTGTTCCTGCTCCCCATCATACATCACTACATTAATCGGTGCCTTTAATCTTTTAAGCAGATGCCCGGCAATTTCCCAATTACCCACATGGGCGCTCAGCAAGAGCCCTCCTTTACCTTGCTGCACCATCTGGTGCAACCATTCTTCCCCGTCAAAATCAAAACTTAAACGAGGGTTCAGCCCGGCCATAACGGCTACTTTATCAATAAGGGTTTGCCCAAACTTGTAATAGGTAGTATAAATCGCTTTCCGGGCCTTCCAGCCGGTGTAGCCCAGGCGCTCCCGAAAATAATAACGTAAAGACCTGGTGGATTTACTCGAAAAAAGGAAATAATAAGCCGCCACTAATCGAAGC
>NZ_LUKG01000037.1:26804-44394 GCF_001601815.1 Flavihumibacter sp. CACIAM 22H1
AAATAATAAGCCGCCCACTAATCGAAGCAGCCCATATGCAGGAGAAAGCCCCAATTGCTTCAGTACCACCACAAAAATGCGGTAACCCAGCGGAGTAGCCTGGGATTTCCCCTGCCAGGTAGTCATTAAACCAATTCTTTAGAGTGGATGCGCCGGGCGGTATAGTCATAAAAATCCTGGATGGTTTCGATCGTCAGAAAATCTTCGGGTTTTACTTTAAAACCGAAATGATGTTCCAGCACTACTACCATATCAATGTAATCCAGACTGTCGAGTTCCAGGGTATCTTTAAGGTTTGCTTCAGGCGTAATTTTGTCCGCGTTCACTTCAAACTCTTCTACCAGGAGATAATTGATTTTCTCAATAATTTGCTCAATTGTCATAGCGGCTAAATTAAGTCGGTTAAGGTTTTTATTCAACAGTAAAAGGATAAAACGTCGATTTTCTGTGATTAATTGTAGTATTTTTTTACGATCAGTGAGGAATTTGTTCCCCCAAATCCAAAAGAATTTGATAGAAAGCAATCAAATTCGGTGTCAATTGCTTTGGTTACCAGGTTGATCCTTGCAGAATCCTCATCCGGTTCTTCAAAATTTATATTGGGAGCAATAAAGTTGTGTTGCATCATGAGCATACTGTACACAATTTCACTGGCGCCTGCCATCCAGCACTCATGACCTGTCATTGATTTTGTTGAACTTACATAGGGGCGGCTGGCTCCAAAAACCTCGTGGATGGCTCTTGCCTCGCTGCTGTCACCTGCGGGCGTGGACGTAGCATGGGCATTTATATAGAAAATATCTTTTGCCTGCAGCCCGGCATCTTTCAGTGCCATATTTAAAGCGCGTACAGGCCCGTCCACTGTAGGATTGGATATATGTTCTCCATTCGACGAAAACCCATACCCTACCACTTCACCCAGGATATTGGCTCCCCTGGCCAAAGCGGCGTCCAGGCTTTCCAATATTACTGTTGCAGCTCCTCCTGAAGGAATCAACCCGTCGCGGTTCTTATCAAATGGGCGCGATGCTTTCGTGGGTTCCCCTTCCCTGACGGAAAAAGCCGAGAGGGCATCAAAACTGCCCATTGAATAGATATTAATTTCCTGGGCGCCACCACAAATAACGGCTTCCTGCAACCCTGATTTAATAAAATGATACCCCAGCCCGATTGAATGGCTTCCGCTTGCACAGGCGGCACTGATCGTAAAATTTACCCCTTTTAACCGGAAGATAGTGGCCAGGTTCATGGTAACGGTAGAGTTCATTACCTGGAAAACGGAACCGGACCCAACAAGCGTGGTATCCTTTTTTTCCCGCATCAGATCCGTGCCGGTAACCACGGGTTCAGCGGAACTGTCGTTGCCGTACAGCACCCCAATTTCCATGGAGTTCAGTAAATCGTCGGTAATACCGGCCTGTTTCAGCGCTTCCAGGGTAGCCATATAGGCGAATTCTCCCTGTTGCGGTAACATGATCCTTGCCCTGCGATCAAGCAGGCCTTTCAGGTTGGGACGCTCCACAAAACCGGTGAGCCCCGACCGGTATCCAAATTCCTTTCGGGCAGGATCCAGAATAATACCGGATTTTCCTTCATAGAGGGATTGTTGAACCTCCTGCTGGTTTTTTCCTATACAGGAATAAATCCCCATACCCGTAATCACTACTCTCTTCATGCCTGCTAAGTATATAGTCCACCATTAATCGATAAAACAGTACCTGTAATATAACCAGATTCCGGCGAAGCCAAAAATGCTACTGCATGTGCTACTTCTTCGGGCTTGCCGAACCGCTGAACGGGAATCATTGCTTTGAGTTCCTGTTCATTTAAAGCTTCCGTCATATCCGTTTGGATAAAGCCAGGCGCCACCGCATTTACTGTTACCCCGCGTTTAGCTACTTCCTGGGCCAGGGCCTTGGTAGCCCCGATTACGCCGGCTTTGGCAGCTGAATAATTTGTTTGCCCGGGCATGCCTTTCAGTCCAGACAGAGATACCACATTCACAATCCTGCCCATCCGGCGCATCAGCATGCCACTTAATACCTCTCTGGTAACATAAAAAAATGCGTCTAAACTGGTTGAAAGCACCGAATCCCATTGTTCATCCTTCATCCACATCATCAGGGTATCGTCTTTAATGCCGGCATTGTTTACCAGCACTTCGATGGGGTTGTCTTTATTAGCTTCGATCCAGCTGCCCAGAACAGCCTTGATCTGTTCTTTATCTGCCACATTAAACGCCATCAGTTCGCCGGTTGCACCAGCCGCTTTTATTCCTGCCAGCGTTTCTTCGGCAGCAGCCTGGTTACCTTTATAATTCACCAGTACATGATAGCCCAGGCTGGCCATTTTCAGGCAGATAGCACGACCAATTCCGCGGGATCCTCCGGTTACCAATACAGTTTTCATACGCATTTTATTGTTGTTGACGGATGGCCCTGCTTACGACCGGTTCAGCCTTTTCAAAATAAGTCCGAACGGCAGCAATTTTTTTATACCGCGGCGCATCGTCCACAAAACTCGGGAAGATAGCCTGTATTTCTTGGTACAGCCCCAGTGTTGCGGATGCCATCCGGTCCTGGCATTTCAGGTAATCCACTGCATGAATTAAGGTAATCATTTGTATTACCAAAACCTCAAACGAATTATTGATTACCCTGCGGGTAAGCAGGGCAGCATTGGAGCCCATGCTTACAATGTCCTGATTATCATTGTTATTGGGAATGCTATGGATATACATTGGGTTGCTGAAGGTTTGGTTCTCCGCTACCGTAGACGTTGCGGTGAACTGCATACCCTGAATGCCAAAATTTAAGCCCAATGTTCCCAGGTTTAAAAAAGGCGGGAACTTTTCATTGAGGCGGGCATTCAGCAGGTAATTCAGTTGCCGCTCACTTAACATGCTCAATTTGGTGATAGCAATTTTGAGCTTATCCATTTCAAGCGAAACATAATCTCCATGGAAATTACCTCCATGAAAAATATTCGCATTCTCGTGGTCGATGATGGGGTTATCGTTCACAGAATTGAACTCCGCTACAATTACTTTTTCAGCTTGTTCAATGGTATCCAGGATGGGTCCCAGCACCTGTGTTATACAACGAAGTGAATAATACTCCTGTACCTTGTCCTCAAACACATCCTGGTCCATTTTATCTCCCTCGTACAGGTGTTTTTTCCTGCTTCGGATCATGTGGCTATCGCCCAGCAGCGAACGCATCATTTTTGCAATAGCCTGCTGGCCCGGATGGTGTTTTACATGATTCAGTTCGTGCGAGAAATGATCGTCATATGCTTCTACCACTTCATTGGTCATGGCCGAAAGAAAAACAGACCATTCCAGTAATTTTTTTGCCTGCAGCAGGTTTACCAGCGCAATGCCGGTCATGGCAGAAGTGCCATTGATAAGGGCCAGCCCTTCCCGAACATGAATGGTTAGTGGCTGGATGGATAGTTCCGCAAAAACCTCCGCGGTTGGCCGAATTGCCTCCTGGTACCAGACATCGCCTTCCCCTATCAGGGTCAGTGCCAGGTGGGCCAGTTGAACCAGGTCTCCACTGGCACCTACCCCACCATGTTCGTAAATGACCGGATATACTTTTTTATTCAGCAGTTCCACCAATAATTCCACCAGTTCGGGATGTATACCGGAATAACCCTGCAAAAAATTATTAAGCCTTGCCAGCAGGAGCCCCCGAACCAGCACTGGTGCAATTGGCTGACCACTGCCGGTACTATGGCTGCGAATGAGGTTGTATTGAAGTGCATTCAGGTTTTGCTCACTGATCCGGTATTGCGCCATAGGGCCGAAACCTGTATTAATGCCGTATATTATTTTATTGGACGCGAAACCTTTCAGGAAATCGTGGTTCCTGGCCACATTTTCCAGCAGGGCCGTGCTAACGGATACCGGTTTCTCTTCCAGCACAATTTCCTGAAAATCGGATAGGGTCAACTTTTTGTCGATCGTAAAATTTGTCACGTTCTTGTCGTTATTGAAAGGGCTCAAAATTAGGGATAATGCACAAAATTGCCGCAATTAGCGGCGATCGATCAATTTCTGCGGCTTTCTGCCTCCTTCCGGGAACTGAAGTGCCTGTAATTCAGCCGCTGATGTAAGCAAAACTTCAGGGATTACCCGCAGTCCGGACCGGAGTTTCTCCCGGATGGTAGTTAGCAGACTTTCGGAAGGCTCCGGAATATCCAGGTGTATTCTCACCTCATCTGTATCCCATTCACTACTTCGTAGTTCCACTACATAATCCCGGATGGCCGGCATTTCGTTCAACAGGTCATAAATGGCCGGGGGATAAAGCGTGGTTCCTTTGAATTTAATCATTTGCTGCCGACGGCCTATAACCCCGCTCAACCGGGCGCTGCTGCGTCCGCAGGAACAGGGCTCGGTTTGCAGTATGCAAATATCGCCGGTTTTATACCGAAGCAGGGGCATTCCTTCCACCCCAAGAGTTGTTATAGTAACTTCTCCCGGCTGACCAGCAGGTACCGGCTGGTTATTTTCGTCCAATACTTCCACTATCAGCAGTTCGGGGTTTAAATGGCCCCCGGCACTGGCTGTACATTCTGTAAATGCTGTTTGCATTTCGGTAGAGGCATAGGTGCCAAATAGTTTAATATTCCAGGCATTCTGGATCCTCTCCGCCAATCGGTTCGGCCGGTTGTCTGGATGCCGGATCGTTTCACCAATGCAGATTGCCGCTTTTACGGAGCTGGCATTCAAATTAATAGCATTCGCCTCGGCATATTCGATCAGTTTAACCAGGAAGGAGGGAACAGCTACTATAACTGTGGGGTTTACCCGCTCTATGGTGGCCCATTGCAGAAAAGGCGCACCCGGACCTACCCGAACCAGGGAAGCCCCTAGTTTTCGGATGCCCAGGTAATAGGCAATTCCCGCCATAAACTGGCGGTCAAGGGTTAGCATAAGCTGGTAAGTATCTGCAGCTGTGCCCCCCGCTAAACGGAAAGAGCAAAGTTCGTTATAGGCCAGTCGATCCAGGTCGTTTTCTGTAAGGGCAATAGTAACAGGCGCGCCCAAAGTGCCCGAACTGGCCATGTATTCAGCAATTTTTTCACGGGGTACAGAACAAAAATCCCAGTTCCGCCGCTGCAGCTCTTCCTTGGTAGTTACCGGAAGCGTTTGCAGATCACGAAGGGTCTGAATGGCAAAGGGATTAATTCCATAAGCGGCAAACCGCTCTCTATAAAAAGGAGAATTACCGGCCAGGTAACGCAAGAGTTCCTGCAGTTTTTTTTCCTGCATTTCCCTGATCTGGCGGGCTTCTTCAAAAACAATGTCGGGTGAATTCATAGTTTAGGTGCAACATTAGCCTTCCAGCAAAACAATTGCCGTAGCCATGGTTTTTTGGTGCGACAAAGATACATGGATACGACGGAATGGCCTACCGGCCAATGTTTGAGCGGTTTCTCCCAGCAGGTTTATTTGCGGTTGTCCCTGTGCGTTGTGGATAACTTCAATTTCATGGAAAGCAGTACCGTTGATCCAGCCCGTGCCCAATGCCTTTAGAAATGCTTCTTTTGCAGCAAACCTGGCTGCATAATGCTGGTACGGCATCGCCTGCTTCTCACAATAGGCAATTTCGCCGGAAGAAAATACCAATTCCTGAAAGCCCTGCTTGCCTTTCAGGCTTCGCTCTATCCGCTCCACTTCCACCAAATCAATACCAGTACCAAAGATCATTGCGCTTATTTATTGGTCCAAATCTAATGGATTTGTGATTTTTGCTCAAGTCGCCCTGTTTATACCCTAATTTTAATGCCTTATAAACGCTTTCTATGATTCGCTTTTTTGTTGCCTGTAACCTGCTGCTGCTTTGCCTGCTTTCCTATGGTCAGAAAAAAAATACGGAAACCCTTGTTCCGATCGAACTGGAATGGCGATTAGTTACCAATAATTATCTGAACGAGTTCAAGGCACTAAATGAGCTTACGCTCCGCAACCTGGGAAAAAAGGATTTTCCCGCGGCGGGCTGGGCCATTTATTTTTCCTGCGGCAGAGAAGCCCTGCCTACCACTGCCAATGGTTTACGCATAGAACATGTGAACGGTGATTTATACAAATTGTTCCCCGTGGCAGGCGGCACCCCTCTTAAAAAAGGAGCAACTGCCGTACTTCAATACCCTACTGTGGGCTACTCACTTAATTATTCAGCAGCCCCTAACGGTATTTACCTGGTTTGGGACAGTAACCCGGAAAAGGGGTTCAATTTAGCCAGTATCCGCCACGGACAGTTTAGCGATACTACTATTGCTTATAAAACGCCGGAAGATTTTTATGACAAATATGCTTCAGCAACTTTTCAGGCCGCTGCCGCACCGGCTGTTTTTCCAACCCCTTCTTCGATGAGTATAGGATCCGGTAGTTTCAGTTTTGATGCACAAACCACCTTAGTTACCGACCCCCAGTTTGAAGCAGAAGCCAGTTACTTAGCTAACCAGGGATTACTTCTTTTTGGCAAAAGGCTGCCGGTTACTACTGCCGGGCAGGAGAGGCAGCTTTCGATCCGCCTTAAAAAAAATGAGTTGAAAGGAGAAGCCTATGAACTTTCGGTCAGCACCCTGGGAGTGGTAATCAGTGCCGGTACCAATGCGGGTATGTTTTATGGTATCCAAAGTTTACAATCGCTGATCCCGGCAATTCAATGGAAGAACAAATCCGGCGCTATTCGATTGCCTGCAGTGGATATTAAGGATGCGCCCCGGTTTGGATTTCGCAGTCTTATGATGGATATCGCCCGAAACTTTCAACCCAAAAAGGAATTAATGCGGATCCTGGATCTTATGGCGATGTATAAACTCAATGCCCTTCACCTGCATTTTAATGATGATGAGGGCTGGAGAATTGAAATGCCTTCCTTCCCTGAACTTACCCAGGTTGGTGCACTAAGAGGGCATCCGATGGACGGTAAGAACAATTTACCGCCCTCCTATGGAGCGGGTCCAACGCCGGGAAAATTACCCGCCAGCGGATTCTATTCTCGCCAGGATTTTATAGAAATACTTCGCTATGCCACCGAACGGCATATTCAGATAATTCCTGAAATCGAAACGCCCGGCCACGCAAGAGCCGCCATTAAATCAATGGACGCCCGTTACCGGAAATACCTGCAGGAGGGGAACCGGGAAGAAGCCTTGAAATACCTCTTACGTGATACGATGGATCAGTCGAAGTACAGTACAGCGCAGGCCTGGACAGATAATATAATGTGCGTGGCAATGCCCTCCGTTTATACGTTTATTGAACGTATTGTGGATGATATCCGCGGAATTTACAAAGAAGCCGAAGCACCCCTTACTACTATTCATATGGGAGGGGATGAAGTACCGGCCGGTGTGTGGGAAGGATCTCCACTTTGCCAGGAACTGATTGCAAAGGACCCTGCATTGGAGAACGTAGATGACCTCTGGTATTACTATTTCACGAAAGTGCAGAAAATACTGGTAGCCCGCGGCCTCGAATTATCGGGATGGGAAGAAGTGGGTATGCGCAAAACCAAACTACATGGACAAACGAAATTGATCGTTAATCCACGTTTGGCAAATGAAGGCTACCGGCTGCATGTATGGAATAATATGGTTGGATGGGGTAATGAAGACCTCCCTTATCGCCTGGCTAATGCAGGTTATAAAGTGATCTTATCACCTGTCAGCAATAATTATTTTGACATGTCGTACCTGCGTTCTCCGGAGGAACCCGGTTACTATTGGGGTGGATTTACAGATGTCGACAAACCTTTCTATTTTATACCGTACGATTACTTCAAAAATACCAAAGAAGACGCAGCAGGAAATCCTGTTACTGCAGCAGCTTTTGTGGGAAAAGACCGGTTGACAGATTTTGGAAAATCCAACATAATAGGATTGCAGGGATTGATATGGTCTGAAACCCTGAGAAGCGAAGCCAACCTGGAATACATGATACTTCCGAAATTATTGGGATTAGCCGAACGCGCCTGGGCTGCAGACCCCGAATGGGCAGGCACGCAGGATGCCGCTAAAGCCGCTGCATCTTACTCGGCAGACTGGAATCGATTTGCAAACCGGCTTGGACAGCAGGAACTGCCCAAACTAGATTATTACGGTGGCGGATATGCGTACAGGGTGCCACCACCCGGTATAAAAAAGGAAAATGGCAAACTGTTGATGAATGTACAATTCCCGGGACTAACCATTCGGTATACAACCGATGGCTCCGAACCCAGCTTACAATCGGCTGTTTACAAGGAACCCATTGAAGCAACCGGGGTGATCAAAGCAAAAACCTTTACTACTTCGGGAAGGGGTTCCAGGACCGTGTTCTAAAAACTCCTTTCAAAGATTCTGTCAAAATCGAGGCGAATACCGATGGTATTAACCGTTGGTTCTTTAATTCCCTGGGCTGTTTCACTATCGGTTATTCTTGATTCTATATAAAATCGGCCATAAGGAAGGGGGTGGTACTCCGCACCCAGGATGAGGTAGGATCTTTTAAAGTTTTTGTACAGGGGGTTTTCTCCTGTTGCTGTCTGAACCTCGGTATCGGGCTTATAATAGTTTCCTCCACCTGTGAAGCGCCAGTTTTTCCATCGGTATCTTATAAACAATTCATAACCGGTTGCATTAAAAACTACTGCCGGATATGTATTGCCGGCCACCGGGTCGGGTAGTTTTCCCGTTGTCAGATCACCGTTGCTGTGTTTTGCAATAACTGCTGCCAGTTCCAGCTGGTTGGTAATATAACTGGTACCGATGGCAAGGTATTCCGGATTGTTTTTTAGGCCAATAAATTCGCCCGAACCAATAAGCGATTTGTTTAAGAATGCTTTGTTATAAGCAATGCCCAGGTTAAAATGCGGAGTTAGGGCGGCTCTTATATTAAACCCTATTCCGTCAAAAAAACGACGGTTAGTGGTATTCACGAATTGTGTCTGCAGGCCATAGGAAAACCGTCCGCTGGTATTACGATAGGTAAGCGCCTGGTCTGCCCGGCCGGTTCCGGTAAAACCGCCGTCTGTACCTGCATTATAGGTTGCCGTAGCTCCTCCGCCAAATACATTGAAACGGTCGGTGAAACCGGACACATCATAATAAATGCTTTTCTGTTTACCCAGCACCAGGTATCCCCATTTTCCCAGGTCCATGCCGATATAACCTAATCTTCCTGAAAAAACCTGCCTGTTCTGTACCCGGTCTGCCACCAGGTATCCACCAGTAGTGTTGGCGTTTAGATTAAAAGATACTTCAGAGCGGAACATATTAACCTGCAACTCAACGCCTGTGAAATAACGGATCTTATGGTGGGTTGTACTGATTTCAAATCCTATTCTGGAAGCATTTTCCTGTATCTCCAATTCTTTGTTATACAAGGCAAAATGCCCCCTAAAACTTCCATAAACATGTAGTTGAACGGGAATGGAATCGGGCTTTTTTTCCAGGGTTTGAGAATAGGATCGGATGCCGGGTAAATAAACTAGGAAAGCCAAAAAACAACGGCTGGAAATGAACCGTAAAATAGAATCTTTCATATATCAAATATATTTTATATTTATATACAAGTTCCCCTACTCAAAATCATCAACATGAAAAGTTATCTGGCTGAATTCATCGGCACCTTCTGGCTCGTGGCCGGAGGTTGCGGAAGTGCTTTACTGTCGGCTGCATTTCCTGAGGTTGGCATTGGTTTACTGGGTGTATCACTCGCATTTGGGCTAACGGTATTAACCATTGCGTATGCATTCGGGCCGGTTTCCGGTGCCCATTTAAATCCGGCAGTAACAATAGGGCTGGTAGCTGCCGGCAAATTTGATGCAAAGCAGGCGCTGCCCTATATATTGGCACAGGTATTAGGCGGCCTGCTGGCAGCATGCTTTTTGTACATAGTGGTAACCGGAAACGGAGCTTCCATTGGCGATTTTGCGGCCAATGGTTACAGGGCCCACTCACCTGGAAAATACGGTATAAAAGCAGCCATAGCAACTGAGTTTGTAATGACTGCCATGTTCCTGTTTATAATACTGGGAGCCACTGCCAAAAGGGCTGCACCCGGCTTTGCAGGAATTGCCATCGGACTGGGTTTAACACTGATTCATCTTATTTCCATACCTGTTACGAATACCTCTGTAAATCCTGCAAGAAGCATTAGCCAGGCAGTGTTTGTAGGCGGATGGGCAATGGAGCAACTCTGGCTATTTATAGTGGTACCTATTGCAGGGGCAGCAGTAGCTGGCTTGCTTTATAAGTACCTATTTGATGAAGCAAAGTGAATTTAAACAATCGAATGCACAAGATTCAGGTAATTTAAACGGCCAACAAGGTTTAATTTCATCGTTTATACTGTTATTATGAAATTAAGCCATATCACCTTTTTCAGCCTGTTGGCGGTTGTGTTGAATTCCTGTTCCTCTGTACCGAAAGAAAATCTATTTCCCGTACAGAGCACCCTGGCAATAAGTTCCACTGATACACCGGATTCTATCCTGCTGAAAGCAGCACATATTGTACCAACCGATAACCAGTATGAAGCTTTAAAGAATGAATTCATTGCTTTCATTCATTTTGGTCCGAATACATTTACCCGCATGGAGTGGGGGAATGGTATGGAAGACCCAAAAATTTTCAACCTGCAGCAATTGGATACGGACCAGTGGTGCCAGGCAATGAAAGCAGCCGGAATGAAAATGGTAATTCTTACTGCCAAACATCATGATGGATTTGTGCTTTGGCAAAGCAGGTATACCACCCATGGTATTATGTCCACTCCTTTTCAGAATGGCAAAGGAGATGTTATGAAAGAGCTGAGTGCTTCCTGCAAAAAATATGGCTTAAAACTCGGCGTTTACTTGTCGCCGGCCGATCTGTTTCAAATTGAAAGCAAAACAGGACTTTATGGAAACCTGTCCAAAATAAGCAAGCGCACTATCCCCCGGCCAGTGGAAGGGCGTCCATTTGAAAATAAAACAAGCTTTGAATTTGAGGTCGATGATTACAATGAATATTTCCTCAACCAGTTGTTTGAATTACTGACCGAATATGGTCCTATTGATGAAGTATGGTTTGACGGGGCTCATCCCAAAACAAAAGGAGGACAACAATACAATTACCTGGCCTGGAAAAAACTGATCTCAACACTGGCACCTAATGCTGTAATATTTGGCAAACAGGATATTCGCTGGTGTGGAAATGAATCAGGAAAAACAAGAGACACCGAATGGAATGTGATGCCCTACGACAGCGACCCCGCGCTCATGAATAATTTTGCCGATCTGACGGATGATTCTTTAGGGCATCCGGAACAATTGAAGAAAGCTAAATTTTTACATTATCAACAGGCTGAAACAAATACTTCTATACGGGAAGGCTGGTTTTACCGGGACGATACTGACCAGAAAGTACGCAGTACAGACGATGTTTTTGATATGTACGAACGATCTGTTGGCGGCAACTCCACTTTTCTGCTAAATATCCCCCCTAACCGCGATGGAAGATTTTCACCAGAAGATTCCACGGTACTCAATGAAGTGGGTAAACGGATTACGGAAACCTATTCTAAAAACCTTTTAGCGGCCGCGGAGGCGCCGGGTGGCCTGCTCGATAAGAATGATGCCACCTACTATTTTGCAGCCGATCTTACTAAACCTATTGAACTGAAAACAGCAGAGCCGATTACCATTAACCGCTTTGTAATTCAGGAAGCTATAAAATCACATGGAGAACGGGTAAGCAAACACGCTGTTGATGCCTGGATTGATGGTGAATGGAAGGAAATTGCACAGGCCACCAATATCGGTTATAAGCGCATCCTCCGGTTTCCGGAACTACGTTCAGACCGTTTTCGTATACGCCTGTTAGAAGCACGTTATGCACCGGCTATTGTGGAAGTTGCTGCACATTATTATAAAACCCGTCCGCCTCAACTGGCATTTGAACGCAGTAAGGACGGACAGGTTACGATTGCCCCCGTACAAAAGGTTTTTAATTGGAAACCACATGGCGAAAACGCTTCTCAAAACATCAATACCGGTATAACAATCCGCTATACCACGGATGGTTCCGAGCCATCGGAAGATGCTGAATTATATACAGGCCCGTTTGCATTCAAAGGCGGCGAAGTAAAAGCTATTGCTATTGTAAATGGCGAAAAGAGCAGTTCTTCCGCTGCGCTATTCGGCATTGCTAAAGCCAACTGGACAGTTTGGCCGCAGGCTACCAATAAAGCAGACAGTGCAGGTTTCAGGGCATTCGACGGACTTAATCAAACAAGTTTTAACAGCATCGGAAATGCCGCCAACCGCAAACTAGGAATTGACCTTGGCAGCAATTATACCATCACCGCTTTCAGCTACACTCCGCCCACTAATAGTAAAGAGGGCTTATTGCAAAAGGGGCAGTTATTGGTAAGCGCGGATGGAACCAAATGGGAACCTGCGGGCTCCTTCGAATTTGGTAATATTATCAATGATCCCAGTACCAGGAAGTTTAATTTACCGGCAGCCAAACAGGCGCGTTATATAAAACTGGAAGCTACTCAAACAAGCGGCAATGGGACCGAACTGCGTATAGCAGAACTGGATTTCATTGAATAAATGCCAATGAATGCCGGTGGTTTTGCGGGTTTATGCCTTTTTCTTATCCAGTTTCCAGATAAGCAGAAGTATAGCGCCAAACACCGTATAAAACAGGCCCGTGGTAAAATTGACCTGGGGAAGAAGATCCGTTGAATCAGTATACAACTGGTAGAGCATTAATATAAGCCCGGTCAGTAAAAAAAAGCATCCGATCACTGCTTTCAAATCGATCATACAAAAAGCTTTATTAATAGAAAATTATATTCAAGGAAAGGGTGATAAGGAGTATCGCCAAACCCAGCCAGATCGGGTTCTGGTACCATTTTTTGTAGCGTATCGTTTCCTTCGGTGTTAAACTGTATACCAATCCGCCGAGTAGCTGATCCGGTATAGGTTTGGTAAGCAGGCTAATTAGTACGGTACTGATAAAACAAGTGGTAAAAGCTATCCAGGCTATTGTAAATGCCTGTCCGCTGCCGGAATAAAAATTGTGTAAGGGCAATAGCCAACCCCCTTTTCCTTCCGCCGTACTTAACCCGTGAATTATAGCTGCAGTGCTTGTTCCGGTAACAAGGCCCCAGAATGCACCATGGCCGGTGGTTCTTTTCCAGAACATACCCAGAAAAAACGTAGCAAACAAAGGTGCATTTACAAAACTGAACACCAATTGCAAAAGGTCCATGATGCTATTATAACTCCTGGCCACATATGCTGTTAAAATGGATAGTAAAATGCCTGCAACCGTGGTAATTTTTCCTACCCAAAAATAATGCTGCTCACTTCCTTTCTGATGGATATGCGTTTGATAAAGGTCAAAGGTCCAGACCGTATTAAAGGCAGTAACATTTCCTGCCATTCCGCTCATAAAAGAAGCAATTAATGCGGTTATACCTACCCCCAAAATTCCATTGGGGTACAATTTTTCCAGCAATACAGGTAATACCATATTGTAATTAGGTGAACCGTCTGCCGTTTTTGGCAAAGTGAATTCGGGATTTTGTGCCGAGATGGCAAGTAGCAGGATACCTGGTAGTATTACAATAACGGGCATGGCAATTTTTGGTAATGCAGCAATGATGGGTGTTTTCCTGGCCTCATCGAGATTACGGCTCACCATTGCCCGTTGAACAACCAGAAAGTCGGTACACCAGTACCCAAAGGCCAAAACGAAACCCAATCCAACTACCATACCCAGGTAATCTACCCCCATTGGATTGGAAGCTGGATCAGACAGTCCTTTCCAGACATGAAGTTTAGCATCATCTACGTTTTGTAAAACACCTTTCCATCCACCTGCTTTTTTTAGTCCCAGGTACACCAGGGGTGCAATTCCTAATACGATCAGAAAAAACTGGAGTACTTCATTGTAGATGGCACTGGTTAATCCGCCCAGGAAAACATAGACCAATACAATTAAGGCAGCTATCCAAATAGAGAGATCAAAATTCCAACCCAGCAATACTTCCATTAACATAGCCAGTGCATAAAGCGACACCCCGGAGGAGAAGATAGTCATAGCTGCAAAACTCAAGGCATTAAACGTGCGGGTCTTTTCATCGAAACGCAGTTTGAGGTATTCAGGCACACTTCTGGCCTTGCTTCCATAATAAAAAGGCATCATATAGATACCTAAAAAAATCATTGCCAGGGCAGCGCCGAACCAGTAAAAATGGGTAGTATAAAGCCCGTATTTAGCACCATTTGCCGCCATTCCCAAAACCTCCTGGGCACCCAGGTTGGCTGAAATAAACGCCAAACTGGTAATCCACAACGGAATAGATTTATCACTCATCAGGAAATCGTTGCCGGTTTTGATTTTTTTCTTCAACCAAAACCCGATACCCAATACGAATAAAAAGTAAAGCAGTATGATGCTATAATCAATAAGCTCTAAACGCATATTAGTAATTTGTTCTAAATAGATTGGTTCTTCTGCCCCTTACGCCAGGCTGCACTTCAAATACCGATCCGCTTAACGGCGCTTCAGCCAGTGCCTCTTCCGTCATTCCCGTACGGGCTGTAGTAATTAAAAGGCGGTTAAGTTCTTTACCTCCAAAGCAACAGGAACTTACCTGTGGTGCGTCTACTGTTACCTGGCCAATCAGGGCTCCGGTAAGTGGGTTGTATCGGTTCACACAGCCCCCGCCCCAGATGGCCACCCAAAGCATACCTTCTTCATCGATCGTCATACCATCCGGAATATAATCGGCTGAAAAATCAGCCACCACAGTACGGCCTCCAGACAGCTGACCCTGCAAACAATCAAATGCCAGTATCCGGTATTGAAAACTGTCGATAAAATAGAGGATGTTTCCGGTATCATTCCAGCAAAGGCCATTGGGTACTTTTAAATTGGATTGCTGTATATGCAGGTTGCCATCAAACTGGTAGAAATAACCCTTCTCTCCCAACCCATCCCGCTGCATGGTGCCAAACCAAAACCGGCCTGCTGCATCTGTTTTTCCATCATTAGAACGGTAGTTAGGGCGTTCCATTTCAAAAGAGCAAATGGGTCGCGTATGGTTCGCATACGGATCAAATTCAACCAGCGAGTGTTCTCCTGCCAATAACAACGTAAACCGATCGGTTAGCGAAAGGGCTGTTGCACGCAGGGAAATTTCCTTTTTGCAAAGTTTGCGGGTCAGCGGTTCCCAGCTATACAGGAGCGGTTCTCCGATATTGAGAAACAGGAATTTATTCCATTCATGGTGCCAAACCGGGCCTTCGCCGAGCTCTAATGAAAGCCGGATGCTTAATTCAGCCTGCCATTGTTGGCTGGTACTATACCTTATCATGTCATATATCTTGGAGTACAGCGCTTCGTCCGCCGTCTACCAGGTAAACGGTACCGGATGCAAAACGGGCAAATGAACTGGCCAGAAATACACACCAGGCGCCTATATCTGCCGGGTCTGCCAATGCTTTAACCGGATGCAGGGCAATGGTTTTATTTCTTTCTGTGGCGGGATCCGGGAAGCTGTTAAACCACTGTTGATTTCCCGGGGTGTCTACGAAACCAGGCGCCAGCCCTACTGTTCTTACGGCGGGCGCCCATTCCAGGGCCAGGCTTCGAACCAGGCCCAATAAAGCTGCTTTTGCTACCGGGTAGGGAAAACAACCCGGAATGGTCTGATAGGCATGATTCGAACTAATCACAATAAGTACACCCTGCGCTTCTTCCAGCATCGATCGGCAGGCGCGGGCTACCATCCAGTGTGCTGTTAGGTTAATAGCTAAATTATTATTCCAGTCATCCGTGCTGGTAGCGGTGGCACCTTTGAAAAAATTTACACCGGCATTACTAACGAGTACATCTAACCGATTATTGATTTTGCGGACCTTAGCTATAGCCTGCTCCAGTTCGCCGGCATTGGTTATATCTACCTTCTGGTAATACGAATTGGCTCCATAAGCCTGTAGTTCTTCCGCCCAGGTATGCACAGATGTATCTGTTGTATCCAGCAGATCAAACCCTGTAACAGCAGCACCAGCTTTTGCAAACATAAGGGAAGCGGCCCTGCCAATACCCTGTATGGCTCCTGTAATAAGTACCCGCTTTCCGGAAAAATCAAGTTCTATTGCCATAGTATTGTTTATTATACATAAAATCCAGGCCTGGGAACCAGGATCCCCGGGTGTTTTTCCATTTCTTCTTCCACAAGATCAACCCCCAAACCGGGCCGGTCACTTAACTGCAAATGGCCATTGGAAATCATTTCTTTAATCGGGTGGGTAATAATGGTATCTCGCCAGGGTACATCGGTGAACATGAATTCCTGTCGAAAAAAATTAGGAACGGAAGCACATACATGTGCAGAGGAAAGTGTTGATAAAGGTCCGTTCGGGTTATGCGGTGCCAGTAAGACGTTATAAGCTTCCATCATCGTAGCCATGCGTTTCATCTCAGACGGGCCACCACAACGGGTGATATCCGGCATCATGTAATCGCAGATATGTTGCTCCAATACAGGACGTATATTGTACCTGGTATAATGTCGCTCACCAACGCAAATGGATACATTCGATGGTATCCGATCTCGCATGGCCCTTAATACTTTATCATTTTCTGGTCCGGCTGGTTCTTCATACCAGGTTATATTCAGTGCAGACAGGCGTTGCGCCATTCGTACTGCAACAGAATAGTTTAACATGGCATGTGTTTCGATCATGATATCAAAATCTGCACCTACTGCCTCTCGCACAGCTTTACTGACCTCAAAAGCCAGGTCTTGTTGTGCGGGGGTAAGTGTAAGATTACTGGACAGATCTTCGCCGTACAGGTAATTGGTATGTGCAAAAGGATCAAATTTCAAACCGGTGAAACCCGCTTCTTTAACTTTTCTGGCCTGCGCAGCATAATCCTGGGCATTGTGTCCTCCACCGGTAAACCAGTAATTTGCATAGAGTTGAATAGCGGTTCGGAAGGAGCCTCCCAAAAGCTGGTAACAGGGTACTCCCAGGTATTTTGCTTTTAAATCCAGCAGGGCCATGTCAATACCACTGATAGCACACATGCTGGCGCCAAAGGGTCCCACCCAATTGAGGTCACGGTAAAGTTTTGTCCAGATAAAATCTGTGCGAAGCGGGTCCAATCCAATGATCCGTTGACCCACATGTTTCGTTGCTTCCAATACCAGGGGGCTGCCGGGCCAGTTAGTTGCCTCCCCTACTCCGGTATGCCCGGTATCCGTATAAATTTTTAATAAGGTCCAATTATACTTTATACCTTCTACCAGCCAAACTTTTACATCCGTAATTTTCATGTTGTTTATTTCACTAATTGAACAATAACTTTTCCTTGGTGAGGGGTTAGCGAATTTTTTGTTCCGGAATAATTACCCCAGGCCAGCGTCCAGAAATCCAGTTTATCCGCTACCAGTAATTCTTGTTTATAATTGGCCAGCCAATTGATTTTACCTGCCTGGGTACCATTTCCAAACACCTGAAGCAATGGTTGTTTTCCTGCTTTAAGACGCATCCAATCCAGCTTTTCTTTTGATGCTCTGTAC
>NZ_LUKG01000038.1:0-2554 GCF_001601815.1 Flavihumibacter sp. CACIAM 22H1
ACAATGGCTGTACCGAAGCAGTTGTACCCGATACAATGGTGCCATACACATGATCGCCATACAGGAACTGGTCAAAATAAGGCCCAATCACATTGCGTGGACTTTCTTTCAATTGATCCAAACGGATCAGCGTACGTCTTTTTTCCTTGCTGAACTCGCTGGTATCAAATCGTGGCGCAGTTAATACTTCCGATAAAATCCCCATCATCTTCTCCATGTCCTTACTGGCAAAGGACGAAGAGAGGCCGGCATATTCTTTATTGGCATAAGAAGAAAGGCTGGCTCCTATAAAATCGATGGCACCATCCAGCTCCTGCTTCGAATAAGATTTTGTTCCATGTTGCAACGCAGCCGCCGTAAGTGATGCCAATCCTGCTTGCTGACCGTCAAATATGGCACCCGCGGGCAAAATGGCGGAAACCGAAATCATCGGCACTTCGTGTTGTTCCATCAGGTAAACAGTGAGGCCATTTTTAAGTGTAAATTTCTGGTAAGCCGGCAACTTAAACGCCTGTGCAAATAAACCGGCGCCGGTATACAGGAACACCGCCACCAGTAAGCTATATTTTTTGAGTAATTGTTTCATTCCTTTGTTTTAAAAATTTAGTCCTCAACTTTTGCTGTCAGAATTCCCACGGTACGATTCGGTTTGGTAAAATATTCCGTAGCAACCCGTTTAATATCCTCCGCCGTTACCTTGTTGTATTGGCCGGGCGCATCAAACAGCTTTTTATAATCGCCAAAGAATACTTCGTAAGTGCCGATATTGTTGGATTTGCCATTAATGGTTTCAATTTGCCGATAGAATTCGATCAGTTTAGAATTTTTTACTTTTTCCAATTCCTCAGCAGTAACGCCTTCTTTTTTGATCGATTCCAGGGCTGCATACACTTCCTTTTCAATATCCTCGGTTTTAGTACCCCGGGCAGCTGCCGCCGTTATGCTGAACAAAGTGGGATCAAAACTTTCTGAATACCGCGCAAATACCGTTGTTGCCAGCTGCTTATTATCCACCAGGTTTTTATACAGGCGCGATGACTGCCCCTCTGCCAGCAAATCTGCCAGTAAAGACAAGGCATAATAATCGGCGTGCCGGGCTTCCGGTGTATGCCAGGCCATGCTTATATAAGGATTGGCAACCTGCTTTTGTACCATAATCCTTTTTTCCCCCGTCTGCCTGGGTTCTTTGATATGAACCTCGGGTGGGGCCGCCTGCGCAGGAATAGGAGCCAGGTATTTTTCGGCCAGGGCTTTTACCGTAGCCAGTTTTATTGCTCCCGAAATCACCACCACGCAGTTATTGGGCGCATAATAAGTTTTGAAATACCGCTCCAGGTCGGCCTGTTTCCAGTTTTTCATATCGTCCAGGTAGCCAATAACCGGCCAGTGGTAGGGGTGCTCGGCAAATGCTTGTCCCTGTACCGCTTCAAATAATACCCGGTAAGGAGAGTTTTCCAATCCTGTGCTGCGTTCAGAGATCACTACCCCCCGCTCACTTTCCACTACTTTTGGATCGATGGTAAGGCTGGAAATACGGTCTGCTTCCAGGTCAAAAATCACTTCGGTGGCCGAAGCAGGAAACCAGTTGGTATAAACTGTTACATCCTCGCGCGTATAGGCATTGTTAGCACCCCCGTTAAACTCCATGGTACGGTCGAATTCCTTGGGACCATATTTTTTAGCCCCGTTAAACATCATGTGCTCAAAGAAATGCGATAACCCGGTTATGCCCTGGTATTCATTCCGGGAACCAACCCGGTAAAAAAGATACATGTTGGCATTGGGAATGGAAAAGTCCTCTACTACCAAAAATTTCATTCCATTTGAAAGCGTAAAGGTCTGAACCTCATCAGCTTTTAGCTGGGCATGGGAGAAATAAGCGGACAAAAGAAATAAACCCGTCCAGATTTTCTTCATAATTATGTGTTTAGTGCGGGATAAAGCTACTATTTGTTAGTTTTCAGCCATCTACCACTCCTAAAAAAAACCCTTACTCATACATTATTTTTCTCGTCTTTACGTTGTTAGGAAAAGATCCGATCCTTGAGAAAATTATACCTGCCGCTGCTTTTGGTCTTATTTGTGTTGCCTGGTTTTGCACAACCGTCGATTGATACCAGTATTAAATACATTGCCCAGAAAGAAAATGTTATTAAGGAAAATACCGTCATCAAAATTGAAAACCTGGGTGAAGGAATTAATTCAGATCTGCCTGAATTAAGGCCAACTATTTCGGCAGACGGCAATCTCCTGTTTTTTATCTGCGAAAACCATCCCCGGAATACCAAGTACCGGTCGGTTCCCAATTCACAGGATATATGGGTGGCTTTTCGTGATACCCTCGGCAACTGGAGCGAGGCCAAACACCTTGCCTACCCCCTCAACACCACCCATTATAATGCCGTTTACTGGATTTCTCCCGATAATAACCGTATCCTTATCAGGGGGGCTTTCGTAAAAGGCGGATATGTTGGCAAAGGCATCAGTATGTGTTATATGAAAGACGATGGAAGATGGAGTTTGCCTGAAGGCTTAAATATCAAAAACTATTTCA
>NZ_LUKG01000038.1:3171-26004 GCF_001601815.1 Flavihumibacter sp. CACIAM 22H1
TTATCCGGCGCTTCAATGGCGCACGATGGCCAAACCCTGCTGCTTTATATGTCGCCCGAAGAAGGTAGTGCCCTCAACGATCTGTTCGTTTGTTTCCTTAAACCAGACGGTACCTGGACCGAACCCAAAAACCTCGGTAAAAAAATAAACGCCCCGGAAACCGATGAAATGACCCCCTATCTGGCCGCGGATGGAGTAACCCTTTATTTCAGCAGTAATCGTATCGGTGGATTAGGAGATAATGATATCTGGAAAACCAAACGGCTCGACGATAGCTGGACCAAATGGTCTGAACCGGAAAACCTGGGCGCTCCCATCAACTCTGCGAACTGGGATGCATTTTTTACCATGGATGCCGGCGGAGAATTTGCTTATCTGACCACCAGCGAAGAAGGCTATGGCGCCAGCGATATTGTACGGGTACGCCTGCTGGAAGAAAAAAAGCCCGATCCTGTTGTAATGGTAACCGGCAATGTATACAATAAAAAAACAGGCGAACCGGTAACGGCCTCCCTCCTCTACGAAACCCTGCCCGATGGGGTGCAGGTTGGCAATGCCTTATCCAGCCCGTTCGACGGGGCTTTCAAAATAGTATTACCCTTTAATCGCAATTACAGCATCCGCGCAACAGCCAATCATTTCTTCTCCATGTCAGAAAACCTGAACCTCGATTCCATGGTACAGGCAGGTTATACCGAAATTCACAAAGACCTTTACCTTGTTCCCATCGAAATCGGACAGACTGTACGGCTGAATAATGTATTCTTTGATTTTGATAAATGGGAACTGCGGAAAGAATCCTTTGTTGAGCTGGATCGGGTTGTAAAACTGCTGGCCGAAAACCCCTCGATCGAAATTGAACTAAGTGCACATACCGATAGCAAAGGATCGGATGATTACAATTATAAACTTAGTGATAACCGGGCCCGCTCGGTAATGGAATACCTGATCAGCAAAGGTATTGCCGCTTCCAGGTTGCGTTCACAGGGTTATGGCGAAACCAAACCCCTTGCCTCGAACGATACCGATGAAGGAAGGCAGCTCAACCGCCGGGTTGAATTTACGATCTTGAAGAATTAACGTAGCTTAGAGATAGGTTAAGGTGAACCATTCATGCTTAAAATAGTGCTATGCGATTCGTAATTCAGACCTTTTTACCCACCTCCTACCAATTGGCCAAACAGCTTATGGTTGGGTTGATCCTGCTTTGTTCTGTTCAGGCCGGAATGGCACAAACGCTTCCGGAAAACTATGATTTTGGACTGGGTATTACCTATGAGATCAGTAGCGGTAAAAACGGCAACCTGCAAAAAGGAGAACAACTGGCTATGTGGTTTTCAAAAGGTGATTATACCGGCATGGAATCGCCTAAGCGGAAAGGGTTTTTTATGGTCATGGATTTGAAAACACAAAAAATGGTCACCCTGCTAACCGATCAGAAAATGGCAATGGTAATGGACCTGGGTAAAATGCAGCAAAGAATGCAGGGCCAGGGAAAAGAAGACAAACAGGCTGCGGTTAAAGTTAGCAAAACAGGAAAGTCTGCAACCATAGCAGGGTATCATTGTATTCAATACCTCGTGGAGAGCGATGATTCCCGCTCCTTGGTATGGATCACCAATGAACTCGGAAACGGCATGGGTAATTTTGCAAAAAGTTTGGCCGCCATGCTCGAAACGGGTCCCAAGCCCATCCGCTTACCATCCATGAGTGGCATGGAAAACGGGGTTATGCTTCGTATGGAAACTACCGACAAAAAATCAGGTAATAGTTCAAATTTTGAAGCCGTGGCTGTTTCCAAAGAGGGCCGCAAACTGGCTACCACCGGTTTTAAAGTAATGGCCATGCCCGGTCAGTAAGCAATTTTCTATACGGCTATCTGAACCGGCAAGGGTAACTGAATCTGTATCTGGTGCGCACCCTCCGGTGTTCTGGTAACCTGTAACTGGCCGCCTTCCGCCTGTGCCATGGAAATTGATTTTTTCAATAGCAATAGTTGAGACGGATCAACCGTAGCATTGGTGCTCGGCTGGTAAACTACGCTTATTTCAATGGATGAATTCAGGGCAATTGATAAAGCCAGTTTACGCACCCGGTAGGTTTTTGTAAGTGGCAAAACAGTTTGTAATAAACGGTAAATCGATAAGCCCGTTTCTGCCGGCAGGTCCTGGTCCTGGATCTGCATCGAGTACGTTAATTCCACATTGCTGTTGAGCGACCATTGCTGCACGTAATCATTGATCAGCAGGGTAGGACTTGCCTGGTATTTATCAGAAGGTTTAATGTAATTACAAAGCAACCTTATTTCATTGATAATATGTTCCAGGTTGTTTTTGCTTTTAGCCAGGAAATCAGCGGCCAGGTCTTTTTCGGTTTCCGCAAATTCAATATAGAGTTTGGTAGCAGCCAGGGTCTGTGCAAAATTTTCATGCAGTTGGTTGGCAATAAAATTTCGTTCTGTTTCTTCTTCCTTTATAGAAAGGCGGTGTAAGGCTTTCTCCGCTTCAATTAATTTGTTGGTATAATTAATCAGCGATTTGTTTTTTCGTTTCAGTTCCAGCAAACGACTTATCTGGTTGGCAATGGTTTGTAAAGACTCCTGCTGAAATTTTGATAAAGCCCTGTTTTGTGCAGAGTCGAGCACACAAACAGCGCCGAGTTTTTGGCCCGATAAACTGCTGATAGGGGCACCTGCATAAAAACTGATATTAGGGTTGCCGGTTACAAAAGGGCTGCTTTGAAAGCGGGCATCGGTACTGGCATCCGAAACAATCAATACCCCGTCTTGTTGTATGGTATGCTGGCAAAAAGATACATCGCGCCCCGTTTGCCGTACCCCCAGGTTTTTGATGGCTTTAAACCATTGCCGGTCTTTGTCGATAAAACTAATGGCCGCCATCGGGCAATTGGTGATCCTGGCAGCCAGTTCAACCAGTTGGGAAAAATCTTCTTCTTCTTCGGTATCCAATATTCCAAAGGAATAGAGGTCGGCAAGTCGCATTTCTTCCCGTAAATCGGGTAATTCGTTTTTCATAGGGTATTTTTTGTGGTACGGCAGATACTGCAATATTAACGGTTGCCTGCTTTTAAAAGTTTGGCAAGGCCTGTCGAAATATTTCTAATGTCGACCAATAGCCGTATTTCTCGGGTAATTGTCATAATTATAGTCAATAGCCTAATTTAGAGAGGAAAAGCAATCCCCTGTATATGACAAAATCGCAATTGGAACAGTTGTTTTCTTCCGAATCTGACCAGCTCGAAAAGCTCAATTCCATGGTGCTGCAATCGGTAGAAGAAGAAAAATTACTTACCGATAAATTAAAAGAACTGGAAGATCAGAACCCAAATTTCCAGGCACGTATTGCGGATAAGGTAGCTGCCTTCGGGGGAAGCTGGCGCTTCATTATCAGCTTCACTTTTTTTATGCTGCTATGGATTGCTGTAAACATTTTTTTATTACACCATCCCTTTGATCCCTACCCCTTTATTTTATTAAACTTATTGCTTTCCACCATCGCCGCATTGCAGGCCCCTGTTATTATGATGAGCCAGAACAGGAAAGAAGAAAAAGACCGGCAAAGGGCCATCAGCGATTATATGATTAACCTGAAATCAGAAATAGAAGTCCGTAACCTTCATAATAAGCTCGACCTCCTGATTACGGAACAGATGAAAACCCTGTTCGAAATTCAAAAATCGCAGATCGAAATGATGGAGAATATGCAGGACCTTTTGATAAAGATCAAAAAGGACCCTGATTAGAGTCAGCTTGCGGGTAAGTGTTTATAGCTAGTTTCGGATTCGAACTATTCCAGGTTATGAATCCAGTACGTACACGAGACCTTAAAAAGGTATTGGAGGCGGTTCATTATCGACCGGCAGTATCTATTGTGCTGGCATTTGATCCAAAAATGGCAGCAAAGGAAGAGCTGTCTGAAACACTGAAAAATACCTGCGACCAGGTAGAAAAATCTCTCTTACGGCAGTATCCGCCTGAACTGGCCCTGTTTCTGTTGCAGCGGCTGAAAAACATATTCCGGCAATTGAACTTCGGTACCCATAAGCGCAGCATTGCCATCTTTCTGTCCCCGGTTTTTGAAAAACTGCTTTACCTCGATATGGAAGTAGTACCCACTATCATTATCGATGATTCCTTTGAGATCCGCGACCTGGTAGCTTGTAAAAAAATACCCCGTCAGTTGCTATTGTTCCAGCTTACAGCGCAGCGGTTGAATGTGTACCTGGGCGAACCCGGAAAATATACCCGTATCCTTTCCACACCTTCCGACCTCAGCCACCCTGCAGGTACCGTACAACTGAACCAGACCCTGGCACAATTAATTTCATCGTACCGGTTACCGGTGTTTATCGGTGGGGCAGCCCCTATACTGGAAGTATGTGCAGCCCTGATCACCGTCCCCCATTCCATTATTGATTTTTTACTGCTGCCGGAAACCGAACCGGATACCGCCCTGCTCGACGATTTGTTTCAACCCTATTACCAGAACTGGTCCTCCCTGCAGCAAACGCTTGTTTTGCACCGGCTTTCCGCGGCCGAAGAAGTGCAACGTCTAACCATCGGCATGTCGGAAGTATGGAAAGAAGCCATGCACCATAACGGTAAATTACTGGTAGTGGAACGCGATTTTTATTTTGACGGCTTTCAACCTCATAACCCTTATTCCTATGTGAAGGATGCAGTGGATGATATCATTGAAAAAGTGCTGGAAGCAGGTGGCGAGGTAGAGTTTGTAGACCCGGGAAAACTAACCGATTTCGGAAGTATTGCCCTGGTTCGTTTTTATTGAACCAATCTTAAATTATTAATTATGCAAGCTCCCTGGATCCGGAGTTTCCGGGAAATCGGACTAGCGGATGTACCCAGCGTTGGCGGTAAAAATGCTTCCCTCGGGGAAATGATCTCTCAACTGGCCGAACAAGGAATTCCGGTTCCGGACGGGTTTGCTACGACGGCCCTCGCCTTTGAGGATTTTTTACGTTTCAATCACCTGCATACAGCGTTGCGGGCATTGTTGGCCGGGTTAGATCATCAGCAGTATACCAACCTTCGAACCATCGGTGCAGCAGCCCGTACCCTGTTATTACAGGCAAGCCTGCCCCCGCACTTTCAAAGGGAATTGCTGCAGGCCTACCACCAACTGGGCAAAGGCCAGCCGATTGCAGTGGCCGTTCGAAGCAGTGCAACAGCAGAGGATCTGCCGGAAGCAAGCTTTGCCGGGCAACACGAATCCTTCCTGAATATCCGGGGAGAAGAAGCCCTGCTGCAGGCAGTACAACGCTGTTTTGCCTCCCTGTATACCGATCGGGCTATCAAGTACCGCGAGGACAATGGTTTTCAACACGAAAAAGTGGCGCTTTCGGTAGGGGTGCAGTTAATGGTTCGATCAGATCTTGCCAGCGCCGGTGTGCTCTTTACCCTGGAGCCGGAATCCGGCTTTCGAGACCTGATTCATATTTCCGGTTTATGGGGCTTGGGCGAAAACATCGTTCAGGGAACCGTTACACCCGACGAATACCTGGTTTTTAAACCCCTGCTCGGAGCCGTATCGCAGCCCATATTGCAGAAAAAACTGGGCGATAAAGAATGGACTATGGTGTTTGCCGATGATCCCCGGCAACCGGTCCAAAACAAGGAAACCCCCGCTTCGCTACGTGCCAGTTTTGTATTGTCCGATCCTGAAATCATTCAATTGGCAACATGGGGCCGCCTGATTGAAGCGCATTACGGCAAACCCATGGATATTGAGTGGGCCAAAGATGGCGTAACACAGGAGCTTTTTATTATACAGGCACGTCCGGAAACGGTGCAGTC
Source organism: Flavihumibacter sp. CACIAM 22H1 (assembly GCF_001601815.1). Taxonomy (GTDB): domain Bacteria; phylum Bacteroidota; class Bacteroidia; order Chitinophagales; family Chitinophagaceae; genus Flavihumibacter. The sequence goes on from NZ_LUKG01000038.1 coordinate 9,005, forward strand.
GAGAGGCAATCCTTATTTGCTAAAGGAATACCGGTTGAACAAGGAAGGCGCCCGTGTGCTGGTAAGTGGCCAGGCCGTGGGCAATTCCATCGCCACCGGCATTGCGCGTATTTTGAAAGACAGTTCCGAGGCGGATAAGCTGCAACCCGGTGAAATAATTATAACCGATCTGACCAGCCCTGATTGGGACCCGATCCTGAAAAAAGCTGCCGCTATTATCACCAATAAAGGCGGCCGAACCAGCCATGCTTCCATCGTTGCAAGAGAACTGGGGGTTCCGGCAATAGTCGGGTGCGATCAGGCAACCGAACAGATCCGGGATGGCAGCCCTATTACCGTTTCCTGCTGTGAAGGAAAAACCGGGAACGTATACGAAGGGCTACTGACTTATAATTTGCTGGAGCACGATTTCAGCAAGGTAAAAATGCCGGAGAAAACAAAGATGATGTTAATTGCAGGCGATCCGGATAAAGCCTTTCAATTATCGTTTTACCCGAACGACGGAGTGGGATTGCTGCGGATGGAATTCATGATAACACATGCCATAAAAATTCATCCTATGGCCCTGGTGCATTTTGACCGGCTTGATAAAAGTTTACCCGATACCGAAAAGATCATTGCATTAACCAGGGGATATGCCGACAAACGAGCCTATTTCATCGACCAGCTTTCACAGGGTATTGCCGTAATGGCTGCCGCATTTTATCCCAAACCAGTAATTCTGCGGATGAGTGATTTCAAATCCAATGAATACGCCAATCTTTTAGGCGGCGCCGGTTTTGAGCCCCGGGAAGAAAATCCGATGCTTGGTTTCCGGGGAGCAGCCCGCTATTATCATGAGCGGTACCGCGAAGGCTTCCGGCTCGAATGCGAAGCCGTAAAACGTGTTCGGGAAGAAAACGGGCTTACCAATTTAAAACTCATGATCCCTTTTTGCAGAACGGTGGAAGAAGGCGAAAAAGTGATAGCCGTAATGGATTCCTATGGTTTGTCCAGGGGCGTTAACGGGCTGGAAATATACGTGATGGCCGAAATTCCCAGTAATGTATTGCTGGCGGCAGATTTTGCCCGGGTTTTTGACGGCTTTTCCATTGGTTCTAATGATCTTACCCAGCTTACCCTGGGCGTGGATCGGGATTCTGCCCTGGTTAGTTCCCTGTTCAATGAAAACAATCCTGCCGCCCGGCAAATGATCGAATGGGCTATCCGCAATGCCCATGCAGCAGGTCGGCCTATCGGCCTCTGCGGGCAGGCTCCCAGTGATGATCCCACCTTTGCCCGCCTGCTGCTCAATGCCGGTATTGACAGTATTTCCTTTACGCCCGATGCTTTATTAGCAGGTATTGCCAACAGTGTATAGGAGCGAAGAATTCCCCATTTCTGTAATTTATCCCTCAAATAGTTTGAAATGGATTATCTGTACTGATCTAATAAATCAATACATTTGCATCCTTCAATGAATTTGCGGCATGGATTGGAAACAGTTTGAAAAAGTGTCAAAGGCATTGGGCGATCTGAATCGCCTCCGGATCCTCGAAGCCATTTCGAAGAAAAAAGGGGTGCTGGAATGTGCTGCCATTGTACAGCATCTTGATCTTGCCCAGCCCTCTGTCAGTCATCATATTAAAACACTGGTGGAAGCCGGATTGATCGAACCTGAAAAATCCGGTCGCAACTATACGTACATCCTGAATACTGAACTTTTTGAGAAATACTCCAAAAAGCTGAAAACGATTGCCGGTTAGGCAGGCCATAGTAGACGCGTAATAAAATAAAAGATGAGAACAAAGCTAATCTTGCCCGTACTCCTATTGGGGTATTTACAGGGCATTGGACAGGCTGTTCCTGACAGTTTGCCCAAAGAACTGGATTTGGAACAGGCCATTGCATTTTCCCTTAAAAACCAACCCCTGGTACAACAGGCAGAAATTGACCAGAAAATTACAGCGGCGAATATCCGCAGCAGGTTGGCAGACTGGTACCCGCAGGTCAATTTCAATTACAACCTGCAACACAACTTTATTGTACAAACCAATATTATCGGCGGTAACCCGGTAAAACTGGGGGTCGATAATGTATCTGCCCTGCAGTTTACCTTATCGCAAACCCTTTTCAACCGCGATGTTTTATTAGCACGCCGTACAAAAAACGATGTGTTGCAGCAATCGCTTCAATTTACGCAGCAGCAAAAAATTGATGTGGTAGTAGCTGTATCAAAAGCCTATTATGATGTGCTGGCTACCACCCAGCAGGTTAAGGTAGCTGCGGAAAATATTAACCGGATTGAACGGAGCCTGAAAGATGCAAAAAGCCAGTACGATGCGGGTGTAGCCGATAAAACCGATTACAAACGGGCTACTATTGCTTTGAATAATGCCAAAGCATCCAAAACGGCCAATGAAGAAATTCTGAAAGCAAAGCAGGAATACCTGAAATCTTTAATGGGCTATCCGGCGGAAGCACCTGTACAGTTAAGATATGACAGTGCTGCGTTGGAAAACTCGATTACCACACCGGGTTCCGACGCGCCCGATTTAAACAACCGCATAGAGTTTCAATTACTTAATACCCAGTTGAAGCTTCAGGAAGCTAATTTGAAATATAATAAATGGGCCTACCTGCCGAATCTTTCCCTGAATGGCGCATATAATTTAAATTACCTGAACAACGAGTTTGCCAAGTTGTACAATGTAAATTACCCGGCTTCTTTTGCCGGTATCACGCTTGGTTTTCCCATTTTTCAGGGTGGTAAAAGAAAGGCTAATATCGAAGCGGCCAGCTGGCAACTGGAAAGAACCAAGCTCGATTTGCTGAGCTTGAAGAACTCGGTTAATGCCGCCTACTCGCAGGCAATGGCTACCTATAAAAGCACCTATACCAATTACCAGGCACTAAAGGAGAACCTGGAACTGGCCCGGGAAGTATACGATGTAATACAGCTTCAATACCGCAATGGTATTAAAACCTACCTGGAGGTAATCAATGCGGAAACAGACCTGCGTACAGCCACCATCAATTATTATACGGCACTCTATAATGTATTGGCAAGCAGGGTAGACGTGCAAAAAGAACTTGGACAAATCAACTTTTAATTTACTGGTATGAGAAACAGACTATATACAGCAATAATCGGATCAATGATAGTAACTGCCTGTGGACAACAGGCCAAGCAGGCTGGCCCTATGGCTCCTGGTGCCGTAAAAGTAACCCTGGAAGCAGTACAGGAAGCCAGCCCCGTGTATTATGAAGAATTTCCCGCTACCTTAACGGCCCTCGACCAGGTAGAACTAAGGCCGCAGGTAAGTGGCTTTGTTACGGGCATCCATTTTAAAGACGGGCAAAAAGTAAAAAAAGGACAACTCCTTTACAGCATTGATGCACAGTTGTACAATGCTAATTACCAGCAGGCCGTTGCCAACCTGAATGTACAGGAAGCCAACCTGTCTCGTGCACAAAAAGATGCCGACCGTTACCACGAACTACAAAAAAATGATGCGGTAGCCCGTCAGTTGGTTGATAATGCCGATGCGGCCCTTGAAGTGGCAAAAAAACAGGTAGATGCGGCAAAAGCATCTATTTCAGCTGCCCAAACCAGTGTTCGGTATACAAAAGTAATAGCACCCTTTGATGGTGTTATCGGTATTTCCCTGGTAAAACCGGGAGCGCCTGTTTCAGCCGGACAAACACTTTTAAATACCGTGTCTTCCGTAGGCGATGTAGCCGTGGATTTTAACCTGGATCAGTCGCAGATTTATCAATTTACCGCCCTGCTCAATAAGCCCGCCAAGGATTCTATTTTCATCCTCGCCTTCGGGCAGGAGCAATATCCTGTTCCGGGAAAACTGGTGCTGCTGGATCGCGCAGTGGATGCACAAACCGGTACCATTAAAGCAAGGGTAGTATTCCCGAATAAAGAAGAGCGCCTGCGCAGTGGTATGAATGGCACCCTCAAAGTAAAAAACCAGGCCGCGGGTCAATCACTTCTTATTCCTTATAAAGCCGTTACGGAGCAACTCGGGGAGTTCTTTGTTTACCGCAAAACCGACAGCAGTACGGTAACCCAGCAAAAAGTAAAACTGGGTACACAAATCGGTACCGATATCATTATTCGCGAGGGGCTTCAGGCAGGCGATTCGATCGTAACACAAGGTGTGCAAAACCTGCGCGAAGGAGTAAAAATTGAATCCGTTCCTCCCGCAGCGCCCACACCTGGCAAACAATAATTCAGATTCATCAGAAGCAGATAAAGCAGCAGCATGATAGCAGATATATTTATAAAAAGACCCGTCACTGCCATTGTAGTGTCCATCGTGATTGTACTGGTGGGGGTAATTTCACTGATTAATCTACCGGTTGCACAATATCCCGATATTACGCCACCTACTGTATCCATCAGCGGAAACTTTATCGGGGCCGATGCGCAAACGGTAGAACAAACTACTACCACGGCCATCGAAACCCAGGTGAATGGTACGCCTGGTATGACCTATATGACCAGTAACAGTACCGCCAGCGGACAAAGCAGCATTACGGTCAATTTTGAAGTAGGTACAGATATTGACATCGCTACCCTGGATGTACAAAACCGGGTAAGTGTAGCAGAGCCCAGTTTACCCGATGCGGTAAAACGACTGGGACTTACCGTTCGGAAAAGAAACCCCAGTGTAATGATGGTATTGGGTTTCTATTCGCCGAAAGGAACTCACGATGCAACTTTCATCGGTAACTATGTAAACCTTTATGTGAAGGACGCCATCACCCGGGTTAAAGGAGTAGGCGATGTGTTTACCCGGGCCGATGATTTTGCTATGCGCGTTTGGTTAAATCCCGAAAAGCTGGCGGCGCTTAGAATGACTCCCGCTGAAGTTAACCAGGCACTGCAGGAGCAGAACCTGCAGATTGCAGCAGGTACCATAGGCGGTAATCCGCAACCCGAAGTACAGGCATTTGAATATACGATCCTTACCAACAGCCGGCTTACCACGAAAGAGCAGTTTGAAAACATTGTGGTACGTACCCGCCCGGCCGATGGGTCTATTGTATACCTGAGAGATGTGGCACGTGTGGAACTGGGAAAATTTGACTATGGTATCAACGCTATGGTGGAAGGGGGTAAACCAGCTGCCTTCCTGCTCATTTACCAGGCGCCGGGTGCCAATGCCCTCGACACCTATAAAGGCATTAATAAAGCGCTCGATAACCTGCGGGGAACTTTTCCGAAAGATATCGACTATGTAGTTCCGCTCGAAACGGTTACCGTAGTTGAAGCGTCCATCAGCGAAGTATTGCATACCCTGGTTGAAGCATTGATTCTGGTAGTGTTGGTTGTATTCCTTTTCCTGCAAAGCTGGAGGGCAACCTTTATTCCTTTGCTGGCAATTCCGGTATCACTGATCGGTACCTTCATTTTCTTTGGTCCGCTTGGGTTTACGATTAATACGCTTACCTTATTTGCGTTTGTATTGGCAATCGGTATCGTGGTGGATGATGCTATTGTGGTAGTGGAAGCGGTGCAGCACAATATCGATCACGAAAAAATGTCGCCCAAGGAAGCCACCCAGAAAGCGATGAAAGAGATCTCCGGCCCGGTTATCGCCATTGCCTTGATCCTGGCGGCCGTATTTATTCCGGTTGGATTTATACCCGGTATCGTTGGGCGTTTATACCAGCAATTTGCCATCACCATTGCAGTATCGGTATTGATTTCTGCATTTGTAGCTTTGTCGCTGACGCCCGCGCTTTGTACCCTTATGTTACGGCCCTCTAAAGATCCGGATGCAAAGAAAAACCTGTTAGAGAAATTCTTCTTCAACTTCAACAACTGGTTCAATAAAGTAACCCGCGGGTATGCAAAATCGGTGGGCCACTGGATTCGGCGCACGCCCTGGGTATTGGGGATGATGATTGCCTTATTTGTTGGCTTATTTCTCCTCTTTAAAAATAAACCAACCGGGTTTATTCCAACCGAAGACGAAGGCCGAGTGCTGGTAACCTATGAAATGCCGGAGGCAACCTCTACCACGCGCAGTGTTGCCATGGCCAATGAGCTCATCAAACGGATTTCTGCCATCCCGGAATCAAGGGTGGTAGGTGGATTAGCCGGCTTAAACATTATCAGCTTCTCCAATAAATCCAATGCCGGTACCATCTTTGTAAACCTGAAATCATGGGATGCAAGAAAAGAGAAAGGACAGCATGCAACGGATGTAATGAATAAGATCAGGGCAGCAACGGCAGATATTAAAGAAGCGAGAATTCTTGTAATTGCACCGCCTGCTATCCCGGGCCTGGGTGCTACTTCCGGTTTCTCCTTCGAATTGCAACAATCCGGCGGCGCAGACGATGTGAAGAAGTTTGAACAGGTATTGAATGAGTTTGTCGGAAAGCTGAACCAGCGGCCCGAAATCGCCATGGCCTATTCCTTTTTTAATGCCCGTACACCTTCCTATAAAGTAGATGTGGATCGTGATCAGGCAAAAAAAATGGGGGTACTGGTTTCGGATGTATACAGCACCCTGTCGAATTTCCTGGGTAGTAGTTATATCAATGATTTTAACATCTATGGAAGAAATTTCAGGGTGGTAAGCCAGGCTGATAGCAGCTACAGGAGTTCGCTGGCAGGCATCGAAAAGTTTTATGTAAGGAACAGCCAGGGAAATATGATTCCGCTGGGTTCGCTTGTAAAAACGGCGGTGATAGAAACACCCGCAGTGATCAACCACTTTAATATCTTCCGGTCGGCGCAGATCAACGGATCGCCCAAACCGGGTTATAGTAGCGGCCAGGCTATTACCGCGCTGCAGGAAGTGGCAGCTACCCTGCCCGCCGGTTATACCTATGAATTCTCAGGCTTGACCAAGGAAGAAGTAGCGGCCGGAAACCAGCAAACAGTTATCTTCCTGATTTCACTGGTATTTGTATTCCTGTTCCTGGCAGCACTGTACGAAAGCTGGTCAGTACCTTTCTCGGTATTATTTGCAGTTCCGATCGGGGCATTTGGATCCATTCTTACGCTTACGCTCTTGCCCCAGCTGTCGAATAATATTTATGCACAGATCGGCTTGATTACCTTAATTGGTTTGGCGGCTAAAAACGCCATCCTGATTGTTGAATTTGCCAAAGAACGGGTAGATAAAGGAATTGATGTGGTATACGCTACGCTACAGGCCGTGCAACTTCGGTTACGCCCGATTGTTATGACTTCCCTGGCCTTTATACTGGGTGTATTGCCACTGGCTTTTGCATCCGGTGCGGCGGCTGAATCGAGAAGAACCATTGGGTGGACGGTTTTTGGTGGAATGATTGCGGCTACCACGCTGGCCATTTTTGTGGTACCGGTACTATATGTGCTGATCACCAAGTTAACCTATGGTAAAAAACTGAAAGAGATCAAAGCGCAGAAGGAAAGAGAGAATGAGATCGACCAGCATATTGTGGAAAGCGGTATGTGAGCTAACTAAATAAACGAAGGTAAAAGGGGGCTGCGGCCCCCTTTTTGCATGATGCCGGTCAGGTGTTTTACTGATGCAAATCAGCCTGCTTTGTAACAAAGGATACAAAACCGGTGCCGCCGGATGGTCAATTTTGACAGATAAAATTGACCATCATGAAAATCGAGCAAATTTATACGGGATGCCTGGCGGAAGCTGCCTATTATGTAGAAAGTGAAGGCGAAGCACTGATCATTGATCCGCTGCGCGAAACCAAACCTTATATGGATCGGGCAGCAAAAGACAAGGCAGTTATAAAGTATATACTGGAAACGCATTTTCATGCCGATTTTGTAAGTGGCCATCTTGATTTGGCTGCTAAAACAGGCGCTGCTATTGTATTTGGCCCCACTGCAGCGCCCGGTTATCCGGCCTATATTGCTAAAGATGGTGAAGAGCTGAAGCTGGGTAAGCTTACCATCCGGGTACTGCATACGCCCGGCCATACCATGGAGTCTAGCAGCTATCTCCTGCTCGATGAACAGGGAAAGCCAACCGCCCTATTTACGGGCGATACACTTTTTATCGGAGATGTTGGCCGCCCCGACCTGGTACAAAAACTGAAGAAGGAGATCACGCCGGAGTTTTTAGCTGGGCAGTTATTTGATTCGCTGCGTACGAAAATAATGCCCCTGCCCGATGATATAATTGTTTATCCAGGGCATGGAGCCGGCAGTGCCTGTGGTAAAAACATGAGTAAGGAAACAACGGACACATTAGGTAACCAGAAAAAAACCAACTATGCGTTGCAGGCAGATATGCCTAGAGAGGAGTTTATCAAAGAAGTTACCGGGGGCTTGGTAGCCCCGCCCCAGTATTTTCCGCATAATGTACTAATGAATGTATCAGGCGGCCTGAATAGCATTGACCAGATAATCCGAAAAGGCACTACTGCACTGGACCCTACGCAATTTCAACTTGTATGGGAAACTGAGGAAGCCCTGGTAATTGATACCAGGAGTAAAAATGATTTCCCGAAAGCATTTTTACCCGGGGCCATTTTCATAGGGCTGGACGATAATTTTGCACCCTGGGTGGGCACTCTGGTTACCGATCTGAAACAACCTATATTGCTGCTTACGGATGCAGGTAAGGAAGAAGAGGCGGTGATCCGACTGGCAAGAGTGGGCTATGATAATACACTCGGTTATCTGAAAGGCGGAATTACTGCCTGGAAACAAGCCGGTTTCCCGATCGATTCTATTGATGAAATTGATGCGGCAGCATTTGCCAGGATGTATGAAAAGTATCCTTCACTGCAGGTATTGGATGTTCGAAGAGCATCTGAGTATGCGAGTCAGCATATAGAAGGCACCCTGAATTTTCCGCTGGATTTTATTAATTCCAACATGGGTATGCTCGATAAAAATCAAACCTATTATGTGCACTGTGCAGGAGGATACCGGTCGGTAATTACGGCTTCTATTTTAAAGGCCAGGGGCTATCATAAACTGGTAAATATTCAGGGAGGTTTTGCAGCATTGTCCAGGACATCACTTCCAACAACCGCTTACCAGGCCCCTACAACTATGTTATAGCGTTGTTTATTGGCAGTTGGTTATAGCCGCTTTGCTTGGGGTCGGTCCCCGGCAGGCGGCTTTTTAGTGTTTGTCAGCTGGCTGTGTGACTACCATCACTAATAATGGCAGTACGATGTTTCATATTTGTGCTCAAATACAAATGACATGGAAATTGTGGGATACATTGCTTCGTTGGTGATTGGAATATCGCTCGGCCTAATAGGTGGTGGCGGTTCTATTCTTACGGTGCCGGTGCTGGTTTACCTGTTTCGGGTGCAACCGGTTGTTGCTACGGCCTATTCCTTGTTTATTGTTGGTTCTACCAGCCTGGTAGGAAGTTTTCCCAAATACAAGGAAAATGAAATTAACCTGAAAACGGCCTTGATTTTTGGGGTTCCGTCTATTTTGGCGGTATATGCTACGCGGGCTTTTTTGGTACCGGCAATTCCGGATGAATTGTTTACAATCGGGGGCATGGTATTTACGAAGTCGATCCTGATGATGTTGTTATTTGCGGTGCTGATGGTGGTAGCGTCTGTTTCCATGATCCGTAGTAAAGATGCGTTGGCGGAAGAAGAGGAGGTGGTGGAACAGCGGTTTAATTACCCGGTTATTTTGTTGGAAGGAGTAGTGGTGGGTATGTTAACAGGGCTGGTGGGTGCGGGTGGAGGTTTCCTGATTATCCCGGCCTTGGTATTGCTGAGTAAGTTGCCGATGAAGCAGGCGATCGGAACCTCCTTATTGATTATTGCTGCCAAGTCGCTGATAGGATTTACCGGCGATTTACGCAATGCGTCGATGGACTGGACCTTATTATTAAGTGTAACGGGCCTTGCTATTATTGGTATTTTTATTGGCAATAAGCTCAGCAAAAAAATAGCGGCTTCCAGCCTTAAAAAAGGGTTTGGTTGGTTTGTGCTGGTTATGGGTATTTACATAATTGTGAAGGAATTGTTTCTCTAAAGACGTCAGACACATGTTAGACATGTGTCTGACACCTCTCTAACACTGTACTAACATGTATCTGACACCTAAAGGAAATTGGTTCCCGGTTTTACTGCTGCTGGCAGTTGCCGCAGTGGTAACCTGGAAACTGGAGGAAGCATCGCTGAAACAGGTGAAACAACAAGCCCATCCAGCCCTGCCCCTGAACTGGCAAGCTCCCAGCTTATACCTCGATTATAAACTCGAAGGCCCCGAAAGAGAACAAGTCATCTACGGCGAAGAACTGATCACCCACACCTCCCGCTATTTCGGCCCAACCGGCTCCATCGCACCCCTTACCAACGGCATGAATTGCCAAAACTGCCACCTCGACGCAGGTACCCGCACCTGGGGAAATAATTACGGCGCAGTAGCCGCTACCTATCCAAAATTTCGCGATCGCAGCGGAACCCTTGAAACCATCGCTAAAAGAGTAAACGACTGCTTCGAACGAAGCCTCAACGGCAGCCCCATCGATACCGCCGGAAAAGAAATGCAAGCCATTGTCTCTTACATCAAATGGATTGGACAGGATGTTCCCAAAGGCACCAAACCCGAAGGCTCAGGTATTCGCGAACTAAACTACCTCACCCGCGCCGCAGACCCCCAAAAAGGAAAAATTCTCTACCAGTCTAGCTGCCAGTCCTGCCACGGCGCCAGCGGCGAAGGCCTGCTTTCCCCCAATGGAAATGAATATGCATACCCGCCCTTATGGGGGCCCCATAGTTATAATACCGGCGCCGGTCTTTACAGGTTGTCAAGATTCGCTGGTTATATCAAAGACAATATGCCGTTTAATCAGTCCTCTCATCAATCACCCGCACTTACCGATGAAGCAGCCTGGGACCTGGCCGCCTTCGTTAACTCACAACCCCGGCCCGGCAAAGACCTGCAGAAAGACTGGCCCGATATCTCCAAAAAACCCATTGATCATCCCTTCGGACCTTATGCCGACGGATTTTCAGAAAAACAGCATAAATACGGCCCCTTTGATCCTATTATTGCTGCCAGAAAATCGGCCGCCCAAAAGAAAAACTAATTGATAATATTACGCCATGCCAATCCCTTCTTCCACCCCCTGCAATTGTAGCGCCTGTTCAGGGAAAGATCTGCCGCAGGCAGAAAAAATACTGCACTTGCAGATCAGTGAAAATAGCCGCCGAGATTTTCTGCGAAATGCCGGTCGGCTTGGCCTGGGCCTTGGCATCGGCGGCGGCTTACTGGCATCTCCCATGGCGCTGTCTGCCAATAACCCCAACGAAGCAATCGATAAACTGAACGAAATTGACCGCAATAAAGCAGTACTAACAGGAAAGGCTAACCGATTTACAATCTTGCATACGGCCGATATTCATGCCCAGCTACTGGTACACGATGAATTTTTCATAGAAAAAGGCCAACCGGTCTATAAAAAACGAGGCGGACTGGCTACGCTTAAAACCATGATCAATTCACTCCGCCAGCAGCAGCCCGCAACTACCCTCGTAATTGATGGAGGCGATTGCTTCCAGGGAAGCGGTGTAGCCGCCCTTACAGAAGGCAGGGCCATTGTTCCGCTCATGAATAATATTGGGTATGATATCATGCTGCCCGGTAACTGGGAAGTGGTCTATGGCAAAGAACGGATGATGAAAGATATGTTTGCCTACGATGGCGTTAAAGTTTGTGCCAATATGTTTCATGCAACCCAGGATGAGCTGAATGGCGACCTGATCTTTCCTCCTTATTTTGTAAAACATATAGGCAACCTCAAAATAGGGTTTATCGGTTATAACGATCCGCTTACGCCCAAACGACAATCACCGGCCTATAGCAACGGTATCAACTTTACGGCCCCCGAAAAAAACCTGGCCAAATATATACGGCTTCTCAAAGAATATGAACAGTGCGATATGGTATTCCTCCTAACGCATATGGGATTAGCCCAGCAGATCGGCTTGTCTAATATGCAGGCGGCAAAAGGCGCAGATTATATCCTGGGTGCTGATACGCATGAACGGGTGCGTCAACCCATCCAGGGTATTCATGCCAAAGTAACAGAACCCGGTGCATTTGGTTCCTTCCTGGCCAGGCTCGATTTTGTAGTGGAAGCGGGAATTATCAAAGACCAATCCTACCAGTTGCTGGATGTGGACCCGGAAAAATACCCGGAAGATCCTGAAATGAAACGAATGATCGAAGCCGCGCGGGCACCCTATAAAAAAATCCTGCACCGCGTAATCGGACAAACCAAAACACCCCTGGTCCGGTACTATGTTATTGAAACGCCCATGGATAATTTTATCACAGATGCTATTATGTGGAAGTTTAAACCCGATATAGCACTGAGTAATGGTTTCCGTTTTTGTCCACCCCTGGTACCCGACCCAAAAACCGGGAAAGCTGATATAACTATGGATTATCTCTGGAATATGCTACCGGTAGACAGTGAGGCAAAACGGGGCATTATTACCGGCGAACAACTCTGGAACTGGATGGAAAAAGAATTGCACAATGCATTTGCCAAAGACCCCGCTAAACGTTTCGGTGGCTGGGTGGTTCGGTTTCAGGGCATGCAGGTCAATTTCACCATCGCTAATGAACAGGGCCAACGCATAAACTGGATAAAGGTTGGCGGCCAGCCACTGGATAAATCAGCCTCCTACAGTTTCGTGGCCTGCGAACGCGAAGGCGATCCTGATACCACTATCTGCCGGGTAGAAGGGGTAAAAGAACCTACCCGGCTCGGTGCTACCCTGCATAGTGTACTCCAGGAATACCTGGCCCTTCATTCCCCTATTGCACCCAAACTGGAAGGACGTTGTACCGCTACCGATGCGCCTAATTCACTATTAACCCAACTAATGGGCTATGGTTACGAGTTTCGGTAAAGTTTTAGCAGGATGATTTGCAAAACTGCGCCTAAGCACCTATTTTACCAGCCGGAAATAGTTCCGTTCATAAAAATTACCTCCCCTTGAAAAAGCTCCAGTACTTTTTTTATGGATTAGCCATTGTATTTCTATTATTCCAGTTGCTTGCCTACCTCAGTCTGTTCAACCGCGAGCTGCCTGAAATGGAAATGGCAGAAAAAGCAGGCTATTTATTGGGTATGCATTTCCCGCTTATTCTGGCAGCTATTTTCTATGGAATTGCCCTTATGCTGAAAAAGAAACTGCGAAAAAATGCCCTAAAACATATGATCCATGACCTGGCTTCCGATCTGCAGGAAAAAAAATAATGCTACCGGTATGAAACTCATCTGCCTATCGCTTTTCGGGCTGCTTTTCTGCGCCCCCGTCTTTTCACAATCCAAACCATTTGTGCTGGGGCTTATTGAAGAATTGAATTCTTCGATCCTTTCGGAAAAAAGAACCGTAAATATCTACCTGCCCGATGGCTATAATGAAAAGGATACTACCCATTACCCGGTTATTTACCTGTTGGATGGAGCGGCCGATGAAGACTTTATTCATATTTCCGGGTTGGTACAGTTTAGTTCTTTTGAATGGGTGAACAGGGTTCCAAAATCTATTGTGGTGGGCATTACATCGGCAGACCGCAGGCGCGATTTTACCAGTGCTACCAAGGTTGAAGAACAACGGAAAAATTTTCCTTCCTCCGGGGGATCGCAGTTTTTTATTGATTTTCTTGAAAAAGAACTGCAACCCTTTATCCAGAAAAAATTCAAAACCACTGCATCCAAAACCCTGATTGGCCAATCCTTTGGCGGATTGCTGGCTACAGAAATTCTGCTTAAACGACCGGGCCTGTTCAACCGGTATATCATTGTGAGCCCAAGTTTGTGGTGGAACAACGCCGATTTACTGAACTACCCGGTTAATGCCCTGCAGGCAGCCGCAAAAAACCCGCTTAGCATTTATATTGGTGTAGGAAAAGAGGGACTTACACCCGGCCAGAATCCCCGTGTTATGGAAGTGGATGCCAATTTGCTGGCAGAAAAAATAAAGGCCATCCGTGCTTCGCAGATCCGCTTGTATTTTGATTACCTGCCTGCAGAAAATCATGGTTCCATCCTGCATCAGGCAGTTAGTAATGCATTTATCAGCTTCGCGCACTAATTCAGGCAGCTTTCTTTTTGGTACCCAGTGTAAGCAATACTATGGTTAACAGAATGCAGGCTGTACCCAGCCAATCTATGCCGCCAAACGGAACATCAAGCCAGCCCACTGCTACCGCTGCTGCTGCCAGTGGTTCCACGCAACATAACAGACTGGCCGTAGGCGCGCCAATTAGTGAAACCGCCCGCAGGAAAAAATAAAAAGCGATGACCGTACCGAATACAATTATACAGGCAAATGCCAGCCAGGTTTCCCAATTCCAGTGGCCCGTTACCTGCCAGGGTTTGGCCATGAGTGAAAAAACTATTCCGCCGATTAACATGCCCCAACCGGTAACGGTAGCTGCGGAATAGGTTCGCAATAACTGAACAGGTTGTATGGTATAAAAAGCCAGCGTAAAAGCCGAGAGTAACCCCCAGAATAACGCAGCTTCAGAAATAACCAGTTGATCAAAGCTTCCATGTGTAACCAGTAAGAAAGTGCCGCCGAGCGCTAAAAACAAGGAAGCGTATTCTAACAGAATCGGCCAACGCCGGTGTTTGATGGCATAAAAAGCTACTACCAGCAAGGGGCCAATATATTGCAATACGGTTGCCGTAGCGGCATTGGAAAGTTTAATGCTGTAGAAATAGGTGAACTGAACGGCTACCATTCCCAGTATACTAAATACCAGCAGTGCTGCCAGGTCGGCGGGTTGCTTCCAGATTCGCAGGGCATCCGATTTAGGTTGGGCCATGGCATATACTACCAATATACTACCGGCTAAGAGCAAACGCCAGCAAACCAGCCAGGCCGGATCCACTCCCTTTTGTTCAAATAAGTATTGTGCGCAGGTACCAGAAATACCCCAAAAAATGGCGGCGAATAACGCCATTAAAAAACCTGGTACCTGTTGGTGTTTTGCCATATGAGTCGCAAAATTAAGCAATACAAAGGCCCGATGGTTTAGCTTGTTTGCAGTATCTCTGCTGTAAGTTCATAGGACCGCAGGCGATCCTCTAAATGAAACAAATTAGTTGTTATCATCAGTTCCGATACCCCGGTTGATTCCAGGAATTTCCGGATCTTTTCCTGTACGGTTTTACGGCTGCCGATAAAGCTGTATTTCAGAAAAGACTGCATGGCCGGGTGTTCCCGAACGGCGCGGAGTTCCTCATTCATTTCCACCGGCGGCTGCAGGTAATCGATCTGTCCGGTCATAACCCCCACTATCATCTTCAGGTAGGAAGTGGATAATCGCTCGGCCGCTTCGTCGGTATCTGCTGCAATCACATTTACACAGGCAATGGTATAGGGTTTCTCCGCCTGGGCCGATGGCTGAAATCGCTGCTTATAAATAGCAAGTGCTTCCGGTAATTGGATGCTTGCAAAATGGCTTGCAAAAGCATAAGGTAACCCCTTTGCAGCTGCAAGATGCGCACTATCGGTACTGGAACCCAGTATATACAGGGGCATTTCCACACCTTCCGCTACACCTACCCGTAGTTTAGCCCCCGCGTTGGCAGTCGAAAAATAAGTCTGTATCTGGGTTATTTCTTCGGGAAACTTATAAATGGATTGCATCCTGTCTGAACGAATGGCCTGTGCAGTCAACTGATCGGTGCCTGGTGCCCTGCCCAATCCAAGATCAATCCGGTTCGGAAACAATTGACCTAAGGTGCCAAACTGTTCCGCCACAATAAAGGGCGAATGGTTGGGTAACATAATTCCGCCTGAACCTACCCGGATATGCCGGGTGCCCGCCGCAATATGCCCAATCAATACCACAGTAGCCGAACTGGCTACACTGATCATATTATGGTGTTCAGCCAGCCAAAACCTGGTGTAACCCCATTTTTCAGCCTGCTGCGCCAGTACAAGGCTGTTCTTAAATGCATCAGCGGGGGTGGCGTCTTTGGCTACTACGGCCAACTCCAGGATCGAATACGGAACTGCTTTCATGACCGGCAAAGATACAACTCAATCTTCCAGCACTAATACAAATCCTGCCCCTGGGGGCAGGGGTATGGAGGCCGGTACCTGGCCCGATAAAATGGTTTGATCAAATAAACTGCCCGCAGTACCATCGCGCAGTAACAGGCCCGATCGAAAGATCCAGTGCTTCGGGTTTAGCCGTATAGTTTTTATTGCGGAGCTGCCATTGATGCCGGCTATATACCATTTCTTCCCTGATTTGCGGGCAAGTACAATATATTCTCCCGGGTAGCCATCCAACCATCGCATATCCTCCCAGCTGTCTGGTAAGTCATGTAAGAAATCCTGTACATAAGCAGGCACTTTTTCCATGCCTTCCGGCGATTCTGCATAATGCTGGATACCCGACCAGAATACCACTGATAAAGCCAGCTCAAAAGCACTGCTCGTTTTTCGTTGAACCTGGGTGGGAATTTTATACAAATTCATGGGCGTAAAATCCATCGGGTCAAAAACATTCCTGGTATAAGGAAGCATGCTGCAATGGGCGGCCTGCTGATCGGCCGCATCCTGCCCGAAAGTGACCATTTCAAAGCCTTTTACAGCTTCGGCGGTAACCAGGTGCGGATAGGTCCTTTGCCAGCCGCGGGGCAGGGTGGCGCCATGAAAGTTCACCAGTAATTGAAAATCAGCAGCATCCTTTAAAATAGCATGGTAATACGCTATCATGGATTGTCCGTCGCCTCCAAAGAAATCGATCTTAACGCCTTTAATACCAAGTTGCTGAAGCCGGCTGAATTCAGCCCGCCTGCTTTCGGTGGTTAATATCCTGTCTTTGGGATGATAGGGCGTTGTATTCCAGCTACCGGCTGAGTTGTACCAGAGGATGAGCCCCACATTTTTACTGCGGGCATAATTGGCCAGCAATGCAATGCTGTCGTAACCGATTTTAGTATCCCAGTTCACATCTACCAGGCAGTATTCCCAACCCATACGGGCCAGTGTGTGCGTGGTCGGCGTCTCTCAAGGCA
>NZ_LUKG01000038.1:26210-41019 GCF_001601815.1 Flavihumibacter sp. CACIAM 22H1
CGCATAGCTTATATATTTTTTCTGCTCCGTGTATACAATGCTGTCATCCTTTGAATTGATCCAGCTCCAGGAGGCCTGCCCGCCTTTGATAAAAGAAAGGTCCTTAAGCCTGGAAGGGGATGCCAGGTCGGTTCCGAGGGTAGAGCTGGTAATTGTGGAAAGCGATCCGATGGCCAGCACCCGCCAGGGCGAGTACCAGTTACCGTTTACCTGGCTCAACAAACGGCCTCCCGGGAAAATTTCGCGTAAATCGGGTATACCTACCCGGTAGTTACTGCTGCCCGGATCATTTATCAAACGGCTAGCGCAATGTTGGCTGTCGACAGCTGCTTCTGAAATCAGCACCCAGCTGGCATTGGATCGGAATAAGGCCGGGTATACCCACCCCGCCCTGGAAAAGGCGCCCACCGGCTGATCGGGAAAATAAGTTTCTTCATAGGAAGGATTCGACTGCTCCCACCCGGTTTTGGCTTCACTCATCGGTTGCAGCCAGCTTCGGCTGGTATCCGGAAAATGATAACTGGTTAGTTCTTCCGCTACTTCCTCTTGGTTTCCGCCATCGGGCAGGTGATAACGGAATGCCAGTCCGTCATTGGATACCTGGAAAACCAGTTCCAGTTTTTTGCCACTGCGGTTTTTTAACCAGATTGATTTTTTGTTGGCCCGGTAGTGTACCACCGATTTTTTACCGGTTAGCATGGTATAGTCATCCCGGACGGGTTCTGTATCACCAATCTGCAGCAATGTTAACTGGCCGGAAAAGTCCTGCTTCTTTAATCGCAGCCCTAACCGGGATGGCAACAGGACGACTTTTTTCCCGGAAAATACCTGGTAATAAAGTTCACCGTTTTTTATACCGGCTTTTACCTGCAGGCGCTGGTCCGGGCTTGCTACTATCAATTCCTGCGCGTTTGCAGAAAAGCAACCCAGGTAGAATACTACTACAAACAATCGGGTAAAAAGCATAAATGGCGGAATTCATTAATAAATGTCAATGAAACAATTAAATGTCGGAAAAAAGCCGGTAACCACATAACCCCAGCATAATCAAAGTGGTTACCAGCAAACCGGCAAGTAGTATTCCGCTTGTTTGTCGTTTAATCCGTTTCAGATCAGGAGCCGCCGCCTGCTTTAACTGCAGGGCATGCATTGATTTGTTATAATGTATGGTAGCAATATGTACAAAAGTGGAAAACACCGCCAGCGAATAATAGGGAAAGAAAAAATAAGCAGATGGGCCAGCCTGTAAACCAGCACTGGCAAAGAAAAAATCAGAATCGATCAGCCATACAAACCTGGCCATTATTATTGCCCAGAGGTGGTAGACCAGGAATAGCGACAAATACAGTCCGCTTGCTACCTGTAATTTTACCATAGCCGGCTGGTTTTTCCACTTATGAAAAGCAAGGCCGATGCCGGTAATGATCTGCGTCAGCACGGTTACCAGCAGCAATCCTTCAATGGGAGGAAACCGGTAGAGTTTCCGGAACAAGTGCATAACCTGTATATGCATATTGGGTCCGAAGAGGGCAAATAAATGGTTCGATAAATGCAGCAGGATAAACACTGCTAACAGGGCGCCGGATATCTGGTGAACATACCGTACCCAGGGAAGTCGTCCTTCCATATAAACTTGGTCCACGCGTGGTGTTTTGAAGTTGGAAGAATCCGGTTATTGTTCTACCAGGCTAACGATAGATTTTGCGGGTAAACGCAGGCTGCTTCCAGTAATGCTGTTTTTTTGCAAATCGGCCGTGGCAGAAGTACAGTAATAGTTGTATTTGCCTGCTAAAACAATGGCTGCTCCCTGATCGTTTTTGACTTCAACGGCCAGTTCTTTTTCACTATTATTGATGAGTATAACCACCATCTTTTTGCTGCCCTGATGCATATAAGCGCTTACGGTAACCGGTTCATCGGTAGTTTTCAGCGATGCTTCGGTACGAATCATACCAGGACGAATAAACCGGCTGTAATTACCCATGGCCCAGAGCAGCTTACTGATGTAATAATTGCCGTCTGTTTTGTTTTTATCTACGTAAATCAACCCGTCTTTATAGTCGTACGGCGATACCGCCAGCCACCAATGCCAGGCAGTTGCATTCGCATATACCAGGTCGTTATGCATAAGGTTGGCTATATAAAGTGCGGTATTCATGCCGAGGTCTCTTTTCTCTCCTTTAAGTTCTCCTTCATTGTCGCCCAACACACAATATTCAGATTGCCATACATTGAAATCGGGTAGTTTTTTAACCTGTTCCGCCAATTGCGTTCTAAGTTGCAGGGCCCGCTGATTGGGCGAAGAAGACAGGTAACTATGATAGGCTATTCTTTTTTCAACCCTTTCCAGCGTTCCTACATACGATGCTGCCCCTTCGCTAAACAGCTGTTGGATCTGTGCACCTCTGCCTGGTTTATCCTCTTCCGCCAGCAGGTATTTGATTTCAAAAGCTTCCGGGAGAACAATTTTGGTTGCTAACTGCTCTCTGATCAGGGTTTCATTCAAGACCCGCGCAATTCCGTAGATTTCTTTGTTCAGGTAAGGACTTCCTTCCTGCCCGCCGTCGCTCCAGTTGTTCTGTGGTTCATTAACGGGACTGATATACCTGAACTCTACCCCTGTGTTAGCTTTTACCCCTTTAATGGTAGCCGCCAGGAAATCGGCATAGGCCTGATAAGATTCGGGGGCCAGGTTGGCCTCGCCGTCTTTAGCAAAAGCTTTTCCCGTTTTGGTAAGAGCAACCGGCGGACTATTGACGAAACCCAGAAAATAAGGAACCCCTCTTTCTTTGGCCGCCTGCAGAAACCAGGTTTGTCCGGCTTGCCGCGTGAAATCCAACTGACGGTTATTATCCATAAAAGAAGCTGCCCTGCGCCATTCATCGCCAATACCGCTGGCATCGCCCTGTTCAATACTGCCTCCGCCGATATTGAAGCGCCATAGGCTTAGGCCGATACCCCGCGGACTTCCGTTGCGCAGGGTATCGGTGCTAAACAATAAATCAGCAATGGCGTTTTTTTTCTCCTCCGGCCATTTGCCTACAAACTGGCAGGCCCAGGCATCGGATGCCCCGAAATGTTCTATTGTCTGGTATTGAATGGCAGGATTTAGCACCACTTCCACGGTGGAACTGGCGGGTGGCGTATCTGTTTGGCCCGATTGCGCGCAGGCTTGCAGGCCCAGGAGCAACAGCGCCCATCTTACACGTGCTGTCATTACTGATTTGTTTTATTGATTAATAGCCAGGGTTCTGTTGAATTTTTCCATTTAATGCCTGGATCTCCGCACGGGGTATTGGCAGCCAGTAATGTTTCTCTTCAAATTTGCGTCCTGTTAACGCAATTTTGCGGGCATACTCAATACTGCCGTCGGCTTGTTTTACGGCTTCCATACCATAGGCTGGTTCATTCTCGGTTTGCATAGCAATTTTCCAACGGCGTACGTCGTAAAAACGGTGTTCTTCAAAGGCCAGTTCTATGCGGCGCTCATTCCTGATCCGCTCCCGCATGGCTTCCTGTGATAAGCCTGCCGGTAATGCAGGCATACCAATACCGGTTCGCTGACGAACCTGGTTAACGGCGCTGTAAACAGTAGCATCCGGGCCAACGGCCTCGTTTTGTGCCTCGGCATAGTTCAGCAGTACTTCTGCATAACGCATATAGATCCAGGGTTGAAAGCCTGCCACTTCCCAGGGGTTATCAATCGGGTAAGCATCATTCAGGAATTTGAGCAACAGGTAACCGGTTTTAGATGTATTCCAGTTTTCATTGCCATCCTTACTATCACGGCCACCCGGAATAAAGGTCTCCACTTTTCTTCCCCGGTAATCCGCCCCATTGAAAAGAATGGATTGATAAAAGCGCTGGTCTCTGTTCACATAAGGGTTTTGCGGATCATAGCCGGAAGCAGGGTCATCAATTTTATGACCATCCATGGTTTCATAATCATCTACCAGGTTTTGTAAGGGTGTATTGCCCCCCCAGCCGCCATAACCATTGGGAGCCGACGCAATTTCCAGTGGAAAATGCGAAGCATTCCTGGTGTACAAACGCTTGGAAAATGATTTCATTGTTTTCCGGTGTCAGGAAAAGCTGGCGGTAGCCTCCGTTGTAAATACTGTATTTATTCAGGTCCATTACTGCTTTGGCAGCAGCGGCGGCATCGGCCCAGTTGCCGGCGGCATAGAGCGGACTGGCGGCATAAAGCGCCATCCTTGCTTTAAGTGCCAGTGCTGCACCCTTGGTGGCACGCCCGAGTTTCCAGTTGGTGCCGTTATTGTTAAGCGGAAGATCTGCTGCGGCCGCTGTTAATTCACTCTGTATATAACTGACCGTTTCCTGTATAGAGGAGCGGGTGTACACACCGGGATCATCAAAATTATCGCCCAGGTTATATACTTTATCGCCCAGTAATACGGCGCCGCCATAATTGGTAACCAGGTCAAAATACCGGTAGGCGCGGATAAAACGCAGTTCGGCTTTCAGCATGTTTTTATGCGGCTCACTCATCGTCACCTGGTCGATATTACCAAGTGCAAAATTACATTCCCTTATACTGCGGTAGCTTCTGCCCCATACGGTACCGGCAATGCCGAGGTTTTCAGGGGCCAGTAAGCCCCGTACTATGCTCCAGGTATTATCATCGTTGTTGTAAATGGCTTCATCGGTGAGTGATGTCCACATAGCCCAGGTAAATCCGCGGCCAAACCCGGGAATGTCTTCTTTTTCCTGCAATCTTGCCCCCAGGTACCGATTCTGCACAAAGGATTCAAATAAAGTGGAGTCGGCCAGTAAGGCAGATTCGGATAAGCGGTCGGTGGGGTTAATATCGAGAAAATCTTTCTTACAGGAACCGGCAAGTGTGGCCAGTATCCCGAATAGTGCGATTGATTTAAATGAACGAAATTTCATTTTTTGAAGTTTAATCTTTTCTGAATCGGGTATCGTTAGAAACTGATCTGTGCACCCAGGTTAATGATGCGCTGCTGCGGGTAAAACTGCCCGCTTTGTTGCGAGCCTTCCGGATCATAATCCTTCACTTTTGTAATGGTGAAAAGGTTGAAGGCATTTACATATAAACGGGCCGATTGAATTTTGGTGGCACTCATCCATTTGCCGCCCAGGTTATAACCCAGTTCAATATTTTTCATACGCAGGAAGGCAGCATTGTTCAACCAGAAACTGTTATTGTATAATCCTCCGTTTACAGAAGAAGAGGCACGGGTATCCACTCTTGGAAAACTGCCGTTGGTATTGGTGGGGCTCCACCGGTTATCGGCCCAGCTGCTGTAAAAATTGCCGATGGTTCCTGCCTCCGGTAAAACATACTGGCTTACCCTTGCCTGGCCGGCAAATACCATATTCAATTCAAAATTCTTATACCCTAGATTCAGAACAGCACCATACAGAATCTCCGGTATATTACCATAGTCCGTCCTGGTCTGGTCATCCGCATTAATAACCCCGTCTTTGTTAATATCGGCATAGATCAGGTCGCCGGGTTGCGCGCCGCTGAGGTGAGGTACTTTATTGATGTCTTCCTGCGTGCGGAAAATTCCAATGGCTTTATAAAGCAGGTAGGTATTTAACGGACGGCCGGTTTGTTGCTGGTAATCCAGTACACCGGGTGCTTCATCTATGAAAATGATTTCATTCTTAGCATAGGTGAAATTGGTAGAGATGCCGTACCGAAAATCGCCGCGTCTTTTTGCATAACCGATGGTGGCTTCAATACCTGAATTGTTTACCCGCCCGATGTTTTCTGAAGGTACCAGTGAAGCAGCGTTATGAGGGTTTACAATACCAGTAACAAAGGGAATGGAAGCATTCCGCGTAGCCAGGATATTGGAACGTTTTTGCTGGAAATAGATCAACTCAAAGTTCAGGCTGTTGAATAACATCCCATCAATACCGATATCCATTTTTTCTGCTTCTTCCCAGGTGATATTCGGATTGGCCAGCTTCGTTAGGTCAAGACCCGGTACAATGCTTCCTCCGGCCACATAGTTATTGGCAAAGGAATAGTTGTTGAAATACTGGAACTGTGCCACATTATCATTTCCGAGCACTCCATAGGACGCTCTTATTTTCAGGTCGTTCAGCACATTGCTTTGAGGAAACCAGGATTCTTTAGCTACTCGCCAGGCGGCAGAAACAGAGGGGAAGAAACCATACTGGCTGCCTTTGGGAAAAGTAGAGGAGCCATCTACGCGGGCCTGTACATCCAACAGGTATTTTTCGCGGAAATTATACGCGATTTTACCGATATAACTGCGACGTGTAAACGCAAAACTGCTACCTGAGTTGTCGCGGTCGGTGGCGGCTGTTCCGCCCTGTGAAAGTTCAGGTGTTTGTGTAGTAGGGAAATTTATCCTGGAGGCACCAAATACTTCCCGGGTAAGCTTGCTTTGCTCAACCGCCACAAATGTGCTGATGGAATGATCTCCGAAGCTGCGCTGGTAATTCAGTTTAATATGGGTGGTAAGTTGTGTTTGGTTGGTTTGGCTTTGGTTAAGCGTGGCTGCACCGGAAGCCCCGCCCACAACCCGCTGTGTATATTGATCACTACCCTTGTTGTAGGAATACAGGGTATAGGGTTTGCTGAAAGACTTATTAAAAGACCAGGATTTGTCCGTGGCCACAAATCCGTCTATGGAAAGTCCTTTTACGGATTCAAACGTATAGCTGCCTTTCAGTATACCATTGAAAACCTGCGTGGGGTTTTTGGTTAATCCACCAATGTCGGTGGCCATATAAACCGGGTTGTTTCCTTCTATGCCATAAGAGGGTAACCCGTTCGGGTATACGGCAGGTATGGTTGGATAAGCGCGGTAAATGGTGCGGAATATATCACCTGCGCCGGCCATTGGAAACTGGCGGTCTTCCTGGCGGCCCGACAAATACAGGCCAACCTTAAACTGTTTGGTAATAGCAGCATCAATATTGGAACGGAAGCTGTACTGTTTGTAATTGGTAGCACCGTTTTTGTAAATGCCATCCTGGTTCAGGTAACCGGCTGATACATAATACTGCAGGTTTTCGGTACCGCCTGATAAACCGATATTGGTTTGTGATTGCAGGGCAGATTTCTGCAGGGTGGTTTTTGCCCAGTCGGTGTTGGGATAGTTGAGCGGATCGCTGCCATTTCTGAACAGCTGAATTTCTTCTGCCGAATACCGTTGGTTCATACCGCCACCGGGGTTGTTGTAATAATCAATTTCATTATTGATTTGGGCGTAGGTGGCGGCATCGGCCATTTTGGGTAAACGGGTAGGTGAGGAGAAACCCTGGTTATAGGAAGCGGTAATAGAGGGCTTACCGGTTTTTCCTCTTTTGGTGGTAACGAGGATAGCGCCATTGGCAGCCCGGCTGCCGTATATAGCCGCAGAAGCATCTTTTAATACGGTAATGCTTTCAATGTCATTGGGGTTCAATCGTTCCAGTCCGCCGATTTGTCCGGGTACCCCATCCACCACAATCAGTACATCGTTGTTGCCGGTGGTAGCCAGTCCGCGGATTGTAAAGCTGGAACCATCATAACCGGGTTCTCCGCTGCGGTTATTGATCACTAAACCTGAAAAACGGCCGGCCAGGGAATTGGAGATATTGGGCTGTGGACTTTTTACGATATCGGCGCCTTTTACTACGGATACGGAGCCGGTAAGGTTTGATTTTTTCTGCGAGTTATAGCCGATCACCACTACTTCGCCTAGGTTTTGGTTATCAACCTCCAGGTTTACCGACAAATCAGACTGTCCATTGATGGCCAGTTCCTGTGTTTTATTGCCGATATGTGTAATGATCAACACCCCGTTGGCAGGGGCCTGTAGAGAGAACCGGCCGTCCTGGTCGGTCAGCACACTCAGTGCTGCCCCTTTGAGCTGAACGGTTGCCCCGGATACGGGCTGGCCGTTCGAAACGACCCGACCGGAAACCAGCTGTTGCGCCAGCACCGGTACCGAAATTAGAAAAAGGAACATACATCCAAAGAGTCGGAGGACCCGACCGGAAGAAAGCAATCTTTCCATAAAGCAAGCTGTTTTGAAGTGAATGAATACTATCGCCAATGGGCTTTAGTGATACAAGTTTAGCCTCAAAAACAGCCTGAAATGGGGGGTAAAACCCTATTTTACGGGGGGTAAATTGACAATTTTGGTGAATTCCCGGTTAAAACTGCCCCGGTATTTTTTTATGTAATCAGAAGGGTTCATGCCAAATAGTTTGGAGAACTGTTCCCTGAAATAACGGGAGTCGGCAAAACCTACCTGGAAACCTGCCTGGCTTACATTCAGGTTATCTGATAACATCAGCACGGCTGCTTTCCGTAACCGGATGGTTCGGATAAAGGAATTAAGCGACTGGCCGGAGATGGTTTTGATTTTCTGGTACAGGCCCGATTGGCTCATACCCATTTGTTGTGCAAATTGTTTTATTGTAAAAGATTCATTGTCAATATTTTCCTCAATTACTTCCATACAGCGGCGTAAAAAATGCTGGTATTCGGCAGGTACTTTTGCCGGGTTGGTTTGCAGGGTAACCTCATCCAGGAAATACTGGTGCAATAAAGACCTGCTGCGAAGCAGTGCTTCCATACGCGCCACCAGCACATCCAGCTCAAAGGGCTTGGTTATATAGTCGTCGGCGCCCCCTTCCATGCCCTGTACCTGCATATCTGTACCGGTTTCGCCGGTTAATAAAATCAGGGGAATATGGCTGGTATAGGAAGATGCTTTGAGTTGCCGGCAGAATTCCAGTCCGCTTATGCCCTCCATGTTAATGTCACAGATAATCAGGTCGGGCAGGCGTTCGGTGGCCAGCTTAAACCCGTCTTCACCATTAGAGGCGCTCAGAATCAGGTATTTTTTGCCCAGTGTATTTTTAAGATAAGTGCGGATTTCGATATTGTCATCTATGAGCAACACCTGTTTTCGTTCTGTAATTATTTTTTCAACCGGGTCGGCGATGGCGGGGTCTGTATCATGCAGTTCGTTCTCTGGCCTTGTTTCCGGCAGTTCCTGCATCCATTCTTTGTGCAAACCGGAATCTGAAGGGCTGTACAGTGCTTCCTTGTTTTGCAGGGTATGCAGCGGAAGCCGGATCAGGAAACGGCTGCCTTTGCCTGTTTCCGATTCGCAGCTGATACTACCGTTGTGCAGACTTATAAAGTGGTGTACCAGGAACAGGCCGATGCCAAAACCGGTTGTTTTTTGTTTGTTCCGCAGCCCTGCCTGCTGAAAGTTTTTAAAGATCTTTTCCTGCTCTTCGGGGGCAATGCCATGGCCGCTGTCTGCAATAAGTATCAGTAGCTCCTGCTGCTCCTGCCCAATTTCAAGGCGAATGGTTCCGCCGGCAGGGGTAAACTTGAAAGCGTTGGATAAGAGGTTAAAAAGCGCCATTTCTATTTTTTCCTTGTCAATGGCAATTTTCTGGGAAGGATCGTTCAGCCGGTCAATAAACTGGTAGGCAATGGACTTGAGTTTGGCTTCCTGTACAAAACATTGGTAGATATCTGAACAGAGGTCGTGGATGGGATAGTCTTTGGCAAACAATTCATCGCCCCCGCTATCGGCTTTCCTGAAATGCAGGAGCTGGTCTACCAGGCTCAGCAAGCGACGGGCATTCCGGTATACGACGTTCAGTTCCTGCTGCGCTTCCTGGTTGTTTTTTTGCTGTAGTAATTCTTTAACGGGGTTGATAATAAGGGTTAAGGGTGTTCTGAATTCATGCGAAACCTGGGTAAAAACGCTGAGTTTTTTCTCGTGCAGTTCTTTTTCCTTCTGGTTTTCCAGGGTAGCCAGTTTAACCTCGTAAATAAGGCGGGCCTGCCGGGCGGCGTATACGGAATAACCAATGATTAAACCAATGGCGGCAATAAGGTAAAACAGGTAAGCCCAGCCGGTTCGGTACCAGGGCGGAAGAATAATTATTGTAAGCAGGTCGGCCGGCGCTCCCCACTGCCCGTTTAAACCGGTGGCTTTTACTTTAAATGTATAACGGCCTTCCTGTAAACGCATATAGGTAGCCGTTCGTTGCTGTTTGGAAAAATTCCAGTCCTTATCCCAACCATCGAGCATATAGGCATACTGGATTTTATCCGGGAAAGAATAATCAAGCCCCAGGAAATCAAGGTGTATATTGGCCAGGTCAAAGGGCACGGTCAGTTCCTGCATAGCGGAATTCGACTGGCGGGTAAGATATGCGCGGCTTTCGTCCATAGATTTATTGCTGACGGAAAGGCCCGATAAAAAAAGTGGTGGAAAAGCAGTGCCAAACCGCACACTATCCGGGTGAAAAAGGTTGAGGCCTTTAATGCCGCCGATCACCATTTCGCCCGACTGCAGCCGGATACCCGCATTAAAGCTGAACTGGTTGCTCTGCAACCCGTCGGTATGGGTGAAATTTTGCGTAATACCGGTAACCGGATCAAATTTGCATAAGCCATTAAAGGTGGTCAGCCAAAGTACCTGGTGATCGTCTTCGAGGATGCGCAAAATGGAATTACTGGGCAACCCATCGTCGGTTGTAAAGCGTTTATAGGTGCCCGTTTTTTTATCAAACAACAATAAGCCGCCGCCCTGTGTACCCAGCCAGAAATTGCCGCGTTTATCCTGGTAAATACAACGTACGGTATTGCCCATGGCAAATCGCTGGTGTTTTTTTAAACGGCGGTCTATGCGGATGATCTCCGAATAATTCCCTCCCCATAATTGTCCATCGGGGTCTTCGTAGAGGCTTTGCAGGTTCGTGATAGCCGGATCAAAAAGTTCGAAACGGTCGGTACTGCTGTTAAAGGAATAGAGCGCCCCATCGTTGGTGGTGCTGGCCCAGATCTGCTGGTGGCGGTCTTCGAACACGATCCAGGCATGGGGTTCTGTCATGCGCGATACCGGGTTGTAACAGCTGTATTGCCGGATGGTGCGGGTGCCGTGGTGAATTCGGTTTATGCCACCAAACCAGGTCGATACCCAGGTGTCGCCATCGGAAGCCACCATAATATTGGTAATAAAATTGCTGCTGATGCCACCTGGCTGGTTTCTTTTATACGTATAATCGGTAAAACTGTGTTGCTTCCTGTTCCAGTAGCGCAGGCCCGCCCCATCTGTTCCGATCCAGATATTCTGGTCCGGATCTTCGCAAAGCGAAAGGATAAAGTTCTGAACCGGACTTTCTTTTTCCGCCTGTTTTCGCAGTATCAGCTGAAACGGGAAGATGCGGGAATCAATCATATTGATACCGCCCCGCAGGGTGCCGATCCATTTACGGTTTTGCAGGTCGGAATAAACGGCAAAAATTGAATTACTGTTGAGGGGTGATCTGCCATCGGCATCCAGGTAGGCCGCTGCTTTAAGCGCCCCGGGTTCTAAACTCCAGAGGCCGTTTCCATCGGTACCGATCCAGAGTATACCTTTTTTATCCAGGTTCAGGTGGGCTACATTGGTGCCGTTTGGAACGGCATTGGCCGTATAGCTGCGGCTGGCAGCCGTATATTTAAAGAGGCCTTCATGGTTGCCGAGCCATAGTTTTCCATCGCTGGCTATTTTTAATGATTTTGCCTGTAGTATCTGGTCACTCTGCAGGTGTAATAGTTTTCTGGCAGGGTCGTAGAGGTACAATCCTTTCTGTTGCACAAAAACCCATATTTTTTGCCGGGCACTGTCATATTCAATGGCAGAAACCATGTATTGGGTATTTCCATCGGGGGTTTCCAATGGAACAGAGGCGGCAGGGGCTAAATCCTCTGCATAATCGAGCAGGCCATACTGGCTACTTCCGGCCAGCATTCGTTGGCTGCCGATAGTGGCAAAACAGTGTACCCCAATTCGAAGTGGAGCCGGCTTGCTATTTGCCTGTGGTAGGTAATAAAGCGGAATAAACTGGCCATTAGCCGGCTGGTAAACGCAGGCGCCTTTTTCACTGCCGGTCCAGATCCTGTTCAGGGCATCGCCCTGTATGGCATAAATATTATTATTGGTAAGTGTAGTGCTGTCTCCAATACGGTTACGAAATACCTGGATGCTGTAGCCGTTGTAAAGGTTTAGCCCATCATAAGTGCCGAACCACAGGAACCCGTTTTTATCCTGGTAAATGGCTGTTACAGCATTGTTGGATAACCCCTGTTCAATACCAATATAGCTTATGGGCTGATCGGCGGCCATTGCCAGCCCGCCATATATAAGCAGGCAGAGGCAGCAAAAGAATTTCTGAAAAATACCTGGCAGTTTCATCGTAATTGGTAAGCAGTTGGTTCCTCTTCATTAAAAATAAGTAATCTACTGAATGAGATCCCCAGAATAGGTTGATAATTCGGTGTAACCACTATTTTTATACTTATTATTATCCGATACTTTACCAGATTTAACTTTTAAGCAATTATGGAGGAAAACATTCGGCGTAGTTTATTGCAGGTTGAAGAGCAATTCCAGGTAAAAATTTTATATGCCTGTGAAACTGGTAGCCGTGCCTGGGGTTTTCCTTCGCCCGATAGTGACTATGACGTCCGGTTTATTTATCAGCATCCCAAAAACTGGTATTTAGCCTTGCATGAACAAAAGGATACCATTGAGTTTATGGACGGAGATCTTGATATAACGGGATGGGATCTCAGAAAAAGTTTACAGCTTTTGAAGAAATCGAATGTGCCCTTGGTGGAACGATTTAATTCGCCCATCATTTACCTCGATAAAAATTTTTCAGCTGCTTTTAATGAACTGATTCAAACCTACTATTCTCCAACGGCTGTTTTTTTTCACCATTACTCGCTGGCCACAAAATTCTGGGAGGATTAAGAGAAGCCGATCGGTATAAGCTTAAGAGTTTTTTCTACCTGCTTAGGTCTTTGTTGTCCTGTATCTGGATAACAAAGGATAAAGCCGTGGTACCAATGGAAATTGAACCATTATTTTGTTATATCGAAACGGAAACAGCGGAGAAAATACGACAGCTGATCCGTCTTAAAGCAACAGTAGGTGAAAAATACCTTCACCAGAAAGATGAGTTACACGAATGGGCGAAAGACAAGCTGGCGTTGCTGGATAAGGCCAAGGAAGAATACTTAGGTGTATCGCAGGCAGGTATGCATTCTTTAAATGATTTTTTTATTCAAATGCTGGAAAGATCGTATGACACCGGAGCAGGTAAAAGCCAATGGATGGCTGCTGTTTGAAACCATTGCGGGCAGCAGGGCCTACGGGCTTGCATCAGATAAATCGGATACCGATATCCGCGGAGTGTTTATGCTTCCACTGGAGTACCTGCTGGGTATGGACTATATACCGCAGGTTTCTAATGAAACCAATGATATCGTTTATTATGAATTAAAACGATTCCTGGAGCTGCTAAACAGGAATAACCCAACCATGATGGAGTTGTTGGCAATGCCTGCTGATTGCATACTTTACCGACATGTTATCATGGATAAAATAAAGCCTGCGCAATTTCTTTCAAAACTCTGTGAAAAGAGTTTCGCCCAGTATGCATTTACGCAAATAAAAAAGCCTACGGGTTGGAGAAAAAAATCATCAATCCTATTGCAAAGGAGAAAAAATCTGTGCTGGATTTTTGTTATGTGTATGAAAGCAGGCAGGCGCTTCCATTAACCGAATATTTGCAGGCAATGGGGTTTAAACAGGAAGAACTGGGGTTAAGTGCAATTGCTCATTTCAGAGATACCTATCAACTGTATTGGTCTGCAGCCGGCAACTATTCCGGTATTGTACGAAAAGAAACAGCCAATGATATTTGCCTTAGTTCTATACCGCAGGGCAGCACTCCTATTGCCCTGCTTTATTTTAACAAAGACGGGTATTCTGCTTATTGTAAAAAGTATAAAGAATATTGGCATTGGGTAGCTGTGCGAAATGAGGAGCGCTATGCCAATACTATGCGACATGGAAAAAACTATGATGCAAAAAATATGATGCATGTATTCCGGCTCCTGCTGGTTGCAAAAGAAATTGCTACAGAAGGAAACCTGAATGTGCGGCGGGGCGATAGGGCTTTTCTGTTGGCTATAAAAGACGGACAATATGCCTATGATGAACTGTTGCAGATGGCCCAGGAACTGCACGCAGAGTTGCCTGCCTGTTATGAGAAGGCTGATTTGCCGGAAGCACCCCATCCCGATGCCACCGAACAATTATTGGTTGAAATGCGCAGCCACTACTATTCAACTGCAACAGGGGTGCAATCATTTATTTTTTTGAATAAGCACGATTCATAAATTTTGCAGGAATGCGGAAATGGTTGCTTTTATTCTTATCGGTGCTGGTGATGGCAGCTTCTCTTATACCCTGCTGTTCAGCAGATAGTTGTGGAGAGGACGCATCCATCAGCACCAGCACGCATCCGGAGGAAGATACTGATTCCGGAACCTGTTCTCCCTTTTTTACCTGTGGCTCCTGCGTGGGTTTTGTCCATCAGATCCGCCCGCTCTCTATTCAACCACTGCCACAAACTACACCTATTCATCAATCCTTCTTAACAGCGTTTAGCGCTGCAGAGTATGTTCATGGATTCTTTCAGCCTCCGCGGCTACAACCGGTTGTTTAATTCGGATAATCCTATTTATTAACGGAGATGAAGTATCATGAAATACCTTTTCACAGGCATTATATGGTGCTGCCTTGTGCTGACAGCTCATGCGCAGTATAGTTATAAAGCAATTATTAAAAACAGCGAATCGAAAGAAGTGCTGCCCGGCGCCAGCGTTTTGTTGAAACAGCAGCAGCTAACCCGGCTTGCCGGAGCGCAGGGCCTGGTGTACTTTGAACAGGTGCCTGCAGGCGCTCAACAATTTGTGGTGAGCCATATC
>NZ_LUKG01000039.1:0-13129 GCF_001601815.1 Flavihumibacter sp. CACIAM 22H1
TGAAATTCAGAGGAGTTAACCGGAATACACTCTATTTGCATATTAAGGAATGTGAGTTCAGGTACAATTACCGAAATGAAAATATGCAGGCCAAACTAATTCAACTTATCAGTAAGCATCCTTTGCACGAAGCACAGATGCAATAAATCTTTCTTTATTTCTCATGTGTGTGAACGCGGGTAGTATCTACTACCTGCTTTTTTTTGTTATGATTCAGATCATAACAAAAAACAGGAAGCTGGAATAGATTAGTGGATTATAATCACCCAAAAATCTGGAATATGAGAAAATGGATGCCCCTCTTACTTGTTGGCGCGTTACTGGCACAGTCCTGTAATAACAATGCCGCTTCCGGTACAGCTCCAGCCGAATCTACGGGTACGGCTGCTGCCGGCGGACAGTCGGCTGTTAAAGACGATGATTCACAAAAAGATATCGTTAAAGTGGCTATTGGAAGTGCAGATCATTCCACCCTTGTAAAAGCTGTACAGGCTGCCGGGCTGGTAGACGTATTATCCAATGCCGGCCCTTTTACGGTATTTGCCCCCACCAACGCAGCTTTTGAAAAATTACCCGCCGGAACACTGGAAAAACTATTGCAGCCGGAAAATAAGTCGGCATTGGAAAATATTCTGCAATACCATGTTTATGTTGGAGTAATTAAAACAGATTTAATGAATGACGGGCAGGTACTTGGACAAGCCAATGGAGATAATATTACGCTCCGCGTTAAGGATGGTAAGGTACAGGTGAACGAAAAAGCCACTATTCTTGCCAGTGTTGCCGCCAGTAACGGAATCATTCATGTAATAGATGAAGTATTACTGCCTCCTCAGAAATGAGGCGAAACAATTTTACCTTCCATAACGAGCGCAATTGATTGCGCTCGTTGTTGTATAAGGGCAGAATTATCGCCCTCGAATAAATCATTGCAGGTTTGTTTGAAAACCCGGATCCATTCCGCAAAATCTTCTTTGCTCAAAGGATATTCCTGGTGCAATTGTTTGTGAACAGCCATAGGATTACCATTGTATAAACCGGTATAAAAAAGAATGTTTTCCCAGAAATTATACATAATAGGAAGATGCACCGCCCAGTCAATTTTTTTATCTACGGTAAAAAAATGCCCGATGCGTTCATTGGTTTTAACCCGGTCGTAAAAAGTATTAATCAGAAGTTCTATATCAGCTCTGCCGGAAATGTCTTTTTTCATTTTGGTACAGTTTATAAATCTTTATGGTTGAATCGCCGAACTGCCAGCAAAATAGGAAAAGCCATCCAAACAATCATTACCAATACAATGAGGAAGAAACCGGTGCCGGTACCAAAGAAGTCCTGGAATAATGCGCCGGTTAAACCCATCATAGCTGATATGTCTAACTGCAGCAACATGCCTATCCTGGCCATATCAATCGGATTGAGCATACTCATTCCAATCATGGCAGTATCTAGCGGGTAATCAGCAAATTGAAAAAGAACCAGCAATACCAGCCCATCAAAAATAAATGTAAAGTAAAACCATAGCAATAAACACAAACCAATTCCTTTTGCTTTGTCTCTTGTGAGTACTGCCGATAAAGTGGCCAGGGAAGCAAATACAATGGTTAATGAACAACTTATAAAAAAGAGGTTCAGGGAGGTTGCTGCCGGGTGAAGCAGAAGCAGCGGCAGTCCGATACCTGCCAGAAGGGCAATTAACAGGGCCGTAATCATTCCGAGATAAACACCCCATAACAAGCGAGATCGTCTGATGGGTTGCGCCACAAGAAGTTCTATGAATTCAGCGCTATTATATAGGTAAATGGTACAGAATATACTACTTACGAGCGGAACAATTAAGATGCCTATATTAAGCAGGCTCATAATTGCTTTGGCCGGGTTGTCTTCCAACGCAAACAAGCTGATAGTAACCAGCGCCAGTAAAATTGTATAAGCCAGTATAATGCGATTCCGCAATATATCAAGGAGGCTGTAATTGATTATTTTTTCATGACTGGGCTGTTTTTTGAAGCATGATCCGGGCCATCACTTTATTCAATTTAGCTTCACCGGTTTTTTCCTGTAATCGGCTAACCGATTCATGGAAACGAAGCTTCCCGTCCTGCAGGTAAATGATTTCTGAAACCAGGTCATCTAGGTCACTTAATACATGGGAGGTTATAAGGGTTAGTTTTCCTTTAGCTTTTTCGGTGGCTATTTTATTTTTCAGTACCTCGCTGGCAACCGGATCGAGCCCGGCGGTAGGTTCATCCAGGATCAATATGGCCGGATTGAATAAAAATGCCAGGCAGGCACTTACTTTTTGACGGGTTCCGCCGGAGAGGGTCCGCATTCTTTTACCAAATTGTCGCTTTAATTCAAATGCCTCAATCAATTCCTCGTCAAGTTGCTGCCCTGGCTGGTACCGGATATCACGTACCATATCCAGGACCTGTTCAATACGCATATTGTCGGGAAAACGGCTGATCTGTGGCATGTAACCGATCTGTTGGCGGTATTGCCAGTTCTGATGAATGTTTTGCTGGTTAATGGTAATAAAACCACTATCAGGAAGTACCATGCCTAATAGGCATTTTATAAATGTTGTTTTGCCCGATCCGTTAGGTCCGATAAGTGCAATGGTTTGTCCTTTGTTGCAACTTAAACTAATGCGGTCCAGGGCAACCAGCCGGCCGAATTTCTTCTGCACATTGGTAGCAATGATCATAATGGTAAAGGTTTCATTTGTGGTTTGTTGTCCTTTAGCTGCTCAGGTGTTATACCAGGCATTATTTTTTCCGCCCGTTCAAGTAATCCTACCATGGGGCTCCGGAACAACATCATCGAACTGTTATTGCGTTCCACAATAAGCGCAAATAGGCTGAGCGGGCGATAGGGAACATCCCCGATTCCATCCTTGTTTAAATCGTAGCCTTCGTATTTGTCCCAGTAATTGCCATCAAAGGAATTTAAAACCAGGCTGCCATTGGTAGCAATATCAAAACTGTTGGCAATGAAATTGTTTTTTGAAATATTGTTGTTGTCGCAGGATGCCTGAATGCGTATGCCATATCCATTCTGATTAAATCGGTTGGCATATATATTTAGCCGGCTTGAACCCTCCATATAAATTGCTGCCGTATTTCGGGAAAATTCATTAAAAGCGGCTTTGCTGTCGGAAATTTCTTTCAGCAGAATTCCATAGGCAGCACTTCCCCAATTATCAATAAAACGGTTGTGGTACATGGTTACCTGCCTGCTGTACATTACTGCTACCCCGGCACCATTTTCGCTAAATGTATTATTGGTATAAATATCCTGGTGCGAAAACATAAAATGAAGTCCATACCGGATATTTTTATGGCTGGTATTATGGGCTATGGTTGATTCTGTTACGAATTCAAAGTAAATGCCATCGCGGTGCCCGGTGATGTTGTTTTGTTGAATAACAAGATGGTCACTCTTCCAGGCATGTATCCCATTTCCTGCTTCAAGCTCACTGCTGCCATTGCTGACAATCCGGTTATTGGCGATGAATGCATAGCGGGCATGCTGGCAATATATTCCAAAAAAATTTTCGTTCAGGCGATTATTCCGAATGCCTACATAAGCGGCTTCCTTTATTCGAATGGCGGCCAGTTCATTCATGCTGCTGTAGCCGGAACGAATCAGTTCAAAACCTTGTACCACTACATGATCGGCCGTAATAGTGAGGATTTCGTATTTTTTTTCTCCATCCAGCACCGGGTAGTCTACCCCCATCAGCACCAGCGGTTTATTGATCTGTATTCCTTTTTCGCGAAAGGTGCCTGGGTACACTTTGATAAGGTCGCCAGGTTGTGCTTTATTAATAGCTGCCTGAATGGATTCGCCAGCTTTAACCAGGTGAATGGCGGCCCGTGCAGCACCGGCAGTCACTGTAAGTATGTATAGTAAAAGCAGACGGATCATGGCTGAAGCTGTTCTTTCCAGGAGCTATTCTGCCCCGGTTTTGTTTTACTGAATTCAGTGCGTGCCTGCTCCGATTCAAAAGCGGCAATGGTGCCGCCCATGGGGCCTTTAAGTTCGGGTGATTTATAAAGGAAGGCCTGGTTTAAATTAAGCAGCTTGTCTGCATTCTTATAATCACTCATAAATACCTGGTAATTGCCGGAGCTGCCCGGCTGGCCTTCACGTATATAGGCCTGCAGGCAGGTAATGTCGTCAAAGAAATAGGCTTTCCCTGTAGCAGCAACTAATTCTGTACCGAACTGTTTTTCCAATAGGGTCATTTTGCAATACTGGCAGGATTGTTTTCCATAGGGAATGGTTTCAGGAGAAGCAGAACAGCCCTTCAGTAAAAAGGGGATAGTAAGTAAGGGGAATAGGAATGTATAGGAAGTTCCTGCTTTCCTGCTTCGTTTGATCTCTACCCAGGCACCTATCACTAACAAAAGTCCTGCACCGATAAAAATCCATCCACCTGTATCGGGCATGGAATAGGCGCCAAAATTTAATAACTGTTTATACCCGATCAAAGGCGGCTGGTAAGATTGCCCGGGTACTTTTATGGCTGCCGACGGATCCAGGTTATGGCCATAATTATAAAGCCAGCGATAAAAATCAACCATAGCAAGTACACCAAAAGCCAGCAGGCAGCCAAACCAGGTGAAATAGAACCATTTTCGGTTAATGATTGTAGTTAGTAGACCAAATCCTGCAAGAACCAAAATAAGATAGGGCAGTACCTGGAACTCAACAAAGTCTTTTTCATGGATATGGTTCATGCCGATATAGTGGTTCAGTCCATTTATGACATCTACATCACCACCCAGTTTAGCAGCATAAATCTGCAGGTATAGTCCCTCCGGATATTGAGGTGCAATCAGATCAATCCGCCAGATGGGCAGAAAGAAAACCAATCCTACAGCAATAGCGGTTACCAGGCTGATGATTCGGGTGGAAGGAGCTAAGCTTGATTTCATGCCAGTTAATTTGAAGAAAGGGCAGGCATGCCTGCCCTTTCAGGTATTATTGTGCGTTACTGTTATTCTCTTTAGAAGTTGGATCGGAACTGTTTTTACCAAGACTAAAGCTTAGCGGAACAGAAGACCCTTTCGGACTTACGCGAACATAACCCGACATTTCCTGGTGCAATGCACTACAGAAATCTGTACAGTAAATCGGGTAGATGCCGGTTTTTTCTGGTATCCATTTAAGTGTTTGGGTTTCGCCGGGCATAATCAGTAATTCTGCATTATTGGCGCCTTTTACTGCAAAACCATGCGGCACATCCCAATCCTGCTCTAAATTGGTTACATGGAAATACACTTCATCGCCTACTTTTACGCCTTCGATGTTATCCGGTGAAAAGTGCGAGCGGATAGACGTAATGTAAACATGTATTTTATTTCCATCGCGCACCACTTTACTTTCTTTTTCACCTTTGGCTACATAGGGGTGATGATTTTCTTCAATTTTGAAAATCTTAAGAGAATTTTTACTGATCAAATCAGCCGCAACGGACTGTGCGTAATGTGGTTCACCAATAGTAGGAAAATCATTGATGAGTTGCATTTTATCACCACTGATATCATAGATCTGGGCACTTTGTGCCAGTTCAGGACCGGTAGGCAGATAACGGTCTTTGGTTATTTTATTGTAGCCCACTACGTATTTAGCATTCGGTTTTTTACTGTCTCCGCCAGGGATGGATAGGTGCCCGATGGAATAAAAGGTAGGTGCCCGATCCAGTACTTTCAGGTCTTTGATATTCCACTTAACAATTTCAGAAGAAACAAAAAATGAAGTGTACGCATTGCCTTTACCATCAAACTCGGTATGCAGGGGGCCGAGGCCGGGTTTCTGCACTTCTCCGTATAAAGCCTCTTCGTATTTGATTACAGGTATGCCTTCATAGTCTCCTTCAAATTTTTTGTCGGCAATAGCTTTCTGCATTTTTGTATAAGAGAAAACAGGAATTAATGCGGCCAGTTTGCCCGAGCCAACAATGTATTCTCCGGTTGGGTCAACATCGCAACCATGGGGCGATTTGGGGCAGGGAATCAGGTAACAGATATCTTTAAGGGCCACGGCATCCAGTACGGTTACTTCTTCCAGGATTTCGTGTTTTCCGCTATGCGTGGTTTCATCCCAGGTATTTCGGGAATAACGCACTTTCTCTTTTTTGCCTTTACCTGCTTTCAGGTATTCCTCGGCTTTTTTCCAGTTAACGGCCAGGATAAAATCTTTATCGCGCTGGGAGGCATTTACTTCCAGGAGGGTATTAGCCTGTTCACTGTTGTAACAGGAGAAGAAAAACCAACCATGGCTGGGGCCTTTTCCGGCATGGCTCAGATCAAAGTTTACACCGGGCAGAAGCAGTTGGAAAGCAATATCCATCTTCCCGTTTTCTTTGCCCACACTGATAAAACTGATGGTGCCTTTGAAATTTTGTTTGTAGGTGCTGATAGGTACATCGCCATTGGAATAATCAACCGGTATGCTAAAACGGGTGCCAGCAACCACATATTCGGTGTTTTCTGTAATAAAAGGAGAGGAGTGGTTGCCCGCACTGTTAGGCAGCTCAATAATTTCCGCGGTACGGAAGGTTTTTAGATCGATCCTGGCTACACGGGGCGTGTTATTGGCATTTCCAAAAACCCAGCGACCATCAATTTCTCCGTTTGTTTGAGAGAGCTCTGTGTGGTGTAGATCATCCCAGGGAACAAATCCATGTGAAGTCATTAACATGGGTTTGGTTTCTTCTGAATAGCCCCAGCCTTTTTCCGGATCTACGGAAAAAACAGGAATAACCCGGAACAGGCGTCCACTGGGCAGCCCGTAAACGCTCATTTGTCCGCTGAACCCACCCGACACAAAATTGTAGAACTCGTCGTATTTACCGGGTGGCACATAGGCTTTAACGGCAGCATCACCACTAACCGCTGAACTGGTGTTTTTGGGTTTACAGGCCTGGATGCCAACAGCCAGTAAGGCGGCGGCTCCAAGGCTGAATTTGATGAAAGCATTCATTGTATCTATTTTAGGGTTGATTGGTTTACTGTACTCCATCATTTTTGCGCATGAACTCGTAAATATGGCGCGCATCCTCATCGGTAAGGTTTTGATTCGGCATTCGAACCAGGCAGATTTCGAGCTGTGCCTGGGCTTTGGGATCGGTGTTCAGCATCTCGTCCACATTGGTTACGAAATTCATGATCCAGGCGGCGGAATTGCGCTGGGTTACGCCTTTCCAACCCGGACCAACCAGTTTTTCATCGGTTAATTTGTGGCAGGACGAGCATTTTACATCATAGACCGATTCTCCTTTTTGGGCCATAGCAGCATCCAGCTTTTCCGGAATCTGTACATTCTTGAATTTTCCCACACCATCGGGGTTGTCTGCCGGGGCAGCGCTGGCATCGGCTGAACCAGCAGGTGCATCGGCGGGCTGGTCTTTTTGTTCAGTACCACTGCCGCAGGCATAAATCAGGGCTGCAATACAGGCGAGGAGAACGAGCTTTTTCATGGTGAATAGTTTTATTGACAAATGATTATGGTGCAATGTTAGCAGTGCTGTGAGCCGACAATTATGATTGAAGTCATAATTGGGCTCGAATCAGTATAACCTGATGAAAATCATATAATACCGTGATCGGAGTCAGAAGGAGCCGGCCTAAATTCAGGTGATTTCTGTATATTTATCATACTTCTTTGTTTAAGGCCTGGATAGATTTGTTGAACAAAATGTAAGCCCATGCTGTCAACACCTATTATTCCGGAGGAAACCCTGTTAAGCTATGGAGCTACTTATAAAAAAGTAGATAAGGGAGACCCTGTATTTCTGGAAGGGGCTGCTGCTTTTTTTTATTACCAGTTAATTGAAGGCAGGATTCGTTGGGTGAATATCAATGAAGATGGCAGGGAATTTATTCAGGTAATGATTGAACCAGGTGAATGTTTTGGTGAACTTCCCTTGTTTGATGATCTTCCCTATGCGGCCACTGCTATTGCTGATGAAGATTGTGTATTACTGCGTTTGCACAAGTCTAATTTTCATCAGATGATCCGTACTAATTTTGATATACATTTTAAATTCTCCAATTTATTAGTGACAAGACTGAGGTTTAAATTTTTAACCCTTCGTGAGCTTGCATATAATAACCCGGAGCAACGGATTTCCACTATGTTGAATTATTATAAAAGGATGCGGGGAATTGAACAGAAACCCTGTAAGCTGCACCTGACCCGCCAGCAACTGGCCGATATGACCGGGTTAAGAGTGGAGACGGTGATCCGCACCATTCGTACCTTGCATGAACGGGGTCGGCTAACCATTCAGCGAGGTAAGGTTTTTTATTAGACAAACCTGATTCTGATCATCTTTTCTTTACTATGCCCGCAGTTTTTTTGTAGTAAAAACCGGTATGAATGCAACGGCTTCCAAATGGATAAGACTGGCTTTGTTGAACCTGTTACTGGTGGCATTGGCCGGGTTATTATTGCGTATAAAGATATTGTTTCCGCTTCCCTGGATACACCATAAAAACCTGCTCCATGCACATTCTCATTTCGCTTTTGCCGGGTGGATCAGCCTGTTTTTGATGAGTGCGCTGGTAGGGTTATTGCCCGAAGAAAAAGCTAAAAAATACAATAGGATCCTGGGTTTATTTTCGATCAGTGCCTATGGAATGCTGCTGAGTTTTCCCTTTCAGGGCTATGGTGCCGTGTCGATTTTTTTTTCTACTGCTTCCGTAGTGGTGGGTTGGTGGTTTGCGATGGTGTTGTGGAAGGAAAATGGACTAAGGCTGGCCGGTGAATTGATCCTTTTACTTAGCCGTTGGTCGGTTGTTTTTCTGGTACTTTCTTCCTTTGGAACCTTTTACCTGGCCTGGCTTATGGCCAACCATATAAACAAAGCAGAGCTGTATTTTGGGGCAGTTTATTTCTATCTTCATTTTCAGTACAATGGCTGGTTTTTGTTTGCTGTTTTAGCATTGCTATTCTCCCGCCTGCCTGTTGGGTTGCAGGGAGTGCTGAAGACACCTGTGCAGTTGCTGGCATGGGTGTCTATACCAGCCTATTTTTTATCGGCATTGTGGATGCGGCTGCCTTCCTGGATGAACGGGGCCGCCCTTTTTGCAGCATTGGTTCAGCCCATACTGGTGGTGTGGTTAGTGCGGATACTTTACCCGGTGGTTAAAGCTTCGGTCAGGTCCGGCGGCCTGCGTCAGATCTGGTTGCTGTCTCTACTGGCTTTTTGTATAAAAGTTCTTTTGCAGAGCTTGTCGGTGTTGCCTGGTTTAAGCAGTTTCGCCTTCGCTTACCGACCTGTTGTAATCGGTTATCTGCATCTGGTGCTATTGGGTTTTGTAAGCCTGTTTTTATTGGGCTGGATGATAGAAAAAAAATTATTACCACTAATCGGAGGCAGGCTTTCTAACTGGTGCTGGTTATTTATTTTCGGTATAGTATTAACAGAATTAACGCTGATGGCACAGGGTGTTTCTGCGATGTTTTATTGGGCCATTCCGCATACCAATGAGTTGCTGTTGCTGGCTGCCGGCTGTTTGTTTATCGGGATTTTGGGACTGAACCTGGAAGCGAAGCTTTGGGGCAAACGGTTTTCCTTTGACCGGCTGCATGTTCAGTAACCGTTGCGCCGAACCGATTTTTTAGACAATCAATTGCCTGGTACAAACGTATGGGCCCTAGCCTTGCTTATGAGCATATAGGGCTTCTACCGCCCCCGACCACTATACTTTTTCCGTATTTTATAGTTCTACAGCATGCTGGGTTGGTTATTGTTTGGTAACCTGGATGATTTTGCCGTTTTCAAACTGTAGTAAATAATGACCCCTGCAAAGGGTGGCAGCCGGCAGGTAGTTGGTTCCGGCCTGTAGCTGGTATTGTTGCAGCAGTTTTCCATCACTGCCCAACAACCGCAGTTTTTCTGCCTTATTAGTGGTTACCGTAAAGCCTGCGTTAAAAGGATTCGGATATACAACGGGTTGGCTGTTAGAAACGGTGAAGGGCCGAAGCTGTATTGCGGGTGAATAACTGAACCGGCCATCCTGGTCCGTTTGTTTTATTTTATAAAAAACCGGTTCTTCTTCCAGGCTATGGTCCAGAAAACTATAAGAATTTGTACCATCACCTTTGCCTTGTAATTGAGCGATTGTTTTAAAACTCCGGCCGTCCGTGCTTTTTTCTACCGAGTAACCAGCCACCTGGTATTCGTTTACAGACCAGTTGAGCTGGGCATTTTTATTGGCTGTAAGTCTACCCTGGAAAGAGATCCATACAAGGGGTAAAGTGCTGTTGGATGAAATACTACCCAGTGTAAAAGGACTCCAATTGCTAATGGTGCCACTTGTAACGGAACCAGCAAAAATGGTTCCACTAACAGCAGTGGCATCTTCATTCAGCCAGTGTGTATTCGTTTTGTGTGCAACCCGTACATCAGCTATGGATGCAATTCCGGCATTGTTGTAGTCATCCCAATAAAGCGTAAGTTTTCCGGTAGCAGTGCCCAGGGGCTCCACATTCCAGTGTTCTGCTTCATTGTAGTACTTCAATAGGTTAGCACCGGCTCCTCCGGGTCCGAAAGGAAGGATGCCTGCATCGGAAGGCAGGTATTGTACGCGCATTCCATTGGAATTGATGCTTGAATTGATATCAATTTTCTGAAGTTTTATTCCATCACCTACCGGGTAACTGAATACACCGGTTCCGAGTTTTACAACAAACCCGTTTACATGGCTCTGGTCAGACGCGGAGCTGTGGTTGCCGGTTGCCGTAAATAAAAGGGGATGATCTTTTGACAAGGTTGTTACTATGCCACTGATAAACTGGGCAGTACCCGACACTTCAAGGGGGGTGTTCAGGTGCAGGGTATTTCCATTGTTGATGGTAAGGTGTTGACAACGCCAGGCAGCTGTACCATTCACTGTTTGCACTGCATTACCTTGTAGAACAAGGGAGCCTTTGTGGTTTGAAAAAACCTGGCTATTCTGAATATTACCGGTTATCTGAAGGGTTCCGTTATTATCGAAAAGGGGCGTGGTTCCTGCATTTGTAAAGCTGCCTTTTACGAACAGGGTGGCGGTATTGCCAATATGAACGGTGGCATTGTTGTTATAGAATTCATATTGCGCGGATAAACCGTTTACGATAAGCAGGAACAGGCCTGCAGTAATTATCTGGCTTTTCATGGTACTTGAATTTTAAAAGGAACCTTAGTCTCCTATATAATATGCCTGGAAATAGGTTTCAGCTGGAGTAGCGGTTGCTGTGTAAT
This sequence comes from Flavihumibacter sp. CACIAM 22H1, assembly GCF_001601815.1. Taxonomy (GTDB): domain Bacteria; phylum Bacteroidota; class Bacteroidia; order Chitinophagales; family Chitinophagaceae; genus Flavihumibacter. The sequence goes on from NZ_LUKG01000039.1 coordinate 11,261, forward strand.
CGGTGGTAGAATAGATGGCCAAATCAAGATAGTCTGTAGTGCCATTCAGGTAAACCAGTACACTAACAGAAATAGCCACTGGGCTGGTATAACTGCTGCTGCCTTGTTTAAACCTGACGCCATTTTTCCTAATCATAAGTATGCGCAATGCACTGGATATCGAGTATACACTTGCATTGGCATTGATATAATAATAACCGGCAATATTTGGCTGAAACCTGTTATTGGTTGTATTGAACCAATTATAGGGGTCAAATTCTTCTGCCGTAAATTGTAGCTGGTGATCAACAAACGCAGTTACAGAGTAGCTGTTGTTTTTGGTAGCTGAAAACCCCATCATTTTTTTTTGGAGTGGATTCCATTTGGTGCCGTTAAAAACATACAAGCCGGTATGCACCACATCTTTTGTAGCGGTATTAAGCGTTCCGCTAAGATCAGTTACATAAACAACAGTGCCCTGTTGATTAAGCCCGTAGGCGGTTTTGGCAATTAACTGGGCCCGGGTTAAACGGGGTGGAATAATTCCGTCCGGGGTATTGGTAACGGTCGGCTGTCCTGTTATATCCAGGGTAGACTGTGGTTGCGTTGTATTAATTCCAACCTGTTGTGCATGCAGTTCCATGCAGGTAATTAAAGTAGCGAGTAAAAGAACGCATTTCATAAATAATGGATGTTTGATCGTAAAACAATATTTTATACCATCTAATGGTATCTACAAAAATATACCTAGGCCGAAACCTGTCTATTACACTTTTGTGTAAGAGTGCTGCGGGTAGATATAACCAGGAAGGAGCCAAATCAGTAGAGGAGATGATACTGCTCAGCTAATTTGAGGGTTGATTTATGCTTTTTTGTGTAGTCATTCAATTAATGATCCAATCAGGAAATAGTTATGGTACAGGAAATTTGCCCTACACAATCCAGGGTATGGATGAAGCGAGGTGCGTGGCTGGTAGATGTGCGCGAAGCGTTTGAGTTGAAGCAGTTGAGCTTTAATGTGGACAGAATAATACATATGCCCTTGCGGGAACTGCTTCAGCGTTTCAGGGAGTTGCCTGCAGACCAGGAACTGGTGCTGGTTTGCTGGAATGGATCAAAGAGCCATCAGGCGGCAACGGTTTTAATTCAGCTGGGCTTTGATACAAAGCTCCTGGCCAATATGAGAAATGGCCTGGAAAGATGGGTTTCCAAAGGCTTCCCGGTATTGGGAGACCCCTCGGTATTAGGGGACTTATCCGGAAAATTTACCTGCGGCGGTAAAGGCAATTGTTGCTGACGGGTTAGGCAATAAGTGGAACCGACGCCGTAGGAAATAATAGAGTTTTGCAGGCAGCCGTAAGTTGATAGGCTTTTTCCCGGTTCCTAAGTTGCTGGTGGTTCAGCTCATTTGGCTGAATGCTGTCTAGTTCCAGTTCAATTTTGTCGAGGAAGCGTTTTGTTACGTAGCCATTTACCTTATGTTCTTTCAGGCTTTTAATAGCAGCATTGAAAAAACGGCTTACGTGATCGGTTGTCGGAGCCTGCAAAATTTTACTAATCAGTTTACACCTGTAATCGTCCAAGTTTTTAGCCATAATTGTACCAATAGGTTTTACAGTTTAACCCAAAATTTTAATTGATCGTTTATTTCTGTGGCTACCAGTTGGAAGGAAGGAGGAATCTCAGTTTCCAGACTGTGGTAGGTAACCAGACGGGTACCTTCAGGGGCTTTGCACAATTGTTTATAAAGATAATGACTGTAATAGTTAAATAAATCGCTGGAAAAAGAAATTTTATCGTCTATTTTTTCAGTGTCAACGATATGCTCGTAGAAGGAATTGTAGAAATAAAAATGATCGAAGTCCTTGAAATTCAATTCAGTAATATTCC
>NZ_LUKG01000039.1:13540-15827 GCF_001601815.1 Flavihumibacter sp. CACIAM 22H1
GCATAGCCCACCAGGTAATCGCGTTGCTCAATGCCGGTAAACTGCCCCTGCGGGCATTCTTTGGCTGCTGCCAGGCAAAACTTACCGGCTCCGCTGCCAATATCCAAAACTCGATCTCCGGCTGCTGTAACCAGGAATCTGGCAGCTTTCCGGGCTACCAGCAGCGGTGTCCAATGGCGCCTTGCCATTTGACACAACTCAACCGGGTAAAGCGTATGGAATGCCGGATCGTCTTTAAACCACATTTTACAAAGGTACGGAATCTATATTTTATGGAATGGAAGCCCGTTTCTTAAGTGTAGCAGGCGGTTATCAGCGGTTAGAATGCTTACCTTTAAGCATGTCTTTTTCCGGGTATATTACAGGGCCTTTATTGCGTAACCGACTGTTTTTTATGGTGTTGCTGGTTTCCTGTTCCGGTGCCGGTACATCGGTGCAGCAGCCGGATCTTATCAAAGGTGTGTATGGAAACCCTGCGGCGCTTTGGGAGGCGGGCTATGATTTTCCGGGGCTGGGTATTAATGCCGTATTTGTGCGGGCAATATCATTGTCGCCGGAATTTGTAAAACTCGCCCGAGCAGAGCAGGTAAAGGTTTTTGTTGAATTTCCGGTGTTAAATGGGAAAACTTACCTGCAAGCGCATCCCGAAGCCTGGCCTATTACTGCAAGCGGTGAGCGGGCAGAGCCGGCAGATTGGTTCATGGGTATTTGCCCAACGGATACGGCGTTTAAAAACCACCGGGTAAGGGAGTTGTCGGGCATTCTAACCGACTACTCGGTAGACGGGATTTTTCTCGACTATTTTCACTGGCATGCGCAATTTGAAACGCCTGCTCCGATTTTACCGGAAACCTGTTTTTGTAACCGTTGCATCGGTTTGTTTGAGCAATATGGGGCGCTCCGGGTGCCGGGCAGTTCCACGTCCGACAGGGCTGCATGGATCCTGGCAGAGCAGGATTCACTTTGGCGCAAATGGCGTTCTGCCGTTTTGTTGGATTGGGCCACCACGTTAAAGCAGGTTATCCAGGCAGATTCAGACAGCCTAATGATGGGAATTTTTCATTGTGGCTGGTTGCCACATGAACATAAGGGTGCCTTGTATAAAAACCTTGGCATTGATTTGCCGGCACTGGCAACGGTGGCGGATGTATTATCGCCTATGTTGTTTCATCAGATGAAAAATCGCCCGGTGAGCTGGGTGGCTGATTACATGGCCTGGCTGGGGCAGCAGCCCTGGGCCGGGGGGATTTCGGCTCCAAAATTCTGGCCTATTGTACAGGGGAATGATCAACCCTCGAAATTAAGCGCGGCATCTTTTGATACGGTGCTGAGAGCAGCGCTGAAGTACCCGTCCTCGGGGGTTATGCCTTTTTCCGCAGAATCAATTGCAGGTGATAGCGCCAAGCTGTCTGTATTGAGAAAACTGTATATAGCGAATCGATAAGAAAAAGGAAAGCGTATTTTGCAGTTTCTTATCCATTTAATTGATTTTATGCGCTTTAATGTATGGGTGTTTATACTGGTGGGATCTTTTCTGAATGCCTGCACCGCACCGGCTGGTAATAAGCAGGAACTGGAAACTTCCGTAACCAAGTCTTCTCCCTTAATCGGAACCTGGAAATTAGTATCCGGTACTACCATAAAAGGGAAGGATACAGTGGTTACGGATTATACCATTGGCCAGGAGATGATCAAGATTATCAGTCCTACACATTTTTCATTTCTACGGCACGATCTAAACAAAGGCAAAGACAGCCTTGCCTCTTATGCTGCCGGTGGTGGCAGGGTAAGAATAGGCGATAGTACTTACACAGAATACCTTGATTATTTCAATATCCGTGAATGGGAGGGCGGTGAATTTGTACTTGCCTATACAATTGCAGGTGACACACTTACCACTACTGGTGTAGAAAAAGTGGAAGCCCTGGGCGTGGACCATATAAATATAGAGAAGCTGGTACGGGTGAAATAATTTTGCAGGTATCCTGTAAACCTCTATTTTTGCGCTCCATTTGAGGCTATTTTGCTTCAAAAGGCGAGGTAGCTCAGCTGGTTAGAGCATCGGATTCATAACCCGAAGGTCGGCGGTTCAAGTCCGCTCCTCGCTACTTTAAGCCCGGTAATCCGGGCTTTTTTATGCCCGGAAAAAAAGCTGGCATGTAATCAGGAAAAAAAGCGACGCATTAAATAAATAGTCCGAACTTTTCAATAATAAAAAATGATTATATGAATACCCGCAAATTTTTACTGGTTTTTTGCCTGCTTATTGGTCTGCATGGTTTTACAC
>NZ_LUKG01000039.1:16161-33815 GCF_001601815.1 Flavihumibacter sp. CACIAM 22H1
GTTTTACACAGGCCCAGCAATCCATTGATCAGATCGTGAAGGACTGGGAGCGTGCGAAAGCCTATACCAAAGAATACCTCGATGCTATGCCTGCGGCGGCTTATGCATCCAAGCCCACGCCAGAAATGCGGTCTTTTGCAGACCAGATGCTGCACTTGTCCGATGCTAATTACATGCTTATTGCCCAGATTAGCGGTGTTGCCAGCCCGATAGGAGAAGTTAGCCTGGAAAAACAAAGCGATAAATCAAAGGAAAATGTGACCAGGCTTGTATTGGCCGGTTATGATTTTGTGATTGATAATATTCGCAAAATGACTCCCGAGCAACTGAAAGCATCTACCAAACTGTTCAATAGCTTTGATATGACCAAGGAAGTAGCGCTTTCAAAAGCATTTGAACACCAAACCCACCACCGGGGACAAACTACCGCCTATATACGTATGGCCGGGGCTACGCCTCCACAGGAAAAATTGTTTTGATTAAATCGTTCGGCCAGGATACTCCCGGATTGCCTGTTCCAGGCAATCCATGGCCGCATTTATAGCAGTTGTATTCAAAACATAGGCCAATCGAACTTCGTTTTTTCCTAAGCCGGGTGTTCCATAAAAGCCGGTTGCAGGCGCAAGCATTACCGTTTGGTTTTGGTAAGAAAAGCTTTCAAGCAGCCATTGACAGAATTGATCAGCATCGTCAATGGGTAAGCGGGCAATTGCATAAAATGCCCCACCCGGGTTGGGACAAAACACGCCTGGCATTGCATTTAAGCGGCTTACCAGAATATCTCTTCTTTTCAGGTATTCGGCCTTGGGTTCATCAAAATAACTATCCGGAAGGTCGATGGCTGCCTCGGAGGCAATCTGGCCAAATCCCGGTGGACTTAACCGGGCCTGGGCAAATTTCGTAGCAGTATCCAGCACTTGCTGGTTTCTTGTTACGAATGCACCAATTCTTGCACCGCAGGCACTGTATCTTTTGGATACGGTATCCATTAAAATAACATGCTCATCCACACCTTCCAGTTGCAGGGCGCTGAAATGCCTGCCTGTATAACAGAACTCCCGGTAGGCTTCGTCAGAAAAAAGGAAGAGCTGGTGTTTGAGTAGGATCGATTTTAATACATCCAGTTCCTCCCTGCTGTATAAATAGCCGGTTGGGTTATTGGGATTACAGATAACGATGGCACGGGTACGGGGAGTAATTGCTTGTTCAAACGCATCCATAGAAGGCAATGCAAAGCCGGTTTCTATGCTGGCAGTTATAGGTTTTACAGTTACACCGGCAGCTACGGCAAAGCCATTGTAATTGGCGTAAAATGGTTCGGGTATGATTACTTCATCACCGGCGTCCAGGCAGGCTAAAAATCCAAATTGAATAGCTTCCGAACCCCCGGTTGTTACAATGATCTGGTTATGATTTACGTTCACCCCTACTTTCGCATAGTAGTCAACCAGTTTCCGCCGGTAGGATTCATTGCCTGCACTATGGCTGTATTCCAATACTTTGATAGATGCGTTTTTTACGGCATCAAACATGATGGAAGGCGTTTCAATATCAGGTTGCCCGATATTGAGATGGTAGACTTTTGTTCCTTTTTTTTTGGCAGCTTCGGCAAATGGAACCAGTTTCCGGATGGGGGAAGCGGGCATTGCCTGACCTCTTTGGCTGATCTGTAACATATTACAAAGATATAAGCAAGGGGCTGAATTTTATTCCCCGTTCTCTTCCTTCATTAATTTTTCCCGCATAGCCTGCAGATCATTCCGTTGTTTTTCGTCGAGCTCGGGGTAGGTAGGATCCAGTTTATTAAACTCACTGGCTATTATAGCGGCCATGCAAAGCCGGGTAAACCATTTGTCGTCGGCGGGCAATACAAACCAGGGTGCCTGTTCTTTTGATGTGGCAGATAACATTTCTTCATAGGCTTCCATGTACTTGCTCCAATACGCCCGCTCGTTTACATCAGCGCTGGAAAATTTCCAATTCTTGGTAGGATTATCAATCCGTTCCAGGAAACGTTTTTTTTGTTCTTTTTTCGATACATGCAGGAAAAATTTTAAGACAATGGTTCCGTTTTGGGTAATGTTTTTTTCAAACCGATTGATTTGTTTGAAGCGCTTTTCCCAAAAAGAGGGGGTAATATCTTCTATCTTTTCAATGCCTGGAATATTTTCTGCCAGGATATACTCAGGGTGTACTCTTGTTACCAGTACATTTTCATAATGTGAGCGATTGAATATACCAATTTCACCCCTGCCTGGCAGTACTTTAGCGTGGCGCCAGATATAATCGTGGTCGAGTTCTTCTTTACTCGGTGTTTTAAAACTGTGCACATTAACGCCTTGTGGATTTAATCCGCTCATTACATGTTTGATAGCGCCGTCCTTACCTGCAGCATCCATTGCCTGCAATACAATTAGTATACTATGCCTGTTGTGGGCATAGAGCTTATCCTGCATGGTAGCAAGATTCTGGATGCCTTCCTGCAACAAAAGCTCGCCTTCTTCCTTGGTCATGGCTTTGTGATCGTAATCGGTTAGGAAGTCTTTTTTTAACGAAATTTTTTGCTTTGGTTGTACCCGTAAGCTGTTAAGATAGGCCTGGAATTCCGGACTGTTCATGGCGCTGTTTTTAGAATGGTAATATAGGTAAATAAAAAATCCCCGCCTGTTAGGCGGGGATTAAATATGTATGCGGGAAATTTATTTACTACTTTTTTTGTCTTTGCTGGTTTCATACTTGGCGTAGTCTTCAGCTGACAGTACTTCGCCTGTAATTCTCAGTTCCATCGGCTGGTCAACACCTGCTACTTTTACAAAAACGGTTTTGTCAAACGGACCAGGTGCGGCTGCATTAAAACCGGCTTTGATTTTATTGGCTTTACCCTGCGCAATAGGTTGCTGTGGCCAGGTTGGGGTAGTACATCCGCAACTGGCGGTAGCACTTTCAATTACCACCGGTTTGCCACTTACATTCGTAAATTCAAAATCATAGGTAACAGGAGAGCCTTGTTTGATCTTTCCAAAATTGTGTTTAACAACCTGGAATTTTACCAGTTCATCTGCTTTTTTTGCCTGTGCAAAAAGAACGGTACCAATGACAACTGCAAATAGGGTAAGCGCGAATTTTTTCATAATTATAGATTTATAAACTGTTTAATTGGATTGCTTTAATAATTGAACCGAACTGTTGGGGGGCAGGGTAGGTGTCGGTTTTTCTACCATACCTTTAACATAGATGGTTTTTGTTTTACCACCGTTGTATATAATGGTGACAGATTTTTCAAAAGGACCTTCCACCGCTGCATTATAACCAACAGTGATGGAGCCCGATTGGCAAGGTCCGATCGGTGCTGGCGACCAAACCGGGGTGGTACAACCGCAGGATGCTGCTACATTTTCCAGTTTTATAGGTTCGGAACCAGTATTCTGAAAACTGAATGCATAAGTAACCGGCCGGCCTTTGCGGATGGCTCCAAAATCATGGCTTTCTTTGATTTGAAGCAGCTCCTGCGGGGCATCTGCCCGCACCTGTGCCTTGCTGGTAAAGGCTGCGGCCAGCAGGAGCATTCCCCCGAAAACGATTTTCTTATAATTCATACGCTTTAAACGTCAAACAAATATAGCTATTGTGGTGGATTTTTCCCCGGCCGGTGAAAACTAACGGTTGTTCGCATTGATGATTTCCTTTAGATTTGCCGGATGGAAAATCTGCTTGAAAACGATCTGTTAGCGGCGGAGAAACTTAGTTTCGACCGTTTTCGCGAAGAAGTACTCAGTGATTACCGTTTGGCCTGTGAAAGCCGGGAAGCCAGTTTACTGGGCAGAAAAGAAGTTTTAACAGGTAAGGCCAAATTTGGCATTTTCGGCGATGGAAAGGAAGTTGCGCAGATTGCAGCTGCCAAATTCTTCCGACCAGGGGATTACAGGGCGGGTTATTACAGAGATCAGACATTTGTTTTTGCAAGCAAACAGGCCAGTATTGAACAGTTTTTTGCCCAATTATATGCCAATCCAGACGTAAACCAGGACCCGTTCAGCGCCGGCCGTCAAATGAATTCGCATTTTGCCACCCCCAATACGGACGCCGACGGTAACTGGTTGCCCCTGGCCCGGCAGAAAAATATAACCAGTGATATGGCACCCACTGCCTCTCAGATGCCGCGGGCGGTGGGTTTGGCATTTGCCTCTAAGTTGTTTAGAAAAGTTGATGCACTGAAGGCCTTCCCCGAATTATCGCAGAATGGAAATGAGGTTTGTTTCTGTACCATCGGAGACGCGTCTACGTCTGAAGGGCATTTTTGGGAAGCCGTTAATGCTGCTGGCGTTATGCAAATCCCCTTGGCCATATTCGTGTGGGATGATGGGTATGGTATTTCTGTTCCCAAACAATTGCAAACTACCAAAGGGTCTATTTCGGAAGTGCTTAAAGGTTTTCAGCAACGAGAAGGAACCAATGGAATTGATATTTACAAATTAAAAGGATGGGATTATGCCAGCATGGTAGAATTACTGGAGCCCGCCATCCAGAAGATCAGGGATACCCATATTCCCGCGGTTTTTCACATCGAAGAAATTACTCAGCCCCAGGGGCATTCCACTTCGGGTAGTCATGAACGGTATAAAAGCCCCGAACGCCTGGAATGGGAAAGAAATTATGACTGTATAAAAAAGTTCAAAGAGTGGATCCTCGAAAATGCACTCTGTAGCGAAGAAGAATTAGCAGATATAGAACTTGCAGCTAAGGAATTTGTACGCGATAGCAAAAATACCGCCTGGAAAATATACCAGGAGCCAATCCGCGCCCAGGTTGCCCGTGTAATAGAGCTGGCTTCCAGTGCCGCCCAGCAAATGCCGGAAAAAGCCGCTGCTATTCAGGCTCAAATCGATAAACTTCGGGCTGAAAAGGAACCCAACAGGAGAGATGTAATGAATGGGTTGCATAAAATAATTCAGCAAACCGGTAAACACGACAGCGGCTTTTGGCTGCGCGATTATTACCAGGAACTAAAAAAAGAAAACCGGGCGTTGTATAATACCCATCTGTATAATGAAGGGCCGAAATCGGCCCTCGCAGTGCAGGGGACTACTTTACAATATGCAACTGATGCACCCAATGCCAACGGTTATGAAATTCTGAATAAATATTTTGACCAGCTCTTTGCAAGCAACCCGAAAGTAATTGCCTTTGGAGAAGATGTAGGTTATATCGGGGATGTAAACCAGGGGTTTGCCGGTTTACAGGCAAAATATGGTGCAGACCGCATTTCGGATACCGGCATCCGTGAGTTAACTATCATGGGGCAGGGGATCGGTGCTGCTTTCAGGGGATTAAGGCCCATAGCAGAAATTCAATACCTGGATTACCTGTTGTATGGTCTTCAACCCTTAAGTGATGATGTTGCTACCACCCATTACCGAACATTCGGAAAGCAAAGCTGTCCGCTTATAGTACGTACCCGCGGCCATCGGCTGGAAGGTATCTGGCACAGCGGATCGCCCATGGGAATGATCATCAATTCCCTGCGCGGTATGTATGTTTGCGTGCCCAGGAATATGGTACAGGCGGTTGGCATGTACAATACACTATTGGAAGGAAATGATCCGGCAATTGTAATTGAATGCCTGAATGGCTATCGGTTAAAAGAAAAATTGCCGCAGGAGCTGTTGAAGTACAGGGTGCCGCTTGGTATGCCCGAGCTGTTACGTAAAGGAACGGATATAACCCTGGTTTCCTATGGTTCCACCCTCCGCATTGTGCAGGAAGCGGCGAGTCAACTGGCGAATTTTGGAATTGATGCGGAAGTAATAGATGTACAAACCCTTCTTCCTTTTGATCTGAATCACACCATTCTTGCGTCGCTAAAAAAAACCAGCCGTATACTATTCATTGATGAAGATGTGCCCGGGGGAGCGGCCGCTTATATGTTTAATAAAGTGATGGAGGAACAAGGAGGATACCGTTGGCTGGATATTGCTCCAAGAACGCTTTGTGCGCAACCGCATCGCCCGGCTTACGCCAGTGATGGGGACTATTTCAGCAAACCCAACCTGGAAGATATAATAGACCTGGTGAAAGAAATGATGGCTGAATAAAAATGGAACTAAATTTCCTATCTGCAATTGATCTGCTGGGTACATTCAGTTTTGCTGTATCCGGCGCTTTTGCTGCTATGGAAAAGAAACTTGATCCTTTTGGCGTAATCATTCTGGCATTTATTCCCTCCATTGGAGGCGGTTCCATTCGCGATATATTAATCGGAGATTGCCGGTTGCCTGGCTGAGTAATAATAGTACCATCGGCGTTATTTTATTTGCTGCATTTTCAGCATTACTGTTTGCCAGTAAACTGAAAAAACTGGAAAGAGTTCTAACAGTTTTTGATGCACTCGGTTTAGGCCTTTTTACGATGGTTGGCATAGAAAAAGGATTGATGTGGGGGTATCCTCCCGGCATCTGTATTTCATTGGGTGTTATAACGGGTTGTTTCGGTGGTGTTATCAGGGATGTGGTGCTTAATAATCTGCCTTACCTGTTCAGGAAGGAAATTTATGCATCCGCTGCTATCGTTGGAGGTGTCGTGTTTTTTTTATTAAAGCAAACCAGGCTTTCCATTGAACTAATCAATATACTGTGCATTCTGCTGATTTTTGTTATTCGTATGATGTCACTGCTATTTAGGTGGAAACTGCCCTCACCAAGGGCGCAATAAAACGGACAGTTTCCACCATTCGGGCTCACTTGTCTGTATACAGTACCAATTTCCATATATCACTTCTTACCAGTGCGCGGGTTTGATCGATTTGTCCGCTCAAGCGGATAAAATCAATATTGTTCGGGATGTTATTAAATGCCTCCTCGTATTTGGGATCGATAATGGAATGTGGGTTGTCAAAAAAATTAGCTGTTACAAAATCATATTCTGATTGCAGGGCAAAAGGCAGGAATTTTTCATACAATGCCCAGTCCGTTAAGGCACCGATTTTAATTCTTTCCTGGTGGATCGGATAAAAGACCTGCGCCTCCATTTTTACATATTCGTCTCGCTTGCCGGGAAGCGGCTTCATGTAGTCTACCTGAACATATTTCGATACCGGTGTTTTGGGATCGAGTCCGGCCCTGTAAATAAATATCTCTTTTTTTACCGGTACCCGGTATTCCTGCAGTTGTGATGCGATCTGTTCAAATGCGGGATCTTTTGGTCCTTTTATTTTTGCATAATACTCTTTCAGGGAAAGCGAATTGTCGATCATATCACTAAAGCCGGTGGTCACTTTTACGCCTACAAAATCGTAGCTGCCGGTAGTTACGGGAGAAAGCACTACTTCGTAAAAATACCAGCCAAGGATTTTATTATCCCGCACCATGGCCTGGTGAATGCGCTGGCCGTAATTTTTTACCAGGTTTAAATATGCATCCGTTTTTCCCTGGTTTACCTTGTACATAGTAACTTCCAGGTAAATAGGAATTTTGGGCGACTGAGCCAGTAAAAATGCGGGTAAAAGCAGGAATAAGATAAAAACGGGCAGTGTGAATTGTTTACTGCGAGGGCACTGGCCAGCTCTTTTCAGACCAGCTGCTGAAGGTTGATTGAATGCTTCCATATACAAAGATTAAGGGTGATGAAATCTTGGAATATGGTGCGGAAAATAGGGGCGGAGAGGGGCGGATTTATACCAGTAAGGTACACTTATTAAAGCGCATAACCACAAAAAAACCTGGCATTAAGCCAGGTTGTGAAATACTTTTTGAACATCGTCGTCCTGTTCCAGTTTGTCGACCAGTTTCAGTACTTCCTGCGCCTGGTCTTCACTGAGCTCCACGGTATTCTGCGGAATCCATTCCACTTCGGCACTAATCGTGGTCATGTTCCTTTCTTCCAGGGCTTTTTGCATATTCCCAAAATCGGTAAAACCACAGCGCACAACCAGCACTTCTTCGCCATTTTCGCCGGTGCCTTCTCCCAATTCCTCCAAACCAAAATCAATCAACTCCAGTTCCATTTCTTCCGGGTTTAAGCCTTCGGGCTTCAATTTGAATACCCCCATTTTTTTAAACTGGAAACTAACGCTGCCACTGTTTCCCAGGGTGCCGTTACCTTTATTGAAAACTGCTTTAACATTAGCTACGGTACGTACATGGTTATCGGTAGCAGTTTCCACCAGTACCGCAACACCATGCGGGGCATACCCTTCATATAGGATTTCCTCATAGTTTTCCATGTCTTTACCCTGGGCCCTTTTAATAGCTGCTTCTACCCGGTCTTTGGGCATGTTTACAGATTTGGCATTCTGCATACAGCGCCGAAGGGCAGGGTTGGTATGGGGGTCGGGGCCGCCGGCTTTAACGGCAATGGCAATTTCCTTACCGATACGGGTAAACTGTTTTGCCATGCGATCCCAACGGGCAAACATGGTAGCTTTACGAACTTCAAATATGCGACCCATAGTATTCTGTTAATGGTTTGTATTGACTGATTATTCGGGGGGCAAAGGTACAATAAAGAAAAATTTCAAGGGGAAACTATTCAAAAAAAGAGGCTGTTTTCTCCCAGGAAAACAGCCTCTTTTTTTAATAATCCCTTACCGGTTTGAGGCATTGCTGCCTGGTTATCGGCTTAGTGGAAATGATCATTATCCTTCAAAATCAGATTTTTTGGGAAGAATTTCGCCGGGTGTATGCCCGGTAGCATTCAGTTTGGAGTATTTTTTTCCGTAGAGGAAATATACCACCAGGCCCAGGACCATCCAAAGCATGGCTACTTTGAGAGTTTGTGCATCCAGGGCAAAGATCATGGCACTGCAAATCAGCACTCCCATAATCGGAACAAAAGGTACCCATGGGGTGCGGAAGGGGCGTTTGGTCGCAGGGTCACTTCTGCGCATCAGCCAAACACCTGCACTTACCAGTACAAACGCAAACAAGGTACCAAAACTGGTTAAGTCACCTGCTACATGGCCGGGCACAAAAGCAGCAAACAGCCCTACGAATACGAACAGGATCCAGTTGGCCTTATAGGGGGTTTTGAATTTTGGGTGCAGATCGCCAAATGCTTTTGGAATAAGCCCATCATTACTCATGGTATAAAAAATACGGCTTTGTCCCATTAACATTACCAGTATAACAGAAGAAAAGCCGGCAAGGATAGCCACCGTTACAGCGGTAGATAACCATTCATACCCGTGCATATATTCAGAAATGGCATAGGCTACTGAAGCTTCGCGTCCTTTAACAGGGTCCACAAAATCGGTCCAGGGAGCTACGCCGGTTAATACATGGCCAAATAAAATATAAAGTATGGTACATACGGCCAGCGAACCTAATATTCCGATTGGCATATCACGGGCCGGATTTTTGGCTTCCTGGGCTGCCGTGCTTACCGCATCAAAGCCAATAAAGGCAAAGAAAACGATGGCGGCACCGCCAAGCACCCCTCCCCATCCGTGTTTGAATACTCCGGAATAGTCCGCAATTACTTTACCGGCCTGATCCGTAAATGCCGGTGTTCCTTCCGGAATCAGGTAAGGTGTATGGTTTGCAGGGTTGATGAACTGCCAGCCAACAGCTATAAAAATCAGTACAATAGCCACTTTGATAAATACGATGATGGCGTTTACCATGGCTGATTCCTGGGTTCCTTTGATCAGTAACAAGGTCAGCAATAATAAAATGATCAAGGCAGGTGCATTCAGAATTCCCTGGTGAAGTACACCGCTTGCGTCGGTATAACTTTCAAAGGGCGAATGCGACCATTCGTAGGGAATTTGCCCTCCCAGCAACTTGTTTAAATATTCACTCCAGGCAATAGAAACCGTAGCAGCACCCAATGCATATTCCATAATCAATGCCCAGCCAATAATCCAGGCAATCAACTCGCCCATGGTAACATACGAATACGCATACGCACTACCGGCAATCGGGATCATGGCAGCAAATTCTGCATAACATAATCCTGCAAAGGCGCAACCAACTGCCGCAACAATAAAGGAAATAGTTACACCCGGACCCGCTGCCTGCCCGGCTGCAGCAGCAGTTCGTACAAACAAACCGGCGCCAATAATGGCGCCTATTCCAAGTGCTACCAGGTTGGTAGCTCCCAATGTTCGTTTTAGTCCTTTTTCAGAATCAGCAGCCGTCGCCAACAAGGAGGACAGGGATTTTTTCCTGAATAAACTCATATCAGTTTTAATTGTGTTTTGTTAAGCTGTTTAGTCGGCCGTAAAATAAATAATTATTTAATTCGCCGCCGCTAAACTTTGTATGGATGCGGATTTCCGCCGATTATTTTGGTAGCCTCAGGAATTTTTCGAATTTTCGGCCTTCCTTTCAAAAGCTTAAGCACCTAAAATGACGAAAAAGAACAGGTTAACCCTCTACATTCTGCTGGCGATGGTATTGGGTATCGTAGTTGGTTACATCGTACACAAGAATGCTGACCCTGCTTTTATTGCTTCTTTTTCTGACAAGATAAAACTTCTTACTACTATTTTCCTGCGGCTGGTGCAGATGATTATTGCACCGCTGGTATTCTCTACCCTTGTAGTGGGAATTGCCAAGCTCGGAGATCTAAAGACCGTTGGGCGCGTTGGCGGAAAAGCTTTATTGTGGTTTATAACCGCTTCCCTTGCCAGTTTATTGATCGGTATGCTGCTGGTGAATTTTTTCCAGCCCGGTGCAGTTATCAATTTGAGCAATGCCGATACCAGCAATGCGGCAGATCTTATTGGCAAAACAAAAGTGTTTTCCTTGCAGAATTTCGTTGAACATGTTTTTCCAAAAAGCGTCATCGAAGCAATGGCCACCAATGAAATACTGCAGTTGGTGGTATTTAGTATTTTCTTCGGAGTGGCGGCTACCGCAATGGGAGATTATGCCAAACCAGTTATAAAGGCACTTGATGGAGTTGCCCATATTATTCTGAAAATGGTGGGTTATGTAATGGCTTTTGCGCCGCTGGGGGTATTTGGTGCATTGGCGGCTGTAATTGCCACCAATGGGCTGGGGATTTTTAGTTTTTACGGCCTTTATATGTTGTATTTCCTGATTGGTATTGCTGTACTATGGATGCTGCTGTTACTGGTTGGGTATATGATTTTAGGAAACCGGATTCCCGAACTTTTGAAACGTATTGCGCAGCCCCTGCTGATTGCTTTCAGTACCACGTCCAGCGAAGCCGTTTTTCCGAAATTGACCGAAGAACTGGAACGGTTTGGTTGTAAGAATAAAATCGTTTCTTTTATTCTGCCATTGGGTTATAGTTTTAACCTGGATGGTAGTATGATGTACATGACCTTTGCCAGTTTGGCTATTGCCCAGGCTTATGGAATCCATCTTGATTTGGGCACCCAGTTAACGATGTTACTGGTGCTGATGTTAACCAGTAAAGGAATTGCGGGCGTTCCCCGGGCATCGTTGGTAGTAGTTACCGCTACCTGTGCTATGTTCGGAATTCCGGCTGAAGGGATTGCCTTAATTTTGCCAATCGATCATTTTTGTGATATGTTTCGCAGTATGACCAATGTACTGGGTAATGCATTGGCCACTTCAGCCGTTAGTAAGTGGGAAGGTGAATTAGAGCGTTAAAGATTGAAATAATGAAAAAGAAGATGAAGGTTTCGTTTCTCCTGGTGATTTTATTGTGTTCGGGATGGTCTGTATTGGCACAGCAGGAACTAAAAGTTAGAGTGCTGAACCAATATGAATCATCTGTTGGACAATTTACACTGATTCAGGGCCAGGAATCCAAAGAGTTTGTAGCGGATAAAGAAGGGCATGTACTGCTTCCCCTTGATTCCTTACAGGAAGTACTGATTACGGCTCCTATGTACGATACCTTGCGGTTCTCCTATGCCGGACTAAGCGCCGATAAAACGGTGGTAATGGAAAAATCCTTTGAATGGAAGGATCTGCTCAATCCGATGTTTTATATAGTTATGGGAGGTTTATGGATTATCCTGCTGATTGTATTCGCAGAAACAGGGTTGTTTGCCGGCTTCTTTCTACCGGGCGACAGCCTGCTTTTTGTAGCAGGGATCTACAGCACGAACCTGATTAATGAACTATTCAAATCCTTCGGCCTTGTATTGGAGCGTAGTGAATGGATTGACCTGATTTTATTGGTCACCCTTATTTCTATTGCAGGTGTTATTGGAAATACCGTGGGCTATTGGTTTGGCCGGAAAATTGGCCCGACCATGTTCCGCTGGAAAGACAATTTCTTTTTCAAAAAACATTACCTGGAACAAGCGCATGAGTTCTATGATAAACACGGGGGTGGGGCAATTGTATTTGCACGGTTCCTGCCTATCGTTCGTACGTTTGCACCGATTATTGCCGGTATTGTGGGAATGGATAAAAAGAAATTCGCCTTTTACAATATCGCAGGTTGTATTGCCTGGGTGTTCAGTATGATTTTTGCCGGCCATTTTCTTCAGAAATGGGTGAAAGCTCAATTTGGTTTTGATCTGAAAGACCACCTCGAAGTAATCATCATTATTATCGTACTGGTAACTACTGCACCTGTATTGATTAAATTGGTGAGTGGCGGGAAGAAGAGGAAGGAGAAGGGGGAAGGGTGAAAGGAGAAGGGGAAAAGGGTATGAAAATATTAATTATACGTTTTTCGTCGATTGGCGATATTGTACTGACCACACCGGTCATTCGCTGCCTGAAAAAACAGGTGGCTGGCGTAACGCTTCATTTTCTCACGAAAAAAAGCTTTGCCCCCGTACTTAGCGCCAATCCTTACATAGATCGCCTGCATTTGCTGGATGATTCGTTGGATACAACAATCGCCGCGTTGAAAGAAGAAGGGTTCGACCTTGTTATTGATTTACACCATAACCTGCGTACCCTTCGAATAAAAAAAGCACTCCGCAAACCATCGAAAAGTTTCAATAAACTGAATGTTCAAAAATGGCTGCTGACTGCGCTAAAGATCAACCTCCTGCCTGCTAAACACCTGGTAGATCGTTGCCTGGAAACCGTTGCTCACCTGGGCGTAAAAAATGACGGTGCCGGTTTGGACTATTTTATTCCTGAAAACGAGCTGACCAAACCGGGTGATTTACCGGCTTCACATCAACTCGGTTATATAGGACTGGTAGTAGGCGCCGCACATGCTACTAAACGCCTTCCCCTACATAAACTGAAGGAACTGGTAAAATTGCTTGAACACCCGATTGTGGTTATGGGTGGGCCCGAAGACCGCTCAACCGGGGAAGTACTGGCTGAGCTGGACCCCATTAAAATTTACAATGCCTGCGGAAAATTCAGTTTGAATGAATCGGCCGACCTGGTCCGTAAAGCCAAGCTCATAATTACCCATGATACCGGTCTGATGCATATTGCTGCGGCATTCCGTAAACCGGTCATCTCGATATGGGGCAATACGGTTCCCGCTTTTGGCATGACGCCCTATCTCAACCAGCCGGGTGCGCCTGCTGTGCAATGGAACCTTCAGGCCGCAGCACCCTTACCGGACGGAACAGCAATAATTGAAGTGAAAGGGTTGCGCTGCCGCCCCTGCTCAAAAATTGGCCATGCCGCCTGCCCGAAGAAACACTTCAGGTGCATGGAAAACATCCCACTGGATCAGGTACATAAAAAAGCGCAGCAATTACTTGCTGCGCGCTAATCATTCTATTCTAAAAAAATATAAATAACTTCTATTTCGCAAAAGCGCCGGTCCATTCGCCCGCTGCATTGAATATGTTAAACCCTACCATCGAGTCTTCACAGAAGAAAGTACGCGTCCATTCATCCTGCAGGTTGAAATAATTATAAGTATTGGTAGAGGTTTTTACAAGGTACCCTTTCCAGATTCCTTTATCATCAAAGTCAAGCACCACAAACTGGTTGGCAATAACCAGGTATCCGGTCAGTTTATTTTCTTTGTCAAAGAGGTAATACCCTTTCCAGTTTTGATTGGTTAACGGATGCAAACTGAATGTATACATCGGGTTGATGCTCTGGTTGTGCAAAGGGCTGAAATCCTTATTGAACTTAGGATTGATTAACTTGTTTTTGTCGGGGTTAATGCCTTCATTCATAGCTGGATTAATATTCCAGTTATGTTTTGGATTAATACGAAAATTCTTTTCCGGATTTATGCGCGGATTATCCACAGGGCTAATTGTTTTATTAACCTGGGGATCGCGTTGTTTGGGTAATTCCATGGGTTCCTGCGCATTAGAATTAATTCCAAACACACTAAGTGCTAGTACGAGTAAGGGCTTGATCATGCTCTTTTTGTTTGTATAGGTTACAGAAATCGGCCTTCTAGGCTTGGTAAACCGGGATATAACCCTAAGAGCTTTAAATAGGTGTTGGAGAGAGATTGTGGTACAAATCTAATCGAATAGTGCTGGGATCAAAATAGTTAGCGGTATTTTTTTTAAGAAATTAGAAAAAAATTCGATGAATGGTACAAAAGAAGCCGGATAAACCGGCTTCTTTTGTAATCATCTGATTGATTTATAATGTTTTAAGTACATCGTTCATGGAACGTACGGCGTCTGCACTTTTGTTGAACAAGGCCTGTTCTTCTTCATTCAGTCCAAATTCAACAATTTTTTCCCAACCTGTTTTTCCGATTACTACCGGAACGCCCAGGCAAATATCTGACTGGCCGTATTCACCATTGAGTTCTACACAGCAAGTGAAGAGTTTTTTCTCATCGCGTACAATACTTTCAACCAGAGCCGCTCCTGCAGCACCGGGTGCATACCAGGCAGAAGTTCCGATGAGTTTGGTAAGTGTTGCACCCCCAACCATGGTATCTTTTACAATTTGCTCCTGGTCATTTAAAGACAGGAAATTGGTAACGGAAACAGAGTTCCAGGTTGCATAGCGCATCAGCGGTATCATGGTTGTATCTCCATGTCCGCCTACCACTACGGCATTCAGGTCAGCTGGTGAACAACCGAGGCGCTGGCTGAGTTGGTATTTGAAACGGGCACTATCCAGTGTTCCTCCCATACCGATGATCCTGTTTTTGGCAATACCGGTAGCTTTGAGTGCCAGGTAGGTCATCGTATCCATTGGGTTGGAAATAATGATAAAAATTGCGTTGGGCGAATACTTCAGGATATTCTCACATACGGTGCGAACGATGCCGGCATTGGTACCAATCAATTCTTCTCTTGTCATTCCGGGTTTACGGGGAAGACCGGAAGTTACCACTACCACGTCACTGCCGGCGGTTTTACTGTAATCATTGGTAGATCCGGTAATGCGGGTGTCAAAACCTAGCAGGGTGGCGGATTGCATCATATCCTGTGCCTTTCCTTCTGCCAATCCTTCTTTAATGTCCAATAAAACCAGCTCTTCGCAGAGTTCTTTTCTGGCAATGTTGTCTGCACAGGTTGCTCCTACGGCACCGGCACCAACTACGGTAACTTTCATGGAAAATATTTATGCGGTGAAATAATAATTTGCGGGGCAAAGATAGGGCTTGCACGCAGGTTCTGCTCATTTAAACGCAGTCAGAATAATATCCGTTTTGGTATTTCCTTCAAAGACGGATAAAAGTTGCCCTTTTTTATCATACAAGGCCAGGAACGGAAGATTTTTTATCCTGAAATAGGGGGGGAGAAAATATTTTTCATCGCGGCCTATATAAATATTTTTCCATTCCTCCAGTTTATAGCTCTGGTAAAAACCTTTAAGGGCATCCATTGGCTGGTAGGTAGCCAGTATAAAATTAAACCCTTTTAACTGCTCTTTTGCTTCTTTCATCCAGTCCATCTGCTGCAGACAGTGATGGCAATCCGGGCTGAAAAACATCAGGATGGTGCCCCTGTTTTTGGGCAGTTCATCGCGCTTTATTTTTTTTCCATCCAACCCTGTAAGTTCAAAGGGAGGAAGGGTTTTAAACTTTTCATACGGGGCGGGTGTGCTTGCCGGAATTTCCTGGCCATACCCGGTTGCGGCCATATTGACCAGCAACAGTGTACCAATAAATAGTCGGAATAGATTGCTTAAACTCTGTTGTCCAAAGGGCATTGCTACCAGCTTGCTCATGCGTTGAATCCTTTAAGTTGTTCAGCCATAAAAGTACTTCGCCGATCCCTAATTATGGCATTAACTATTTTTTTTAGAATTTAATTTGGTTTTATCTACGATTATTTCGTAGATTTACGAAAACTTCGTAGATATGGATAAGTTGAGTTTACCGGAAGAGCAGGCCATGCAATCGATCTGGCAGATCGGGGAAGGGAATGTAAAGGCTTTTCTGGAAAAAATGCCTGAACCACAACCGCCTTATACCACCTTGGCCTCTACTGTCAAAAACCTGGAGAAAAAAGGATACCTGAAAAGCCGGATGATTGGGAACACCTATGTTTATCGGCCAACCATAACCGAAGAAGAATACAAGAAACGGTTTATGAAAGAGTTTATTCAGGGGTATTTTGATAATTCCTATAAAGCCATGGTAAACTTTTTTATTGAACAGGAGCAGATGAGTAAAGAGGAACTGAAAGAAATCCTGGACATGATTGAAGGGAAAAAATCAAGCTGAAAAAATGAATGATTTTATTGCATACCTCGTAAAGTTCAGTATTAGTTTATCGTTGGTAACGGTGTTTTACCAGTTTTTTCTGCGCAAACTGACCTTTTATAACTGGAACCGGTGGTACCTGGTTGTGTACCCCCTTGCCTGTTTGTTGCTGCCCCTGCTGGATATTGGGTGGTGGATGGATGCGGAAACCGGCGAACTGGCGGCTTTGAAAGAGTTACCGGCTATGGGAAACTGGAAACCCGGTGCCCATAACGCAACGAGTGAACCATTTAATTACTGGACCCTGCTTTATATAGCCTTGCTGGCTGGTTCACTGGTTATGGTAATACGATTAGTACTACAATACCTGTCCTTTGTCAGGTTATCGAAACGAGCCAAATGGCTGGCGGGCGAAGAGGTCAAACTCTATTCCGTTGAGGAGTCTATCATTCCCTTTTCCTTTGGACGTTCGGTATTTGTAAACCCTTCCTTGCATAGTGAGGAGGACTTAAAAGAAATCATTCGCCATGAGATGGTACACGTTCGGCAACATCATACCGCGGACATGATGTTGGGAGAACTGCTGCTGGTGCTGAACTGGTTCAATCCTTTTGCCTGGATGCTTCGGCATGCCATCCGGCAGAATCTGGAGTTCATTGCAGACAGGCAGGTACTTACCCATGGAATTGATCGGAAGCAATATCAATACCTGTTAGTAAAAGTGGTGGGGCAGCGCAATTTCAGCATGGCCAGCCACCTCAATTTTTCAGCCTTAAAAACAAGAATCGCCATGATGAACAAAATCAGATCGGCACGCATACAACTCGTAAAATTCGCCTTTGCTGTACCATTAGCCGCAGTGTTGCTGCTGGCTTTCCGGAAAAAAGCCGACACCCTGCAGAAAGAATTGAAGCAGGATATAGAAAAAACAAGTTATGGAAATCCTGCCTTGCGAATCCTGGATGCCGTTCCGGACAATTCAGCGCCTTCAAAACAGCCTGTATACGAAGGTTATCCGGGTTTACTTGGTAATGTACAGGACACCCTTCCCGGCAAATCAGGTACTTATTATTATGGTCCAACGGAGAAGGGATATTATTACACGGTTACTGAAAAAAACCGGATCGTCCAGGTAACGGTACTGGATAAGATAAAAG
>NZ_LUKG01000039.1:34290-41144 GCF_001601815.1 Flavihumibacter sp. CACIAM 22H1
AAAAACCGGATCGTCCAGGTAACGGTACTGGATAAGAATAAAAAGCCGGTTAAAACCATGTCAATGGCAGAGTTTGACGAGAAAAAAGACAGCTACGAAAAAATGTATGGCGAACTGGCACCTCCTCCGCCTCCTCCGCCACCCCCACCTGCTCCTGGAAAACCTGCCAAAGTAAAGGGTAGTCTGCCACCGCCGCCGCCACCACCTCCGGCTCAAAGCATTGCTCCACCGCCGCCCCCCCCGGCACCTTCAGCTCCAGACGAAGAAGAACTGGCGTTAGTGGCGGAAAGTAATTCGATCCAGATCACAGGCTCGGTGGCCGGGCAGGATCCGCTTTACTTTGTGGATGGAAAAGAATGGGATAAAGCCGATGTTTCGCTGATTGATCCGAAGCGCATAAAGGCAATCAATGTGTTGAAAAACGCCAGTGCTACCTCCAAATACGGAGAAAGAGGCATCCATGGGGTGATACAGATCGAAACAAAAAGGGGCGCAGCGGACAGCGCACCAGTGGAGCTGGATCTGAACAGGAAAAATCCACAGGAACCCATTACCGTAATCGGCTATGCTAAGCCAGCAGGAGGGGTACCACCCCTGTATATTGTGGACGGGAAAGAACTCTCAGGGGAGGAATTCAAAAAGATAAAGCCGGAAAATATTGAATCACTGACCGTTTGGAAAGATAAAAAAGCCATTGAAAAATACGGGGAAAAAGGGCAAAACGGCGTATTGGTAGTGGTTCTGAAAAAACAGTAAACAGGTAAAAAATTGCGTGCTTTTAATGAATTGCAGTAGTTTTGCTCCCTCATTATTAGAATTTAGCAGAAAACTGTAATTTTTTATGGCAAATACCTCCGATATCAGCCGTGGCCTGATAATCAAACTCGACGGGAGCCTTTATAAAATCGTTGAGTTTGGAGAAAACAAAACCGCGCGGGCAGCCGCTAAAGTATGGGCGAAGCTGAAAGGTGTGGATAATAACCGTTCCATCGAGCAAACCTGGAACAGTGGTGATACCATTTACCCGATCCGTGTAGAAAGAAAAAATTTCCAGTTCCTTTATAAGGACGATAGCGGGTATAATTTTATGGACAATGAAACCTTTGAGCAGATTGTAGCCCAGGAATCACTGGTAGACGCTCCTCAGTTTCTGAAAGACGGGCAGGAAGTATCTGTGTTGGTGAACACAGAAACAGAATTGCCCATGAGCATTGAACTGCCGGATAAAATTGTATTAAAAGTTACCTATAGCGAGCCTGGCATGAAAGGAGATACGGCAACCCGTACGCTGAAACCAGCAACCGTTGAAACAGGTGCTACCGTAATGGTTCCTCTTTTTGTAAACGAAGGCGAGCTGATTCGGGTAAATACCAAAACAGGCGATTACGTAGAACGCGTAAAAGAGTAATTTTTTTCGGTTAAAGAAGTTAGTGCCCCTCTGCGGAGGGGCATTTTCCTTATCTTAGCCGCCTAAATTGATCACCAACTGTAAACTCAGTACAATGGATTTTAAACAAATTCAGGAGTTGATCCGATTGATCAACAAATCGAACATCGGTGAACTGACGATTGAAGAGAAAGGTTTTAAGGTTACCATCAAGCAAAAGCAAGACACAATCCAGCAAGTGGTTTCAGCCCCCATGTATGCACCGGCAGCCCCGGTTGCACAGGCACCTGTAGCGCCCCCGGCACAGGCACCTGTAGCTTCTACTGGTGGTGGTGAAAAAGCCAAAGCACCGGAGGCCGCTGCTTCCAATCTGATAACGATTAAAAGTCCGATGATCGGTACTTTCTATCGTCGTGCATCGCCCGACAAGCCGCTTTTTGTAGAAGTGGGCGAAGAAATTACCCCTGGTAAAGTGGTATGTATTATCGAAGCCATGAAGCTCTTTAATGAAATCGAGAGCGAAATAAAAGGTAAAGTAGTGAAGGTGCTGGTAGAAGACGCATCTCCGGTTGAATACGACCAGCCTTTATTTCTGGTAGAACCAGCTTAATGCATTAATTCTTTCCGAAGATGTTTAAAAAAGTATTAATCGCCAATCGCGGTGAGATTGCGCTTCGGGTTATTCGTACCTGTCGGGAGATGGGTATCAAAACCATTGCGGTTTACTCTACTGCTGATAAAGATAGTTTGCACGTAAAATTTGCCG
This sequence comes from Flavihumibacter sp. CACIAM 22H1, assembly GCF_001601815.1. Classification (GTDB taxonomy): domain Bacteria; phylum Bacteroidota; class Bacteroidia; order Chitinophagales; family Chitinophagaceae; genus Flavihumibacter. The sequence continues at coordinate 36,444 of NZ_LUKG01000039.1, forward strand.
ATGAGGCAGTATGTATCGGTCGTCCGCAGGGCGCTGATTCATACCTGAATATCCCTCACCTGATGGCTGCTGCAGAAATTACCAATGCAGATGCCATTCACCCGGGGTATGGGTTTCTGGCTGAAAATGCCCGTTTTGCCGAAATCTGTGGAGAGCATGGTATCAAATTTATCGGTCCACAGCCCGACCAGATCCGGTCAATGGGGGATAAAATCACCGCCAAGGAAACCATGATCAAAGCGGGTGTTCCTGTAATCCCGGGTTCTGAAGGCTTACTCGATAGCCTCGATCAGGCTTATACGGTAGCGCAGGATATGGGCTACCCGGTTATTATCAAAGCTACGGCCGGTGGTGGTGGTAAAGGTATGCGGGTCGTTTGGCAGAAAGAAGAAATGGAGCGGGCGTATAATACCGCTAAAGCAGAGGCTTTGGCATCCTTCAAAAACGATGGGATCTACATGGAGAAATTCGTGGAAGAACCCCGCCATATCGAAATCCAGGTTGCTGGCGACCGGTACGGAAAAGTATGCCACCTCAGTGAGCGCGACTGTTCTATTCAACGGCGACACCAGAAGCTGGTGGAGGAATCACCCTCCCCTTTTATGACGCCGGAACTTCGCCAGGCAATGGGAGAAGCTGCTAAAAAAGCGGCATCCGCTATCAACTACGAAGGAGTTGGAACGATCGAATTCCTGGTTGATAAACACCGGAACTTCTATTTTATGGAGATGAATACCCGTATTCAGGTAGAACATTGTGTAACTGAAGAAGTGATCAATTTCGATCTGATTAAAGAGCAAATAAAAATTGCTATGGGGGAATCCATCAGCGGAAGAGATTATGAACCCCAGATGCATGCCATCGAATGCCGGATCAATGCGGAAGATCCTTACAATGATTTTCGGCCTAGTCCAGGTAAAATTACGGTATTGCATACCCCCGGCGGACATGGGGTGCGGGTAGACAGCCACGTTTATGCCGGCTATACCATTCCTCCTTACTATGATTCTATGATCGGGAAACTGATTACGGTTGCGCGTACCCGCGATGAAGCCATCAATACCATGTACCGCGCCTTAAGCGAATACGTTATTGAAGGCGTTAAAACAACCATTCCTTTCCACCTTCAGCTCATGCAGAACGAAGACTTCCGTAAAGGTAACTTTACCACCAAGTTTTTGGAGACGTTTAAGATGAAGTGATGAAATACAGAAAAACGTGCACGGTGATCAGTACCTGATATGCCGTGCACGTTTTTTTATTTCCAAATTGCATGTAATAATAACTCGTTGAAATTTCCCAGCGATCCGAGTTTCAGATCAGCTGCCCCCCATTTGGGCTGGTTAAAAACCTCTGGGGCGGGTACCACCACACATTTCATTTTTGCCGCTTTTGCTGCAATCAATCCATTGAAAGAATCTTCAAAAACCAGGCAATGACTGGTTTTAACCTGCAGCCTGGCGGCACAATTTATAAATACTTCCGGATGCGGTTTTCCATAGGCAAGCGTACCTGCTGAACTTGTTTCTTCAATATAGGTACCGATCCCCAGTTTATCAATAACAAGGTCGATCAGCCGTTGTGGAGAAGAAGAGGCAATCCCAATCCGGTACCCTTGTTTTCTGAAAAAATCAAGAATAAACGGAACTCCGGGAAGCGCCTGCGCCCGTAACTTTATTTTTTCCATGGCGGCTTCTTCAATCCTTGAAATAGCCAACGGGGCATAACTGGTATCCACCTGGAAATAGGTGAACCAGTGGTCGATCCATTCCGGCGTTCTTAGGCCGGTGCTGCTGTGGTATTGCTGATCCGTTAGCTTTACACCATAGGTGGAAAGGGTTTCTATTCCTGCTTCCTGCCATAAGGGTTCGGAGTCAATCAATAAACCATCCATATCAAAAATTACGGCATTCTGAGACATGCGCAAATATACGGAGCAGGGGTTTGATAATAAGGTTATTCTATTGCCAAATCCTTATATTGCAATCGGTTAGAACTCACCCAATTTGAATGCATGAGCGAATTGATTGACCGATTGAAGCAACTTAGACTGGTACGGAAACTAGTGTATGCAGTAGTAGGATTTGTTTCATATCCCGGACTGGTTTTGTTTAATAAAATAAAAATTACCGGAACAGAACATATTCAAAACCTGCCCCGGAAGAACGTGCTCTTTGTGAGTAATCACCAGACCTATTTTGCCGATGTAATAACCTTCCTGCATATTTTTTGTGCCGTTAAATGGGGAAAGCAAAATAAACTGGGTATACCTTATTACCTGTTGAACCCCTTTACCAACGTCTATTATGTAGCGGCTGAAGAAACCATGAAAGGAAGCCTGATCAGTAAATTTTTTATCCTTGCAGGTGGGCTAACTGTAAAGCGTACCTGGAGAACAGGTGCTACCGAAGTGCGGCGGGGACTGGATCCTTCAGATACCCGAAAAATTGAGCGGGCACTGAACACAAGCTGGGTAATTACCTTTCCCCAGGGCACCACAAAACCCTATGCACCCGGAAGAAAAGGAACAGCGCTGATTATTAAAAAAAATCACCCGATTGTTGTACCCGTGGTCATAAATGGTTTCTGGAGAGCATTCACCAAAAAAGGGCTGAGTTTCAAAAAAACAGGCTCCCTGCTTACCGTTCGGTTTAAAGAACCCATGCAGATCGATTACGAAGCTTCAACAGACCAGATACTTGACCAGGTAATGGATGCCATTGAACAAAGCAAAAAATACATGATGAAGGTTCCGCACCTGGCTGCTAATGAGCAGGAAAAGGAAGCTCGCAAAAAAAACTGAGTACCTTTTTATAAAAAGTACTCAGTAAAAAAATCAAAGGGCTTATCCCTCGCTGAAGAGTGCTTTCAGTTCTGTAGCATCCGCGGCTTTCATTTTACCCCCCAGAATTAACCTTAACTGCCGGCGCCTGAGTGCCCCATCAAACAGCTTTTTTTCCGCTTCGGTTTCCGGTTCAAGTACGGGCACGGGCCTTGGTTTGCGATTCGGATCCAGGGCTACAAAGGTATAGTAGGCTTCATTGCTTTTGTAACGGTACTGGTGCGTCAGGTCTTCTCCCCAAACACTTAAATGAATTTCCATAGAAGAGTTGAAGGAGCGGGTAACCCTTGCTTCTATATGTACTACATTCCCCAATTTTATCGGAGATTCGAAGGAGATATTATCTACCGAGGCGGTAACTACCGGTGCATTACAATGTTTGCCGGCAGCCAGTGCTGCTGCAATATCCATCCAGTACATTAAGCGGCCACCCATGAGGTTACCAAATACATTGGTGTCATTAGGTAAAACGAGCTCGGTCATAGTAACCTGGCTGTCTGCGGGCTTTTTCTTTTGCATGGCCGCAAGCTACGCCAGTTTGCCAATATCCGTACCAAAATTTGCTTAAAAATTGCCCGATAGGGTGTTGCTTTAGCCGATCCGGCAGTGCTCAAGCCCGGTAAGGTATTCTTCCTTTACATCGGCGCCTAGTCCGTTTCCATCCGGTAATTCAACATAATACCCATTGTACCGGATACCCCCGGTTACCGGGTCTTCCAGGTGCCCCATTAAACAGGTGTCCATATCGTAAAACCGTACATTGGAATAGGCTGTGGCAAAATGTGCAAAGGCCGATAAAGCCAGCCTGCTCTCCAGCATACCACCCATCATACAGGCAATGCCTCTTTCCTCACAGGCTTTATTAATTGCAATAGCCTCCAATAGGCCGCTGCTTTTTGAAAACTTGATATTTACATAACTGCAGCCACCTGATTCAATTACCCTTATGGCATCGCGGTGGTCGAAAACAGATTCATCCGCCATAATCGGAACAGGTGAAATAGTTTTTAGTTGCGGCGCCAATGCGTCGTTATAGGTGCGCATGGGCTGCTCACAAAACTGGATATCGAGCTCCTTCATAGCCGTTAATGCCTGTACGGCTCCGTCAAATTCCCACCCCTGGTTGGCATCTATGCGGAGTAGAATCTCCTTGCCAACAGCCTCCCGAATAGCTTTTACTCTTGCTATATCTGTTGCGGGCTCTTTCCCAAGTTTAATTTTGATGATGCGTACGCCGTTGGCTACATAATCAGCGGCTTTTGCCGCCATTTTTTCTATACTGTCTATGCCAATGGTAAGGTCGGTTTCCAGTTGTATTTTTTCCTGTCCACCCAAAAATTTATACAATGGCAGTTTTGCTGCTTTGGCCGCTATATCATAAATGGCCATATCAAAGGCACTTTTTGCGGTGGAATTACGGGCGGTAAATAAATGTAATTCCTGCATACGATCTTCTATGGCTAATGGATCTTTACCTTTCCATAAAGCTGCAAAATCCTGTGCCATGGCAAAACAGGTAGACTGTGTTTCTCCCACAATCATCGGAAAGGCAGAGCATTCTCCCACGCCATAAAAACCTGCGTCTGTATGTACCCGGATAAAAATATTCTGTGCAAACTTCATGGTGCCGGTAGCAATGGTAAACGGAACCATGGGAATACTGTACCGGTAGATATCAATATGTGTTATGACCATAGTCAAAAGTAGGACCAAATTGAACTATGTCAATTATTTCAACTGGATTTCTGCTTTCTTCCAAAAATTGAAAAAGGAAGGGGGCGCCTGTTTGATTGCCGGAAACAACCAGGGGTAGGGCTCTTTTATTCCCGGATAATGGCTGGTAAGCGGATGTTCTATTG
>NZ_LUKG01000040.1:0-1500 GCF_001601815.1 Flavihumibacter sp. CACIAM 22H1
TTGATCCATCCCATTATTTGGGGACAATCAATTTTTTCCGACATCCAGAGTTGTACGGGACGCCCGATGTTCATTTGGGCAGCCATTGATTCGGTGAAGATCCTCCAGGTGGGAGCTAATTTTTTCAGTCCGGATAGGCCCGATTTTTTAACCTGCTGATATTGAAAGAACAGGTGAAATAACCGGGTACCCAGCCATACGAGGTAAACCAGCGACAGGTAAGGAAATAAAAGGGGAGGAAGTTTTTGCAGGTAGTCCCAGCCTTGTGCGGCATGGGGGTTGTTCAAAATTGGTTCCAATTCTTCATCGGGAGCAATTAAACGAACGGCAAATCCAATAATAAACCAGGCGGTACCCACCAGCAGGTGAGCAATGGCAAGGTTGTAACGGAGGGAGGCCGAAGCCCGGGGCCAAACTTTTTGTAATAACAGCCAACTCATCCAAAGCATTCCAAACTGCCACCAGCTGTTTACGATGGTCCAGCCCAGTGCCTCTAGCCAGGCATACTGGGGGAACAAAGACATGTTACTGTTTTTTAAGGTTATTCAGCAAATGCTGGATTTCGGCCAGCTCTTCTTCCGAAGCCTGGTGGTTACCCAATGCCTGCAATACGAGTTGGGTAGGGGAACCTCCAAACAACCCATCAATCATTTTATTAAGCAGATGCTTCTGCGTTTTTTCCTTACTTACCGCAGCCTGGTAAATATGTGTTTTAACAGAATCATCCCGCTTCACCAATCCTTTTTCATTCATGATCTGCATCAGTTTTAAGGTGGTGGTATAACCCACATCCTTGGTTTTGGATAATTCCTCGTGAACTTCTCGAACACTGGCAAGTTCCTTATTCCATAGGACCTGCAAGATTTCCAGTTCACTTTCGGTAGGTTTAATATACTTGGTTGAAGGCATGGTGAACATTTTGAAACCGAATATACGATTGTTTTCGTAAAGCCTTGTTAAGGGCCTGAAAATTTTATGCACGGGAATTCATTTTGTCAAATTTAAATCATAATATTGATATATCAAATAATGACTTATCAATATTATGGGCGTGGAGAAACTGAATGCCAGTTTTTTTTATTTACTGGAACGGGCTATTAAAACCTATCGTCAAATGGCCCAGCGAACTATTTCCGAGGAATACGGAGCAATTACGATCGATCAGTTATTGGTGTTACAAGCCATGAAAGACCAGCCGGAACTAACACAGCAGCAGATTGCCGTCGTAGTATTTAAAGATTACGCATCCATTACCCGTATCATTGATTTATTGGTACGGAAAGGATTTCTGCACCGGTCCGGTCACCCCACCGATCGGCGGCGTTTTGAACTTCGGCTTACTCAGGAAGCGGAAGACCTGCTGCAACAGGTGCATCCGAGAATTTTAAAAAACAGGAAAATTGCTTTGGACGGTATTACAGAAGAAGAAATTCTAATAGCCCGGAAAGTACTGGCAAAAATTTCAGAAAACTGCGGGTAAAAAAAAGCCCCGGCGTAGAC
>NZ_LUKG01000040.1:1955-18893 GCF_001601815.1 Flavihumibacter sp. CACIAM 22H1
GCCCCGGCGTAGACACGTCGGGACTTTTGGTATTTGGATCTGATTAGTTTCTGTTGTAAAGATAGAATTAATTCCTATCTGATATTTATTGCAAAGGAGATTTCCTTACCGGAATCAAGAAAGTTTTCATATTTCTTAACGATCGCTGAAGATTGTTCCTCTCCATTAATAGTTAATACACCTCCTTTATAATTAACTGCCAACTGGCCGTTTTTGCTGTATCCGTCTTTTTCAAGGGTTTGCACAAAACTGTTCAGCGCATGATCGGCCGAGGAACTGGTTTGTTTAATTTCTGTCTGTACACTAACCGAATTTGTTTTGGTATTGTGCAGGTCTGCCAGGGTAGGGGCTATTACCAGGGAAACAATACTCATCAATTTGATCAGGATATTCATAGACGGACCAGAAGTGTCTTTGAATGGATCTCCAACCGTATCGCCAGTTACAGATGCTTTGTGCGGCTCAGATTTTTTATAATAGGTTTCGCCGTTGATTTCAACGCCTTTTTCGAAAGATTTTTTTGCATTATCCCAGGCACCTCCGGCATTGTTCTGGAACATTCCCATCAAAACGCCGCTTACCGTAGCACCTGCGAGGAATCCACCCAATGCTTCAGGGCCAAACAGGAACCCGATAACCAGTGGTGATATTATGGTAATGGCACCCGGCAGCAACATTTTTTTAATTGATGCCTCGGTAGAAATTGCCACACATTTATCGTATTCCGGTTTTCCGGTTCCTTCCATGATACCAGGAATATTTTTAAACTGACGACGAACTTCTTCCACCATTGCCATAGCGGCTTCTCCTACTGCACGAATAGCGAGCGAGGAGAAAATGAAAGGGATCATTGCTCCAACAAATAGGCAGGAAAGCACATCGGCCTTATAGATATCGATACCGGAAATACCGGCAACACCTACGAAGGCAGCAAATAATGCCAGTGCAGTAAGGGCTGCAGAAGCAATGGCAAAGCCTTTACCAGTAGCGGCAGTGGTATTACCCACAGCGTCCAGCACATCCGTTTTTTCCCGAACCTCTTTAGGTAATTCACTCATTTCTGCAATACCGCCTGCATTATCCGCAATCGGACCAAACGCATCAATAGCCAGCTGCATAGCAGTAGTCGCCATCATACCGGCTGCCGCGATGGCAACCCCGTACAATCCGGCGAACCAATAGGAACCATAGATTCCGCCGGCCAGTACCAGAATAGGAAGGAAGGTAGATTCCATACCCACGGCCAGTCCGCCAATAACATTGGTAGCATGACCGGTAGCAGATTGGCGGATAATACTCATCACCGGGCGTTTACCCATGGCAGTATAGTATTCTGTAATAATACTCATCAGGGTTCCAACTACCAGGCCCACCAGGATGGCATAAAATACATCCATCCGGCTGAACTCAAATCCCCGCAATTGCATGGTTGTTTCCGGAAGAATGTATTGTACAAGGAAGAAAGAGGCAATAGCTGTGAGGATGATAGATCCCCAGTTCCCCATGTTAAGGGCTTTCTGAACAGCTTCGGTACTGATTCCGGCATTATCTGAAATGCGAACGAACCAGGTTCCAACAATTGAGAATAATATTCCAACACCCGCAATCAGCATCGGTAACAGGATCGGGGAGAAGCCATTAAATGCGTCGGTAGCGATGGTTTCCTGTCCAAGTACCATGGTAGCCAGCACGGTGGCAACATAGGAGCCAAACAGATCTGCCCCCATTCCGGCTACGTCACCCACGTTATCACCCACGTTATCGGCAATAGTTGCCGGGTTACGCGGATCATCTTCCGGGATACCGGCTTCTACTTTTCCTACCAGGTCGGCGCCCACATCGGCAGCTTTGGTATAAATACCCCCGCCAACACGCGCAAAAAGGGCAATGGATTCGGCACCTAATGAAAATCCGGTTAATACTTCAATGGCTTTGGCTACAAGGTGGTCATTAGCGGCCAATCCGGGGGCAAATGCCTGAACCAGTACTATAAACAATCCACCCAGTCCTAATACAGCAAGCCCTGCAACACCTAGTCCCATTACAGAACCACCGGTGAAAGAAACATTCAGGGCCTTCGATAAACTGGAGCGTGCAGCCTGCGCTGTACGCACATTGGATTTGGTAGCAATACGCATTCCGATATAACCAGCCAGGGCGCTGAAAACGGCGCCAATAACAAAAGCAAGTGCAATTGTCCAGTGAGAATGTTCATTGCGACTGGCCATAAAGCCTAAAAGAATACCTACAATCACAACGAAATAACCCAGGATCTTCCATTCCGCTTTAAGGAAGGCCATTGCGCCCTCAGCAATATAATTACTGATTTCTTTCATGCGGTCGGAACCTGCATCCTGCTTGGATACCCAGGCAAATTTTACAAAGGTGTAAAGCAAGCCGATTACACCCATTGCCGGAACCAGGTAAAACAATTTGTCCATAATGAAGTACTTGTTAACAAAATTTTAGAGTGGGCAAAAATAGGGGAGAAAACGCAAAAAAGGCACCTGAGAACAGTCTCAGGTGCCTTTTCTGGGCAATTTATTTTCCCGGGTCGGGTAGCACCCGCCAGTGCTTATTGATTTTTGGTACTATCTGCCGGCTTTTTCTTCTTTTTTAGCAGGTCATTCAGGATTCCTTTGGCCGCTTCTTCCGCCCTTTTAGGAGCGGAACTTTTGCCGGAATCGGCCACAGCGCTGGTGTCTTTTGCACCTAACAGCTTCTTTGCCAGTTCCTTCTGTGCTTCTTTGAGCACTTCTGCTTTAATAACTTCCAGGCTGTCTTTAGCGCGCTGCTTTGCCACATTTAAAGCGGAATCGGCTTTTGCTTTTTGTTCAGCGGCTATGTCTTTTACCTTATTCTCTAATTCGCTGGCTAAACTCGTTCCTGCCTGGGAAAGGTTATAGTTCAGTTTCGGATTTGTGAGCGATCCCCCCATATTAACTTTCAGGTTTACCGTTTCGCCCGGATTAATTGCCAATCCTTTTTTACTTAACTCAGCTGCCAACCCATTAATCAGTTGGTTGGCTTCATTGCCGAGTTTGGCACGGGGAATTTTCATGTTCACGAGGTAATCCATGCTTTGGTCAAAGCCATGCATGCCACCAATTTCCATTTCGATATCACTTAGTTTTACTTTAAATGGCTTCACTAACACCTTCCCGTTTACAAATTCAAAATACTGCTTGATATCCTTTACGCTGATTTTTTCCAATTCACTGATCTTGAGCTTACTTGCCAGCATTTCCAGCGGTTTGAACTTGTTCAGAAACCCTTCCACCAGTAATACGGCACCATTACCGGTGAGGGAGCCCAGGTCAGGCATCATTTGTTCCCCTAAGCGCCCATTCAGGGTAAGGTTAGAATTCAGTTTGCCTGAAATGAATTCACCGATGGGCATGATGTATTTAACCGTATTAAAGGCCTTAAACGTTTTGGCAACATCCAGGTTCTGCAAGTTGTAGGCAAAACTGATGGCCGGTTTCATTTTATTATCGCGGGTGGAATAAGAGCCGTTCAGGCCGATGGTGCCATCCAATGCCTGCATGCTAAGGTTCTGGAGGGTTACAGTTTCATTTGCAATGGCTAACTGCCCTTTCACCTTCTTATAATCAACTTTATCGTATACCACCTCGTCTACCGCAGCATTAACCGTAAACCGGATATTACCGGGCACGGCAAATGGCTGGTTGGTGCCCGCTTCAGGTGCTGCTTCAGTGGAAGTACCCATCCATTTATTCAGATCAATATTATCGGCCTGCATAGATAAGCTACCAGACAGGGGCTCATCCTTTATTGCATAACCAATAGCATTGGTGATTTTACCGGTTGCGCTAAAATTGGTTTTTTGAAAACTACCCTGTGCATTGTTGATGGCTATATCCTTGGGCGTAAATTGAAGCGTGGCTGCTTTCAGGTTCAGTCCCTCCGGATAATCCGGGGTTTTAAACAGGACCTGGCTCAGGTTAACTACACCGCTGGATTGGATGGCATCGTATTGTTCTTTATCGATCTGTGATTTTTTCCCTTTGATGCGGACATCTGCATCGAGGTGTCCACTGAGGCTGGTGCCAGGATCGAAACTATAAAATTGTTTTACCCGGCTTAAGTCAAAGCCTCCTTTGGCGCTGGCATCAAATGCAGGATCACTGGCCGGTTGTGTCAGCAATAAGGAGAAATCAATTTTATCGGATCCAAATTCGGCGTGCCCGGTTGGAATTGAAACAACGGTATGATCCGGTACTCCATCGGGGTTGGTTACCTGAATGGTGGCACTGGTATTTTGGATCGGCTGCGGAAATTCTTTAGAAGCGTAATAAATATTAGCCAGGCGGATCAGTCCCTTCGCCTGAAAAGGCCCGGGTTGTTGTTGCAGCACAACATTCAGGTTTCCCTTGGCTTCAATATCAGCATTTACCTGTCCACCTATTTTAGTGCCTTCTTCGAGTTTAATAAACTGCCCGACTGTACCGAGGTCCAGGTTTCCTTTTGCAGCGGCGTCTATGTATTGCAGGGTTTCCGGTTGTTTATACAATACCCGGAAAGAAAAAGGTTCTTTTCCGAATTGCAGGCTGGCGGTCGGAATTTCAAGCACCAGGCTATTGGGTTGCCCATCCGAATTGGATGCCTTCAGGTCAAGGTTGATATGCTGTACGGGTTGAGGCAGTTCAGGGTATTGAAAAAAGCCTTCTTTAATATTGGCCTCCACGGAGTAAGCCGGCATTTCTACCGAAGAATAGCGGCCTTTGACAAAACCTTTAAATGCGGCGGTTCCACTTGTTTTTAAGGAAGCAAAGTCTTTCGTATAAATTGCGGGCACCAGTGACAATATGGTACGAAAATCATTGGAAGGAGTATTGAATTGAATATCCATTCCATAGGTTGAATCATTCACCAATTGAAAATAACCATCTGCATTTATTTCCATTTCGTTGAGTACGGCCTTCATCTTGGAAAAGCTGTATTTACTATTGGTAGTATTGATATCAAAATTTGCGTCCAGGTTGGTTTTGGTATTCACCAGATAGGGGATGCCTTCATAGGTAAAATTTACCTGGTCTGCCTTGGTGGTTGTGGCCAGCAAAAATTGTTCGGCGCTGAAGTTCCCGCTTCCTTCATGGTTTAGTCCGGCAATGGATGCTGACATATTTCCCTGCCTGTCTTCATAACGAACCAGGCCATTTTTAATCTGGTATTGTTGCAGATCGAGGTTAAATCCGCTGCTGCTGGTATCGGCAACTTCCTGTTCCTCCGATGCTTTCATAATGTCCCAATTGACCGACCCATCTTTCCCGATAATGGCATGAATTCGGGGTTCGTCCAATACCACTTTGGATACTTTTATGGGGCCACTGCCAATAAGACTGAATAGGTTTACGGCCACATCAATCCGTTTGGCAGAAACCAGGGTATCTGCCGCATATTTTTCAGGACCGGTTATATATAGTTTATCTAATCCCACGCTGAGGCGTGGAAAATGACGGAAAAAAGAAATGGATACATCTTCAAAACCGGAAGGGGCATTGAGTTGTTTATTCATTTCAGTTTTAGCCAGGGCTTTTAATTTATCGCCGAAAAGAAGCGGTATGGCAATGGCTGCAACCAGCAGTAAAACCAGAAGAATTCCTAAAATTGCCAGTATTCTTTTAAGCATAAGGGGAAAGTTTTTAGCTTAGCAATGAAAATATCGTGCCGGGCAAATATAAACGTTGAAATGGTGCAACTGTTGTATCTGCATTTGTTAAACAGGGTTTTTCATCTATGAACAAATTAATTGGATTATTATTAGTACTGTTTTTATCCGGAACTTGTTCTGCCCAATTGGTTAAGAAATTATCTATTGATGAGTTAGACCAGTATATTAAATCGGCTCAAAAGCCGATGGTACTTAATTTCTGGGCTAGTTTTTGCCGGCCCTGTGTAGATGAGCTGCCTTATTTTATGGAAGCTCAGCAACAATATCCGGAAGTAGAGCTGGTTATGGTTAGCCTTGATTTACCGGCTTATTATCCCGATAAGGTGGAATCCTTCCTGCGAGCAAAAAATTTTATCGGTGCCACCCAGTTTTGGCTGAACGAAACGAATGCGGATAGTTTTTGTCCCCGGATTGACCCTTCCTGGGATGGCGCCATTCCGGTTACTTTATGGGTGAACCCGGCTAAGGGCTATAGAAAATTCGTACATCGTTCAATGACCGGTGCCCAGGTAAAACTGGCTTATCAGGAGTTAACCCGGTAGAAAAAGGTTGTTCCTGCGCTAGGTTTTTCGCTTTATGCTACAGCCTATTGACCTGCTTTGTTTTACAGAAACTTCTTTTCCTTCCGCTACTTCAAGGAGGGCTTCTTCCAGGTGTTTACGTTTTATTTTGGTGAGATCGGCCGGATTATCATCAATTGCGCCATGATATACCAGTTTCCCGTTTGCATCAAAAAGGAAACATTCCGGTGTGCGGGAGGCACCAAATGCGTCGGCCAGTTCATTTTTACTATCAATAGCATACGGCCATGCATATTGCTGGGCACGTGCATACTGCTGCATATCTTTAAATGAATCCTCACTGTCGCGAGAGCCTTCATTGGAATTTAATACAATAAAACCAATTCCTTTTTCTGCAGCAAGTGAGCCTATTGCGCGGGTTCTGGATTGATTTTTTTCGACATATGGACAGGTGTTGCAACTAAACATTACCAGCAATCCATTTGGGGTGCGTACATCTGAAAGAGAAACCAGTTTTCCGGAAACATCTTTCATACGTATCTCTGTTTTGGGAATGGGAGCGCCCAGGGCAAGCGGCTTGATTTGTGCCTTTACAGAATAAATACTCAGTACGGCCAAAAGGGTGGTAAAGATCAATTTCATACGAATAAGAATTTGGTAAGCTTCTTAAAGTTCGGCTTTTTATTTCACAGAAGAAAGGGCTGCTTCTTTCCGAGCTCTTTCTGCAGCCATCATTTTTAGCGAGTGGATACTCACATTTAATTCATAGCCAATTAGTAATACAAGAGAACTGAAGTATATAAGAAGCATCAGGATAAGTATAGTGCCGATGGACCCATAAATCTTATTAAAATTATCAAAGCGCTGTAACCAGAAGGAAAATCCACCGGCAGTAAGTACCACCAGGATCGTTGCAAGGGTGGTACCGGGGGAGGAGAGTTGCCACCGCTCATGAATGGCTGGCGCGTATTTGTAAATGATGGCGATACAATAATATACCAGGGCCAATATAAAAACCCATCGAAGATTTTTTACCAGCCAGCGTACAACCGGGGTATTTATTTCAAGTTTATTCAGGGCCCAGGTTAAGATTGTACCTTGTGCCAGGATCAGGCCCATGGTCAATAAAAAAATAAGAATCAGTACCGTGGTTATGCGAACGGCCACCCAACGTTCCAGCAAAAAATTCCGGTCTCTGGTATACAGGAGTGATTTATTAAATGTGCGCATAATACCCAGCATGGCATTGGAAGCATAAAAGACAGCCAATAGAAAACCGATCGACAATAAGCCACTGCGGGGAGTTTCTAAAAAATCTTCAAGAAAATCTTTTACCAATAAGAAGGTATTCATATTGGGCGTAACATCCCTGGTAAGCAAAAGGAGCTGTGTTGTAATCTGCCGGCTGAAAGGCATATAGGGTATCAGGGTACATAAAAAAATAGTAGCAGCGGGTATTGCCATCAGCAGGTTAAAGGAGATTGCAGCTGCACGGTCATTAAGGCCTACTTTTTTAACCTGCTGCATAAAAAAAACCGATACATCGTAAAGCGGTAATCCTTCGAACCCGGGCAGGATAATTTTTTTGCTTTTGGCAAGTATCCACCGGACTGGTGGCAGTTTTCTTATCAGATTGTTCAGGTTAAACATGTCGGATGCTTATTAATCAAGCTTGTCTTCCTGGCTGTTTTTCTTTTTTAGGTAAGTATCCAGCGCCTGCTGATAAATTTTAGCGTTGGCAAGGTGCTGTTTATAATTTTCGGCAAATAAATGGGTGCCGTCAAATTTTGGATTGGCTACAAAATAGAGATACTTGGTGGCTGCCGGGTTCAGCACAGCATCTACCGTAACGGCCTGGGGGGTACAGATAGGTCCCGGAGGTAATCCTGTAACCCGGTAAGTATTGTACGGAGATTCTACGGCCAGGTGTTTGTGATAAATACGTTTGAGGCTGAAGTCACGCAATGCAAACTTTACTGTGGGGTCTGCACCCAGGCGCATATTTATTTTCAACCGATTCAGGTATACAGAGGCAATGGTATCTTTTTCCTGGTTATTATTGGTTTCTTCTTCTACGATAGACGCCAGTGTTACCACCTGTTCCGGACTCATACCCAGTTCCTGGGCTTTTGCTTTCCGCTCTGCTGTCCAGAAGTTTTTGCGGGCATCGAGTAACTTCTCCATAACTCTTTGGGGAGTGGTGTTCCAGTAATAGGTATAGGTATTGGGTATTACAGCAGCAATGATGGTATTGCTGTCGAGTTTCCAGGCCTGTAAGGAATCGGGGTTTAGCAGATACTGCATAAAATCGGCCGAATCTATTTCTAATTTTCTCCCTATCATGGCAGCCAGGTCTTCCCTTGTCCGAAGTTTATTGATCACCAGGTTAACTGGTTCCTGTTGGCCATTACGGAGTTTTCTGATAAGGGCAACCAGTCCGGTTCCCTTTGGTACCTGGTATCGGCCCGCTTTTAGTTTTTCGGGGTATCCCAGGCGTTTGGCCACAAAATCAAAGAGGGCGGGTGAGCGCAGAACAGTATCTTTCCGAAGCGTAACCAGGAGGTCTTCATAAGTGCTGCCGGTAGGAATCTCCAGGTAATAGTTTTTCTTATCAAAGGCAGTAGCCGGTCCGGAAAAGATCCAAAAAGCAGCTAGAACAGCAATTAATAGTAATCCGAGTAGAACAACGAGTATTTTTTTCATGGATGCCTGATTGCACTCTAAAGTAAGCAAAAACCCTGCTGTTTAGAGCAGGGTTAACTATTACAATACGATGAAAATTTATTAGTTACCAGGCTTCACGGTACTATCCTGGGCAGCCGGTGCAGGCACCAATTGCTGGTTACCGGGAGCAGCCGGCGTTTGTGCAGGTGCGGTAACAGCGGGTTTGGTATTCAGTTCATCAATGATAGAATTTGATTTTCCTCCGCTGGCTTGTGGAATAAAGGCTGCTGAAAACAGGCAAAGCAGGGCTACTATAATCGCAAATACCCAGGTACCTTTTTCCAGCAAATCGGTGGTTTGTTTAACACCCATGAACTGATTGCTCAATCCACCTACATTACCAGCCAGTCCACCGCCTTTTGGGCTTTGAACCAAAATGATAAAACCCAGGATTACACTGGCCAATATGATCAAAATCAGAAAAAGGACGGTCATGATCTGTTATTTATTTGTTCAATTCGAGTCGCAAAATAAGCGGATTTGTCGGGATAAGCCAAACTTAATTTCCGGAAAACCTCTGTGGCCTTTGCTTTATTGCCTTGTTTAAGTAGTACATCGGCCATGGTTTCGGTCAGGATCTCTTTTCCTTCAATAGAATCTGCTGCCAAGGCCTCAATGGTTTCTCCTTTGCCGGCATCCATTAATTTTTCTTCCAGGGCTGTTTGGGGCAGCTTTTTCATGGATCGGATCCATTCTGTAAAGGATTTTAGCTGTTTTCCCAATTTATCCTTCGGTAATTCATTGCTTAGTTTGATGCCCTGCGAGGCAAAATAATCAATGGTATGATAGGGTTCAAAGCTGGGCATGTCATCCGTAACCGGTCCCAGGTCTCTTATTGAGGGGATGCGGATGGGCGATTCCTTTTGCAGCAGCTCATTTCGTAGCAGGGGCGCAGTGGTTAGGGAGCCGGCTTCGTCTGTTTCCTGCGAAGTAATGGTTTCGGGCTCGGTAGCGGCATGGGCAATGGATTTTGCCAGTGCCAGCGCATCCGCCAGTTCGGAGGTAAGCTCTTTAACCAGTTTAGACTGTATCGGGGGGGCAGGGCTGGCCGGTTTTTCTTCCTCCTGCACTGTTTCTTTAACCGGGTTGTGTACCCAGTTTACCTGGGCTTGCAGGAAATAAGGATCCTGAAAAAAGAGCAGTGATTTTTGCCATTGATCCGGGTACCCGGCTGCATGGTTCCCTTTCATTTTCCGCAGCAGGAGGTATTGCAATGGACCACAATAGGGATAGGCCCTCACCAGCTGTTCCAGCTCTGCCAGTGTTACACTTTCCAGGCTGGGCTGATGGAAATAATATTGTATGGTTTTAGTAAGCTCCATGCAGGTGGCAAGATAGTTTATTTACCAGTTGGAGAAAATGCGGTTGAAAATTTCGTCACTCAGGTTTCGGATAATTTCATCCTGCAACTGAAGTTGGGCCTGATCCAGGGTAAGTGAGGCATTGAAGTCAAAATTCCGGGTAATGGATGCTTCAAAGTTTTTCGACTCATCTTTCCGGTTTTTAAATTCAATCTGAACAGTAATATTCAGGCGGTTGCTGGCTGCCTGCTGGTTAGAGATACCCGTGGTTGTAACCGAACAATCGGTAATTGTGCCTGAAATATCATAATGGGCATCTTCGCCCTGAACCTGGGTTAGGCGGGTTTGGCTGATTACTTTCTGACGGAGTTTATCGGTAAGCAAAGGGCTCAGAACCGGATTAAAAAGCCGCGCTTTATTTTCGAAATATTGCACCCGAACGGTCTTTATATCTTCCGGAATGGAAATATCTTTAAAGGAATAGCAGCCCGAAAGGGCGAAAAGCCCAATAATCGCTATTGCCGATAGTAAGCGGCGGTAAATAATGCTGGTATTATTCGCTGATATCATATTCTTTCAATTTACGATAAAGAGTGCGTTCACTGATCCCCAGGTCAGCTGCAGCATCTTTTCTTTTACCCTTATGTTTTTTAAGGGCTTTCAGGATCAATTCTTTTTCCTTATCCATGATATTAAGCGATTCTTCTACTTCTTCATGTTCATGGATATCGTCATGCGGATGCGGCATCAACACCGTTGGGGAGGAGGCCGGTTGAAGGGGTTGCATGTAGCTCGAGGGCGATGGAAGTGCCGTAGCAGGAGAAGCGTACTCTACCGGTGACGGATAATCACGTAAAAGGCTTTCCTTCGTATAAGCGGCGGCGGCTGCTGCTTCGCCCGGGTTCTGTAAGATCTCTACAAACATTTTTTTTAGTTCCGTTACATCTTTTTTCATGTCAAAAAAAAGTTTGTAAAGGATTTCCCGCTCGCTGTTGAATTCGGGGTTATTGGCAGACTGCCCGTTTCCGATAAGCATCGGCAAGCGATTATTGGGTTGATCGGGTAAAAACCGTTTCAACTCGTAGACATTAATATTTTTATCGGTAGATAAAACGCTGATCTGTTCGGCAATATTTTTTAGTTCCCGCACATTACCCGGCCAGGGATAATTGATAAGCAATGTCCTGGCGTCTTCCTCTAATTGAACTGGCGGTGACTTATAGCGTTCGGCAAAATCCACGGCAAATTTACGGAAGAGCAGGGGGATGTCTTCTTTCCGATCGCGCAGGGCAGGTACCCTGATGGGTACGGTGCTTAAGCGGTAATAGAGGTCTTCCCGGAATTTTCCTTTTTGGGTAAATTCCAGTAATTCCCGGTTGGTGGCGGCAATTACGCGTACATCGGTTTTTTGAACTTTGGAAGATCCAACCCGGATAAATTCTCCTGTTTCGAGTACTCTTAACAGGCGGGCCTGGGTTCCCAGCGGCATTTCACCAATTTCATCCAGGAAAATAGTTCCGCCGTTAACGGTTTCAAAATAGCCTTTGCGGCTGTCCACAGCCCCTGTAAATGCGCCTTTTTCGTGGCCAAATAATTCAGAATCGATGGTGCCTTCCGGAATAGCTCCGCAGTTAACTGCTATAAAGGGGTTGTGCTTTCTTGCTGAAAGGGCATGTATAATCTGCGAAAAAGCTTCTTTACCAACGCCGCTTTCCCCCACAATCAGAACACTCAGGTCGGTATTGGCAACCTGAGCCGCTACATTCAATGCATGGTTTAAAGCCGGAGCGTTTCCAATAATGCCAAATCTGTTTTTTATGCTTTGAGTGTCCATTTTAGAAGTCAAAAGTCTAAAGTAAAATTTAATGCCGGAACCCGGTGCTGGCTTCAGGGTCGAATTTTCCCAATAAGTGTGGCCTGCGTACAATCCGTTACTTCCACATTCACATATTGTGCTTTTTGTAAACCATCTGGTTTGGGAAATACGATCACTTTATTCTGGCTGCTTCTGCCCATCCACTCCAGTGGATTCTTTTTGCTGGGGCCTTCCACCAGCACCTGGAAGGTTTTTCCAAGATCCCGTTCATTGCTTTCGCGGCTCAATCTCCCCTGCAGGGCAACCACTTCAGCAAGCCGGCGTTTTTTTGTTTCCAGCGGAATATCGTCCGTATAACGCCGGGCAGCCAGGGTACCCGGGCGTTCGCTGTAAAAGAACATATAACTAAGGTCATACCGGCTGTATTCCATAATACGCATGGTATCCTGGTGTTCTTCTTCGGTTTCTGTACAAAAGCCGGTTATGATATCGGAAGAAATGCCACATCCGGGCAGGATTTCGCGGATACGGTCTACTTTCGCCATATACCATTCCCGGGTATAGGTACGATTCATGAGTTGTAGTATCCTGGAATTGCCACTCTGAACAGGAAGGTGAATATACTTACAGATATTCTCATACTTCGCCATAGTATACAACACTTCATCCGTAATGTCTTTCGGATGCGAAGTGGAAAAACGGACGCGTAATTCGGGAGATATGAGTGCCACTTTTTCAAGAAGCCTGGCAAAGGTGATGGTTTCATCGGCGGCTTCGTTCAGGAAATGGTAAGAATCTACATTTTGCCCCAGTAATACTACTTCGCGGTACCCATCTTGGTACAGCGCTTCACATTCTGCTACAATACTTGCCGCGTCTCTGCTGCGTTCTCGTCCGCGTGTAAATGGTACCACGCAGAAAGAACACATATTATTACATCCGCGCATAATACTTACAAAACCGGAAACCCCATTGGAATCCAGGCGAACCGGAGCAATATCAGCATAGGTTTCTTCCCTGCTGAGCAGCACATTTACTGCTTTTTGGCCGGTTTCTGCTTCCTCTATCAACGCGGGCAGAGAACGGTAGGCATCGGGCCCTACTACCAGGTCTACCAGTTTTTCTTCTTCCAGGAATTTTGCTTTGAGCCGTTCAGCCATACAGCCCAGTACGCCAATCAGTAAACCCGGGTTGGCTTTTTTTACTTTTTTAAAATCCGTGAGTCGTTTTCTGACGGTCTGTTCTGCTTTTTCCCGGATAGAGCAGGTGTTAATAAAGATAAGATCCGCTTTTTCAAGGTTCCTGGTAGCGCCAAAACCCTGTTCCTGGAGTATGGAAGCGACGATTTCACTATCCGCGAAATTCATCTGGCACCCATAACTCTCAATATAGAAATGCTTTTTATAGAGATTTTCATCATTGGCAAAGGGCGCATAAGCCTCTCCCTGCCGAGATTCATCCTGTATTTTTTGCGTCGAAAGATCCAACATCCAAATCGATTTAAGGGAGCAAAATTAGCAAAAAACCGGGACTTGTGTCAATTTGACAGGTGTTAAAATAAAGGACGCTGTTCTTTCCGGGAAAGCTTGATTTACAGCACCTAAACCGGTGTTACCAAATGGCTTTTCCCTGGTAAAAATCAAGCAGGCGGGTGCGGAAAACATAGTCGTATTTGGCAACGATGAGGTTAATCATGGAACGATCCAGGTTATTTTTTGCCGTTAGGTACTCTACCGAATTCAACACGCCTTCATTAAACCTGGCTTCAGCCGTACGGAACGATTCGGTAAAGGCGTCCACCTGTTGTAATACCGTTTTATAGCGATTATAGGTAGCGGTCATATTTAGATAAGCCTGCTCTACCTGCTGCTGCAAACGAATTTTTGTGGTTTTTTCCACCAGTTCAGCTGATTTTAATTGAATTTTTGCGCGTTCAATGCGGTTACGGCCCTGTAAAGAATTTATAATAGGAATACGCAGGGATAGGTTAATATTCGTGCTATAGTTGTTTTTAAATTGATCGGCATACGTGATTTTTTGCATATCAAACTGATCCCGCATTGTCAGAACAGGTGTTTCAGTTCCATTTATCTTCACATAATCGCCGGTAGACGTTTCGATCGTACGCAGAAATTGCGCAGTACGGGCAGCACTGGAATAATTTGTAAATAACCCCCCATTCAGGCTCAGTGTAGGCCAAAGCTGGCTTCTCCATGCTTTTACGCCTTTTTCTGCACTTTCTGTACGCAGGCTGGCTGCTTTAACTGCGGCCAGTTGGTTGAGCGCGGTTTGGTAGATACCTGCAGCATTTCCTTCATAGGCTTTAAGAAATTCTTCAGAAGGTAAGGGTTCCAGTTCTATGGCAGGATTGTAGGGAATATTCATTAACTGGCAGAGCGCTAAAATTGCGGCGTCCAATTGATTTTTAGTATTAACCAGGTTAATTTCATCACTCGCCAGCTGTCCTTTAAGGTCGTATAACTGGCCTGGTGGAACAGCTCCTTCCTGGTGCAAAATGGCTAGTCTCTCTACCTGTTTACTGCTGAGATGTGCCTGTATCCGGATCTGTTCCAGCAGGTCAGCTGTACTTAATGCCAGCAGATAGGCATTCATAATATTGATACTAAGGTTATCTTTTTGCTGCTGAATTTCCTGTTTACCTGCTGCCAATGCCAGTTTTTGTTGCTGTATATTGTTTTGAATAGCCATCCCATTGAATAAAACCACGCCGCCGCTGGCTCCGTAATTGGCGTATTCTATTTTTTGATTCAGGTAACTGTTGGTAAAGGGATCGATGCTTCTACCCTGGTTGTTTCCGTGTTCAATAAAACCGTTTACCTGGGGCAACCGGTTTTGTTTTGCCTGCCGGTAATCTACCCCAAGGCCGGCAGCATCCAGTTCGGCCTGTTTTAAATCGAGGTTATTGGCATAGGCCAGGTCAAGGCATTGTTTCAGGGTGAGATGGGTACTGCTGTCCGCTTGCGCCATTACACCTGGTCCTGCTAAAAGCAGGGCCAGGCAAAAGGCGCTTACACATAGGAGTGAGGTTAAACTCTTCTTCATAAAATTGGTCGCTTATCGATTATGTTCAATTCGTCCGTCCAAAAGGTTGATGATCCGGTTACCATAACCAGCGTTTTTTTCGGAATGGGTTACCTGGATAATGGTAACGCCTTCCTCTTTATTCAACTGGGTGAAAATATCCATGATCTCTTCGCCCTGCTTACTGTTTAGATTGCCGGTTGGTTCATCCGCAAGGATTAGTTTAGGTTTTGCAATTAATGCCCGGGCAATGCCCACCAGTTGTTGCTGTCCGCCCGATAAATTGGCCGGAAAAAGATCTTTTTTTCCGACAATGTTAAAGCGGTCGAGCATATCGCCTACCATTGCCTTACGATCTGCTGATTTTGTATCCTGGTAAAGAAGCGGTGTTTCTATGTTTTCGTACACGGTTAACTCATCAATGAGATGGTAGGCCTGGAAAACAAAGCCGATATGTTGTTTATACAGGAGCGATCGTTGTTTTTCCTTGAGGGTATGTACCGGTTGATCATTAAAAAATAGGCCCCTTCATCAGCGGTATCTAACATGCCAATAACATTCAGCAGGGTTGATTTCCCCGAGCCGGAGGGCCCCATGATGGAAACAAATTCGCCTTCCGCAATGGAAATATTTATGTCCTTTAATAAAAAGATCCGGTTATTACCCTGGTTAACCCATTTGGAAATATGTTCAAGTTTGATCATAATTGTTAGGATGTTTGAGCTGCAAAATAATGATGAAATTTTATGCCAATGTTTTAAATGCTTGAATTTCAACAAGATAATTGCATCTTTAGATTCCTGACTGTCCGTTTATGATACAGTTATTGTACGATTGTGCAGCTATTGAAAAGAGCTATTAATCGGCTTGAATATTTCTTGAGGGGTTATGAAAACTGAACCGGTACGTGAGGGAGCTTATCAATACGGCTGTTACAAATACCAATAAACCGATACAGAGCAGGAAGGGGCCCGGACCCAGGCTGATCCGGTAGGTATACGCATTTAGCCAAGCTGAAAGCAACCACCAGGCTATGGGAAATGCAACCAATGAACTGATTATAGAAAGCCCTAAAAATTCTTTCAGGAAGAGATAAATGATTGAATTTACAGAAGCGCCGAGCACCCGCCTGATGCCGATTTCGCGAATTCTTTTCTGTAGGCTGATGGATACCAGTCCGGCTATGCAAGCAGTACCATACAATGGAGAGAAACAGGGCTGTTTGTGCGGCTTTTTTTAATTGTAACTCGGCCTGGTATAATTTCTTCAAGGAATCGTCGAGGAAATTATACTCAAAGGGGACTTCCGGAAAAATTTGTTGCCATTTTTTTTCCAGTTCAGCTATACGGGTGCTTAGTTGGCCGGCTTTTAATTTAAAATTAAAATAGCGGTAGGTCTGCACAACAGATATAGGTAAAAAGGTTTGCGGTTGTATAGACTCCTGCATAGAGCCGAAATGAATATCTTTTACCACACCGCAAATTGTAAAGTCATTGAAAAAACCTGCTATGCGAACCTGTTGTCCGATAGCTGCTTCGTTGTTTTTCCAACCCTGGGCTTTTACCTGGGCTTCATTAATTACAATTTTAGTGCTATCCGGCACAATCCCCATGTTGCCAAAGAAAGTTCCTGCTTTTACAGGTATAGTATAGGTTTGGGCAAAGGCCTCATCACACATAATCAACTGGGAGCCTGGTGCGCGGCTGGAATCTGATCCAATGGCAAATACCGAAACGCTGGCGCCCGGCGACCCGGCTGGTAAATCATAGGAAAGGCTGGTGGTTTCAATGGAAGCCAGCCGGTTAAACTCATTTCTTGCAGCTATGATATGCATAAGGC
>NZ_LUKG01000040.1:19234-35232 GCF_001601815.1 Flavihumibacter sp. CACIAM 22H1
GTTAAAACCTGTTCTTTATCGAAACCGAGTTCTTTTGAAAAGAAAAAATCGACCTGTTTGTTAATAACAACCGCACCAATCAATACCACTGCCGCGGTTACAAACTGTATGCCCACCAGTGATTTTCTGATAAAATGATGTTGATTAATGCTATTGAGTTGTTTTTTGAGGCTGTTGGTTACGGGTATATCCGATAAATAGAAGGCCGGGTAAATACCTGCTACACACCCGATCGCTGGTACCAGTAGGCTTATCAGTAGCCATGCGCCCGTTGTTAATGCCTGTAAAGAGGGCATTGGTTTGCCAACCATGGCAGAAAAACTGTTTTTCAACAAAGCATAGCCGACCAGGGCAAACAGGAGAGCGATTGTTACCAGCAGAACAGATTCCAGTAAAAACTGTTTTACAAGTTGCCAGCGGTTACTTCCCATAACATGTCGCAGACCCACTTCTTTTAACCGGTTATTAGACCTGCTGATCGTAAGGTTTATGAAATTGATCAGCGCCATGATCAGAATAAACAGTCCTATCATTCCCAATATCCAGTTGGTTCGCCGTACTACCTGGTTATTGGCAGATTGGTAATAATCAGTGAGGGGCAGGAGGTAGGCTTCCAGGTTTTCAGCAATTGCTGCAGGCGCATGGGTCCGTATCAATTGATTCATGGCTGCTTCTACAGTTTCGGGCTTAACGCCTTCTTTCAATTCAACATAAGATGGAATAAAGGGGTTGTCCCAGGACATATTTCTTCCAAAAAAATCCAGGCTTTCGGTACTTAGAAACAGGTCATTTTTGTTCGATTCATTCAATTGGGTCACTGAATTTCTGGTGGCTGTTTTTAGCACTCCGGTTACCTGGAACGGCTGTTTAACCCGGTTGAAGTTTTCGAGTTCAAGGCTCTCCTGGAGGACATCTGTACGTCCAAAATATTTCAGTGCTGCCTCTTCGGAAAGTACTACGGAGCTGGGCTGTTTAAAAGCGGTGGCGGCATTCCCCTGAAGTAACTCAAATCCGTACATGGTAAAGAAACTACTGTCGCCGATAGAAATGGATGATCGAAAATTTCGCTGGTTCACATGCGTAATTCCGGTGATACCATCGAACCTGAAATAGTTTTCTACCAGGTGAGGGTAAGTTTCTTTTAATGCTTTTGGAAGGGCCCCGATGCTGGTTAATTCAATGCCCAGGTTTTCTTTTTTCCAATGACTTTGAATAATGTATTGATTAGGCAGGTTACGAAGTTCTGTATTAACCCTGTTTTCCTGCCAGATATAAATTCCGATGAGTAAAGTAAAACAGAGACCGATACTTAAACCAAGGATATTGATACCGGCAAAAAGCGGGTTTTTGTAAATGGTTCTCCAGGCAATTTTGATATAAGTACGCAGCATAAAAATGGTATTATTCAGAGCGCAGGTTATTAATCGGGTTTTCTTTGGCTGCTTTAATGGTTCGGAAACTAATAGTGACCAGCGAAAGAAGTAGAAGAATACCGCCTGTCAGCGCAAACAGCCACCAACTTATTTCAGTACGGTAAGCATACTCTTCCAACCATTTATTCATAACAAAAACGGTAAGTGGACTCGCAATTAATAATGCAATGAATACCAGTTTCAAAAAATCTTTACTGAGCAGGTAAACCAGGTTGGCAATGGAAGCGCCTAATACTTTTCGGATACCAATTTCTTTGGTTCTGCTGTTGGTAGCATAGATTACCAGTCCTAACAGCCCTAATGCACTGATGAATATGCAAAGGCCGGCTGCCCATTTTAAAAGGCTAAGGGTATGTTGTTCGGTTTTATAGAGTTCAGCCACTGATTCATCAAAAAATTTATAACTGAATTCTTCTTCCGGATAAATTGAGCTGTAGGCTTTTTCTACCTGTTTCAATGTCGCCGGCCAATTGGCGGACTGCCCTTTACCGTTGGCTAATGCAAGATGTAAACTATAACAGTATTTGAGCTCGGAAGAATAGGCCAGCGGCTTTATGGACTCATGTGTACTTCTCGGATGAAAATCTTTTAGAACTCCTACAACAGGCTTAGGATTGCTTTGGTTCAGCAAGATGCCGATTGCTTGCTTCGGATCGTCAAATCCAAGCAGTTTGGCAAAAGTCTGATTAATCACATATTCCCTGGTAGTATCGTTGTTTCGTAAGGTTCTGCCAGCCACCAACTGCATGCCGTACAGGTCAAAATAAGCACTGTCTGCACGCTTCACTTCAATCATGGTTGTTTTTTTTGCTCCGTTTACCAGGAAATCCATATCGGTGGTGGAAGTGGAACCGGATGCGGGTGCATCATTAGCCAGACTCACTTTTACGATACCCGGTAATTGACTGAGTTCTTGTTGCAGTATAAAACGCCGGTTATCTTCTTTATCAGAGAAAAAATCCCAGGGAAGAGAAAAATGCACGATAGCCTCTTTTTTGAAACCAAGCTCTTTGTTTAAGGAAAAATAAATTTGCTTGCCTACGATAAATGTTGCCAGTAGAAAAAAGCAGGCAATTCCGAACTGTGCAATTGTGAGAGATTTTCTTAACCAGGCCTTACCCGCATGTCCTCCTGAAAATTTAATGGTTTGTTTAAGAACGGCAACGGGTTGTAAGCGGGACAGGAGTATTGCAGGATAATACCCGGCCAGGAACGAAAGCGCCAGCACCATCAATCCTAAAAAAAGAAGTACATGGGGTTGTAACAGTTCAAGTACCGACAGCGATTTGGGTATAAATTCATCGAAGCTTTCCAATAACCAGGGGGTAAGCAGGATCGATAACAATGCTGCGGAAAGGGTTATTAAAAAAGTTTCTGCCAGAAATTGTTTCTGAATTTGAAATTTGTTGCTTCCCAGTGTTTTTCGGATGCCGATTTCTTTTGCCCGATCGCTGGCCTGGGCGGTACTTAGGTTTATGTAATTGATTGCGCCCAGCACAAGCAGAAAGCCGGCGATGGCCAATAGGCCTGCTTCCTGTTTCCGGTTTGCTTTCCGGTTGCCATAAGCTTCGAACTGGGTATTGTAATGAATGGAGGTGATCGGCTGCAATAGCTGTGTAATGGCGTCCTTCGGTTCTTCTTTTAAATTATTCCTGTATTTATCACGAAGCAGCACCAGTTGCTTTTCTACTTTTTGGGGCAACTCATTTTTAGCCAGTTTAAGGAATAACTGCGAGCTTGAATTGATACTCCCCCATTGTTCGGTTGAATATTGCCTTTTAAGGTCGGTAACAAATATAGTCGGCAACGATATAAACTCTTTGAAAGTTAGATCGGTATAGGGGTTCAGTTCCTTAACGATTCCGGAAATGCTGCACCGGATGGAATCACTGTAAATTATTTCTTTTCCTATTAGTTGGTGATAAGGGATTCCTGGAAAATAAAGGGCGGCCCTGCTTTCCGTAAGAACTGTTTGGAATGGCTGTTTCAGGTTTTTTTCTTTTGAACCGGCTAGCCATTGATAGGAAAACAACGAGAAATACATCGAATCAGCATAGACAATGTCTTTTTGTTTTTTTATCGTAATCGGGTCGGAACCGGCAACTGGTATGCGGATGGATTGTTCATTTGCCAGCAGAAACTGGGTGGCCAATTCGACTTGCGGCAGGTCATTGCGGACAGCAGTGGCAGTGGGGAAGGGTACACCTGAGTTATCAATTTCAAGATCTGTAAAACTAATATGGCTAACCATCCGGTAAAGCCGGTCTTTATCGGGATGAAATTGTTCAAATTTAGCATCATACTGTACCAGGAGATAAATTACAAGTGCTGCACTGATTCCGATGGCCAGACCAACAACATTTATGGCGTTGAATACTTTCCGTTTCCAGATATTCCGAATTGCTATGATTAAATAATTCTGAATCATTCTACTGGTATTATTCTGTTCTTAGAGATAGGGCAGGGTTCCGAAGGCTTGCTTTAATGGTTTGATAGCTGATGGTTATCAGGCCAATCAATACAATAAGTACAAAAGGAATAACAAATACAAACCAGCTCAGGCTGGTTTGAAAAGCAAAGCTTTGCAACCATTTTTTCCCCGCTATAAAAGCCAACGGAACAGCTAGTACAAAGGAAAGAGCAACCATTAGTCCCAGCTCTTTGTAAAATAGGAAAATGATTTGTTGTACGGAGGCTCCTAATACTTTACGGATACCTATTTCTTTTGTTCGTTGAATGGTAAGGTAGGAGGCGAGTCCGAAAAGCCCCATGCAGGCCACAAAAATGGCTAAGAACGTAAAGATGCTGAAGATAAGTGCAAATTGATTATCTGCTTTATACTGTGCATCAAAATGGGCATCCAGGAAAAAATATTCCAATTGATTGCCGGGAAAATAACTTTTCCATTTTTGTTCAATAGCGGATAGGGTAGATTTCAGATCCTGGGTTTGTAACCGTATGGACATATATCCCCTGGTATCGGGTCTTAGTACAAGAATTAATGGCTCAAAATTCGACTGAAGGGATTGTTGGTGGAAATCTGCCACTACGCCGTCTATCCGCATCGTATCTCCCCAGAAGAAGATTTGTTTGCCGATGGCATCCTTCGGGTTGTTGAATCCTAATTGTTTGATGCCCGTTTGGTTGAACAATACTGGTTTACCGGAACTCCCTCTTTCCTGCGAAAAAGAATTTCCTGCAATTAATTGGAGCCCGTACAGGGTAGGGTAATCATAATCCATTGAAATGATTCGGTATTGATTCTGTTTGGATTCTGGTTCGGTAATTAACCGGATTCCGCCCGCATTCTGGTTCACCGGTTCACCGGGGATGGAGTTAGAAACGGCAATGCCTCTAACGGCCGGTAATTTGGATAATTCCTGTTTAAAACTGGATTGTGCAATTGCATAAATACTGTCACGTACAACCATGGGCCTTTTAAGCACCAGCGTTTGTTCGATATTCAGCCCAATTTCCTGGCTTTTCATAAAACTGATCTGCTTCTGTACGATTACGGTTCCGATCAACAAAAAAAGCGAAGCAGAAAACTGGAAGACTACCAGTCCTTTTCTTAAAAGTATACCCTGGGAACTGCCTGACATTTTTCCTTTGAGTACTTTGATGGGCTTAAAACCGGATAAAACCAGTGCTGGATAGATACCCGAAAGCAAACTGCCGGCTACAAACAGAAAACCTAAAACGATCCAAAACACCGGAAAGTTTAATTCGGAGAAGGAGAGTTGCTGGTTGGTGCTATAGTTAAAAACAGGCAGGAACAATAAAATAAGGAGGAAGGCAATTCCGATCGACAAGGCATTCATCAGGGCTGACTCCAGCAGGAATTGCTGGATAAGGTCAGCACGATTGGAACCAACGACTTTTCGGATACCCACTTCTTTGGCCCGGTTGATAGACCTTGCTGTGGCAAGGTTGATATAGTTGATCCAGGCAATGACGATTATAAAAAGAGAAATACCCAATAATAAATATACTGTTTTGCTGTTTCCAGTTGGACGGGCTTCGCCAATTCGATTAGAGTTAAGGTGTATTTGACTGATTGGTTGTAGAAGATAGGTAACTGAGGCATTAAAGGATTTCAGCTCTTTTCCGACTGCAGCATCCACCACACCAGGAAATTTTTTCTCAAGCAATGCAGCATTTGTTCCTGGTTTTAGTTGTAGATAAGTAATACAACCATCCCATAACCAAGCAGTTTCCGGGTTATTTTCATAAGCAGCCTGGATTTGCAAAAATGACTGGTACGATAACAAAAGATCCGAACCCATATGACTGTTCGCGGGAAAATCTTCAAATACCCCGGTAACCTTATACTGGTGATTTTTATTAACCTGTATAGATTCACCAATAGGATTTTTATTGCCAAATATTTTTTGAGCCAGCGTTGCCGATAGGGCAGCGGTAAATGGTTCTTTTAAAACAGTTGTTTTATTTCCTTTGAGCAGAGGATAGGAAAAAACGTTGAAAAAATCTTCTGAAACAAAATAGGGTAATTCTATTTTGATTGGGTTGTCTGAATTGGTAATAACCAGCGAATTTTCTTCCGGAACAATTTTTACATAGGCTTGTATTTCAGGGAAGGCTTCTTTAAAACTGTTTCCTACCGCAAAAGCGCCGGATGCCCACTGTGTACTTAGTTTGCCATTATCGTACCGATCCTGGTTTACCCGGTAGATAGATTCCCTGTTTTCGATCATGTCTTCATAACTCAGCTCATAGGCCACATACTGCAGAATCAGCAGGCAGGCTGCAATTCCGATAGATAATCCTAAAATATTGATAGCGGCATACCCTTTATGCCGAATAATATTCCGGTAGGCCAGTTTCAAATAGTTTTTAAACATAGTTTCTGTGTTATGATTTTTACCAGTTGTGTGGCACCCTTCCCGCAAGGGTTAGTCGGTTTTTAATGCTTTAATGGGATTAGACAGCGCTGTTTTGATTGTTTGTATACTGATCGTTGCTACGGCAATAAATAAGGCAACCAATACCGCTGCGGGTAGTAACCACCAGGGAATAGAAATTTTATAAGCAAAATTTGTTAACCAGTTTTGCATGGCCCACCAGGCAATGGGGCAGGCTATCAATCCGGCTACCAGCACCAGCTTTACAAAGTCCAACGATAATAAACGGGTGATGTCTGCCACGGAGGCCCCCAAGACTTTGCGGATTCCTATTTCTCTGGTTCTTGCCCGTATGGAATAGGTAGTAAGGCCAAATAAGCCCAGGCAGGCAATCAGGATAGCCCATACAGAGGCGGTGGTAAATAAAGCGCCGTACTTTGCTTCTGTGAGGTATTGGCGGTTAAATTGTTCATCTGCAAAAAAGTATTCAAACGGGTTGTTGGGAAAACTTTCTTTGAATAAGGTTTCTACTCTTGCCATTTGCTGTTTTACGTCACCGGGTCCCAAGCGGATAGAATAATAAACATTGTTGATTTGCGGATAAAATATTATCGGGTCAATGGCATTTTGTAAGCCGGTATGGTGATAGTTTTTAACTACTCCTAGAATCTGCAAACTACGTTCGTCCCAGGTAATTCTGGTGGATACCGCCTCTTCGGGTGATTTAAACCCGAGTTCTGTAATAGCCCTTTCATTCAGCAGTACTTTATCATTCTGGTTCCATTCTACAGCTGCTTCGGCAGGCGTAAAATTTCTTCCTGCAACTAATTGAATGGAATAGGTTGGTAGATAGCGGTGATCAACTATGGCAAAAGCAAAGGATTTTTGTTCAACCCCTTTAACAGAACCAGGCTGAGAAAAACCTGCTGTGCGAAAATTATAATAGGATCCGGGAATTGAGCCGGTAAGGGAAAATTGCTTTACCTGTGGATTGGCTTCCAACCCCGATACAAAGGCGGATTGACGATTGGCATAACTACTGTCTTTTCCTACAGAAGGACCTCTTACAACCAGGAGTTTATCAATGGATATGCCGAGTGAACTATCCTGCATGAATTGCAGCTGGCGATAAATAATAAAAGTAGATAACACCAATCCGATGGATATCGCAAATTGTGCTACCACCAGGTATTTTCGGATGCCGGATGATTTGCCCGTTCCGGTAGCCTTGTTTTTTAGTACGGCAAGGGGCTGGTACCTGGTTATAACCAATGCGGTGTACCAGCCGGAAAAAAAGGCGCCGCAGAACAGTATAGCTATCCCTGCCAGGGTTATGCTGTTCCATTGAATGGAAGAGAGTGCCAGTTCCTGTTGGATAAGCTGATTGAAAACCGGTTGCAAAAGCACTACCAGTAACAACGCTAAAGAACATCCCAGCAGGTTCATTAGTAAAGATTCTGTCAGGTACAATTGTATCAGCGAAGCCCGGCTGGCCCCGATAATTTTTCGTATGCCTATTTCACTGGCCCGTTTCAATGCCTGTGCTGTGGAAAGATTTACGTAATTAAACCAGGCCATGAACACTATCAGCATGGCTACCAGCCCAAGTACATACACATATTTTAAATTTCCGAAACTTGGAAACGGATCACTTAGTGATTGCGGCAAATGCATTGCTGCCATTTTTTGCAAATGCAGTTCTACACCATCCTGCTCCGGAATTTTAGTATGCCGCAGTTGATTCATCTGATTTTCCAGTGGTGACAACGCCGTACCCGGCGCCAATTTTACCATGGTTTGGATATATTGTGAAGATAGATTGTTGATAGACGCCCAATCATTGTCTTTCACATACGATGGAATGGCCAATGTAGAGAGTGAAAACACCATATCATACCGGATATCCGAATTGGGAAGGGTTTCAAATACGCC
This sequence comes from Flavihumibacter sp. CACIAM 22H1, assembly GCF_001601815.1. Classification (GTDB taxonomy): domain Bacteria; phylum Bacteroidota; class Bacteroidia; order Chitinophagales; family Chitinophagaceae; genus Flavihumibacter. The sequence continues at coordinate 27,462 of NZ_LUKG01000040.1, forward strand.
CACTACGCGGAAAGCACCCTCTCCAAACTGGTTGTACAAAAGCACGGATTGTCCGATGGGGTTTGTAGCTCCGAAGTATTTTTCAGCGGTTAATTTGGAGAGGAAAACAGTGAAAGGCTGGTCAAAGTCGGAGGCGTTACCGGCCAGTACCGGGAAACTGAAGAAACGAAAGAAATTTCCATCTGCATAGCCAATACCTGTTTCCCGGAAAGGGTCTGCCTCGGGCGTATTGATTTTTACAACACCTTGTGCAATACCAGATTCATACCGGCAAAAATCCTGGACCTGCGCAAACTTTTCTTTAATAAGCGGCCCCATACCGGGTTCCATTTCCGGCCAGGAATTTCCATCCGCACTGGTATATACCAGGCGGTGTAGCTGACCCAGGTTTTGGTGAAAACCATTATAGCTTTTTTCCATGCTGATAAACTGTAGTATCAGCAAAAAGGCAGCTGTTCCCAGGCCTATACCTGCAATATTCAGGAGGCTGTATGCTTTATTCCTGGTTATATTCCTGAATGCCAGTATAATGTTATTACGCATCATGGTGTTTATTCGGTTTTAAGGCTGGTGACAGGGTTTGCAAGGGCTGCCCGAACGGCTTTATATCCTACAGTAGCCCAGGCAATTAAAATACTGGTAAGGATGGCGAGGGCGAAAATCCACCATCCTATGGTGATTTTAAACACAAAATTCTGTAGCCAGGAACTCATCAGATACCAGGCTATTGGCGCGGCCAGTGCAAATGCAACCAGGATCAGGATAGTAAACTCCTTTGAAAAAAGCAATACAATATTTCCGACAGATGCACCCAGCACTTTGCGGATACCTACTTCTTTTGTTTTCTGAATTGCCATAAAAGAGATAAGCCCATATAAGCCGAGGCTAGAAATAATGATGGCCAGGATAGCAAATACTTTATAGAGCCGGCTCAACCGTTCTTCCTGCTGATAAAAATCATTAATGGCTTCATCCAGGAAACTTGCACTAAAAGCATATTCCGGATAATGAGTATTCCAAAGCTGCTCAATTTTTGCCAGTGCTTTACCCGGATTATTGGTCTGTAGTTTAATATTTGTCTGACTCATGTAGGTACTGGCCCTGTTTCTGGTACGAAAGATAATGGTAGGTTTTACGGTTTCTCTTAAGGAATTATTTTTGAAATCTTTTACCACCCCCACAATAGGCAGCCAATCCTGTGCACCCAGTCTGATTGTTTTACCGACGGCTTCTTCGGGATTTTTCATGCCCAGTTTTTTAGACATGGTTTCATTAATAACCACTTTTTGAACGGAGTCGGCATCTTTGTAAAATGCACCTGCCAGCAACCTGAGTCCAAAAGTTTCAGCATAGGCTTCATCGGCCATTTTAATATGGGCATCAAAGGGCTGGTCTTCTGTTTTGTGATCAAATGCAAAATTGGAGGTCCAGTTATTGTCGCTGGACGGCGCGTCGAACGAAAAAGAAACCTGTTGTACTTCCGGAAGTTTTTTTAGTTCAGCACGGAAAGCAGCCTGGCGTGCAATGGTGGTACTGTCGCTGTTGCCGGTAAGCAGCAGCGTTGCCTCTTTATTGAATCCGAGATCTGCATTGCGGATGAAACTCATTTGTGTAATGGCAATAATGGTGGCAATTACTAATAACTGGGAGAAAGAAAACTGTAATACCACAAGAATTCTTCGAAGTGATAAACCCGCAAAGGAACTGTTATTGATTTTATTTTTGATGGCGGCAATTGGTTTGAAATTACTTAATACAAACGCAGGATAGAAGCCTGATAACAAACTGGTCAGTAAAATTACCAGGGTTAAAAAAAGCATGCTTCCGGAGTTCACCAGATCCAGTTTGTTCTGGATATCTGTTATGTATTTCAGGTAGGGCAGGGCTATCCATGCAAGCAGTACGGCAAAAAAGGAGGAGAACAGTACCAGTAAAAATGTCTCTGTAATTAGTTGTGTTCTGAGTTGGGCACGGGTACCTCCAATTACTTTTCTGATACCAATTTCTTTACTTCTTTTGGTGGCCAGCGCCGTGGAAAGGTTCACAAAATTGATACAGGCCATTAAAAGGATTAATACGCCAATCAGCCATAAAGTACGCAGCGAGGCTTTGCTGGTAACATGCGTTCCGTTGTTTCCAAACCGGGTATCAAAATGTATTTCCGTAAGAGGATTCAGCGAATGAAAAATTTTTCCTGCGGCCTCGGGGCGATAATATTTTTTTACGAAGGCACCTAAACGGGCATTGATTTGTTCCGGACCTGTACCTGCGGGAAGTAAGGCATAAACCTGGTGGTTGGAAGTTGAAAGACCCCATCCGTCAATTTCTTTATCAAATCCCCATACACCCGGATTCGATAAAAATGTTTGGTAAGAGGGAACGATCTGGAAATTGAAATCAGTATTACCCGGGGGATCCTTAAATACGGCAGCTACCTGTAACCGGATCTGGTTATCAAATAATAGGGATCTTCCCATTGCTTGCTGAACGGATCCAAAATATTTTTCAGCTTTGGATCTCGAAAGGGCAACCATCCCAGGCTGGGAAAGTACGTCCGGTTTACCGGCAATCCAGTTTACATCAAAGAATTGGTCGAATACCGATTCACTAAAGAAAATACCATTTTCTTCAATGAATTTTTGATTCGTGGAGTTGTTTTCCTGATCCAGCACGGTTATTTGCGAGCCATTGGACACAAAAAACTCCGTAAAAGTTACCTGGGGGAAATCATTGCTCAGGGCTTTTTTTGCCGGGAAAGCAATGCCGGAATAGAATTCTTCATTGCCATCTTTCACTTCTTTTTTAACTACCTGGAAAACCCTGCTGACATTGCTATGGTATTGGTCGTAACTTTTTTCATGCTGTAAAACGAGGAATATTACAAGGCAGGCAGCAAGTGCTATAGCCAGGCCGGTTATATTGAGCAGGGAATGTGTTCCATATCTTCGGATATTTCTAAGGGCGATGGTGAAATAATTCTTAATCATAACTATGATTTATTCTGATTTCAAACTTTTAACAGGGTTGGAAAGGGCCGCTTTAATGGCCTGGATACTGGTGGTTAGAACTGCAATAAGCATACTTAACAGGCCGGTTGATAAAAATACCCAACCATCAATGCTGGTTTTGTAAGCATAAGTTTGCAGCCATTTATTCATGAGGAACCAGGCTACCGGACTTGCTATAATAAATGATATCAGCACCAGCTTTAGAAAATCTTTCGATAACAACGTACTGATAGAGGCTACGGAAGCGCCTAATACCTTACGGATACCGATTTCTTTAAACCGGGTAGCAGCCATATAGGTTGCTAGTCCAAACAAACCCATGCAGGAGATAAAGATGGTTAACCCGGCAAATAAGGCTGCCAGCGAACCCATCTTTCCTTCTTCTTCGAATTTGGCGGCGTAGGCCTGATCTACAAACGTGTAGTCAAACGGATAACTGGGGTTGAATTTTTTGAATATTGTTTCTGCTTTTTTAAGGTTTGCACTTACTGTATTGGCCGGGTTAAGCCTGAAATGAATTACATTAAACCATCCTTTTGCTCCCTGGATAAACATAGGTTCTGTTTTGGCAAAGGGAGAATGCATAATAAAATCCTTAAAAACTCCAATTACGGTCCATTCACGACCATTATCCTGGATAACCTGACCGATTGGGTCTTTAAAACCCATTGCTGTTACCGCTGATTCATTTAGCAGCATGGCCATTGAGTCTGTCGGATAAACTGCCAGATCCATATCCCGGCCTTTTACCAGTTCCAGGCCGGCTGTTGTAATAAATTGCTGATCTGCGCAGAAGCGGTCGAATAAGGTTCGGTCATTGGGTTGTTTGCCTTTCCAGCTGATTCCCCAGGTATTACTCCAGCCTTCTGTGAGCGGAGCGCTGGTTTTTGTAACTGAAGTAGCAGTTCCAGAAGATAACAATTCGTTTTTGATGAGGTCATAATTCTTCTCGGTAGAGCCGGTCATAAAATAATAAACCAGTTGGTCTTTATTATAACCGTTGTTGCGGTTACGTGCATGTGATAGCTGTTTATTAATTACCAGCGTACTTATAATCAGAATTATGGCAAAGGTGAATTGTAGTACCACCAGTATTTTTCTGGGATTGATGGCAGCCTGCGCTTTTTTGAAACTTCCTTTCAAAACTTTGGTAGGTTGAAACCCCGACAAAAAAAATGCAGGATAACTGCCGGCAATAAGACCGGTTACTATAATAAAGCCCAGCCATAAGCTCCAGGCCGATATGCTGGAATAATTCAGGTGAACAATTTTGCCGGTAAAGCTATTGAAGGCCGGCAGCGTAAGTTGCACAATCAGGATGGAAAGTAAGCCGGCAAAAAATGCGATCAGTATCGACTCTCCCAGGAATTGCCCCATCAAATTATGCCGCATTGCACCAATTACTTTCCGAATACCCACTTCCTTGGCCCGCTGTTCGCTTTTAGCTGTACTAAGGTTCATGAAATTGATACAGGCTATCAACAGGATGATGGCGCCTACGATGCTGAATATTCTTATGTATTCAATTAACCCGCCTTCTTCTACACCATCTGTGAAATTCGAATAAAGGCGCCAGCGTTCAATCGGATAGAGGAAAAAGCCGCCTTTCGGATCGTCGCGGTCGTATTTTTTGCGAAAATCAACTAGTTTAGCATTGGCATTTTCTACGCGGGTTCCCGGTTTAAGAAGTGCATAGGTACGGGTTGAATTATTTCCCCAATAGTCATCATCTCCACCCATTTTTCGCATAAAAGCCCAGGGTACCAGACAATCAAATTTAAAACGGGAATTATTCGGGGCATCCTGCACCACGGCAGTAACTGTTAATTGATAGGTTTCGTTCAGTTCAATAATTTGTCCTATTGGATTATTGTTGCCGAATAGTTTTTCGGCAGTTGTTGCACTCAACACGACCCCCGTAGGATGCATCAATGCTGTGGCGGAATCTCCTTTAAGAACGGGAAAACTGAATACCTGGAGAAAGGTTGAATCCACCACCGAGGCATTCATCATGATGGTCTTATCGCCGTATTTGGTGAGATAAGCATCTGACCAGTTCACTCTTGTAGTGGTTTCAATTTCCGGAATATCGGATTGCAGGGCTTTCGCCAGAATTTTAGGGGTGGTATTCCAACAGGACACCTTGCCATTAAAATTGCCTTTATTCCAGGCTTCATAAATCCTGTCTTTTTTTGCATGAAACCGGTCATAGCTGATTTCGTGTGCTATCCAAAGAAAAATCAGGATGGCAGAAGCCATGCCAACTGCCAGTCCAAGTATGTTAATAGCGGAAAAGGCTTTATTTTTTCCAAGATTTCGAAAGGCGATTTTAAAATAATTGAACAGCATAGAATCAATTTATTCGGAACGTAAACTTTTTATCGGATTGGTAATGGCGGCTTTTAGTGCCTGACCACCTACCGTTAACAGGGCAATAAGAACCGCAATGCCACCAGCCACCAGAAAAATCCACCAGCCAATGGAGGTTTTGAAGGCAAAATTTTCAAGCCATTTATGCATGGCATACCAGGCTATCGGAAATGCAATCAGCGCTGCTATACCCACCAGTTTTATAAAGTCAAGGGTAAGCAGGCGCATTATACTTTGCACAGATGCACCCAGTACTTTACGTACCCCAATTTCTTTAGTTCTCTGCTCAGCCATGAAGGCAGCAAGGCCGAATAAACCCAAACAGGCAATCAGTATCGTTAAAATGGCAAAACTGATGGCTAGTTGGCCTACCCTGTTTTCCGCGTCATACATGTTTGAAAAGGATTCATCTAAAAAGCTGTATTCAAACGGCATTTGCGGTGCCATTTTATTCCAGGTTTTTTCGATGTGAGTAAGCAGTGGCTGAATACTGGCCGTACTAACTTTAAATGCCATGGCATAATCAGCTGGCTCCATCCAGAAAATAAGCGGTCCGATTTCCTGTTTCAAAGATTCAAAATGAAAGTTTTTAACCACACCTATAATGGTGTAAGCAGTGGTGTTTCCTTCATCATTTCCGGCATATAGTTTTTGACCAATCGGGTTTTCGGTGCCCATTAAGGCAGCCACGGTTTCATTTATGATGATGGCAGAGGAGTCTGTTCTGAATTCTTTGGAGAAATTTCTGCCATATTTCATTTCCATCCCTAATAGTGGAATATAGTTTTCGTCTATTCCCCAAACCTGGGAGTTTAAACCTGAGCTGGAGGTTACAGCCGCCAGGGTAGAGAAGGTGCGATCGTTTCTGGAACTTCCGGCTACGGGAAGAAAACCGCTATTGGTACTTCCCGCTACACCTGATAGTTTCAGAATTTCATTTCTAAACCCTTCCTTTTGAGCCCCCAATGCAAAAGTGTTATTGATAACAAGCACCTGGTCTTTATTGAAGCCGATGTTCCGGGTTTGTATGTAGTTCAACTGGCGATAGATGACAAGTGTTCCCACAATCAGCACGATGGAGGTCACAAACTGAATTACTACCAATGTGCTTCTGAGACCGCCTTTTGTGTGTCCGGTGCTGAATTTTGATTTTAGCACCTGTAAGGGCTGAAAAGAGGATAAGAAAAAAGCGGGGTAAATTCCGGCAATCATTCCTACCAGGAGGGGAAGCAGGCATAACAGGACTATAAAAAATGGGTTAAACAGGTGATTTAACTCAAATTCTTTTCCGGAAATCTGGTTGAAAATGGGTAGCAATAAAGCGGCGGCAATAAGGGCCAGCAAAATGGCCATATAGGCGAGAAGGATGGATTCTGTCAGAAATTGTTTTACCAGCGCTGTTTTTTCCGATCCCAATACCTTCCGGATACCAACTTCCCGCGCCCTGTTTGCTGACCTGGCAGTTGAGAGGTTCATAAAATTGATACATGCGATCAGCAAAATGAAAATGGCTATCGCAGAAAAAATATATACATATTGTATGTTTCCATTTACCGCAAGTTCAGGAAACCGATTGGAGTATAAATGAATGGCTGTTAGCGGAATTAGGCTATAACGAATTTTGTTGCCGGCTTTTTCGAATTCTTCCAGGCTGGTTATGCTCATCACCTGTTTGGCGGCAGGTAAAACATGGCGTACTATGTAATCCTGCAGCTTTCCTTCCATTACAGCGGGGTTGGTGCCCTGCTTCAACAGTAGGTAGGTTTGAAAATTATGGCTCAGTATCTGTCCGAATTTGTAGGGGGCTGTGTGCATCGAAAAAAGAAAATCGGGCCGGTAATGCGCTTGCCGGGGAATATCTTCAATAATTCCGGTGATCTTGTAAAGGGTTTTGCCAGCATCGTTGGTTTCTAAAGTTTTTCCCAGAACATTTACGGAGCCGAAATATTTGAGTGCCATTGACCGTGTAAGTACAACGGTGTTGGGTGCTGTAAGGGCTTTAGTTAAATCACCTGCAATTAATTTGGCGGAAAAGACTTTGAAATAAGACGAATCTACATGGGCCACCTTGTTTTCAGTAAGGAAACTGTTTCCTTTTTTTATGAGTTTGGCTCCTGCGCTGGTGTAAATCCTGGTATAGTCTTCCACCTCGGGATAGTCCTTTTTAAGGATTTCGCCCATCGGGTCAGCGGCTACCGACATTTTGAGTTCAGTTCCGCCCATTATAATATCGGTATTAATCCGGTAAATGTTAGCGGCTTTTTCGTTATGACGATCGTATCCCAGCTCATTGGTCACGTATAAGGCAATCAATAAGAAACAAGTAAGCCCGGCCGCCAGCCCTACTATGTTTAAAGTGGTGAAAAATTTATTTTTCAGCAGACTGCGATACG
>NZ_LUKG01000040.1:35642-40464 GCF_001601815.1 Flavihumibacter sp. CACIAM 22H1
AATTATTCTGATCTGAGAGAGGTTATCGGATTCTTTAAAGCGGCACGTGATGCATTTAAGCTGATGGTAAGCAAGGCAATAACTGCCACTATCGCCGCAACCAGGCCAAAGATCAGCGGATGAATGGTGATTCTGTACACATAATTAGCCAGCCATTCCTGCATCATCCACCATGCCAGTGGTATTGCAATCAAAAATGCTATAATAATCAGTTGCACAAATTCGCGCGATAGCAATAGTAGTAATTGCCGCACTGATGCGCCCATTACTTTACGAATACCAATCTCTTTTTTGCAGCGTTCTATAGCAAAAGAAACCAATCCGAAAAGGCCCAGGCAACAAACAAAAATGGCCAGCCCTGAAAATATCATGGAAAGCTGTCCAACCAGTTTTTCATTATTGAATTTTTCATTAAAAAAATCATCAATGAACCGATATTCAAATAAATAATCGGGACTGAATTTTTGGTAAACCTTTTCTACTGCAACCACTGCTTTTTTTATATCAATACCTTCTTTGAAGCGGATATTAATTCTTCCTTCCCAGGCAATGCCCTGAACCAGCATTATTGGTTCCGGGGCTGCATACGGAGAATTGATGACCATATTATCAATAACACCGAGTATGGTACGCTCTTTTCCAGCCCAGGTGATTTTTTTTCCGATCGGATCCTGTAGGTGTAACAATCCTACAGCTGCTTTATTCAGCAGTATTTGTTGCGTATCACTGGCCCTGAAATCCCTGCCTTCCAACACCCTGGTTGCCAGGGTTTTTGCAAAATCTTCATCAGTAAACATAAAACCGATAACCAGGTTATCAGCTTGCGGAGCCCCATTGTACCGAATACCGGCGGTATATCCGAACAGGTCGGTAACCTGGTTACTGGTCCGATTTACAGCTTCCACGAGCCCGGTAGCATACAATTCATTTTTAACAGCGCTTAACTGACGATCGAGTTGGGGAGATGAGTTAACCATAAACAGGTTTTCCTGCTTATAACCCAGATCACGTTGCTGTACATAATTGATTTGCTGATAAATGAGGAGGGTTGCTGAAATTAACAGAAAGGAAATGCAGAATTGGGCGGTTACTAATAATTTTCGGGGAGTGAGTCCTGATCTGCCGGTTAAAAAATGCCCTTTCAGAATGTTTACTGGCTGGAAACCGGATAAAAAAAGAGCCGGGTAGCTACCAGCAATAACCCCTGTTAAAAAGACAATGCTTATTCCGGTTAACCACCAAAACGGCTGGTTGGAGGGTAATTGTATGGGTTGATTCAGCAGTTGGCTAAAGCTGGGTATACTTAGCCAAACAAGCAGTAATGCCAGTACAAAAGCAAAGACTGCCAGCATCACTGATTCTGCAAGGAACTGAACTATCAGCTGATACCTGCGGGAGCCCAGTGTTTTACGTATACCAACTTCCCTGGCTCTTTTTTCAGAACGGGCCGTGGAAAGATTCATGAAATTAATACAGGCAATCAAAAGGATCAGGAGTGCTATCCAGGTAAACAAACGCACATATTGAATTCGTCCACCTGTATTTACCCCATCTTTAAACTCCTCGTAGAGACGCCATTTTTCCATGGGATGTAAAAGGATCTGACCACGTGTTGTCGGATTTTCGGAGTCGGTTTTAGCTCGAATCAGGGCCAGGGTTTTGGCTTCGATGCTTTGTGTATTGCTACCTTCGCGTAATAAATAGAAGATCCGGTTACCGCAGTTCACCCAGTCAGATGCCGCATTTTTTACCCATTCAGAAGATTGGTTGAAAGATTGCAGCAAGTCAAACTGAACGGTATTGGTGCTTGCAGGATCTTTTATCACAGCTTTTACATAGGCGGTGCGGTCATTATTCAGCTTTACGGCTTCACCCACAATATTTATCCGGTTGAATAAGCTTATGGCGGTAGAGGCTGTTACAATAATTCCATCCGGATCTTTAAGGCCGTTTGCATCGCCCTGCAGGAATTCATAGGAAAAAATGTCCAGAAATTCCGGGCTGGTGGTAATGGTTTTACGATTTATTTTTTTCTCACCCACTGTTAGCATAATGGATGATGGGAAACTTGTAACGGAGGCTTTTTCTACTTCCGGAATCGAAGCCATGGCAGCAGCGGCGAGGGGAAACATCATATCGGAACCGGTAGTGATAGCGCCGTTGAAATTCCGGTTCACATGTACATGAGCAATACGGTTATAATGAACCTGATCTTTGTTCCAGGAGCGCTCACTGTACACCCACAAAAAAATAAGCAGGGTGGCAGCCATACCGAGGGTTAACCCCGTAATATTAATGATCGTAAAAAACCGGTTTTTAGCCAGGTTACGAAATGCCAGCTTGCAGTAGTTAAAGATCATTTCCGAAGTTTTATACCCTCTAGCTTTTCTTTCGGGTTATACCATGATATTTTCCATGACCGTCTGACCATCGAGCATCCGAATAATGCGGTGGCTGTACCGGGCATCGTGTTCGGAGTGTGTTACCATTATAATAGTGGTACCCTGTTCATTCAGATCGGTAAGCAATTGCATTACTTCATTGCCATTAGAAGAGTCCAGGTTCCCGGTCGGTTCATCGGCAAGGATGAGTTTGGGATTATTTACTACTGCCCGGGCAACCGCCACCCTTTGTTGCTGGCCACCGGAAAGTTGCTGGGGGTAGTGGTTACGACGGTGCATTATGACCATTTTGTCCAATACCTCTTCTACGATTTTTTTTCGTTCAGCGGGTTTTACGCCCGTATATATCAGCGGCAGTTCTACATTTTCGTATACTGTTAATTCGTCAATAAGGTTAAAACTCTGGAATACGAAGCCGATATTTCTTTTTCGCAGGTCGGCACGTTTACGTTCATTAAAACCTGCTACTTCAATACCATTAAATACAAAGGAGCCGGCATCAGGATCATCCAGCAGTCCGAGTATATTTAATAAAGTCGATTTGCCGCATCCGGAGGGTCCCATGATAGCTACAAATTCGCCTTCTCTTACTTCCAGCGATAATTTGTTCAGGGCCACGGTTTCCACTTCTTCCGTGCGGTAAATTTTTTCGAGATTGCTGATCTTGATCATACTGAGGTCGATTTATTATATAGTAGTGAGAATAAAAAGAGGGGAGGACTCTTCCAATGCACTGGCAGGATCCTCCTGGATAAGGTTTAATGGTTCTGCTGTACAGGTCCGATTCAGATTAGCATCGACACAGTTTTCGCCACTCATCAGCGGTTCGCCGGTAGATATTGCCAGCACCAGCAGCAGGAATATTTTAGTAAGCAGAGATATCATGGTTGTTGGTATAAAAGTTAAAGCAGGTGGTTTAATGGGGAACTCCGAAAAATTATGCGCTATTTTTTATCGCCTTTTAAAACGAGCTCCTGGTTGTTTCCAAAATTTTCATAACTCGATGTGATGACTTTATCGCCGGGTTGTAGGCCTTCCAGCACTTCGTAGTTATCCGGGCTTTGCATCCCCAATTGCACATTCACTTTGTAAGCTACTGTTCCGGCCTCGTTGACCTTGTACACCCAGTTGCCGCCGGTTTGCTGGTAAAATCCTCCTTTGGGCAGTAAAATGGCCTGTTTTTCATCCGATAAAGCCAGCCTTATCTGTAATGTCTGGCCTCGGCGGATTCCCTGGGGTACCTCTTTCTCAAATTCCATATCCACCTGAAAACGACCACCGGTAACCTGGGTGTATATCTTTTTAATAAGCAGGGCATATTCTTTACCGGCAAAGCTGAAAGTGCCCCTTAACCCGGTAAAAATCCGGGAAATATAATGTTCGTCCACATCTACACGGATCTTGTATCCACTCATAACATCCAATTGTCCCAGCCGCTCTCCTTTGTTTTTTGACTGACCGATTTCTGCATCCAGTGAAGTCAGTTGTCCATCAACCGGCGCGCGTACAATCAGGTCGCCCACTTTTTTACGCATCAGCTGCAGCGCATTTTGCATCCGCTCATAACTCTGCTGCATTTGTGAAAGCTGCTGGCGATTAGATACCGAATCCTTATTCAGGATATCAATGGTCAGATCTTTTCTTTTTATCTGGTAATCGTAAAGGTTTTTGCTTGATTGGTATTCCTGTTTGCCAATAGCTTTCTGGGTATACAGGCGTTCGTTTACTTTATAGAGGCGTTCCGCTTCCTTTAAAGCATTGTCTACTTCAGCCATTTGGTTGAGCCGGGTAATAGTATTCTGATCGGCATTGTTTTTGGAAATCTGCATCTGCGTCAATACGTTAAAAACCTGGGTTTCCTGGTTTGATAAACTTAGTTCCAGATCGGTATTACTCAGGCGCAGGATGGGCTGCCCTTTGGTCATCATGGCGCCGTCCTCAACATATTTTTCTTCTACACGGCCGCCTTCGGTAGCATCCAGGTAAATGGTGGTTACCGGAAGCACAACCCCGTTAACCGGAATGGTTTCCTGGAAAATTCCTTTGGTAATTTCACTAATGGTAATCCGCTCTGTATCTACATTTAGGCGGCTGGCTCCCTGGGTGAAATAGAAACTTCCGGCAATGAGGGCAACCAGGGCTATGATTCCTCCGATTGTCACCAGCTTTTTGGTCGACCATTTCTTTTTTTCGATGACTCTGTCCACAGTTCGTAATTTTTTCGTTGATTGTGCTATCTAAGCTTATGTAAACCCTGTGCCAAAAACTAACTAATTGGTTATCAATTACTTGAAAACTGTTCTCCAAAGCCCTGTGTACGCTTTTGATACAATTACTGTTCGCAATTGAGATATACGTACAGTGGAAATAAATACTATACTTGTGTCCTTAAATTATGACATTAAAAAACGCCTCCATAC
>NZ_LUKG01000041.1 GCF_001601815.1 Flavihumibacter sp. CACIAM 22H1
ACTGGGCATTCGTCACCTCATGGCTATCCATCCAAAATCCCTTTACTTTTACATGGTGGGCAGGCCCTTCTTCCTCCCAGGCCATCTGATCATTGGATCCCATTAAAAATTGCCCGCCAGGAATCCAAACCATTCCGGCCGGCGCTTCCCCGGGAGGCTGCGCACCATCAACCTGATAAGCGTTGCTACCCCCAGCCAACACCTCCTGCTTTTCGCGAAAAAGAAAAAACCAAACCCCCAAAGCGGCAAAAAAAGCCAATACTGCTAGTGCGGCAAGTCTGGCAATCGTTTTAATCATAGTACGAATTTACCAAAAAAATAAGCCGCCTGGGCGGGTCCCAAAGGGTCCATTTCCCAAACGGCCTGTTAAGCGCAGTAGCGTCCGTTCTTACACAACTACCAGCTCATAAAAACTTTCGGGTTGCAGGTATTTCCGGGCAAGCTGCTGTAATTCCTCCGGTTGAATGGTTTTGATGGTTTTTATACTTTGGTAAAAATAATCTTCCTCCAATCCATTCAGAACTATGTTCTTCCAGCGCCCGATGATATGAAAAGGACCGTCCAGGTCACCCAGGATCGACCCCATCAGGTAATTCCGGACCAGCATCAGCTCTTCTTCTTCCACCAGTTCATCTCTCAGATCGGCCATTTCATTATATATTTCAAGAATAGCGGCTTCACACACGTCTTTTCCAGCTTCGGTGCTCACCACCCAGGCCGATTGCTGTACATGGTTCTGTAAATAGGAATAAATGCCATAGGTATAACCTTTGTCCTCGCGGATATTATTCATTAATCTCGACCCGAAAAACCCACCCAGGATTGCATTTAAAACCTGTGCACCGAAAAAATCGGGATGGTGGCGATTGGGAAAATCGCGCGCCAGCCGGATGGCTCCCTGTACGCCATTCGGATCATTTACAACCCGGTATTTCCGTTCCAACGCCGGTAGTACCGGTTTCACCGGAACTTCAACCACTCCCCCATGCAGGGGCAGGTCACCAAAGGCTGTTTCCAACTGTTCAAAAATGGTAGCCGGTAGTTTCCCTGCAACAAAAAGTATACACTTGCCCGTACGGTAATAGCGGTCGTAAAAAGCAATCAAATCAGCTCTTTCCAATGCCGCCAAATCTTCAAAGCGGCTATAGGTGCCATACGGATGCTCAAAGCCAAAAAGGTATTCATCGATTAACCGATTGGCTACAAAATCGTTTTTTTTCAAATTAACCTCCAGTCGCTGCCGGCTGTTTTGCTGGAATAACAGCAATTCCTCTTCCGGAAAATTGGCATCTGTGAGCAATTCCCGGACCAGGGGCAGCAAGCGATGCAGGTGTTTCGTAAGGCTATGGAGTGTAATAGAAGCTGTTTCATTGTAACAGGCTCTGGCCAAACTGGCCCCATAATAATCTACCTGTTCATTAATGGCAAAGGCTGATTTCTGTGTAGTGCCATTTTTTAGCAGGAAATTAGCCGCTGTTGCTACCATTCGCTTTTCTTCATAACAGTTTCCTGCAAAAAAGATCCACTCTATCTGGATTAACTCTTCTGCCCCTGCATTCACCGCATATACCTCTACTCCATTGCGTAGAACATATTTATCATACGGCTTCAATTTCAGGTCAAAGTCTACTGCGTCTTTTATCGGGGGCGCTATTTTTCGATTCATAAAGAAAGAGGGTGAAAGCTTGTTTTCACTTTCACTGGTTATTTTTTGCTCTATAATATAATGTGTGACTATTTTTCTCTTCAAAAATCCGGCGGCTTAGTTCAACCAACTGGTCAGCTGTTACTTCGTTGTAGCGCGACAGCTCGGTATTCATCAGGTTAGCATCTCCTAATAATTCATAATAGGCTAGGCTGGCGGCACGGTTCATTACACTCATATCCTCAAAGGCCATGGTGCTTTCCGTTTTATTTTTAACCTTTTCCAGTTCCATGGCTGTAACACCTTCGTTCATGAGTAAGTCCAGCTGCGCCTGTACCGCCAGTTCGGCATCTTCCGGCCGAACGCCTTTTACCAGTTTTCCATCGATGCAAATCAGTCCGGCGTCTGTGGAACCAAAATGATAACAGTCAATATTAGTAAACAACTGCTTTTCCTTAACAAGGGATTGGTATAACCGGGAGGAAGCTCCCCCGCCAAGGATATCCGTAATTAAATCTGCCACATAATAGTCGGGATCAAGCCTCGCCGGCATATGCCAGGTTTTCAAAAATGCGTCTACCGGAACATCGGCCGTAATATCCATTCTGCGGGCAACCTGCTGTTCCAGCTCCTGCGGAACCGTTCGGTTGTATTTATCGCCTGCCGGGATATCTCCAAACCATTTCACAGCAAGTTCGTACACTTGTTCCGTTACTACATTCCCCGCTACCACCAGGATGGCATTGACAGGGTTATAGTGTTTTTTGAAGAAATTTTTTACGTCATCCAGGCTGGCTTCTTCCACATGCCTCAGTTCTTTCCCGATCGTCATCCAGCGATAGGGATGATTTTCATAGGCCATCTCCCGCATTTTAAACCAGATATCGCCGTAAGGCCGGTTGATATAATGTTCCTTAAATTCCTCGCAAACAACTTTCCGCTGAACATCGAGGCTTTTTTTGCTGAAGGCCAGGCTCAGCATCCGGTCACTCTCCAGCCAAAAGGCGGTTTCTATATTGGCCGAAGGCAGCTGGCAATAATAATTGGTGAGGTCATTGGTGGTATAAGCGTTGTTTTCGCCACCGGCTTTCTGCAATTCATCATCGTATTCCGGAATATTAATACTTCCTCCGAACATCAGGTGT
Organism: Flavihumibacter sp. CACIAM 22H1; assembly: GCF_001601815.1. Lineage (GTDB taxonomy): Bacteria > Bacteroidota > Bacteroidia > Chitinophagales > Chitinophagaceae > Flavihumibacter. Next base: position 2,791 of record NZ_LUKG01000041.1, read on the forward strand.
TCAAAAAGATGGGCAAAACCGGTACGCTCGGGGTCTTCATCCCTTGCTCCTACATCATATAATACATTCACCACTGCCATTGGAGTACTGTTGTCTTCATGAACAAGTACTCTTAAACCATTTGGCAGAACAAATCTTGAAAATTGAATCATGGTGCAAACTTAACTCAAAAGACTTCATTTCTTCCGTTTGAGTATACTACCCACTTTCATGTAGAGTTCTTCCAGGTCTCCGTCGGCTTGCCTCACCACCAGAAATTTTAAGCGGACGCCGGTTTGCTGCAGCATACTCCTGTAGGCCTGGATGTTCCGGCTCATATTATTATCTACCGCTATGATAATATCGCCTACTTTGAACCCCGCATTTTCAGCCGGGGAACCGGGCATTATATCGGTGACGGTAACCTGCCCATCGATAAAATAGAACCCCAAACCCGTATAGGCATAGTCAAACGCTTCCCGGAAATGCCGGTTAGGAGTCAGGTAAATTTCACGACGCTCATAATTCAGGATAACATTGAAGCGGCGGAGCAGATCGTTTCCAATTAAACCGCCCAGGTAGGGATAGGAGGTAACATTAAATTCGTCTTCAAAAATAAAGGTTGGTACCCGCCTGAATTTATAGGGGCCAATTCTAAGCTCTTTGGTAGTGGTCAGTTTCATAAAGGTTTTACCCCCCAGGCCTTCTGCCTGTGTTGTCCAGAACTTTTTCTTCTTACTGAAAACACTGCTGTCGGTTATAAAATCTTCTGTAAGGAGAAGAGACAGGCCGGCGCCGGTATCAAAAAAGAACCGGGTATTGATCTTTGTTTCTTCCCGGATGCGATTGGTTGTTACCGGTATGGTTGCCAGATTAGGGCGTATCATAAACCCGCCTTTGGGATACCTGATGGACCCCTTGGTATATACAGAGATGCGGTTGGTATCATAATCCAGTTTTACAATATATCTTGAAAAAAAGCTATATCCTATAATACCATCGATATGTTCACCATAAACACTGGTCAGGATTTCATAATCATTTACATGGAAATGGAGGCTATCGACCGTTAACCCGGGAAAATGGAGGGAATTATTATAAGAGAACCGTACTTTTTTAACGCCGGCAATACCCCTGATGGTGCGGTCGGTAGCTTCTGTCGGAATTTTCAACCGATCCACCGTACTTGAATCCAGGGATATACCTCCGCTACCGGTATCTAATATAAACGTAAGGGAATCAGGGTATTGGTTCAGTTTCGCACGCAGGGTAACCACCCCTCCGCTATACATCCGGAAACCGAAACTGGTAATATGCTGCGCCGGCGGCTGGGAAAAATATTCCTGCGCAGCCAGGGGCCAGGCAAAGCTGGTCAGCAGTAGTATAGTAAGCAGTGTAGTTAGCAGGTTACGCACTCAATGAATTTACAATCAAATTAAGTGCTGTCCATACCAATTGGCACAAATAATTTACGCCTATCCAACCTTCACCGCCTAATTTTGTTGGTCATAATGGACTAAAATCGCATCATGCAATTAGCTGAACTGTACCGTAAAGCACTGAATTTTGAATTCCTGACTATTGAAGAGGCTGTTTTCCTGTTTCACCAGGCACCTTTAGCCGATTTAATGCAGGTAGCAGATACGCTCCGAAAAATTCAGGTACCCCATGGAAAAGTTACCTGGATCATTGACCGCAATATGAACACCACCAATGTTTGTATTGCCAATTGTAAGTTTTGCAATTTTTACCGCATACCCGGGCATGCGGAAGCGTATATCACCGATATTGATACGTATAAGCTTAAAATTGAAGAAACCTTTAAATATGGCGGCGAACAGTTGTTGTTACAGGGTGGTCATCATCCCGAACTCGGGCTGGCTTATTATGTAGATTTATTTAAACAATTGAAGCAACTGTTTCCGGCGCTTAAATTGCATGCTTTGGGCCCGCCGGAAGTTGCACATATCTGCAAGCTGGAGAAAAAATCGCACTACGAAGTACTCAAAGCCCTGAAAGATGCGGGTATGGATTCCCTGCCGGGCCCGGGTGCAGAAATTCTTGTAGACCGGGTTCGCCGGCTTATCAGCAAAGGAAAATGTGGTTCACAGGAATGGCTGGATATTATGCACGAAGCGCATAAACTTAACCTGACTACCTCCGGCACCATGATGTTTGGTCATGTTGAAACTATTGAAGAGCGGATGGAGCACCTGGTGAAATTAAGAGCGGTACAGGCAAAAAAACCGGATGGTGTAAAAGGATTTGTTGCGTTTATTCCCTGGACTTTCCAGGATGTGGATACCCTGCTTACCCGGATTCGGGGCGTGCATAACCTTACAACTTCCGAAGAGTATATCCGAATGATTGCCATCAGCCGGATTATGTTACCTAATATCAAAAACATTCAGGCCAGTTGGCTGACGGTGGGTAAAGAAGTTGCCCAGCTTTGTTTACAGGCAGGTGCCAACGATTTTGGCAGTATTATGATAGAGGAGAACGTGGTAAGTGCTGCGGGGGCGCCACACCGGTTTACTTATAAAACCATCCAGGCAGCTATCCGGGAAGCCGGATTTGAACCACAACTCAGAAACCAGCAATATGAGTTCCGGGAACTGCCTGCACAGATACAGGAGCAGGTGATAAATTATTGAGGAAAGGGAGAAGGGGGAAAGACAACACAGTTCTCCCTCCTTCTCCTTCCTCCCTTTTCTCACTTCCACTTCAGGTGTAAGGAAACAATATTCGACTGCAGGGTATTAGACCTGGTATAATGTCCGTACCTGAGTTCAATGCTGTTGAAGTGCTGAATTCCCAGTACTCCGTTTGGCGGTGCAAGCCGTATACCCGTTCCAAAGAAATGACTGGTAAATTTTGACAAATCAAAATTGCTGCTATAGAATTCCTTGCCAGGAGCATGTGTAAGGTAAGGCGCAAAATAGTCTATCCCGGTTTGCTGGTAGTAGCGGTAAAAGGGTGAAACAGAAAAAAATGGATTTATTTTGACCGAAGTTTCCAGGCTGGCGGTATGCGCTCGTAGTCCCCAGTTATCAAAATAATAGCGGTAGTAAGATCGGAGCACTAAGCGGTCTCCGGCAAAATAATTAGCGCGAAAGCCCAGTGGAACTTTAAACCGGCTGTCTGGCAATCGCTCCACATGAACGGTTCCATTTGTAAAATAAACCCGGTTAAAGGGGAGCGATAAATAGCCCTTTTGTTGCACCAGGTCCAGCAAAAACGCTAGTTGAAACCGTTGGTTAATAATTTGCGACCAGGAGGTAGACAGGCTATAGGAGTTTCTGCTATCAGTGCCGCGTTTCAGGGGATCCGGGGAATTGCCGTCTCTTAGTTCAATAGGGTAAATAAGGCGCACCTGATCAAGATAAACCTGTCCTTTTACGGTAAGTTCCCCCATTTTATTGGCTGTTTTTTTAGAGCCATGCAGGTTAGCGCCTATGGAGGTATAATCGAATTCGCCACTGTAGGAGAGCCCTCCTCCCCATTCGGTTCCTTTTTGTTCGTTTTCGCGGCTAAACGAAAAAGACGGATAAATCCGGGTATCTGAATAGGACGCCGAACTAACAGTTTTGGGGTCAATCTTATCAGAGGACGCGGATGTATAGTGATCTAATCCGATATCTGCCGACCAGGTTTGTTTACGGTTTAAATGATCATAGCGGATCAGTTTTACTTCCAGGGAATTGGAAATATCGGTTAGTTTTTGGGAGCCGATACCGCCGGTTACAGCGGCATGATCTCCATCCTGGTGATAATAACTGGATACGAGGTTAATTTCATCGATCTTTAGTTTACGGGATCGGTAACTGCTGTCCGGGTTCGATTGTGAAAAGGCAGCGAGTAAACCAATATACAGTCCAACGACTGTCAGGCATATTTTTTTCATTCAATACGGTTCTTACTTGATAAACTTAATTACATCCGCAGCCGCCCCCTGATTTGCCTGCATTGGCACCCGAAGCGCCTTCCCGGTAGGATTGAAAACTGAGTTCGGTCTTTTCAATTTTCCGGTTGCTTAATATCATTTCCGCGTCGTTCAGGCGATTTTTTTGGAACTCCTTTACTACCTGGCAGCCGCTGGTTCCTACCAGCAGCAGCAATACCCACCCTGCGTTCTTGCTCATATTAATTGTATATTTCTTGTTGTGTGAAGCCGATTATTTTCATCAATTACCAACGCAGCAACTTGCTTCATCTGGTTCAGAAGATCAAGTCCTACTGTTTTACCCATCACCATTACCGGTGTGGCAAGTGCATCTGATAATTCGGCATAGGGGCTGATGATGGTTACACTTTTGATGCCACTTACCGGCATACCGGTTCGGGGATCAATGGTATGCGAATACCGTTTTCCACCAATTTCCACGAACTTTTCATAATTACCCGAGGTGGCCACCGACATATCGGTTATATTGATATAAGAAAACAGGTGGTTGGCGGCTCTTGGATCGGCAATGCCAATGGTCCAGGGTTCACCGTTTTCCTGTTTACCCCAGGCAGTTAAATCGCCGGACGCATTTACGATACCTGTTGTTACGCCCTCTTTTACCAAAAGTTCTTTAGCGCGGTCTGCGGCATAACCTTTTCCAATACCACCGAATCCGATCCGCATTCCTTTTTCTTTCAGGAAAACCGTTTTGTTCAGGGGGTCCACTTCAATATTCTGGTAATTAATCAGGCGAACCGACTTTTTGGCCAGTGCAGGGCTTGGAAGTTTTTTCATGTTCAGATCAAAATTCCAGAGGCTCTTATCCAGGGAGCCATAGGAGAGGTCAAATGCGCCCTGGGTCAGGGTCGAAATGCGCTGTGCCCGTTGAATTAACGCCAGTACTTCTCCCGAAACCTCTACCGGTGCCAGCCCGGCCATTTCATTAATCCGGTTGGTTTCACTATCGGGTTGAAAGGTGGTCAGCAGCGCTTCAATTCTCCTGATTTCGTCCACTGCAAAACGGATCAATTCTTCGGCGCGCTCCGGATCGGGTTCCTGGATCGTGAGTTCAAAGCGATTACCCATTAATTTGAGCGCGCGTTTTACTAGGGTAGTGCTTTTCTCCGGAAGGGTGGTTCTGTTATTCATGGGTCAGTTCTCGTAATTCATTTAATAATCCTGCTGCCTGGTTGGGGGGAAAGCCTTCCCAGCTTTTAATGATCCGGCCGTTTTCATCCAGCAAAAGGGTAAGTGGAAAACTGCCTTTATTGTTGTATTGCTCCGCCAAGCGATCATTTTTTAACTGCTGCTCTTTAGACAATTGATTCTTTTTCGATCGGGGAAAATCAGCCCTGACCAGGATCAATTTTTCTGAGGCAAATTGTTCAAAATCAGCAGATTGAAACAGTTCCTTGGTAAGTCGGATACAGGGGCCACACCAGTCTGATCCGGAAAAATTCAACAGTATTTGTTTATGTTCCTGCTTCGCCTGGGCCTGGGCAGATGGAAAATCGGAGAGCCATACCAATCCATTTAAATGGGTCATTAACAGGAATAACAGCGAGGAGAGCATCATATTTTAATCGAATTTTAATCTAAATCTAATGTTATTCTAATTTCAATAAGTGACAATCATCACCTTCGGGTATGATTTTATCATTTTTAATACAACTTTTAAGATTTAAACCACGTCTGATTGGACATGACTAAGGAAAGTTCAAAAACACCCTCGTTGCTAGTATGCCTTGTGCTGGATGCCGTGGGTTATTTTACGTATGCGTTGCCGGTGTTAGGGGAGTTTGGAGACCTGGTTTGGGCACCGATATCCGGACTTTTGTTCTTCCGGTTATTTGGCGGGTGGAAAGGCGCCGTTGGAGGGGTTTTTGCCTTTGCGGAAGAGCTCTTACCATTTACCGATTTCATCCCCAGTTTTACCCTGGGCTGGCTGGCAAGGCGCTTGTTCAACCCTGTTCCAACCGGCACATTGCCGGTGTGAGCCCTCAGGCTGCGAAGGGGTGATTTTTGGAGCTTGATTTGCGGTTCGTGAATCGTTTGTCCAACTGTTCCACCACAAGAGCAGCGGCTCCCATTATTTCTGCATCCTTATTGAGGTCGGAAACAGATAAATGGGTATAGGCAGCAAGTCGGGGAATACAATAACGATTCAGGGCCTGTTGAATGGGGGGTAATAAAAGTTTACCGGCAGCCGCTCCCCTACCGCTGAATACCACCTGTTCGGGGTTCATTATATGTACCAGTACGGCAATACCCCGGCCAATATTATAGGCAACATCAGACAATAGTTCAACGGCCAACTGATCGCCCCGGTTGGCTGCATTGATCACCATTTTACAGGCTTCTTCAATATCATCGGGCAAAAATTTTATACTGGTAACTCTTCCCGACCGCATACCTTCCTGTGCTTTGGCAACCATTACTTTCAGGGATGCTTCGGTTTCAAGACAACCGCTTTTCCCGCATTCGCAAAGTTTGTTATTATTAAAAAGGGGAATATGGCTGAATTCACCGGCAAAACCATTATACCCTCTGAACAGGGAGCCATTTAAGATCATACCCAGCCCAATTCCCCAGGAAATATTGATAACCATTACATTGCTTTTGTTGAGGGCGTCTCCGGCTCTTAACTCAGCCAGGGCAATTAAACTGGAATCATTGTCAATAAAAACCGGTAATCCCAGTTCTTTTTCCATTTTTTCATGCAAGCTTTTACCCTGGTTATCGAGGTAGGAATAATTGACCCCTTTGGTTATATCGATAAAACCCGGCATTCCGATACCAACACCCTGAAGTTTTTCAAAGGGCACTGAAATTTCGCGGATATAGCTGCTGATCAATTGCACCAGTTCATCTAATGCCTGGGGATTTTCACTGAGTACCAGGCTGAACCTCCGTTCATTGATCCGTTCAAAATTCTGCAGGTCTACCAGGGCAATTTTAGTAACCAGTTGGTCCATAGCAACTGCAATCGCATACATTCTTCCTGGGGTAAGGGCATAGGTTTGCGGTCTTCGTCCGCCAGTTGAAGGGGCATATCCTTTTTCAATGATGACATCTTCCTCTACCAGTTCATTCAGCATGCGTACCGTTAAAGGCAGGCTTTTTTGCATCCGAACACTTATTTCCGATGCAGAAAGCATTTTCCCAAAGCAAAGTTCTTTCAGGATTCTTGCCTTGTATACTTCAGATTTTGACGCCATCGTTTATAATATATGCGATGAACAAAAGTAGCAGGGATATTACCGTTTAATATCCCTGCTAATTATATACCATTAATTCTGATCCCAGAAAATTTTTGTAGTCAGGTTATCAGCAGCTCTAACTGCCTCATAATTTTCTGCATTATAAATTAACTCACTTCCAGCATATACCCATCTGTACGGGGGTTGTTTCTGAACATTGGAGTTATCCACTTCAAAGCTAAGGGGAATTCCATCTAATCTTCTCATTTCCGCCCAATTATCTAGTGGTTGAACAACATTAAAATGGATCCATTTCTGGTAGGCAATCAATTTCAATTTATCTGCGGTAGTGGCGGCAGCATCCCAGCTAATAGCCGGTTTTGCCAGGTAATCGGTGATCTCGGTTTCGGTAACCGGGGAAAGAGCACCGGATGTATTATCATTACTTAGACTGCGAACGCCAAAATAAAATTCAATCGACTGGCGGATTGCGGTTTCATACGCCGTTTTTGCTGCTGCGGTATTGTTGTTTTTCAGGTTGTATTCCGCAGCTATCAGGCTTACTTCTGCAGCGTTCATTAATATGCCAGGGAAAAACTGGTTACGGCTCAGTGTGGAACGATTGTAAATTGAAAGGGTTCCGGTTGCAACCAGTTCGGTTTGTGCACTAGCAGTCAGCATTGGATCCAGACCTGTATAATTTCCGGCAGCATTTACACCGGGTTCAAAAATTGCGCGCAACCGGGGGTCGGCATTGGCTTTAAGATGATCGATCATCACCTTACCTGCCAGATTTCCATCCCAGTCTTCCAGACCACTACGGAATCCGGAAGAGTTAAGCGGTGTGGAAAGGTTATAGACATCAATCTGAATATTCCTGTTATTAGCAGAAACGATCGGAAACTGGGCCGGGTTACCAAGAATTTCAGCCGACTCCGAAGTGGATCTTCCGGTAAAGGCCGCTACACCCGACACTCTGCTAAGCATGCGTAACCGTAATGAATTACAATAGGCCTTCCACAGAGAAAGATCGCCATTGTTAATGAAATCCTGGTTTTTAAACCCGGTTAAAATACCAGCAGGTACAGTTAAGCTGTTAAGTTCTGTAGCAAACCCTTTCAGATCATCCAGCATTTTGGTGTAAATGGCTGGAGCCTGGTCATAACTTGGAAGAGATTTTCCATAGTCACCGCCATTTCCACTCAGATTTCCTGCATTGGTAAACGGAATATCTCCATGTAAATCAACTACACGCTGGGTATGATCATATAAATAAATGGTAGCTGCTATCTTAAAAATCCGGTAGGCTGTTTTATCAGCATCTGACAACTTATCATAGATGAGTTCGAAGTTGCGATACTGCGATAATAAGTTGTAAAAATTATTCCAGCGGTCATTGATACTGGCAGCTCCGGGAACATACTGGCTATTAGAATTTACCCAACCAACCGATTGCGTATACCGGTTTACCGAAGTACGAAGCACAACAAAATAATTCCAGTAACTCGGTAAAACATATTCCCGGTTCGTTACTAAAAAGCCGGCGAATTGTTTTTCTACTGTAGATGTATTGATCTTGGATGGATCAGGGTAACTTTCTGCAAAATCTGATTTGCTGCACGCACCCAATCCTGCCAGGAGGGTGACTGCTATGATGAATCGTAGTTTGTTCATAAAAATCGTTTGTTAATACTGAATAAATCAATTAGAAACTAGCTCTAAGCATTATACCAATTGTGCGGGTAGATGGGTTGGTACCAACATTTGTCAATGACTGGAACCATCTTGAACCTGCAGTGGTTTGTTCTGCATCGATATGTTTCAGTGTACGATAGATGTAAAACAGGTTTCTTCCAAAAACGGATAACTGGATTTTGTTAGCACCAATTTTAGCACTGATTTTCCCTGGAATAGCATACGCAATAGACAGTTCCCTGAATTTTACGTAACTGTTTTCTTTGATGTAGAGTTCGTACCTGGTATTGGGACTGTATTGCGGTCCGCCCCAGTTATAAACAGTCCAGAAATAGTTAGCAGAGGAAGTAATATAATCATTCTTCGTACCGTCGGCCTTCACACCATCCAATACCATACCGTCATTATAAACCTTTTCACCATTCGGGCCAGCGTTGGCACTGGTTAGAAAACGTTTTCCGCTTGCATCCTGATAATAGCTCAATCCGCCGCTCTCTTTATCCATAAACTGGGTACTTTCTTCCAGCAAACCACGGCTTATCATCCAGTTGATAGCAGTTGGCATTACATAACCACCGTAGCGAAAATCTATCATCGCATCCAGTGTGAACCCTTTAAATGAAATGGTATTAAAAATACCGCCGGTAACTTTTGGCATAGCGTTACCAATCTTTACCATTTTATTGGGATCTACTTTGTACAAGCCATTCGGGTCTACGATCTTCTGTCCTTTTTCATCGGTAGCAACCGGGTGTGCATAAAAATCGCCCATTGGCTGACCTACTACTGATTTTAATTGTGCCGCATTTCCATCATAATCTGCATGCAGCAATTCAGAGGAACCATTTGCCAGTTTTTCCACCACGTTCCTGTTGAAAGCAAAGTTGATACCTGCATCCCAACGGAAATTGCGAGATCTTACGGGGTTGCTGGTGATACCAATTTCCACTCCCTTATTACGGAGTGTTCCGATATTGGTAAGTACAGACGTAGCGCCGGATGAAGCAGGAATGGTCAATGGAAGGATCTGGTCACGGATTTGTCCGTTATAATAGGAGATATCGAATCCCAGGCGCTTATCATACATGCTTACCTGTAAACCGAACTCGATTTCGTGTTTTTCCTCGGGACGTATATTGTCATTACCGAAGTTCGATGGCAATGTAGTGTAAAGAATGGGTTGTCCGCCAACCGCCTGAACACCTAATGTATTCTGATCATAGGCAATATTAGCGCGGTACAGATCGGGGTAGTTTCCTACAATACCCCATGATGCGCGAATTTTTGCAAAATCAATTGCTTTCGGCAGGTTAAACAATTCAGATAGTACCAGGCTGCTGTTTACTGAAGGGTAAACAAAGCTATTGTTATTAGGATTCATGGTAGAGGTACGATCACGACGTACAGTACCTTCTACAAACAGCATGCTTTTGTAATTGGCGTTGACCGTACCGATAAATGCATCCTTTACAATGGAATACCTGCTTGAACCACTCCAGGGAGTGTTTACAGAAGCAGCAATATCAAAAAGGTTTTCTGTACTCAGACCACCATCTGTTCCTCTTGAAACGGTAGTACCATTTTCGTTGGTTGCCGTATACCCACCCATAACAGAAAGTTCCAGGTTTTCATTGATCTGTTTGGAATAGGTCAGCAGGAGGTCGCCGTATAAGATGGAACTGGTGTAATTACTAAGACTGAAGCCTCCTGAGTAACCAAAGGCTAACGGACGTTCTGTTGTTTGCCTTGCTTCGGTTCTCATGGAAGTAAAGTCGGTAGACAGTCTGGCACGCAGGCGAAGGTCTTTCAGAATCTGCCAGTGGTTGGTAAGGCTGGCAATTACACGATTACTTTTTTCTGTTTCGCGGTGCTCTTTCACTCTCCACACATAATCGCCCAGGTCTCCTTTAAATCCATTACGGATAATATTTTCCTCCGGTGTTAAGCTTTGTCCGCTACCGGTTACAAAACGATAACCTTTGCTGGTTTTGTATTTGTCCAGGTACCATTGAGCATGTTCAAAACGACCGATCATGCCGGTGAAATTATTCATCAGGCGATCGATGGAATACGGACGGTTTTTGGTTTCCTGATTAATGTAATTGATCATGATATCCGTAGTCCATTTCTTTCCTAACCGGAAACTACCATTTAGGTTGGCGATATTTTTGGTATTGTCTGCGCCCAAACTAACCCCCTGGTTGTTTTGCCTTGTCATGGAAAAACGAACGTTGGAATTTTCGCTGGCATGTGACATGGCTACGGTTGCGTTGGAGTTATGCGCGGTCCGGAACAATCCCTTATAATTGTCTTTCTGCGCTTCGTAGGGGCGGATTTTTCCGTCCCAGGCCATGGTGGGTTTACCATCAAATTCAGGTCCGAAGTTAATGCTGTAGCCAAGTACACCTCTTGTTTCTTTAACCCCGTCTCCATCTACATCGTAGTAAATAAACCCTTCCGCATCCTGTCCGCCGTTGTTTACAATGAGCGGCGCACCCGGCCCTCTTCTATTCTGGTAGTTTGGTAAGAACGCTACATTGTCCTGGCTATAGTTGGTACTTACATCTACGTTAAACCCTTTTTTACCTTTCCCGGATTTGGTAGTGATCAAAACAACACCGTTTACCGCTTCTGAGCCATAAAGGGCGGCGGCCGAAGCGCCTTTAAGAATGGAAACGTTCTCAATATCTTCCGGGTTAATGTCCAGTAAGCCATTACCTCTTAAGCGTTGATCGCCCCAATAATTGCCATTGTTTACTTCTCCTTCACGGATGGGTACACCGTCCAGTACAATCAACGGCTGATTTTTTCCGGTAATAGAGTTAATACCCCGGATATTGATGTTAACTGCACTGGTAGCGCCCCCCGGAGTTGCTCCGATGCGAACCCCTGGTGCTTTTCCATACAATGCCGTAGCAAAGTTGGGGCTGCCGCTTTCCGTCAGCTTGTCGGCTGAAATCGTTGAAACGGAATAACCCAGCGCTTTTTCTTTTTTGGAGATACCAAGGGAGGTCACCACTACTTCGTCCAATGATTTATCGGAGCCGGTAAGGGTAATTGCTAAATCACCCGGGTTGGAAGTACCGACTTCTACCGAGGGATAGCCGATAAAGCTGATGATGAGCCGGGCATTTTGTGCTACAGAAATGGTAAAGGTTCCGTTGTCTGCAGTAAAAACACTGTTTGTGGTGCCTTTTTCCGAAATAGTAGCGCCGGCTAGTGGCTGACCTTTATCGTCGCGCACCGAACCGGAGACATTTTTTCTGACCTGGGCCTGTAAATCAAGATTACAGCATAAAATTCCCAGCCATAAGAGCAATAGTTGACTTGCTTTTTTCATAGCAGTTGTTTTGGGTTAAAAAAAAAAGAGATAGTGTTTTGGTGGTTTTGTTAAAAATCTGTTAATCAATCAGTTGTCAAATCATCATTTATGCCATTTTTACCGGTTAATATATCTTATTGAATATATATTGGTAAATTTTACAATTCTTTTTAAAACTTTATAATTTATTTATAAATAGATCGGCGGTTTGTTAATTTTTGAAAAGAGAAGGATAAAATAGAGCAAAAGAAAAGAGGCTGCCTCGTATGAGACAGCCTCTTGGCTACTAATTGTTACCCGATTTTACCGGGTCAACTGGTTATTTTAGGGTTTTTTAGCCCACCAGAGGGGTGTTAATACACCATCTTCTCCGCCAAGCAAACTAATGGCCTGGTCATAACCAGCCTGGTTGCTGGATTGGAGACTGGAAGGATATTTTAACCGCTGTGGGAAAAACTTCACTTGTACTGTTTTATAGTTGGAACTATTTAATGCAGGCATATTTACAAGCGGGTTTTCTACCGCGGGGTTTTCAAAGAAGGGCAGGCCCAGCCGGCGGTGATCACTCCATGTTTCCAAAGGAAGATAAGGGGTCTGGGCTATGAATTTTTGCGTAATGATTTTTGTAAGCTGATCATTGCGAACTGTTCCGTTTTTATACAATTGATTGACCGGATATTCAATTTCTACAGCACCCGCTGCATTGGTATATCCGTTTATAAAGTTCATTGTATGGGTTGCACCCGGTTCCGCCGTATGCCCCCAGCTTACGGAAGTTCCTGCCATATTGTATTCGGTTGAGCTTTTATAAGCGGAAGCAAAGCCACTTACGTCCCAATAAGCAAAACTTGCATCAATGCCAGCTTCATAGGCTGCCTGACCAGACATGGGTACAGTCCATCCCCGAACCGCCGCTTCTGCCAGCAGGAAATAGGTTTCCCATGGGGCGAAGAATATGCGCTTATTAGTGCTGTTCCTGAATTTTTTACCATGCCTTGGAATAGCGCCGTTATAAGAGCGGATCTGATTTTTTGCTCCTTTGGTTCCCCAATCTCCGTTAACCGGAGCATTCCAGGTACCTGCTGCGTCCAATGTTTTAACTACTCCACCACTTGCATCTACCAGGTTTCTTACCGTTGTTCTGGCTGAATTATCCCAGGAAGGATAGGCATTAAAATCAGTGTTCCCAAAGTCACCTGGAATAATATAGGCCTTGTAAGCACGTGGGTCAATTTTATTTGGCAAACCATCCAACCAGTATCCTGCAGATGGGTCATTGGTCATGGTAGTAAAATGATCGGTAAACCGAAGGCCAATATAATCAGCAGGCTTCACATGAGCATCCATTTCATCTCCGACCTGATCTTTCGATTCAATTCCTCCAAGTCCCATGGTAAGGTTACGCATGGTAGACGATAAGAGGAAAGCATTCCATTCTCTTGTCATTACACCTGTAAGCGAATGCCATCCATCGAGTTCTGCAACCTGGAACGTTTCATCGGCGCTGGTAATGAGTGGCTGCGAGGCAGCTGCTTCAAATTCGGCTTTAGCTTTTGCGGCATCAACTTCTGAAAGCCGCATAGCCAGCCTTAGTCTCATGGAGTTAGCATATTTCTGCCATTTGCCGAAATTAAACCCGTATGCCAGGTCAAATTTTGCAGCTGGTCCGGCTATGGATGGATCAATTTTAGAGGAGGCGTCTTTCAACTCATCGAGCATATAATAATACACGTCCTTTTCGCTTTTGAATTCGGGGTTGGTTCCCTGAAAAGCATTGATAGGAATAGGACCGAAATTATCTGTTAGCTCACTCATTAAATAGGCCCGGTATATTCTAGAAACCTGCAGCAAATTATTAGTATAGGATTTGGCAGTTCCGGCAGCTATCTGCTTCTCAGCCACCTGTACGCCCGAATTAATGGCGTTTAACCAACCTCCCATGTATCCACTTCCATAATAGTCGCTGGTCCAGCCATCGTTATAACCTCCGCTGGATATTCCCCCACCAAACTGTTGGCGGCCGGCAGTTTTCCAGTAGAGAACAAAAATACGTTCAGCAATATGGGGGTCTTGTTGAGAACCTGTGATTGCATTATTGATAAAGTATTCAACCTGTACCTGATCTTCCGTTACCAGGTAAGGATCTTCGTTAATTTCGTCAAATTTACTACACCCGCTTATAAAACCGGCCGAAAGCACCAGCAAAGCAGTGTATTTGATTATTGATTTCATACAAAATAAGTTTGTTGTTTAGTTATCAAAATCCAACGTTCACACTTAATAAAAAGCTTCTCATAGTTGGGAATGCACCATTTTCAAATCCAACGGCGTTTGATCCGGTGGCGAAAACAGATTCCGGATCAATTCCTAACATATGGCTTTTAATCATCCATACATTATTGCAGGAAAGTGCAATACGGGCAGATTGAAAGGCAGTCTTTGACAGCAGTGATTTTGAAAAATTATAGGTCAACTGTACATTGCGTAAGCGGATATTGGTAGCGTCATAGATATATGCTTCCCCTACACCAAGATTATTCAACGTTGAAAGTTGATTCCAATATTGTTGTTGTGTTACAGTTACTGAATTTTTGGTATAACCACCTGATCCGTCCTGAATTACACCCGGAACCACTAAATCAGGGCGTTCGCCTCCCGGAGCGGTAACAGCTGCAACACCAAATCTTTGCAAACCAACATTGGATGCAGAAAACATTTCACCACCGATCCTTCCGTCAACAAGGAAAGAAAATCCGAAATTTCTGTAATTAAAGGTATTGGTAACACCAATTAAACCTTTAGCCTGTTGGTTACCTAGTAAAAACAGCTCGCTGGTTCTTTGCGGTAATCCGGCAGAATTCAATAATAACTCACCAAAGAACGGACTAGACTGGTCTTCAACTCTTAAAAGTTTTGTTCCAAAAATATCGCCGTACAATCCGCCAGTATTAGCACGTATAAACAAATCATCAAAAGCGCCAAGATCATAGCGGTTTACCCCTATATCACTAGCCATATCAATGATTCTGTTTTCATTTCTTGAATAATTGGCAGTAATATTCCAGCTCAGTGATTTAGGATTTGAAAGTGCTCTGAAATCTACCATCAGTTCAATTCCTTTGTTTTGAATGTTTCCGGCATTGATCATTTTGCTGGAATAACCACTAAGCGGATCCATAGGAATTCCTATCAACTGATTGGTTGCATTTGACTTATACCAGGTGAAGTCGATACCCAGGCGATTGTTGAAAAAACGGCTTTCAATTCCGAATTCCAGGTTTTTAATCAACTCGCTTACCACATTTTCATCTCTCAACACGGAGTTCCTGGAAGCCGTGGTATTTCCATTTGGTCCACGACCAATATTAAAGCCATTATAGAGCATGAAAGCACCCAGGTCATTACCTACGGAAGCGTGAGAAGCTCTAAGTTTCAGGTAACTTAACCAGGAAGGGGTAGATCCTCCTAATGAAGCCATCATGTCTGTGAAAACATACGACAAACTGAAAGAGGGATAGAAATAAGACCGATTGGCCTTGCTCAAAGCGGACGACCAGTCATTCCGGAAGGTCATATCGAGGTAAACAAAACCGTCATAATTTACACCAACGGTACCATAGGCAGAGTTGATTTTTTTCTCATAAAAGGATTGTCCGATACTGGGTGGATTGATTCCATTCGTTAATGAAAAAACGTCTGGTACTTCAAGCTGTCCGGTTCCGATGCTGATAAAACTTGATTTAGTATGCATCAGGTTTCCTCCAACGGTTACTACGCCGCCAAATTTGCCTATCAAATCATCCTTTTTTGCAGTAATAAGAGTGCTGTAGTTGGTTTCAAAGAATGTTTGCTTTCCTTCACTGTATTCATTTGCCCTGTTACTTCCCGCAAATACTTTTCTTTGTGTGCTGGTGGTATAAATATCTCCACCGGCTTTTACTTCAGCATCCAGCCAGTCATTGAACGCATATTTAACCGAACCATTCAGAATGAAACGATCACGTACGTCTGTATTCAGGTTATAATGTGTATTCCAGTGTGGGTTATTTTGCCAGCCCGGAGCACCTTCATACCATACCATTTGCCCGTCTTCATTTCTGGCGGTTTTGAAATCATTGATATTCATACTTCTTGGCAGTGTATATAAGGTAAACACGTTACTTACATCTCTACCATTAATTGGACGGTTAAACCCGGAAGTATTGTTATAGGAGATTTTCATGTCTGTTGTCCAGCGGTTGTTTTTACCGAATTTGGATACAGCTCTTGTACTAAGGTTTGTACGCTCCAGTTTATTGTTGGGGATAATACTCTTATCAATCCAGCGGCCCAATGAGGTATAAATGGCGGTTGAGCCGTATTGTTGCTGAAAAGAAAGATTATAGCTTTGCGTAGTTCCTGCCCGCAGGAAATTATCAACATTGTCATGTGAGGTCGTCAAAGGAGCAGTTGATCCATCCCATTTAGTAACATCCTGTCCTTCTGCTTTAGGGCCCCAGCTTAACTGGCTGGTACGATCATAAATTTTTTGATCGCCCTGGCCAAAACTGTTTTGAATTTCGGGTTTTATGAAAATGTTTTCAATACCCTGGTTCATAGTGAAATTGATACCCAATCCATTGCTTTTGCGTCCGGATTTGGTAGTGATAAGGATTACGCCATTACCAGCCCTGGAACCATATAAGGCAGCTGCAGAAGGTCCTTTTAAAACAGACATGCTTTCAATATCTTCCGCATTGATATCGCCCAAACCATTTCCCCGGTCAAAACCAGCGCCCCAGTATCCATTTTCGGTAGTTCCGGTAAAATTGTCAATCGGAATTCCATCTACAACTATAAGGGGTTGGTTGGAACCCGAAACCGAGGTAAATCCTCTCAGTACAATTTTAGAGGAACCGCCTGCACCATTACTGGATCGTACAACCTGCAAACCAGCTACCTTACCGGTAAGTGCATTGGCAAGGTTGGTTTCACGGGCATCGGAAAGTTCAGTTCCTTTGATTTCCTGCACTGCATAGCCCAGGGATTTTTTCTGCCGTTTGATACCAAGTGCTGTTACTACTACTTCATCCAGGTTTCCGGAACCTTTTTCCAGCGCAACATCTAGGTTGGTTTGCTGACCAACCGTAATTTCCTGGTTAACAAAATTGATTGCGCTGATTACAATCACTGAATTGGCGCCGGCTACACTAAGGTGAAATACACCGGCATCATCTGTTGTGGTACCATTAGTGGTGCCTTTTTCAATAACAGTGGCGCCTGAAATTGGAGCGCCTTGTTTGTCCTTGACTGTTCCTGACACTTGCCTGGACTGGGCCACAGCTACAGTAGCGAAGCAGCTGGCCAGCAGGAAAAGCAGCAACGTTTGGATCCGTTTTTTCATTGCAGTTGTTTTTGATTTGTTATAAACTAGAAAGCACATCTGTTTGCGCTAGGCAACAAATGGGTGTGCTGGTATAGAAGGAATTGCTTTGTGTTGTTTATCAATATTTTCCACGACCAGGCTGGCCGCGCCCATCAGTTCAGCTTCCTTGCTCAGACGGGATATTTCCATGTGGGTATAGGCTGCTAACCGCGGAATACAATAGCGGTTCAGTGCCTGTTGGATAGGAGGTAACCAAAGATTTCCGGCGGCAGCTCCCCTGCCACTTAAGATAATCAGTTCCGGATTCATGATATGTATAAGAATGGCGATCCCTTTTCCAATCTGCATGGCAGCTTCTGATAACAACTCTACCGCAAACTGGTCGCCCCTGGTTGCAGACTTTAATACCTCGTTGCAGGCTTCTTCAATTTCTTCCGGCAAGTATTTCATGCTCGTAACCCTTCCCTCCTGAATACCCTGCCTTGCCTTATCCACCACCACCCGTAAGGAAGCTTCCGTTTCGAGGCAGCCGTTTTTACCGCACTCGCATAACTTATTGTTGTTGAATATGGGGATATGGCTAAACTCACCTGAAAACCCATTATAGCCCCGAAACAATTCGCCATTTACAATCATTCCCAGGCCAACTCCCCAGGAAACATTGATCACCATGGCATTACTTCTATTCTTAGCGCCTCCCAGTTTGAACTCCGCAAGCGCTATCACACTGGAATCATTATCGATGTAAACAGGTATTCCGATCTCCTCCTCCATCCGCTGCGAAATGCTGGCACCATCGTTTTCCAAATAGGAATAATTGATGCCTTTATTCACATCTATAAAGCCGGGCATTCCAATGCCTATTCCAATAATTTTCTCGGCGTTTATCGTTAACTCACCTATAAAGCTGCGAATATGCTGAATCAGCTGAACCAGGGCTTCCTCATTGTTTTTCAATCGCAGGTTAAACTTGCGGTTCTCCAAAATGCTGAAACTCTGTAAATCAATGAGGGCAATACGGGTAATCAGCTGGTCCATTGCTATGGCTATACCATACATTTTTCCAGGCGCCAACGCATACATTAACGGTCGGCGGCCTCCGGTAGACGCTGCATAACCTTTTTCTTCCACCATGCCTTCCTGTACCAGCTCGTTCAATACCCGAAGCGTAAGGGGTAAGCTGCGCTCGATCCGCACACTGATATCGGAGCCCGATAGAAGGTTACCCAGGCACAACTCCTTTAGAATTTTACTCTTATATAAATCTGACTTACCCGCCATGGTTGTTAATTCTTTATCGATGTCAACCCAACTTTTTAACAATTTTATATAGATTGTCAAAATAGGTGAATTTTAGATAAGTTTAGGGTAATTTACAAGGAAGGGGGCCGAAAAACGGGTGAGAAAATCCGCGTTTAAGAAGTTTATGTTAAGAAAATCATTGATAATGAGGGGGTTTTTAAACAGCGCTGAAAACCATTTAAAAAGTGAAAAAGTCAAAAAAAACTTTTGTTTTTACCAGGAAAACAGCCTGAAATTGTTAAAAATTTAGCTGTCTTTTTAACACTTATTTCAATTTAAGGCCCTTTTTGTTGGAAAAGATTCAACAATCCGGCCGCTGACAAAATTTAAAGCAATTGAACTGGGGGGTAATAGTAGGACGAGCTGGTTGGAGGGCCTATAACTTAGGCATGGTTTTGGCTGCAATTTAACGCTCCGTATACAATAAACTTCGGGAGGTTATTCAGATCCAGGCATAAAAAAAGGGGTCAGAATAGACATTCAACCCCGTTTTTAAAATCCAATATCCTATGAAAAACCATTACAATAATACTGGTTTTCTACTATATACGCAATAGGTCTCCCAAAATTGAGTAAAAACACGCGCTTTTTGTCAGTTTTTCATCAGCTTCTCAGTCAGTATCCGACCGCTTTCTAACTGAGTTAACGTAATGATATACAGTCCTTTATCGAGATTTGAAACATCCACTGTTTGTAATCCCGGCTGTAATTTCAAACTGAGCCTTATTTTCCCATTTGCATCCGATAATACCAGGTCCAATGCCTGTTCAGAACGAATAATAAGCACGTTATCAACCGGATTTGGATAAAATTTACAGGTCATATCACCGGCAAGATTTGCCAGCACCGTGTTCGACAAAAAGCGTGATCCGTCCTCCAATATCCAGTTTAACCGGTAATAATTCCTTCCCTTTAAGGGCTGCTCATCGGTAAACCTGGCCATTACCGAATCCTGGCGGATTACCCCCAATACCTCATAAGGCCCCTCCCGGAAGGAAGACCGTTCAACATTCGCATAACCACCCCGCCTGGAAGACGCCAGCTCCCACCGTAAAAGCACTTTACCCGGAACCAATACCACCGGATCGTCTAAACGGATCGATAATAAATTACGCATGCCCATAGAAGGTGTAAGCGGCGAAGCCTGGTTATGCTGCGCTGCGGCTGGTACAAGACGACAAAAAATGGCAATAGCCAGGAAGGGAGTTAATGCATGCATGAGCGTTGGTCCTTGGGTTGTGGATAACTTGTTAACAATTATTGTGCCGAAGGAGGTAGAACCCGCCGCTTTAACAGGAATATAGCGCAAAGATTTTCAGCATGTTACAGAACCGAAGCTTTAGTGCCCGTAAACGCATAGCCATGGTAGCCCACGACAAAAAGAAAAAAGAAATGGTAGAATGGGCGGAGGTGAACAAAGTAATCCTGGCCAGGCATGAACTGCTTGCTACCGGCACCACTGGCAGGCTATTGGAAGACAAGCTAGACCGGCCGGTAAAAAAACTATTAAGCGGCCCACTGGGCGGAGATCAGCAAATAGGAGCCATGATTGCAGATGGAGCCATTGATATTCTTATCTTTTTCTGGGATCCTATGGAAGCCCAACCCCACGACAGCGATGTAAAAGCACTTTTAAGAGTGGCTATTGCCTGGAATTGCGTAGTGGCCTGCGATCCGGCAACCGCAGATTTTGTTATCAGCTCACCATTAATGACGGGCGCTTATGAAGCTGTTATCCCGGATTATTCAGGCTACCTGACCCGGCAAATAAAGGATTAACCGAGTTAGTCTTCCAATACCGATTTTCCCCTTCGCAAAAACCACCTATCAAAAACAAAAGGGCCGAAAGGTAACAAGGCCGCTAAAAAAGCCAGAAAGATCCGGCCGAATTTCCATTTAAGCGCCTGCCCTGCCTCAATTACCATATAACAATACCATACAAACAAAATTCCATGAACCCAACCGGTATACTTAACCGCTTCGGGTATATCCATCATATACTTAAGAGGCATCGCTATCCCCAATAACAACAAAAAAGAGATTGCTTCCGCAGTCCCGATTGCCCTGAATTTTTTAATGACAGCCGCATCACCCATGATTGCTCGAATTTCTGTGAAGGTAGGGAAAGGGTGGAGAAGGAGAAAGCCCGGCCCCCACCGTATATTTGCTTATGCCTTTTCAATTAAAATCCTCTTACCAGCCTGCCGGCGATCAGCCGGGTGCAATTGCACAACTTACCGAAGGCCTCCGCAACGGGGAAAAGCACCAGACATTGCTGGGTGTAACCGGAAGCGGTAAAACCTTTACCATCGCCAACGTAATTCAACAAGTGCAAAAACCGACCCTGGTTTTAACCCATAATAAAACACTGGTAGCGCAATTGTACGGCGAATTCAAACAGTTCTTTCCCGATAATGCCGTCGGTTACTTTGTATCCTATTATGACTATTACCAGCCCGAAGCCTATTTACCCGTATCAGATACCTATATAGAAAAGGACCTTGCCATTAATGAAGAACTCGATAAATTAAGATTACAGGCTACGTCACAACTACTCAGCGGAAGACGGGATATTATTGTGGTTGCTTCTGTAAGCTGTATTTATGGTATGGGAAACCCTACTGAATTTGAAAACGGTATTGTACGCATTCATACCGGCCAGGCTATCTCGCGGCAGGGTTTTCTGCATGCACTGGTCAATTCCCTGTATACCCGAACACAAACAGACTTTACCCGGGGTAGTTTCCGGGTAAAAGGAGACACGATCGATATTAACCTTCCCTACCTCGATATCGGCTACCGCATTATTTTCTTTGGCGATGAAATTGAAACCATCGAAAGCTTTGAAATTCAAACAGGTAAGCGAATCGGTAAACTGGATAATGCAGCCATCTTCCCGGCTAATCTCTACCTCGCGCCCAAGGATATGATGCAGCAGGTCCTCTACGAAATACAGGATGAAATGACGGCCCAGGTCGAGTATTTCAAAGCACAGGGACGGTTCATTGAAGCCCAGCGGATCAGTGAACGTGTAAACTATGACCTGGAAATGATCCGCGAACTGGGTTACTGCAACGGCGTCGAAAACTATTCGCGCTTTTTCGACCGTCGTCAACCCGGTACCCGACCCTTCTGCCTGCTGGATTATTTTCCGAAAGATTATCTCTGTGTGATTGACGAAAGCCATCAGACTATTCCGCAGGTTAGTGGAATGTATGGTGGAGACCGAAGCAGGAAACTGAACCTGGTTGACTTTGGATTCCGCCTGCCCTCCGCATTAGACAACAGGCCCCTTAATTTCCACGAATTTGAAAGCCTGCTGAACCAGGTAATTTATGTTTCGGCTACTCCCGGAGAATTTGAACTGGAACAAACCGGGGGCGTCGTAATTGAACAGGTAGTTCGACCCACCGGCCTGCTCGACCCACCCATAGAAGTTCGGCCCAGCATTAACCAGATCGATGACCTCCTGCAGGAAATCGATCTCCGGGTTAAAAAAGGAGATCGTGTACTGGTAACCACCCTTACCAAACGCATGGCCGAAGAAATGGATAAATACCTGCAACGGATCAGCATTAAATCAAAATACATCCATTCCGAAGTGGATACCCTCGATAGGGTGGAAATTCTTCGACAGCTTCGCCTGGGAGAAATAGACGTGCTGGTAGGCGTAAACCTGCTCAGGGAAGGCCTTGATCTTCCGGAAGTTTCACTGGTAGCCATCCTCGATGCCGATAAAGAAGGTTTCCTGCGGAACGAACGGTCCCTGACGCAAACGGCAGGCAGAGCCGCCCGTAACGTAGACGGACTGGTAATTTTTTATGGCGATAAGATCACGGAAAGCATGCAAAGAACCATCGATGAAACCAGCCGACGCCGAGAAAAGCAGCTCGCCTACAACCAAGAACATGGTATAACTCCCAGGACGGTAATAAAATCCATTGAACAGGTGATGGCGCAAACTTCGGTTTTAGACATTAAAGGATACGATCTGAAAAATCCGTATGCAATGGCTCCTGACGGTGAATTGGTGGAAGTGGCCGCCGAAGATCAGGAACAGTACAAGACCATTCCGCAAATGGAAAAAGCCATCGCCCAAACCAAAAAAACCATGGAAAAAGCAGCCCGGGACCTCGACTTTATGGAGGCCGCCCGCTTAAGAGACGAAATGTTCCGACTGCAAAAGGAATTGGAAAGCATGAAGAAATAGGGTATTTTTCCAATATGATTTCCATCGCACTCTACCATTTAAAAGGTGGCGTTGGTAAAACAGCCACCTGTGTTAACCTGTCTTACCTGGCAGCTCAGGACGGATATAAGGTTCTTTTATGGGACCTGGATCCCCAGGGTTCTACGTCCTTCTACTATAATGTTCAACCCAAAGTCAAAAGCGGCACTCAGAAGCTTTTCAATGAACAGCTGAACCTGGATGAACTGGTTATGGCCACTGGTTATGAAAACATTGATATCATCCCCGCTGACCTAACCGCCCGAAACCTGGATATTATCCTGGAAGAACTGAAAAGCTCCAAACGACGGTTTAAATCCATTTTAAACCAGCTCGAAAAAGAATATGATTTTGTATTCATCGACTGTCCGCCTGGTTTTTCTGTACTATCCGAAAATATTTTTTATGCCGCCGATATTATCCTGATGCCTACTATTCCTACCACCCTGTCTGTTCGAAGCTATGATATGGTGAAGGAATATTTCCGGGAAAAAAACCTGGATGAGTCAAAGCTGATGTGCTGTTTTACCATGGTAGACCTCCGTAAAAACATGCATAATGAAATAATGCAGCAACTGATCCGGGACAATAAATTCTTTCATAACTATATACCCTATCTGTCTGATGTGGAAAAAATGGGTTCCTATCAGGCACCCTTGCACGCTTTTGCGCCCTCCTCCTATGCAGCTCAGTGCTACAGCGATCTATGGGAAGAAATCAAAGAAGGGGTAATGGAATAAGGAACGCCTTCATTTTCCCCTTTTCATACGCTTTGGTCCATACCATAACCAAAACCCGGTAAGGGTAAATAACAACAGCGATAGGCCGGCTATACTGGTAAAAATCAATTTAAATACCGCCCCATTACCCAGGAGTTTCATATCAACAATTGATCCGTCGTGAATTTTTTCAATCAGGTCCGATCGTCGTTCCTCTACCAGTAAAATTTCACCGGTTGCACCATCTAGTTGCAAGCCCGTAAAATGCTGGGAAAATATAAATTTAGCAATGCCTTTATCGGCACGGATATCAATTTTTTCAAGCGCCGGGGATAGTGATGCATCCACCGAATCTTTCAGGTACTCAACTGCCCGCTGGTATAAGCTATCCATCGGAAGCCATTTTTTAAGGTCCTTTGAACTACCTGTTGCCGTTTTTGCCTGAATCCAACCTCCACTGTGTTTTTTCCAACCCAGCAATAATCCGGTTATCGCAATCACCAAAAAAAGCAGAAAAAGCGTAGCGCCCAGGAAACGGTGAATTTTTCGCACGGTTCGCAACAATTTTGCCTGGCCAGTTCTATCGGGTTTTTTATTCATACCGCCGGTAATTTGCACCAATTTGATTACTTATCAAAAAGCCGCTATTTATATTACCAATAAAGATTATTTATCTTAGCCTCCATGCAAGCAAGTTTCATTCAGCATGCCGCTAGGGTTTTGCTGGGATTATTTCTTCTTTTAGCTGGTATCGGACATCTAACATGGGCAAGAAACGAATTTCTTGCACAGGTTCCCCAATGGCTGCCACTGGACCCGGACCTGGTAGTACTGCTTTCCGGATTTGTTGAAATCGGATTAGGATTGGCTCTATTGGTTTTCAAATCGCGCCGTAAACAGGTAGGATGGGCGGTTGCCATTTTTTTCCTGTTGATCTTTCCGGGTAATCTGTCCCAGTACATCCATAAAATTGATGCCTTTGGTTTAAACAACGATACTACCCGCCTGCTGCGTTTATTTTTTCAGCCCGTTTTAATACTATGGGCCCTGTGGTGTACCGGGGCAGTTCAGAAAAATAAACCCGAAGTAACGGCATAACCCATCGTATCTGACACCAGGTTCTACCGCATGATAAATTCTTCTGACACTAGCCCCGGAATCAACCGGCTTATTTATTCCTTTCGGCTATTGAGCAGATCCCTGGTATTTTTCTGAACGGTTATGGCACCAAATAAACCCAGTAAAAAAGCAAACGCATAAAAACCTTTTTCGCTCGGTAATAAGCTGGCATTCCATAAACCAATTATTAACAAGGCTATAGAAAGCAAGGTTCCGAACCAACAGAGGCCATAATAAATATCTGTAACCTGAATTCCTTCCAGTTTATCCCGGACAGACTTCTGCAAGGAAACAACTGCAAATAAACCGAACATTAAAACAGTGAAATAGTACCCTTTTTCATTAAGTGGCATCTCCGCGCGCCAAAGGCCGATAAGGTATCCGACAATGCCCACACCAAGGGCTACCCAGGAAGCGCCAACAAAGGCGTTTGATGGTTTTTGTGTCATACTAAATGGTTTAGGTACTGTCAAACTACTATATAGAAAGCATTCGTACCCATTTCTTCTTCTTAAACTTTCTACAAGATTTATATCTATACCCTATAAAATGCAGTATTTTAGAGGTATAAGCCACCTGCTGTGCAGAAGATCTTCTTCAGCATTATTACCATTTTTTTAACCTGTATAACAAGTACAGGAAATGCACAATTGTATTTCACCGGCAGAACTCTGTCTACTGCAAATGGACTGAGTGATAACCGAATAACCGCCATTTATAAAGACCAAACGGGTTATATCTGGATTGGAACCAAAAACGGCCTGAACAGGTTCGACGGATTTTCCTTCACCATTTTTAAACCACAAAAAGGAAACTCCATCTCCAATGAAATAATCAATTGCATAACCGGCGATACGGAAGGAAATATATGGGTAGGTACCATGAGTGGTTTAAACAAATATAATCCGGTTACCAACCAATGGACCAATTGGGTGCCGGGTACCCAACTACCTACGCACAATACCCTGCATAATTTTCTGATCTGGGATATTGAATTCGATGGAACCGGAAAACTCTGGATTGCCTGCGACGTAAAAGAATTTACCTGTTATAACCCCACTACCAATACATTCAGTTATTATGACTGGCCGGCTTTTGTTAAAACCATCAGCGGATCTATTACGCCGGCAGGTTACCATGCCATTCAATCCTTTGCCAGAAAAAACAGGGAAGAATTCTGGCTTGCGTCCAACAAAGGCCTGGTACACCTGAATACACGTACCAAACAATTTACTTACCTGGGTAATTATTACCAGGATATTGTTGATCTGCAATACGATTCCCTTAGCCAGCAGCTCTGGATTTCGCTGGAAGGCGGCGCTGTATTTCATTACAATGCACGGCAAAAAACCTATCAGCAGGTAAACCCGGTTGCCGAACCCTATCCCTCCACTTCTTTTCCCAAAATTTCCGCGGAGGAAATATGGATAGCCTCTGAAAAAGGTCTGCTGCGGGCAGCGCCTTCCTCCGCTGCTATCCTGCTTCACCAGCATAACCCTTCAATTAGTTCCTCTCTTCCGCCAGGTGGCGTTACCACCACCTATAAAGACAATACCGGCATGTATTGGATCGGAACGCCCAATGGCATTTTTTTACTCAACCAAACTACCCCGGGCTCTTATTTTATACCCTTACTAAGCGCTTCTGATAAAGAGGGTACTAACCGGATGGGAGAAGTATTATATGATGAAACCGATTCTCTCTACTATGTATGCGCTATCCAGCCCGCCGCATTGTTTATACTTTCAAAAAAAGATGGAAGTATCCGTAAAATTCAAACCGATCAGCAAGGAAACAAGTTATCGGCCTGTTATGCCGTAAAAAAAATCCTCGGCCAATACTGGCTTCTAACGGAAGATAAAATCTACCAAATTAAGCAACCCAACCAGTTACTCCGGCATTTTCCAACACCGCATGATGGGCCAACTACCGTTTTTCGAGATATGGAAACAGATCCTCTAAACAGGATTTGGATCAGCTCCTTTAATAAAGGCATTCTTTTATACGATACCCCAAAAAACAGGTTTTCAACCATACAAGATCCGCTGGCCGCTTTCCTTCAAACTGCTGGAACCGGATTGCAATACGATTCAGTTAAGAAAAAAATCTGGATAGCCACCTATGGAAACTACCTCTTCGCATACGACTTAACAACCAATGCACTGGTGCCGTATAATGAAAATGAAAACCATGCTCCATACAATGCGTTGAACCTGATTAATGATCTTACCATGGACCACAATGGTAACTTATGGGTGGCAACCAATGCCGGAGGAATTTTTCGCAATAACTCTGGTAACGGCCATAATAATTCCTTTACGGAATTTGACATGCGGAAGGGAATGCAGCACAATCAGTTTTTCTCCATTCGGCCAGGAGAAGAAAATACGCTTTGGCTATTGTCGGAGACCGGACTATCGTATATCGATGCCAGGCATCCCGAAAAAGAACAACTGGTTAAAGATATACAGCAGGTATCCAATTTTGGATCAGATCCCCGGCATCCGCATACCCTTTTTTATAACCAAAAAGATAAAGAAATATTAATTGCTGCTGCCGGTGGACTGATCTTTTATTATCCGCACCCTGTTAAAAGAATAGACTCTTTCCCCCTGCTGGTAAAGCAATTGCCCAATGCTACCGCTTCATTTACATATGACGGGCTGTACTATGGAAATGACCCGGTTCAATATGAATATTTTCTGGAAGGCTGGACAAAAAACTGGACAGCTGCAGGCATGGAAAGAACCATTCATTTCCACCAGCTGCCGCCAGGTAACTATATTTTCTCACTGAGAGCCAAAGATCAGCAAGGCAATATATTAACCAGTAGTACTGCGCTCCCCCTACTGATTTCACCTCCTCTTTGGAAAAACAGCTGGTTTATATTGTTTAGCTTCCTGCTTATCGGGTGGATTATTTTCAAGATCATTCACTCACTTCAGCAAAAAGTAAAAGATGAGAAAATTCTTAACCAGTTTGCTACTTCTCTTTATGGAAAAACCAGTATCGATGATATTTTCTGGGATGTAGCCAATAACTGTATTCTACTGCTCGGATTTGAAGACTGTGTTATATATCTATACAACCAGGAAAAAAAAGTAATGATACAGCGGGCTGCCGCAGGGCCAAAAAGCCCGCATACCTCCCGTGAAATTATTAATCATCTGGAAATTCCGGTTGGGAAAGGAATTGTAGGAACCGTTGCAAGAACGGGAAAAGCGGAACGCATTGGAAACACCGCAGCAGATCACCGCTATGTGGTAGATGATAAACGAAGAAACGCAGAAATTACTATTCCCATTTGGGTTGACGGCCGTTTGTTTGGTATCATAGATTCGGAACACAGCCGCCGGTATTTTTTCAAAGCCCGCCACAGCCGAATGTTAAAAAATATTGCCACCATATGTGGTGAAAGAATTTCAAAATACTTAACAGAGGAACGATTGAGGAGCAAGATATCGCGCGATTTACACGATGAAATGGGTTCAGCACTTACCAGTATTAATATTCTCAGTACAGTAGCAATGGCAAAGGAAGAAAAAAAAGAAGAGGTGCAGGAATACCTGCAAAAAATAAAAGCTCATTCCGGTAATATGATGGAAAGTATGAGTGATATGATCTGGGCAATTAATCCCGCTAACGACAGCCTGGAAAAAGTGCTCATAAAAATGAAAGAATTTGCCGCAGAAATGCTGGAACCCAGCGGCATTAATTATCATTTTGAAACAAGTGGATTTACGCAGCAATCTGTACTTAACCTGGAGGAACGAAAAGATCTATACCTTGTCTTTAAAGAAGCCGTAACCAATATAGCAAAATACGCGTGTGCAACAGCCGTTACTATTTCCCTGAAATTTGATAAAGAGGAACTGCAGCTCCGGATCCGGGATAATGGAAAAGGTTTTGATACCAACAAGGAAGATACCGGAAACGGCTTATCAAATATGAGGGCACGTGCCAGGGCAATGGGCGCTGAATTTACGCTTGAATCTGTAGCGGGAACCGGTACTACAATTATGCTTAAAAAGCATATCACCTGATAAGGGTATTTTATGCTGCTAAGGAATACCTTAGTTTGCAAGTCTAAGGATATGAAAGAACCTGTTCGCATCATACTATTTGAGGACAATCCCATTCTGCGGGAAAGCCTGGTTAATCTGCTGGCATTAACCGGCGAATATCATATTTTAGGCAGTTATCCCGATTGCACAGAAGTGGAAGTACTGGTTCAGGAAGTAAAACCAGACGTAATATTAATGGATATTGATATGCCGGGTGTTAACGGAATTGAAGCAGTGTCAAAAATTCGTCGTTTTAATCAACAGGTGCAAATTATCATGTTAACCGTATTCGACGATAACTCACATGTTTTTGATGCAATGTATGCTGGCGCAAATGGCTACCTGCTAAAAAAATATATTTCTGACAAACTGATCTATTCCATTCAGGAAGTGCTACAGGGAGGCGCACCAATGAGTCCGTCGATTGCAAGATTAATCATATCCAGTTTACAACAACCCGTAGTAGCAGCAAAAGATTACCAGTTAACCAACCGGGAAAAAGAAATATTACAGTTGCTATCCAATGGAAACAGTTTTAAAATGATTGCCTCCGAGTTAACGATCAGTTTGGATACGGTCCGTACCCATATTAAACATATTTACGACAAACTACATGTACGCTCGCAAATTGAGGCCGTAAGCAAAGCCATTACGGAAAAATTAGTAAAATAACCCCTGCCGCCTATTCGTATTTGGAAAAAATGCCGGTATCAAAAGCTGTCCAGTAACAGGCTTTCTGACCAGCTGCCTTCAGCACATTATTGGCCCAGGTATTACAGGTTTTGAATAAACTATAACTTCCTTTAGCTTCATAAAAAGCATCTGTAGTACCGTAATTAGCTGTTGTTATTATGTGCTGAACCTGCCCGCCGGAATCGGTTTGGAAGCTTGCTTTAATATAATTGACCAGGCGCTGATATTGTTGCTTACTGATACGGATTTTGCGGCAGATTTCTGATTCTTTCAATTGTTTATAATACGTGGTATGAATAGCCGATGAACCCAGTCCGAATGCTGCCCTGAATGCTACGCTGGGCTTTAGTTCAGCCCAGGTGGGGGTTTGGAGGTAAAAGCCCTTATCACCCCAACCCATTGCCAGCCAGGACGCGCTGCTGTCGTTTCCCGTTGTATGATTATAACGAACTGTTTCTGTCCAGTTGATCTGCTCATTTTTTGCCGGAACCACAATATCCGTATGAACGCCATTGGTAAGAATATAAATGGTTACCTCCTGGCCATTATCTGCTTCCCGCTCCACCTTTATTGAAGACAGCAGGTATGCGGTAAGCAGGTAAAGGCCAATAAAAAGAAGGAAAAAAAGCAGGGTTTTACCCAGGAATTTTCCTGTCCACAGGAGTTTCTTTCTCATGCTATGAAGCTACAAAATTAATACACCCAGCGGTGGTTGATATAGTGCAGCGCCCTGTCAAAACGATCCTGCCAATTGCCCGAAAGCTCAAAAAACGGAATTTGCTGCCGGTTTAATTCTTGGCGATGAAACCTGTCTAAGGCATTTCTGCGGTCAACATCCAACCGCGTACCGTCCTGTATATAGGGGGCGTCTTTATTAAGGTATAAATGACAATCAAATTGATTGGCTTCCAGAATCCAGTCTTCCACCAATAATTCCTTTCCGAAAAGGAATTTTGAATAAGACTGAGTAATTCGCAGATCTGTATCCACAAACATAAACCTATTGGCAGAAGGCAGGCATTTCAGTATGGTTGCAGCATGAAGACGGGCGATTTCCGGCAGCTGTTCTGGCCTGCACTGCTCTGTTTCCTGGATGATTTCTCTTGCCATTTCCGGCACATAACAGGTATTGTACTGCTCAGCAAGGGCTTGGGCAAGGGTAGATTTTCCTGTGCTTTCGGTACCCGATAAACAAATTTTCTTACAAAAGAACGGACGGGCAGCAACTGCTATATAGTCCCAGTAGCGAAGGGGATTGTTCCTGATAAGGGTTGATGAAACCGGTACCTGCTTTCGTTCTATATCAAATAAATGATAGGTGCAGTTCAGCTGCTCTGCCAAGTATGCCCCATAGGGTTCAGAACTGATAATAACACCAATATCCGGGAAAACTGTCCTGATCTTATTTGCCCATACCGCTGCAATTTCTCTGGACGATACTGAGCTGTTGGGCAATTCCGCTTCTTTGTATGTAAGTAATACCGGTTGTATAGCCGGATGGTTCGAAAAGGTTTCATCCAGCCAGGCCTTTCTCAGGGTTCCTGCTATGGATTCAAGGTCAGATGCACATATCAGTACCGTCAGTTCATCACAATGAAGGGCTGCAAAATTAATCAGCGCTATATGCCCGATATGGAGTGGATAAAATTTTCCAAGTACCAGTCCTTTTTTCATACCATTACGTAAACACGGTTATTATACGAGGAAAAAAAATAATAGCTGCAATAAGTATGGAAACAAAAGCTGCCACCAAAACTGATCCCGCTGCCAGGTCTTTGATCAATTTTATTCGTTCGTCCTGTTGCGGACAGATAAAATCAGCTATTCTTTCAATGGAGGTATTGATGATTTCCGTTACCCAAACCAGTCCAATACATCCGAGTAAAGCGATCCATTCAAGTGCCTCCACTTTAAAATAATACGCAGTTACCAGTACTAAAACAGCTGCTATAAGGTGCACTTTTGCATTTGATTCATCTTTAAAAAAAGCCATAATGCCCTGCCAGGATGCAATAAAACTATTTCTATAGATTGGAACTATATATAATTCAACCAGTATAACAATTCCAATTCCAAGAGTGTAAGCAAACATATCTATCCATTCGAAATAGTTGCCCATCAAAATAGCGGCCCAGTACTGATCCTGCAGCCCCAGCCATTTAATAAGGTTCAGGTATTGAAGTGTTTCCACCAGGTAAGCAATAGTAAGTACGCCAATAGCAGTGGTCTTTACCGGCCAGGAAAAAAAAGAACGAAAAAAGCAGTATACTAAAATAACCACCAGCAAGTCTCCGCCATAGGGGCGAATAACCCTGTCATGCACATATTTTTCAATTAATACTTCCATGATAAAAAGCACAATTGTCCAGCAGAAATAGTATCCATTAAATTTGAACTGCCTGCGCATGGTATAAATAATTATTTATTAACCTGGTATAGCTAATTATCCGGTAATCGGAATCCAGACCTCTTCTTCTGATTGCGGGTCGTTGTTTTTGTATTTATTTCCAAGCACTTCAAAATGCGGCCGGTTATCCAATTGGTATCCCGAAGCTGGCAACCATTCGTGAAAGATGAATTTCCAGGTAACGTCAAAACTACTGGCAGCTCCCTTATGTTGAAATACTGCATACCTGCCTCCAGGCAACCCAAATACTTTAATTTCCGGGGGTAAACTGGTAGTATCGTTTATTTCCGCCAGGGCCCATTTGGTAAAGGGTGTAGCGGGGTTAAACGAAGTAAAATAGCCAGCCGGGTATATTTGTAAAGAATAAACGGTTGTTCCAACACAGTGAGGAATTAGTTTTCTGATCGGCATAAACCGCTTCCATAATTCCGGGCTTAGGTTATTCAGTAGAGACATTTCCATGGATAACCCGGCCATTAACCGATCTTCAATAGTATCTATTCGTAAAAACATTATCTGTATTTTTCAACATCAAACTCTATATAGTATACATCCTCCAGCATCCGGTTCGGCAACTTTTGCTGGCGCGAAAAATAAAGTCGTTTTTCTTTTTTATGAACAAATGGGCAAAATTCCGCCAGTGCTGAATTAATCGGTAATCCAAGGTTCTTTGGTGTTGTCCATTGATTATTTACCAGGAAACTAATATACAAATCAACTTCTCCATAGCCAGCTGAATCTGTCGAAAAATAAATCAGGTAATCTTCCTCTGGTGATATAAACGGATTGGATTCCCGTTCAACCGTATTAACCGGCTTACCCAGGTTCCTGGGTGTTGCATATTGTCCGTTACTGTACTCCGAAACATAAATATCTGATTTCCCTTGCTGGTCTTCATTTTCTTTCATGAAATAAATATTGCCGTTGGATGCCATAGAAGCATAGGATTCAGAAGCATCTGTGTTGATTGTATTTCCTAAATGATACGCTTCACTCCATCCGTTCTTTTCCCGTTTAACCGCCCATATATCAAAACCGGTGCGTTCAGGTTTTCCGGGAACCGGGCGGTTGGATTGAAAAAGAACCAGGTTTCCATCCGGGCTAAACATCGGATCAATATCTTTCCAGGAAGCAGACGCACTGGAAAAGGAAGCGATGACAGGTTTAGACCACTGGCCTTTTTTCTGGTGAGATTCCATTATCAGCAGGGTATCTCTCCGGCCATTTGAATGCACCCAAAGCGCTGTTTTGGAGTCGGGCGAAATAGTTAGTCCGAATACCCCGCCATTGCTGATCTTACCAGGCTCAAACTTATAAGGCTGTGAAAAAGCGGTATAACTGGTACAGAGTATTAATAGTAAATAGGATAAGACAGGCTGCATGTTTGTATTGATTTTATATATGATAAGGTTTAGTTGAATTATATTATTTCCAGCCCTTGCTGGTGCGCTTTAACCCGCAAATCGCTCATGGTTTCTTCCACTTTGGTTGTATCAACACACCAGAAATATGTTTTTACGTCAAAACTGTCGGTACCTATCCTGGTAAACAATACCTGTGGTTCACGAATTCCATATACATAGGCAGAAGAGGAGATCAGTGCTTTTACCCGGGCGGCGGCATCTTCCATATCATTGCCGCTAATTTTAAGAGACAGCTCCATTCTTTGCTGCGCATTGCTGAGTGTCCAGTTAATGATAGGATGTGATAACAGGTCACCGTTGGGAATTATTACCTCTGCCCCTTCTCTGGTTTGAAGTATACTTGACCGAAGGCCGATTTCGCGTACCCGGCCTTTGTTTGATCCGATTTCAACCGAATCGCCAATTTGCAGAGGCCGGTCAAAGATCAATATAATCCCCGATACAAAATTACTCACAATGTTCTGCAGTCCAAGTCCAATTCCAACCCCTAATGCACCTAACACAATGGTAATCTTGTCTACAGGTACGCCGGATGCCGCTACTGCCAGTAAATAACCCGCACTCAATACAATTAGCTTGGTAATAAGCAATCTGGAGCGTTGCTGTTTATTTTGCAGTTCGTCCTCATGACCCACATCTCCAAAAAAATAACCCACGTATTTCTGTAAGAGATGAGCCATCCAAATGATGAGGAAAAACAACACAATGCCGCCAAATGTAAAGGTGGCATTTCCAATGGTGCGTTCCGTTTTTAATAGCTCCTGGATCCATTCATAGAGGAAAGAATAAATGTTGAGGTTGGTGGTAAATACAACCAGCCACTGTAGCATAACAATTAAAACAACGGGGCGGCTGAAACTTTCAATTACCGGCTGGTAATCAAAGCCACCGCTTAATCCCCGCCGATACCGGCTGGCCACCATTTGCAGCAGCAGTGCCTCCATACAGATCTTACTAAACACTGCCAGTCCGATTGCCTGCATAAACGCAAATATTGCTGCATTCCCCAGTAATTGAGACAAGGTAACTCGCCCAAACAGGTTGCAAAAAAGCGCAACAATATTAAGTATGTTATGTAAAATAATCACGAACCGTAAAAATCCCCGAAGATGAAGATGGTTTTCCATCTTTTTCAGGAAGAGGGTACCAAAGAGAATAGATAGGATATTGAGGCCAATAAAACCAATTCTTGCCAGGTTACCCGGATCTGGTATATGGTTGGTAAAAGAAAAGGAGAGATACAGAACCACCATCACAATCCAGTAAAAGAATAATTGACGCGGCCATTTATTCCAGCAAATGATTGTCAATACCAGCAATAGCAGAAACTGAACAGCTTCTACATAAGCCGAGGGCGCACTTAAATCAAAGAGCGGCGCCAGTGATAAAACAATAACTAACCCACCAATAAAATAAGACGACGGCAAATAAATAAAGCCCATCTCAGTTAATAGTTCGCCGGCCTTCGCTTTTTGAATGGTATACCTGTTTCTATATGTCCAGGTAATAAACAGGAGACCGATAAAAAATAACAGGAGCCGGTTGAGACTACTATCCCGAAAATAAAAACTAAGGGCTTTTTGTTCCGATTCTACCACGTTCTGAAGGGTAGATCTTTCCAGGCTGGTTAGTACTGTGGTATCTTTTTCCCAAAGGAAATTGCTTTCCTTTCCTAGGATTCGTTTAGAAGCAGATGCCAGCAAGTCATTTAACTTATCCAGTAACTGCACGGCAGTAATAGAATTGGAGGAGGCCTGGGTTTGCAGGCGATTGATAAAGCTGGTGCTTTCCCGGAGCTTACGCCTCGTGCTTCGCCAGGCGGTTCTCATCTCCAGTAACTGGGGACTAAACTGCTGCAGCATGGGTGTGTCCTTTTGTAGTTGTCGGAAAACGGTATCAGACAGCAGGTTTCTGAGTGTTTTTCTCATGGAAGCCAGCTGCGCTTCTGCTGTGTCCAATCGTTCGCGCCTTCCCGCCAGGTCTTCTTCCATATGAATCAGGAGCGTTCTGAAAACCTGCAGATTTCGGAGATTCAGGGCCGTTGCATTTTGGGTAATGGTTCCCTTTATTACAGCAAGAATTGAATCGTTTTCCTGCAACTTCAGAACCGTTTTCCCGAAAGAATTACCCAGTTGCGCCCTGTTGTCAACATGTTCAAGGGCAACAAATGTTTTTTCGATCTGCACCTGGTAATCGCTGCTGTTCAGTTGGCTGGTATCACTAAAAAAGCCAGCTCTCCAACGACGGGTGCTATCAGATCGGCTCAGAGAGTCCTGTGCCTGCAGATTTTCAGGCAGCAGACAAGTTGTAGCAAATAGTACTACAAACAACAAAAATCGGTGAATCATAACAGGATTTAAGTACTATATATACCTACTTACCAGTACTGCAATCAATGCAAGTAATGCCGGCAGGCCCTGGGTAAAAAATATTTTCCGGTGTGCTGTAATGCCTCCATACACTCCCGCCACCAGCACACAGGACAAGAAAAACAACGCAATATTACTCTGCCAAACCGGATCTGTAATGAAAAAAGACCAGGTTAAGCCGGCTGCCAGGAAGCCATTGTATAAACCCTGATTAGCTGCCAGTTTTTTGGTTGGCCGGAACAATTCATCTGCCAGGGAACCCCGAAAAGTCTTTTTCCCCAGGGTTTCCCAGGCAAACATTTCCATATACATAATATACAGATGTTCAATAGCAACTACTGCAATCAGGCAAAGAGCGGGTAGTCCCATGTAGATAAGATTTGCAAAAAGATACGAAAAAGACGGTTTCGTACCCATCAAATGCCTGTTTGTACAGAAAAGAAAGGGATTGGTGTATTAGAATTTTATAGGAAAACCGGTAGGTGTAAATTAGTTGAAGCAGTTTGGTTTAATGAATACTTTGTCGGTTGTTACAGGTTCCAATTCCTACATAACTATTGTTTGTAGTATTCTCACACATGACGTTATAGTTGAAAACCATGGAGCAGGTCTTTCACATGGGGTAAAGGCCTGCTT
>NZ_LUKG01000042.1:0-29936 GCF_001601815.1 Flavihumibacter sp. CACIAM 22H1
GGCTACCACGAAGTATTTGCCCTGATCGCAGCGGCCTGTGATAAACTGATTGAAAAAAACACAATAGCACAATAATGTCGAAACCCTCTATTCCTTCGGGCACCCGGGATTTTGGTCCGGATACCGTACGTAAGCGAACCTATATTTTAACTACAATAAAAGCTGTTTTTGAACTATATGGTTTCCAGCCGCTGGAAACCCCGGCCATGGAAAACCTGGATACCCTGATGGGGAAATACGGTGATGAAGGTGATAAACTGATTTTCAAGATCCTGAACAATGGGCTGAGTGATCCGAAAAACAGCGAAAAAGCAAGGGCTGCATTTGAACAGGTAATGTTGGGGAAAAATGATAAAAACCTTACTGAGCGGGCACTTCGCTATGACCTCACCATCCCGTTTGCGCGTTATGTAGCCATGAATCACGGGCAGTTAACCCTTCCTTTCCGGCGGTACCAGGTGCAGCCGGTATGGAGGGCAGATCGTCCGCAGAAGGGGCGGTACCGGGAATTTTATCAATGTGATGCGGATGTAGTGGGCAGTAAAACCTTGCTGAACGAAGTGGAACTAACCTCCATTTATGCAGAAGTCTTTCAGCGTTTAGGGATCCCGGTGGAGATCCGATTGAATAACCGGAAAATTTTAGCCGCGCTGGCGGAGCATTGTGGTGGAGCGGATAAGATGATGGATATCACGATTGCGATCGATAAGCTGGATAAAATCGGCATGGAGCAGGTGAAAGCTGAACTAGAGCAAAGAGGGTTGAGCCAGGAGCAGGTGGCGGGTATTGAAACCTATTTGCAGATTGCGGGCAGCAATGAAGAAAAACTGGGGGCAGTGGAGCGGCTTTTAGGCCACCTGGAAACTGCCCGTATGGGATTGGAGGAACTGCGTTTTGTACTGGACATGTATGCCGAAACACAGGGCCTGGTGAAGGAGCCTGGTAAGGTTGAGCTGGTATGCGATTTTACGCTAGCCAGGGGATTAAATTATTATACGGGGATCATTTTTGAGATCCGTGCGCTGGGGGTTAAGATGGGGAGTATTGGAGGTGGTGGCCGCTACGACGATCTGACGGGTTTGTTTGGGGTGCCTGGTATTCCCGGGGTGGGTATCAGTTTTGGGGTAGATCGGATATATGATGTGATGGAAGAGCTGGGCTTGTTTCCGGAAACGGTTGCGGTAGGAACGGAGTTTCTTTTTTTCAACCAGGGAGAGGCGGAGAGTCGCCGGGCTTTTAGGTTGATGCAGGAATTACGGCAGTTGGGCAGGCGGTGTGAACTATACCCGGAGGCGGTAAAGCTTCCCAAGCAATTTAAATATGCCGATCAGAAAAAAATTCCGTTTGCAATTTTCCTCGGCAGTGAGGAATTGGCAGCCGGCCATCTCACGGTCAAAAACCTGTTGACCGGGGAACAGTGGAAGCTGGCTACGGTTCTTGAGGCGTCAGACAGGTGTTAGAACGTTGTTCTAACACCTGTCTGACGCCTTAACCCCGGCGCACCTTACTAGAATGAATTGCCTCATCAAATATTTTCGCACGCGCCGGTTCTACAAAATCATACCCGATAATAAAACAATCTCGCACCGTACGCCTCCAGTTAGTACCATCGGAATGCTTACCACTCCCCTCTTCTCCCACGGATTTTTTCAACTCATTAACACTGGTTGCCGTACGCTCCACAGCTATTATGGGATTCAGTTCTTTATCCTTACAGGCAATGAAAAATTCGGACCCGTCTCTATAATGGAAGATCCGCGTAAGCACCCCGTTTTCATCGCGGTGATGCGATTCGGATTGAAAACCATTCGGTATTGCGATCACTAATTTGCGGTAATTGACGCCTTCCGCATAGGCATACTCCAGCTTATCCGTATCCCGCATTACACTACAGGAGCTGGTGGCAACCACTACTGCAAGCAGCAGCAGATTGCGCAGTTGAATTTTCTGAATCATGGTACTTTGTGTTGATGTACCGGAAAATTAACAGGCAACTACTGCAGCAGAAAGTGAAATAAGGATGAATGCGTTTTACTTGATAATTTATGCCTCAAAAATTATAGCAGCACCCTGGCCAACGCCTACACACATAGTTGCCAAACCGGTACTTACCTGCCTTCTCCTCATCTCATGCAATAAGGTAGTGGTAATCCGAACGCCACTACATCCCAGTGGATGCCCCAAGGCAATAGCGCCCCCATTCACATTTACCCGGGAAGGATCCAGTCCTAATTCCCGAATACAGGCAAGAGATTGCGAAGCAAAAGCCTCATTCAGTTCAACCAGGTCTAGCTGTTTTTCGGTTATACCTGCCCGTTGCAATGCTTTCCGGGTAGCCGGCACCGGTCCAATACCCATGATGGCAGGATCCACCCCTGCCACCGCCATGGAACGGATAGCGGCCATGGGTTTCAGGCGCAGCCGTTGCACCGCTGCTTCCGTTGCCAGCAATACGGCCGCTGCACCATCATTTATTCCGCTTGAATTTGCAGCTGTAACCGTACCGTCTTTCTTAAATGCCGGGCTAAGTGTAGCCAGCTTTTCCAGTGAACTCAACCGGGGATGTTCATCCTGGTCAAAAAGCAGTTCTTTTTTACCCGGCACCACTACCGGAATAATTTCCTCCTTAAATCGTCCTGCGTCCAATGCAGCCTGGTATTTAGCCTGGCTTTCAAGAGCAAAGCGGTCTTGCTCCTCGCGCGAAATATTCCATTGCATTGCCACATTTTCGGCCGTTTCGCCCATAGTATAAGGCGTATATAAAGCAGATAAAGCAGGATTGGTGAATCGCCAACCGATGGTAGTATCGTATAATTCTGCCTGCCTGGACCAGGGCATCCCCTGCTTGGCCATTACGAAAGGGGCGCGGGTCATACTTTCCACGCCGCAGGCAATCAGCAATTCCCCGTCACCGGCCTGAAGGGCGCGGGCACCATCCATAATAGCCTGCAGCCCGGAAGCACACAATCGGTTCACCGTAGAACCAGCCACCGAAACCGGTAATCCGGCCAGTAAGGCTGCCATCCTGGCTACATTTCGATTATCTTCCCCGGCCTGGTTGGCCGCACCAGCAATTACTTCCTCAATCAAAGCCGGGTCTACCGATGGATTTCTTTCCAATAATGCACGGATAGTATGGGCCAGCAGATCGTCGGGACGCACAGTACTTAAGGCACCACCGTATTTTCCAATCGGCGTGCGGACCGCGTCAATAACATATACTTTGTTCATGGAATAAAGATACACGGTCCGATCAATTCCCTCCGTTCCCATATGCCCGGAGATAAAAAACCGCCGTATGCATCTTTGAAATAGCAGCCCCCAGTTTATTCCGAACCGTGTTTAGTTTAATATACCGGTACAGCCAGGTGATTAGCACTGTCGGCAATACCAGGTAAAAGAGGAAAGAAGGAATGCCGGCTATACCGAATTCAAATTCACTTTCCTCAAAATCCGGAATGGAAGAATAGCAGTTCTCAATCTCCTCTGGCAACACATCGCCTACTGCCGCGGCAGCGGCATACCCTTTTACAGCAGTCAGGTGAGCGCAAAATTGCCGGGCCTGAAAAATTTCCGTATCTGCCATCTCCGGATAAAAAATCAAATAGGCGAACTGCCTTTTCAATAAGGCATCTATCTCCTGCGCGCGGCAGATAGCGGATTGTGTACTTATGGATAAACTGCGTTGCATATAGGATAGCAAAAAACTGGAAAAAATTCCATCCTCCTCAAAACTCATTACCGACCAAAGCTATTCCGAACCATTTAATCCTCCAAGCCCCCAAGCCCCTACCCTGCCCGGCCGCTATCCGCCCAGGGTGCTGGGTTTGTAGTATCTTTGCGCCATGTTAAAGCTGGCAAAGCCAAATATCAGGCAGTTATCAAAAGAGGAATTGGAGCAGTATTTTAAAGAACTGGGAGAAAAAGCCTTCCGGGCCAAACAGGTATACGAATGGATCTGGACCAAACAGGCCCTTCGTTTCGATGATATGACCAACCTCAGCAAAGAATTACGCAATAAACTGTCGGACTCCTTTAGCCTACCTGCCCTTACCGAAGACCTTAGCCAGCACAGTGCAGACGGCACCGTAAAAAGCCGGTTCCGCACAGTAGACGGCCACCTGGTTGAAGGCGTACTGATTCCGACGGATGACCGCAAAACCGCCTGCGTATCCTCCCAAATCGGCTGCTCGCTCAGCTGTAAATTCTGCGCCACCGGTTATATGGATCGCAAACGCAACCTTGAGTTTGACGAAATATTTGACGAAGTGGTACTGATCAATAAACAAAGCGAAGCTGTTTACGGGAAAAAACTTACCAATATTGTTTTTATGGGTATGGGAGAACCCCTGCTCAATTATAAAAACGTACTCAAAGCCATAGAAAAAATCTCCTCCCCCGAAGGCCTTGGCATGAGCCCCCGCAGAATCACCGTTTCAACAGCGGGTGTTGCCAAAATGATCAGACAACTGGGTGATGACCAGGTTCGCTTTAAACTCGCCCTCTCCCTGCATGCCGCCACCGATGCAAAACGTCATGAAATCATGCCGATCAACGACTCAAACGATATTCAATCTCTCGTAGAAGCCCTCAACTATTTCTACCAGAAAACCGGCAATGAAATCACCTTTGAATATATTCTGTTCAAAGATTTCAACGACGGACTGGAAGATGCCGCTGAACTTGTAAAACTTTATCGCCGTGTGCCTGCCGACCTGATCAATATCATTGAATACAACCCGATTGACCTGGCTGTTTTTGAAAAGCCCGATGAAGATAAAACCATGCAGTTCATGCAATACCTCGAAAAACACCGGGTAAATGTCCGGCTTAGAAGAAGCAGGGGGAAAGATATTGATGCTGCCTGCGGACAGCTGGCTAATAAATAACCGCCCCTGCCAAGCAGCAGCAGCCCGGAATCTGTTAAACAGATGTTAGAACTCCATTGGCCCGGCCCCTGCCATTAAACCCACCGTTCCTGTTGGCGTCTATTCTTTAAACGAACAGGAATGAAAAAATTATTACTACTTAGTATCATGGGGTTGGGTGTACTGGGTCTGCAGGCACAGGACAGTACCCAACTGAAAGGTGCCGATAAACCAACAGGTGTCCGGGAACAAAAACTTCGTCGTCCTGCAAGGACCTCCGCACATGCCGGCATGAACCGGATGGACTCCGTACTTCAATTAACCGAAGCACAAAAAATCAAACTCAAGGAATTAGACGAGGAATACCGCCAGAAACGCCTGGCTGTTTATACCCCCGAGCAAAAAGCCCGGCTCGAGCAATTTCAGCAGAGCAGAAAACAGCGGATGAAACAGGGCAGACATGCAAAAAGCCCCCTGGTATCCAACCTCACAGAAGAGCAAAAACTGCGTATGCAAACCCTGCGAAAACAACAACGGGAAGAAGCTTCGCTGATTAAAGCCAATACCGCTTTATCCGAGGCAGAGAAAAAGACAAAACTGAAGGCCCTGCAGGAAGCCAATCGCGAAAACATGCGCAAAATCCTGACTCCCGAACAACAGGAGCAGCTAAATAAGCGCTTAAAAACACATATGGACGGTCCGGCCCGATAAATCAACCCCTGAAAACGACAAAAAGACAGCCATCCCGGCTGTCTTTTGTATTTTTGCCCTTCCTGTTGAAAAACAGTAAATACAAGCACATGAAAAAAACAACCGGATTCGAGAAATTCGCGAACAAGAAAAAAGCGGGTACTATCAAGGAAGCATACCGCCAGGAAAGAAGGGTGGAAAAAAGAGAAAGAGCGCAAGCCATCGAACAATCCTTCGAAGAGAAACGCAAAATCAACCTGGAAAAAAGAAGCACGGGTTCCGCCGGCACACAAGCGGGGCGCCCGGCAGCTACTACAGCAGCCAGTTCCTCCGGCCCTATGCCCCTTAATAAATTCATTGCCCATGCCGGCGTTTGCGCCCGAAGAGATGCCGCTGAACTGGTAAAATCGGGCGTGGTAACCGTAAATGGCCAGCCTGTTAATGAACCAGGTTTTAAAGTCAGTGAAAAGGATGAAATCAAAGTAAAGGGCAAACGCATTACCGTTACCAAAAACCTCATTTACATACTGCTGAATAAACCAAAGGATTATATCACCACTACAGAAGATCCACAGGGTAGAAAAACAGTACTCGACCTGATCAAAACCGCCACCAGCGAAAGGGTGTACCCGGTTGGGCGATTGGATCGTAATACCAGTGGTGTATTATTACTGACCAATGACGGAGACCTGGCTCAAACCCTGTCTCACCCTAAAAACCAGGTTAAGAAAATCTATGAAGTAAAACTGGACCGGCCGGTATCCAAAGCCGATTTTGAAGCAATTGCCAATGGAATTACCCTGGAAGACGGCTTTATACAGCCCGATGCCATCGGTTATGCAGATCCCCGTGATAAATCTGTGATAGGTATTGAAATACACAGCGGTCGTAACCGTATCGTACGGCGTATTTTTGAACACCTGCGCTACGATGTAAAAGGGCTGGACAGGGTTACCTATGCAGGCTTAACGAAAAAAAATGTAAACCGCGGAAAATGGCGTTTACTCACGGAGAAAGAGATCCGCTTATTGAAACATTTTAATAAAGACACCAAAAAAATGGTGGAGTCTCCGGCATCAACGTCCAGCCAGCCGGCCAAACCCACCCGGGCAACAACTGCACGCAAGGCTGCTCGCCCGTCTAAAAACTCAGGTAACTAAGATGAAATCCATTCGTACGGCCATTCTCCAGGAAAATTCTGACTGGGTTGCAATCAATAAAGAAGCGGGGTTGCTTTCCATTCCAGACAGAGAACAATCCATGCCCTCCCTGAAAGATCTGCTGATAAAGGAATACGGGTCAATTTATACGGTTCACCGCCTCGATAAAGAAACCAGCGGTGTAATTCTTTTTGCAAAAAATGAAAGCAGTCATCAATTCCTGTCCCGGCAATTTGAAGAACGTACTACGCTCAAAAAATACAATGGGCTGGTAGTGGGAAAAGTGTATGAAGAAGCGGGTACGATTGATGTTCCGATCGGCCCTCACCCAGCCAAACCCGGGCAAATGATGGTGGTTCGTAAAGGCAAACCCTCTATCACATTGTTTAAAACCCTGGAAAGTTTTTCGTTGTATTCCTGGATGGAATTCACCATTCTTACCGGAAGAACGCACCAGATCAGGGTGCATATGCAACACCTAGGGCATCCGATTGTAAGCGACCCCTACTACGGAGATGGCAAGCCTTTTCTGCTTTCCGGCATTAAGAAAAAATTCAAGTTGGGAAAAGATGTGTTGGAAGAACGTCCTCTGCTGAACCGATTGGGCCTGCATGCCAGTTCACTCAGTTTTTCCGATTCAAGCGGGGAAAGAATTGAACTGCATGCTCCATTGCCGAAGGACCTGCGGGCAAGCCTTCAGCAATTGGAGAAGCAGCGTTGATTATTTTTTCACCAGTTCCATTTTCTCCGGATTCCAGAGG
Source organism: Flavihumibacter sp. CACIAM 22H1 (assembly GCF_001601815.1). Classification (GTDB taxonomy): domain Bacteria; phylum Bacteroidota; class Bacteroidia; order Chitinophagales; family Chitinophagaceae; genus Flavihumibacter. The sequence continues at coordinate 7,480 of NZ_LUKG01000042.1, forward strand.
ATGGCTTTATCCTGGCGATAACTATCATTACATAATAAAGCCGGAGCAGCTGCACGATACCCAAATACGGCATCTTCGGCAACTTTGCCTCCCTTCCGAATGGCTTCAAAGAAATTTACAAAATGGTCGTAGGGGCCACCTTTGTACCCCTGTTCAGCGCGGAAGGTAAATTCCTGCGGGGGCAGGATGCGTTTACGTCCACCAGGTTCTTTCCCGGCTTTTTTCATTTGCGCAATAAAGAACGGATCGTCAGAGCTCACTTCTTTGTTGCGTTTCAGGGTAACATCATCCCAGGTAATATCCATCGACCCTTCACTGCCCACAAGCTTTAAAAAGGTGGTACCACTGGTGCCGTCAACAAAATTGCAGCGAAGAGAGAGGTTAAAGGCGGGATGTGCTTTCTGAACGGCATAATCAAAGGTTCCCAGTAAAACATCCGGCACTTCACGGCCATCTTTCCAATAGCGTAAACCACCGGAAGAATATACTTTATTAGGCCCCCATGAATCAGTTATAAAATGCAGGCTCGAAAACAGGTGTACAAACAAATCGCCCGACATACCGGTTCCATAATCGGTATAGTTTCTCCAGCGGAAAAAACGTGTTTTGTCAAATGGCCGTTTGGTGGTATTGCTGATAAAGGCTTCCCAGTCGAGTGTGGCGGGCGAGGCATCTTCCGGAATCGGGTATTGCCAGGCTCCAATAGGCGAATGTCTTGCCCAGAAACCTTCTGCATAGTTCAGTTCACCAATAGCCCCATCTTTCAGTAATTCCTTTGCTTTTTCATTACCGAGAGAGGATACTCCCTGGCTACCAACCTGAAAAATTTTTCCCGATTCCTGCTGCGCTTTGATAACGGCAGGTCCTTCGCCGATGGAATGAACCATTGGTTTTTCACAATACACGTGTTTGCCGGCTTTCAGGCTGTCTATCGAAATTTGCTGATGCCAGTGATCAGGCGTTGCAATAATTACAGCGTCCACATCTTTGCGGGCAAGTATCTCTTTATAACTACGGGTAGTGGCAATGGCATTTCCCCAGCGTTCTTTCGCTTCTTTTAAGCGGCCGTCGTATAGATCACAAACCGCTACCAGTTTAATTCCTGGTACCTGTAAGGCGGTAATAGTATCCTGCACGCCCATACCACCGGCACCAATAAGGGCTATATTAAGCTGCTCGTTAGCGGCATAACCCGACCTGGAACGGATGGATTGAACCCAAACATTTTTATCCTCCGCTGCCACTGCCACATTTCCTACTGCCAGGGCAGCGGTGGCTGCAGCCATATTACGCAGGAATCCCCTGCGCGATGCTTGTTCTTTCTTATTCATGCTTACTAAATTATAATTCAGTGATTCGAATATTTTTCCAACGCACTTTGATACCACCACCGTCGTGGATCTGTAAGGCAATAAATCCTTCACCGGCTCCAATTTTGGCATCGGTGATTTCCACCATCTGGTGACCGTTTAAAAAAGTAGTTACTTTATCTCCCTGCACCAGTATGCGCATGCTGTTCCAATCCGTTGCATTCAGTTTGGCTTCGTCTTCAGGTTTGGGTTGAATGAGCCAGCCCCTGCCATAGGATTCATAAATACCACCGGTATGGTTATTCAGCGGAGCTACTTCTACCTGCCAGCCACTGATCTTGGTGCCCTCAATACCAGAACGGATAAATACCCCGCTGTTTCCATTGGCTTCCAGCTTGAATTGCAGGTTGAGTTCAAAATTTTTGTATGCTTTTTTGGTGGAAAGATAGCCGTACTGTTTATCGGGGCCACTTTCGCAAATCAGTTCACCATTTTCAACATACCATTTTTCAGTTCCATGAATAGTCCAGCCTTTCAGGTTTTTTCCATTGAAAAGCGACTTTGATTTTTGTGCTACCATCGTACTGCAAACAGTGATGGCAAGCAGGAGCATTACTGTGTATTTCATGCTCCCAAATTAAGAAATGCCGGAGCAAATAAATCCTGCAGCGCAAAAATTGCCGATAAAAAGGGCTAATCAATCGATTGCGCTTTCTGCTTTTTCGCGGGCTTCCTGTTTTTCTTCCGCGCTTGCTTCCGGTGTTTCCTGGATATTCTCCAATGCAGGTTGAAATTGAAACTGAACAAACATCGGGAAATGATCAGAGCCCATATGCGGCAAACGTTTCATAAACCGTAAGCCAAAATCAGCAGAACTGAAAATATAATCAAGCGGAAAACGCAGGAACCAGTAATTGGCAGAAAAGGTACTGTAAAATCCCCTTCCCCGTCGTGGATCCAGTAAACCACTGGTTTTGCGGAAAAGGTCCGTGACATAACTCCAGGCTACATCATTCAGATCGCCCATTACTATTACCGGAATGGTTTCTTTTTCTGCCATTAAAGCTACTTTCATAAGCTCTTTATCTTTCGCAGTAGAACGGTCATCTTCTCCGGGAACAGGTGGCTTTGGATGCAGCCCCCATATTTTTACCGGCTGTCCCGAGGGCAGTGTCAGCACCAGTTCCACAGAAGGCACATCTTTCTCTACCAGGTACTGCACCGCGCCCTCACGCAAAGGAAGGCGGCTGTACAGAAGCAGCCCGTAAGTATTGGACAAAGGTTCCTTCAGCGTGTAGGGATAACTGTTAGCAAATTCACTATCCATGGCCGCTTCCCAATCCTTATCCGTTTCGAGCAGGAAAAACAGGTCAGGTTTGTATTGTTTGATCTGTTCTACTACTTTATGAAAAGCCCGGTTATCCTGCAGCACATTACAGGTATAAATACCCAATTGATTGGCGGTGTCTGCCGAAAGTACCTTTAGTACTTCCTTTTTGGCAAAAGGAAGGTAAGGCCAGATCAGGTACAGGAGGTAGCCGATGGAAAGCAATAAAAAAATAAACGTGATATGTTGCAGCAGCTGGCCATAATCACCCAGCAACAGCCAGGCAACAGCCAATACGCACAGGATAATTAATTTCTGATAACGGGGGTATTCACAGATTCGAAAGATCCAGTAATCGTGTTTAACAAATGGAAGAAGCACAGTTATGAGCATCAGCCAGGAAAATATAAGTAGCGCAGTCATTGTTTAATTAGCCCGGATTATTTTTCCATCTTTTAATACAAAACTAACTTTTCCCATTGCCCTGATATCCTGCAACGGGTCTCCGTCCACTGCAATTATATCGGCCAGTTTCCCCGGTTCAATACTGCCCAACTGCTCCTGCATTCCCAATAACTCAGCGGCGTTAAGGGTGGCTGCCCGAATGGCTTCCAGGGCCGGCATGCCGGCTTCTGTCATGTAAACAAATTCCATCCAGTTTTTTCCATGGGCAAATACACCCGCATCGGTTCCGAATGCGATTTTAACACCAGCTTTATAGGCTTTGCCGAAAGTAGATTGAATAATCGGACCTGTGGCCAGGGCTTTGGGCGTAACGATATCGGTATAATAACCAGGAATTTTTGCACTGTCGGCCACCGATTTACCGGCGGTTATAGTGGGCACATACCAGGTTCCGTATTCCTTCATAAGTTGAATGGCTTCCTCATCCATAAAAGTGCCGTGTTCAATAGAATGCACTCCTCCCCTTATAGCCCGCTTAATGCCTTCCGTGCCGTGTGCATGTGCCGCCACGCGAAAACCATAATCTTTTGCAGCTGCAACAATAGCCTGTATTTCCTCGATGGTAAATTGCGCATTGGCTCCATCTTTTGCCTGGCTCAGTACACCGCCGGTAGCAGTAATTTTGATCAGGTCTGCCCCTTCTTTATACCGCTGGCGAACAGCCTGGTAAGCCTCAGAAACCCCATTGATAACCCCTTCTGTTGGACCCGGGTCTGTTACCAGGTCTTTTCGCATACCGTTGGTTGGGTCCGCATGGCCACCGGTGGTAGCTATTGATTTGCCGGCGGTAAACACCCTCGGCCCCTCTACCTGCCCCCTGGCAATGGCGTTACGAAGAGCAATATTAACCCCCGAGCCTCCCAGGTCGCGTACGGTTGTAAACCCCGCATGAAGGGTGGTTTTTGCATATACGATCGACTGGAAAGCTATATCCGGCGGGTTCTGTACAAACCGATCCGCAGCCCCTCCTTTTTTTGTTTCCGATTCCAGGTGAACATGCATGTCTATCAGGCCCGGTAAAACGGTTTTAGTTTTAAGGTCAATAAGCCGGTCGGAAGAATTCGGTTGCAGGTAACCGGTACGTATTTCCAGGATCTTATTTTTTTCTATTACTATGGTCATGGAACTGAGCAGCTTTCCTGCTTTAACATCAATAAGCTTACCGCAATGCAAAAAGGTGCGTTGTGCAAAACTGCAGCACCCTACCAGCAGGCTGATTAGTACAAGGAAGAGTTGTCGCATAAAAAAAGGATAGTACATGAATATACTATCCTTTTTTTAAGATTACTGAATTTGCCCCGATGCCTGTACATTGGCCCCGTTCAGCAATTTCAGGGTATAGCCGGTTCTGCTGGTCAAATCATCGTAGGAAATTGCGCGGTTATTGCTAAGCTGCATAACCGGGTTGATTAATACCCTGGCTGATCCTCCGTCTATTTGTCCCAGATTGGCATATACCAATTCACTTCCACTGGTTTCCTCGGTAGTAACAATCACTGCATTTAGCCGGGCTCCGTTTATGCGGAAAGCCTGGTCCAGGTTAATTTCAACCGCCGCATTTCCATTTGACTGTTCCAGTATCCGGAAAGTGCCGGCTGCCTGGGAACTACCCGATGAAAGATTTACCAACGGATAGGTTTCATTTTGCAAAGCCGGACCAGCATCGTCCTTTTTACAGCTGCTGAATAAAAGTACTATACCAAGCAGGCATACAAGATTCATCCATTTCCATTTCAATTGCATAGGTTTCGTTTACCGGATATATGCCCAATATGATACCAGTTTTCTTACACGCCGAAACACCCGTAGAAATACCGATGGGCAGTTTGTTTAATGAAGAAAAGCCTCCGGTCGGGGAATTCCTTACACAATAAAAAACCCGGTACTGGCAGTACCGGGTTCCACAACTTTTGGCTTTATCAGTCTTTATTCGGCTGCGGAGTGTACCGCAAATACGGTTTCACCACTTTTACGCCTTTCGGAAATTTTTTGATCGCATCTTCCGTACTAACTGCGGGTACTACAATTACATCTTCCCCCGATTTCCAATCGGCGGGGGTAGCTACGCTGTAGTTAGCAGTAAGCTGCAGAGAATCTATTACTCGTAATACCTCGTAGAAATTACGACCGGTAGAAGCCGGGTAGGTTATCATGAGTTTTACTTTTTTATCGGGCCCGATGATAAAAAGAGAACGCACGGTAAAGGTTTCAGAAGCATTGGGATGAATCATGCCATACAGGTTAGCAACTTCCTTGCTTTCATCTGCAATAATGGGAAAATCAACTGTACAATGCTGGGTTTCGTTGATATCATTTCTCCAACCCAGGTGTTTATCGAGCGGATCCACACTAACTGCCAACACTTTTACGCCGCGTTTTTCAAACTCCTGTTTTAACAAGGCAGTTTTACCCAGCTCAGTGGTGCAAACCGGTGTATAATCGGCAGGGTGCGAAAACAGTACCCCCCAGCTATTGCCCAGGTATTCATGAAAATCTATTTCTCCTTCTGTAGTTACGGCTTTAAAATTGGGTGCCGTATCACCTAAACGTAGACTCATATTGTTGAATTTAGTTGTTCAATGCGGTGCTAAAATAATGAATTCCTAGTAAACTAATAGGAGTTTAGCCTATTTTTTTGTGCTGCCTGCTTTAAAAATTGCTGATTTCCCAAATTTTGTTTTCACAGAATCGATTGCTTTATAGAGTTCCGCTTTCCTGTTCATATCCTGGAAAAGATTGGTTTGCCGGGCTTCATCGGTAAGCTCTGTTACCCGAACGCCGAGTAAGCGCACAGGCTGGCCCTTGCGGTAGAGTTCCTGAAATAATTGCCTGGCCTGCAGAATCAGTTCATCGTCGTAAAAAGTATAAGGCAGAGATCGTTGGCGCGAACTGGTTTCAAAATCAGGGTAGCGGATTTTTACAGCAATACATCCGGCCATTTTATTTTCCTGCCGCAATTCAAAGCCGAGCTTTTCGGTCATACGTACCAGTTCCTGCAAAAGTATTGCCGGGTCTTTGATATCCTGCTCGTAGGTGTTTTCCGTAGAAATGGATTTTGCTTCCTGCCAGGGCGCTACCACACTGGTATGAATACCCTGTGCTTTTTGCCAGAGATCCACCCCGTGTTTGCCGAGTTGCTGTTGTAAAAGGGGTAATTTGGCCTGCCTGAGTTCGTAAATGGTTTCTATACCCAGCTGCAGCAGGTTGCGAAATGTATGATCACCTACCCCGGGAATTTTATCCACCCTCAGGGGATCGAGAAAATCCTGTACCTGGCTGGGTTCCAGCTGCATCCAGCCGTTGGGTTTGGCTTCATTGGTAGCCATTTTTGCCAGCATTTTATTGGGAGCAAGGCCAAAGGAAATGGGCAGGCCGGTACTGTCCATAATTTTTTGCCGGAGTTCAATTGTCCATTGCAGCGGGTTAAAATACCGATCCATCCCGGTTAGGTCAATATAAAATTCATCGATGGATGCTTTTTCGAACACCGGGGCTGCGCCGGCAATCAGATCGGTTATTATCCTGGAATAATGGCTATAAGCAGTTCTGGTGCCTTGTACAATGGTTAGCTGGGGGCATAATTCTTCGGCCTTTCGCATGGGCATGGCGGAATGAATGCCAAACTTCCTGGCTTCATAACTACAGGCGGCCACCACCGAGCGATCGCCCTTACCCCCTACCACCAGTGGCTTACCCCGCAGTTCCGGGTTCAGCAAACATTCAACCGATACAAAAAATGCATCGAGGTCGAAATGAGCAATTCTGCGCGGCGGTGAATTCATACCGTGAAGGTACAGAATCCTGTCACCGGTCGGGTGCCTGCCCGGCCTTCGTAGGCAGGCGTTTAAAAACCGCCCGCAGGGGCAGGTGATCAGATCCGTAGGAGTCCTTGGTTAATACCTCTGAGCTCTCAGGCTGAAACCAGCCCGGCGTATAAAAAATATAATCGATTTTTTTATCGGGATGAAGCTCCGGAATGGTATAATCCGTTGCTTTACCAGCCGAGCCGAAAGTGGAACTGAGTAACCGGATGCTTGCTTCCTCCGGTTCTGCATTAAAATCACCTGCTACCAGTACAGGGTATTGCTGAACCGCTGCAAGATGGGTTAAGAGTGCTTTTGCCTGGGCCAGTTTCAGCTCCTGGTTCGTGAAATCGAAATGCGTACATCCGAAATAAAGGGGAGTTCCCTGCCAGTTCAGTTGTACCAGCAGCGCTTTACGGGGTTCGGCAGGCAGGGCATCCAGGTTAGGCAATGCATAGGCCCTGGCATCCTGTATCGGGAACCGCGACAGGATGCCGATTCCATAAGCGCCCCCACCAAAAGGAATGGTTCGTTCAAACCGGTAGTACATGCCCAGTTTTTCCGCCAATACCGCCAACTGGTAAACACCGTTACTCCTGGTAGTTACGCTATCCAGTTCCTGGATGGCCACCAGGTCAGCACCGGAAGCCCGTATGGTTGCAGCAATGGTATCCAGGTCAATAAAACCAGCCGGCCGCGAAGGCGGATTGGCGTGGTGAATATTATAGGATAACACTACCAGCCGCGAGGCCGATGCGCCAGCAGTTTTTTCAGCCGATCTGCACCCTGCCAGCAGGCAGGAGCCAAGGAATAAACGAAACAGCAGGTTCATACCGGTAGGAATAAGTGAACAATGATACCGCAATCTAACTAAACGGAGAATTATCTTGCAGGTAAATAAAAAACATGCAACCCGCCTTGCAGAAAATGTATGAACAACTTTCGCTGATCCATCCTATGGAGGCGGCGGCATGGGAGCAATTCCAGGAGATATGGACCCCCATTTCTTACAAACGCAAGGAGCTGGTCACCACCGCGGGAGAAGTGGAGCGCTTTTTATACTGGGTAGTAGATGGTGTTCAACGGGGTTTCCATTTGCATGAACAAAAAGAAGCCACCATCGTGTTTACCTATGCGGGATCTTTTTCCGGAATAATTGATTCTTTTTTATTGCAACAACCTTCCCGCTACTACCTCGAAACCCTCACCAGCAGCCAGTTTCTGCGGTCATCTTTCCGCCAGGTAGAAGCCTGCCGGAAAAGCCATGCCTGCATTGCAGAGTTGATGTATAAAGCATTGGCTTTTACAACCGGTGGTATCCTGGAACGGCAAATTGAGCTGATGGTTTATACGGCCGAGGAAAAATTCCGTACGCTGTTGAAAAGAAGTCCGCATATTTTACAGTTGGTACCCCATAAATACCTGGCTTCTTACCTGGGTATTGATGCCACCACCTTCAGTAAATTACTGGGAAGTATACGGCTTAGCTAAAATCTTGGTCCAGGCAAAGATTCAGCAAACTGCACCCGGTTAGTTTTGTTTAAAATTAATTGACATGAAAGCATTGCTGGCAGGTGATTTACTGCAAACATTAAAGGAAGAAGCCTTGTTTCTGTTAAAGGAAGTGGAAGCCATGCAACAGCATACCCCGCTTGAGTTATTGGAAACCACCGACGGGCCGGGTAGATGGAATACCCTTCAGGTGCTGGAGCATCTCAATACCTATTATCGCTATTATATCCCCGTACTGGAAAAAGCAATGGAGGCATCCACTACACAGGCGGTCATGTATTTTAAGCCGGGCTGGCTGGGGGGATATTTTACCAAAAGCATGTTGCCGAAAGACGGTAAGGTAGTCAATAAGATGAAAGCCATGAAAGGGCATTCACCCACGGCAGCGCTGGATGCATCGGCCGTATTAAATGATTTTTTACAAGCGCAGCGCCGGTTTATTCTTTTGATCGACAAAGCCCGTCAGCACAACGTGGGGGCTATCCGCATCCCTATAAGCATTGCCTCTTTTATACGCTTAAAACTGGGCGATGTGCTTATGTTCATTACTGCTCATAACCAGCGCCATTGGGTGCAGATCGAGCAATTGCTGGGACGGCTTCCTGCCGTGCTTGCCAATTAGCGGTAAATATCGAGCAGGCCATCGGGCAATTGCACGCGGATGACCTTTTTTGCGGGGTTTACTTCCAGCAGGGTATCCTGGTGAATCGGTAACAGGGCTTCTTTCCCGAAATAATCAATGCGGCAAAGTACCTGGTGTGGCTGTTCAATGATTTCCAGGATTTCGCCCAGGTCTTCTCCTTCATTCCAGATATGAAAGCCCAGGAAGGAAATGGAGGCATCCGGGGCAGCATACCGGTGAAATTCTTCTTCCGGCAGCCAGCATTCCCGGCTAACCAGTTTCTGGGCAGCTTCTCTTGTATGGACGCCTTCCAGCTGCAGGTAAATCTCCTGGTCATTCCGGGCTTTAGCCCCTACTATAAAATAGGGCAGTAGTTCACCTCTTCTTTCTTCAATAAAGATCGTTTCCAGGCCTTTTAAAGAGGTTTTGGCACCAAGTGCATGCTTTATGATCAATTCGCCGGAAATGCCATGTGCGGCCGCTATTTTGCCGATGCTATTATATTTCATGAGAAACTGAACGGTGAAGGGTTAAAAAAAATCCCGGAAGCGCGAAGCCACCGGGATTCATTATGTTGGAGCTGGAACTATTCAATTATTCAGCACCACCTTCCTGACGAGGCTGTGGACGACGAGCTCCCTGGTTGGGGAAACGACGTACCTGGCGCTGCCGGCGGTTTTCATCACTGCGCTTCTTCAACTGAGCTTCGTGCTCTTTGTGCCATACTTCAAATTTCTGCATAGCAGTAACATCGTCGAACAAGCCCAGTTTAACTCCACGCAGCAGGTGTTTCAGGTACAACACGCCTTTGAATGACAGGATCCGGCGAACCGTATCAGTAGGTTCTGCACCTTTGTGCAGCCAATCCAGCGCACGCTGGCGGTCTAACTGAATCGTAGCAGGAACAGTCAGGGGGTTGTAAGTACCGATTTTCTGGATGAATTTACCATCTCTTGGTGCACGGGCGTCCGCTACTACTATGAAGTAGAAGGGTCTTTTCTTGGAGCCGTGACGCTGCAATCTCATTTTAACTGGCATCGTAAATAGACATTTAAATGCGGTGAACAAATAGGGTTTCAAAAAATAACGGACTGCAAAATTAACAATCCAATCAATATGAACAAACTTAATAATTATTAAGAAAATATAAAAGATTAACGTCTGCCAAATCCGCCCATACCCGGCATTCGGCCCATGGGCATCTTATTCATCATTTTCATCATATCTTTCATCTGCTCAAACTGTTTCATAAAGGCATTTACCTCGGTCAGGTCTTTTCCACTTCCTGTTGCTATGCGTTTGCGGCGGCTTCCGTCTATCACATCCGGGTTAGCGCGTTCAAACGGGGTCATGGAGTTAATCATGGCTTCGATCCCTTTAAAGGCGTCATCGCTGATATCGATGTCTTTGATGGCTTTCCCTACCCCGGGGATCATGCCCAGCAGGTCTTTGATATTTCCCATTTTCTTGATCTGCTCCAGTTGTTGTTTAAAGTCTTCAAAATCAAACTGGTTTTTCCGGATTTTTTTCTCCAGCTTTTTGGCTTCCGCTTCATCAAACTGTGCCTGGGCCCGTTCCACCAGGGTGGTAATATCGCCCATTCCCAGGATACGCTGGGCCATCCGTTCGGGGTAAAAAACATCCAGGGTATCCAGTTTTTCGCCGGAGGAAATGAATTTGATGGGCTTATTCACCGTGTATTTGATGGATAAGGCCGCACCACCCCTGGTATCGCCATCGAGTTTGGTTAATACCACGCCGGTAAAATCCAGCCGCTCATTAAAGGCTTTAGCGGTATTTACCGCGTCCTGGCCGGTCATAGAATCGACTACAAACAGGATTTCCTGGGGGGCCACTGCGGCTTTTACATTACTCACTTCGGTCATCATCACTTCATCTACCGCCAAACGGCCGGCCGTATCAATGATCACCACATTTTTATTCAGGCTTCTTGCCTGTGCCACCGCATTCCGGGCAATGGATACGGCGTCCTTATTCTCCGGTTCGGAATATACGTCTACGCCTACCTGTCCGCCGAGCACTTTCAGCTGATCAATAGCCGCTGGCCGGTAAATATCTGCAGCTACCAGCAGGGGAGCATATTTTTTGGATTTCAGGTAATTGGCCAGTTTTCCGCTGAACGTGGTTTTACCCGACCCCTGCAGGCCGGCAATCAGGATAACGGCGGGGTTTCCCTTGGCATTCAGTTCAACCTCTGTTCCGCCCATCAGTTCGGCCAGCTCATCCTTCACAATTTTCACCATCAGTTGCCCCGGACTAACGGCGGTCAGCACCTTTTCTCCCAGGGCTTTTTCCTTGATCTTATCCGTAAACTCCTTGGCAATTTTATAGTTTACATCGGCATCTACCAGGGCCCGGCGTATATCTTTTACCGTAGCCGCCACGTTAAGTTCGGTAATACGTCCTTCGCCCTTAATCTGTTTAAAGGCCGATTCAAGCCGTTCGCTTAATGATTCAAACATAATGGTCAATTTTCACCCAAAAATTAAGGTGAACGTATCGTTCACCTTAAATCGGAATGCAAATATATTGGATGCAATTGATTAAGCGCCCAGGTATGTGCGCAACTGTTGCGATCTTGAGTTGGTTTTTAGCTTGGTAATGGCTTTGTCCTTGATTTGGCGAACCCGTTCCCTGGTAAGATTAAATTTTTCCCCAATATCTTCCAGGCTCATCGGATGGTCTACCCCTATTCCAAAGAAATAACAAATCACTTCTTTTTGCCGTTCGGTCAGTACCTGCATAGAGCGGTCCAGCTCCATTTTAAGACTTTCGTCGTGTTCTACCACCTTATCGGTTCTTTCCGCATTGGGATTTTCCATCACGTCCATCATCGTATTGTCCTCTCCATCGGAGAGCGGGGTATCCATGCTGATATGGCGGGCAGACATATTTAAACTGGCAGCTACTTCCTCCGTATCCATTTCGAGCAGGGAAGCTACTTCTTCCGCCGATGGCTCGCGCTCAAATTCCTGCTCCAGCTGCGAAAATGCTTTTTGAATCCGGTTCGTCAGGCCTACCTTATTCAGGGGCAGCCGAACAATCCGGCTTTGCTCTGCCAATGCCTGCAAAATGCTTTGACGAATCCACCAAACCGCATAGGAAATAAACTTAAAACCACGGGTTTCATCAAAACGTTGTGCAGCTTTGATCAGCCCCAGGTTTCCTTCATTAATCAGGTCGGGAAGCGATAAGCCCTGGTTCTGGTACTGTTTCGAAACGGAAACAACAAAACGCAGGTTTGCCCGGGTAAGCCGGTCCAATGCCCGCTGATCGCCCTGTTTAATAAGCCGGGCCAGCCGAACTTCTTCTTCAGGACCAATGAGTTCAACCTTCCCGATTTCCTGGAGGTATTTCTCCAGGCTTTGAGATTCCCGGTTGGTAATGGATTTGGAAATTTTTAGTTGCCGCATACTCATAGGTGTGGTTTTAGGTTTCTTTTCTTGAGGTTAAGAGTTAAGCACTAATAGGAAACGAACAAATAAGGTTTTTCTTGTATGAACGTTGTTTGTGGTCGCCTTTTTGAACGTGTCAAATTAGTCTTCAGGTATACGTTTTCCAAAAATTCCGGCCCTAAATTGTTGAATCCCAGTGTTTATACGGGTGCTCTGTTGAAGTTTAAACCTTATATCCTTTAACAAAAAATACTTGAAGGATTATTTTACAGTGTCATTTAATTTTCTATCATTGCAGAGATTGTATTCCTAAAGACAGATTTGAACTGGAGATGAGTAAGAAACAAATGTATACGCTAGAATATCCTGTCAGGTGTTCACCCTCAATTTTGTATGAGTTTTTGAGCACCCCGGCCGGATTGCAGGAATGGTTTGCCGATAAAGTGGACGAAAGGGATCAGGTATTCAGTTTTTCCTGGAATGGTTCCATTGATAAAGCCGAGGTACTCGAAAGTGAAGAGAACAGTTTTATCCGCTTTCACTGGCTGCATGCCCCTAAAGAAGAATTCTTTGAATTCCGGATTGAGAAATCAGAAGTAACCAATCAAACCATACTGGTCATTAATGATTTTGCTGAAAAAAAGGAAATTAAAGACCAAAGTCAACTCTGGGGTTACCAGGTTAAAGACCTTTTTCACCGGTTGGGCAATTAACTAACCGCCAATAACTGCATCCACACCGAAAACGACTGGCTATAAAAAGCAGGCGCCTGTTCCCACTCCGTAATGGGGAGCATGAATGCCAGCTTAATGAATTCCTTTTGATAAATAGCCTGAAGCTCTGCATCGGTTAAACTGGCCGCCAGACTAAAATTATCTGCCTCGAAATGATGCTCCCACGGTGATGCATGAACGCAGGCATATATGCCGGGAATAGTTCGCCAGGCGCCTGCACAGACCTGATCTTTCAGCGCACCGGTAGCCAGCAAACTGGAAGAAAACAAGTGCCCCCACCAAAAAAACTGTCGTATTGCCAGGGTTTCTGCGCTTTCAAAACAGCGGGGAAAATCAAGCATCAGCCAGGGCATTTGCCGGTACTGCTGCCCCCGCGATATTTTGGGTGCCTGTTGAAAAAATGCCCCAGGTAACCGGTGGCCCAGCTCCTTTGCCCGTTTTACCTGCAATTCACTTAAGCTACCAAGCAGCAGATCTACTTTCTCCAGGATCCTATTCTTCGTTAAAATAACCGCAGGATCACTTACCAATACCTTTTCCTCTTCGGAAAGCTGTAATTTTACCCGGTCCATAGAAATAAAGGTAGTCAGAAATCCTTCGGTGAACCGTGATAAAAAAACTTGATAAACTCATTCTTAAAGCTTTCGTAGGGCCATTTATTGCCACTTTTTTTATCACCCTCTTTGTGTTGGTGCTCCAGTTTTTTTGGCTCTATATCGATGATTTTGTTGGAAAAGGACTTGACCTGGTAACCATCGGGGAAGCCATTCTTTATGTGGCAGCCACCGTAGTGCCCCTGGCTTTGCCACTGGCCGTGCTGCTTTCCTCTATTATGACATTTGGTAACCTGGGCGAAACCTTTGAACTGGTTGCCATCAAATCAGCCGGTATTCCCCTGCTTCGTTTCATGCGCCCGATTATGCTGGTAGCACTGGTGCTGAGCGGCGTGGCCTTTATGTTCAACAATTATTTACTGCCCGTATCCAACCTCAAACTCAACCGCCTCAAATACGATATCATCAATAAAAAACCGGCTTTTGATTTGCGGGAAGGGGCTTTTTACACCAATATACCCGGCTACTCTATTAAAGTGGGCAAAAAAGAAAAAGACGATTCCACCCTCCGGGAAATTATCATTTTTGAAAAAGACTACAACCTGCAGGATAATATTATCATTGCCAATAAAGGTATAATGCGGGTTTCAGACGATAAGCGTTTCCTGGAATTCAAACTCATCGATGGGTGGCGTTATACCGAACGAGGCAGCCGGATCAATACCAATACCGAATACATACGCCTTGGCTTTAAAGAATTCAAAAAAGTGTTCGACCTCAGTGCACTACAGTTTAATCCTACCAACGACAGCCTGTTCAAAGACAATTACCAGATGTTAAGCGTTCGGCAGCTTTCCAAGGCCATCGATTCCCTGGGCACCATTCATTCGGTCTTTAAAAAGAAAGTAGCCGGTGAAATTGGCCCCTATGTTCAGTTTTATAAGCAGATGGATACGGCTTACACACCGTCTTCCTCCCCCGTAAAAGCCGACTCGCTCGGGGCAATTATCCCCGACAGCCTGCATTCCTCTATGAACGACCGGGTGCTTTCCCAATTATCCATTACCCGAAGCTCTTTGGAGATCAGCAAATCAGATTATGAAAACCGTATGAAAAGCCTGCGTTTTCATAAAATGGCCTGGCATGAAAAGTTTTCGATGTCCATTGCCTGTTTTGTGCTCTTCCTGATCGGAGCGCCATTGGGCTCAATTATTCGCAAAGGAGGTATTGGAACCCCGCTGGTTTTTGCAGTGGTTTTTTTCGTGGTTTTTTTCCTTTTAAACAATTTCGGTAAGAAGTTTGTGAAAGAAGCAGTATTGGAACCTGTTTGGGGAATTTGGCTGGCTACTTTTGTGCTGATACCGATTGGTGTTTTTCTTACTTACAAGGCCATGCGCGATTCACAACTTTTCAATAAGGAATTTTATTACAGGACATTCCGCCGGCTTCGTCCTTATTACGACCGGTTCATAAAAAAAAGCGGCCCTGTCCAGCCGCTCTAACTAAAAACAATTTTGGTATGAAAAAGACTTCCACTTCCCGACGAGATTTTTTATCTGCCACTTCCAAAGCCTCCCTGGCACTGGGTATCGGCGGAACTTTTATAGGGTCCGGTTTATTAAGCTCCTGTAAAACCTCCCAGGCAGCAGGCAGTACTCCTTTCCGTACCTCTTTTGAGCAGGCGCCCCTGCCCTATTCCTTCAGCGCATTAGAACCATCTATTGATGCGTTGACCATGGAAATTCATCATACCAAACATGCGGCAGCGTATACTAAAAACATGAATGATGCGGCCGTTGCAGAAGGGGTAGATCGCAGTAAACCAGTTGAAGATGTGCTGCTGAATATCAAAAAATATTCAGAAAAAATGCGCAACAATGCGGGCGGCCATTATAACCATGAACTATTCTGGAAAAGCATGCGTTCAACGAGGCCAGATAATAAACCTTCTGGTGAGTTACTGACAGCTCTTGAAAATAAATTCAATTCCTTCGCCAATTTTAAATCGGTATTTGCAGAAGCTGCTAAAACAAGATTTGGCAGCGGATGGGCATGGCTGATTCTTATGAAGGACAAACAACTGATTGTAAGCTCTACTCCCAACCAGGACAATCCCCTTATGCCTGTAGCCGGTACACAAGGCATTCCTCTACTGGGGCTTGATGTTTGGGAGCACGCGTATTACCTGAAATACCAGAATAAACGCGCCGATTATGTAGACAACTGGTGGAACCTCGTTAACTGGGATTTTGTATCCACCCGTTATACAACTGCCATGAAATAAGTTGCACGCCAGTTTATGGATGATCTAAAAAGAGGCCGGTTTATCTCGAGAGATTAAACCGGCCTCTTTTTATGGACGGGTAATATTCCAGGTAAGCAACTGCTTTATTGCACCCGAACCAGGGCTTTATTATACAAAGGCTGATGCAGTTTTTTCAACGCATCGGTCGAAAATTTAATGACTTTCCGGTCATAGGTCATCAGGCCATTGGTTTCCACTTCCACATCGGTTGTTTGTGTATACACCGCGGCAGACAATCCTTTTTCTATCAGGTGCGGAATCACGGAAATAAATTCCGCATAACGCTTGTACAGGTCTTCTTTATTTTTGAAACTTTGATATCCCCAGTTGTTTTTCTCCTGCCAGGTATGATTTTCGAGGGCTAATCCAAGACCGCCGAATTCACCCAGCACCAATATCCTGTCGGCGCCAAACAAAGCAGGATCGGGCATCAATGGCTCAGGGTAATTATGCAAATCGATGATATCTCCCACCGGCTCAAAATTGCCTCCACTGGCCGTGTTCACAAGGCGTGTAGGATCTTGCTGCTTGGTCCATTTTACGATTTCAGCGGTTTTAAACTGCCCCCAGGCTTCGTTAAAGGGTACCCATACCACAATCGACGGGAAATTGTAAAAATCCTGCATAATCTCCTTCCACTCGTTTTTGAAAATAGCAGCAGATTCAGGGGTGCGGTCTTTATCGGTTGCTTTTCCATAAATACCCGGCCGCATTTCCCATTGGTTACCCATATCTCCACTGGGCATATCCTGCCAAACGAGCATACCCAGCTGATCACAATGATAATACCAGCGGGCGGGCTCCACCTTTACATGTTTGCGGATCATATTAAAACCCATTTCCCGGGTTTTCAGAATGTCAAATTGCAGGGCCTCATCTGAAGGTGCAGTATACAGTCCATCCGGCCACCAACCCTGGTCAAGGGGTCCGTATTGAAACAGAAATTCATTGTTCAATAACATACGCTGAATACCATTGGCATCTTTTTTCATGGAAATTTTGCGCATAGCAAAATAAGACGCCACTTCATCCACCGGCTTTTTATTGCGGATTACTGAAATTTTCAGATCGTAGAGGAATGGATTTTCGGGCGACCATAACCGTGGGTTTTCCAACTTCAGCACTGCCGCTTCACCTGCATTTATTTCTTTTTGTGCAATTGTGGCTGTTCCGTTTTTTACAAGCACCAGTACCTTATCGCCCGGCTGCGCATTTTCTACCTCGGCAGTAATGGTAATGGTTTGCTGATCTATATCGGGCGTATGGCGGGTAGCGCTTATATAGGTGGCCGGCACTGCTTCCAGCCAAACTGTTTGCCAGATACCCGTTACCGGGGTATACCAGATGCCATTGGGGTTTACCACCTGCTTGCCCCGGGGTTGCGGGCCTTCATCGGAAGGATCCCAAACTTTTACCACTAATTTTTGCGGCCCCTTTTTCCGAACTACCGCCGTAATATCCATACTAAACGGATCAAACCCTCCTTTATGCGTACCAACCAGCTGATCATTTACAAACACCTCACATTGCCAGTCTACCGCACCAAAATGCAGCAGTATTTTTTTTGCTTTCGCCTGGGCAGGAACCATAAAATTCCGCTGGTACCACAGCACACTGTCCTTGCCAACAGTTTTCTGCACACCGGAAAGAGAAGATTCTACAGCAAAGGGCACCAGGATAGCTCCATCAAATTGTGCAGGCTGTGCAGCAGTACCAACCGGCTGAATCGAATAATTCCATAACCCATTCAGGTTTACCCATTCCGAACGCACCAGTTGCGGTCTTGGATACTCGGGTAATACCTGCGAGGGGTTTAGTTTTTCTCCCCATTCAGACTGAATTTTCCCTTTCACGGAAGTCCAGCTTTGTTGTGCCGATGCAGCCAATGACAAGGCCAGGCAACCAATTAATCCGACAACTGATGTTAACTTCATTACTACTATTTATTAGAATTCATCTATACCAATGGAGGGTTCAGATCAGCGGGTTGAGGTCCGATGCAGCAAATTCACCCGGTGCCTGGCCCATGAGCCAGCGTTGCCGGTCATTTTCCTGGTGTGGGTTACGCGGTTCGGTTACCCTAGCCCCATCTGCAAAATAAATGATGGTCATTACTTCACGGGTATGTGCCGATTGGTTACCCGGTGCATTATGCAGCGTCCACCCATAATGCCAGCTTGCATCGCCGCCATTCATGGTAGCAGGTCTGGTAATCGGATAGTTTTTTTCTTTTACATAGGCTTCCAGCAGTTGCTCCGATTCATCAGAAATGGGAATGTTTTCCACTGCACCATTTTTATGCGAGCCTGAAGCAAAACTGAGCATACCCATTTCCACAGAAATCGGGATAAGGGGCATCCACATGGTAATCGTATTGGTGGTATCAAGTGGCCAGTAATATTGATCCTGGTGCCAGGGCGTATGCCCACCGCCGGGTTCTTTATACAGCGCCTGGTCGTGGTAGAGCCGAACTCGTTCAACCCCCAGCAGGGCGGCGGCTATTTTCCCGAAGCGTTTTGCCAGGGTAAAAGCCCTTACCTGCTCATCCACTTCCCATAAATTCATAATCTGCAGAAAAGCTTTGCCATACGTATCGCGCTCCTGCATAGCGCGGGTTTCGGTATTGTACCGGTAAGCCGCTTCGTTGATAACCGCTCTGTAGGCAGCCAGCTCCGCGGGCGATAGCACCGAACGGGTATGAACATGTCCATGGGACCGAAAAGATCTTACATCGTCTTCGGATAGCTGAAATTCAGTATCAAGTGCAGGAAGCTGGCTGGTATTCATATGGCAAACATTATGTATACAAATCAATTAAAATTAAGGCGATCTACCAAAACAGGGTGTAGAGTGCCACCAGTAAGCCGGTTACCAGCAATGCGCCTACCGCAAAAGCCGGGTCAGGTTTAAATTCCTTCGGCTCCACCGAAAGCCCATTGGGCCTTACTCCCCTGGCGTGTTCAATGGTACTGATAATATACATAGCCACCATACATATCACAAATACTATGGCCATACGGTCAATAAATGGTATTTCAGCCACCCCCGCTTCATTTGCAATTGCCCAACCGGAAGGGATTAGTGCGCTGAGGTCTGCAAACCCGGGTAGAAACTTGAAAAATACTGAAAGCAGGAAACCCCCAATGGTTGCAAATAAGGCCGCATTGGATGTAGCTTTTTTCCAGAAAAAACCCAGGATAAACATGGCGAAAATTCCGGGCGATACAAAGCCGGTATATTCCTGTATATATTGGAACCCCCCTTTTTTATCAATACCCAGGAAAGGAGAAATAAAGATGGCCAGTATAATCGCAATGACTACGGTAATACGTCCAATGCTTACCAGTTTCTTTTCATCTGCATCGGGCGCAATGCGTTTTTTATAAATATCCAGGGTAAAAATGGTGGAAATGCTATTGGCTTTTCCGGCAAGCGAAGCTACCACCGCAGCTGTTAGTGCAGCAAAAGCAAGTCCCTTTAAACCCGGCGGTAAAAGATTCAGCAATACCGGGTAGGCCCTGTCAGGATTAAGCTCTCCATTTTGCAGCATTGCTTCCTGGAAATTGCCTTCCTGGTACAATACAAAGGCCGCAATACCTGGCAACACTACAATTACAGGCATCAATAATTTTAAAAATGCGGCAAAAAGAATACCGGCACGCGCCGTTTTAAGATCTGCCCCCAGGGCCCGTTGTGTAATATATTGATTGCATCCCCAATAATTGAGGTTTACAATCCACATACCCCCGATCAAAACCGATAACCCAGGAAGATCAATATAATTAGGATTATCCTGTTTAAAGATCATATGAAAATGACCCGATGCTTTTTCCTGCAATAAACCCAAGCCAGCTAAAGGACCATCCGCCCCAAAATGATCGCTCACCAGGTTCAGTGCCAGGTAGGTGGTAGCTAATCCTCCCAGGATCAGGAAAAACACCTGAATTACATCGGTATAGCCGATTACTTTCATGCCGCCCAAGGTAATTATGATGGCAAATAAACCCAGTGCAAGCATACATACGGTAAAGTTGATACCGGAAATACTGCTAACCGCCAGGGCCCCCAGGTACAGGATCGATGTAAGGTTCACCACCACGTACAATAAGAGCCAGAACACCGCCATTATCATAGCAACGGTTCCATTGTATCGTTGCTGCAGAAATTGCGGCATGGTATAGATCTTATTGCGCAGGTAAACCGGGATAAAAAAGAGCGCTACAATTATTAAAGTAGCTGCCGCCATCCATTCATAGGTAGCAATAGCAAGTCCCATTTTAAAACCGGAACCGCTCATACCGATGAATTGCTCGGCAGAAATATTGGAAGCAATCAGCGAGGCGCCAATTGCCCACCAGGTAAGTGAACCTTCCGCCAGGAAATAATCCTTACTGCTGGCTTCGGCCGTTTTTTTCCGATGGTATACCCACCATCCGTAACAGGCAACAATCAGAAAATAAATAATAAAAACCAGGTAGTCTTTGGAGTGAAGAATGTTCATGGCAGGCAATGCTTAAGGTTGTGCAGAAAATTTATAAATAGAACGGGTTGTATAGGTTTGTGCGGGTTGCAGGATAGTGCTGGGGAAAGCAGGTTGATTTACCGCATCGGGAAAATGTTGGGTCTCCAGGCAAAACGCAGTGCGAAAATCGTCTTTTGCACCTGTTTTAAACCTATTCTTTCCCTGCATAAAATTACCCCCGTAAAACTGGATGCCTGGTTCGGTGGTGTAAATCTCCAATTGAATACCACTCAGGTCTCCTTTGATACTGGCTGCTTTCTTCCAGGCAGCGCTGTCGTCCAGTACAAAATTATGATCGTATCCTTTTCCAAAACGAAGCTGTTCATCTGCGTTTTCCACCCGTTCGCCGATTGTGGTTGGCCGGGTAAAATCAAAGGGTGTACCGGCTACCTTCGCTATTTCGCCGGTAGGAATAAGCGTTGAATCAACCGGGGTATAAGCGCTTGCAAATAATTGCAACTGATGCTGATTAATGCTGCCGGCCCCTTCTCCATTCAGGTTAAAAAAAGCATGATTGCTGAGGTTAACCGGGGTGGCTTTATCCGTTGTAGCTTCGTATTGAATTAGCAGCTCCTGGTTCTGTGTAACGGTAAAAAAAACGGAGATGGTAAGCTGTCCGGGAAATCCTTCTTCCTTGTCGGGCGAAACATAGGATAAACGCAGGGTAGAATCGCTGGGTTGGGTCGCTTCCCATACCACGGCCTGCAATCCTTGTTTACCCCCATGCAGGGTATTGGGTCCATTGTTCGTGAACAGTGTATAGGTTTGGTTATCGAGGGTAAATTTTCCCCGGGCAATACGGTTAGCCACCCGGCCAACGGTTGCGCCGAAATAGGGCTCGGTAGCATTGATATAATCGGCTAAAGAAGCAAAGCCCACCACCACATCACGTTTAGTTCCGGTTTTATCAGGTACCTGCAAACTCACAATGCGGCCGCCATAATTGGTTATACCAACTGTCATTTCCCCGTTTTTCAACCAGTAAAGGCCAGTCTTTTTCCCGTTCAGGGTGGAATCAAAGGAATAATGCAGGGCTGTTGCAGAAGCGTTGGTTTCGTCCTTTTTTTTACCAGCATTACAAGCCATAAGCAGCAACAGTAGTACAGGCAGCATCGTTTTTTTCATGAAGCAAATTTAATGGGTAGCGGCAGGTATAGGCCGATAATATTCCAGCGCTTGTTTCCGGAGTTGTTCGGCCGCCCATTCGGGCGTAATATCCCGTTGCGGATTTGCCAGCATTTCATACCCTACCATAAATTTTTTTACCGTTGCGGAACGCAGCAGGGGTGGGTAAAAATGCATATGCCAATGCCATCCCTGTACACCGGGCGTATTTACAGGTGCCTGGTGTATTCCGGCAGAATAAGGGAAGGATACTTCGAACAGGTTATCGTAACGGGTGGTTAGGTTTTTGAGGATAGCTGCCAGTGATTTCTTTTCTTCCGCAGTAAACTCGTGGGTATAGCTTACCGGGCGTTTTGAAACAAGCAGGGTTTCGTACGGCCAGGTTGCCCAGAACGGCACCAGCAGCAGAAAATGTTCATTTTCTTCGAGTATACGTTCCTGTTGTTCCTGTTCCAGCTTACTATAATCTGCCAACAGGCTGCGCCCATGTTGCTCAAAATACTGCGCCTGCTGGCTAAGCTCTTTCTGAATTTCAACCGGTATAGAAGAGGACGCCCAAATTTGTCCGTGCGGGTGTGGGTTACTGCAGCCCATGATGGCGCCTTTATTCTCAAATACCTGTATATATTGTATACCCGGGTTTTTCGACAGCTCCAGGAACTCTTTACACCACAACTCAATGACTGCTTCAATTTCTGCCAGAGAAAGCATGGGCAGGGTTAAATCATGCCGGGGAGAAAAACCGATTACCCGGCAAATACC
>NZ_LUKG01000042.1:30347-39187 GCF_001601815.1 Flavihumibacter sp. CACIAM 22H1
GCAAATACCGTTCTCTGCTTTGGCTTCCAGCAGGTTGCCAATAGTAGTGCTACCCGTAGGAGAATCGGGCAGTAAGGCTGCAAAATCATTGGTAAAAGCAAAAGGGCCGTCGAATTTTTCATTGACCGCACCATCGGCTCTTTTATTACCCGGGCATAAATAACAGGTAGGGTCATACGCCGGCATATCGGTTTCCGGAACCTGTTCCTGTTTACCCTGCCAGGGACGTTTGGTACGGTGTGGCGATACCAGGATCCACTCTCCTGTTAACAGGTTTTTCCTGGTATGCGGATGTTCTTTATACGTAAATGCTTGCATAAGAAAGAAAGCTTAAAGCAGGGAAGTTCCATTCCCGATTTGAACAATATAGGCCTGCATGGTTTTACCGGTATGTTGCTGGTAGGCTGTACCAACCGATTCAATTAATGCCTCTACAGCCTGGGATTTCACCAGGTTAATGGTACAACCCCCAAAGCCACCGCCCATCATACGGGCACCATATACCTCCGATACCGGCCGCACCTGTTCAATCAGAAAATCCAGTTCCGGGCAACTCACCTCATACAAACCAGACAGGCCTTTATGCGAGCCATACATCAATTCACCAAATGCCCGCATATTGTTGTGGTGTAATTGGTGGCAGGCGTCGAGCAGGCGATTATTTTCTTCCATCACATAGCGGCAGCGGTTATACAACACCGTTGATTTCGGCAGCAGCACCTGGTTCAGTTGCTCCAGGCTGGCATCGCGCAGATTATGAAGGTCGGGGAAAGCCTGGTTCAATAAATGCAGGCCTTCTTCGCATTGGCTGCGGCGCACATTGTATTCACTGCTACCCAGTGAATGTTTAACATTGGTATCGAGCAGTACAATCTTAAATTCATCCATTTCAAAAGGAACCGGCTCATATTCCAGGTTATTGCAGTCTAGTTTCAGTACCCGGTTTTTTTTGCCAAACATACTGGCAAACTGGTCCATAATACCACAGTTCACCCCTACAAATTCGTTCTCCGCTTTCTGGGCCAGCTTAACCATTTGAAGGGTGGTTAAGTTGGTCTGGAACAATTCATTCAATGCAAATGCAACAGCACATTCCAGGGCGGCAGAAGAAGATACGCCGGCGCCCAGCGGAACGTTGCCCCCAAATACCAGGTTAAATCCTTTCACAGGTAGGCCTAGCCGCACAAACTGTTGTACAATTCCCAATACATAATCCGACCAGTTATGGGCCGGCAGTAGTTCCTGGGACAGATCAGCTTCTACCATAGCTTCCAGGTCGGCCGCATACACGTTTATGAAATTGTCGGATCGTTGTTGAGCGGCTACTACGGTAACTTTATCAATGGCCGCCGGTAATACATACCCTTTGTTATAATCAGTGTGTTCACCAATCAGGTTTATACGTCCGGGAGATTGAACCAGTAAGGGCCTTGTCTGAAATAGCTCAATAAATTTTTGCTGAATACTTGCTGCAATTTGCTCTTTTTCCTGTTTGTTCATGAGATTCATTTAGTCCATCCCGCCCCTCCCCTGGAAAGAGGACGGTTTGTGGATGGTACGACTGCTTGTCAAAATTATTGTGTTAGATTTTTTATCAAATCTATTTCATCTTTACTAAATGGTGATCCGTCTTTTCTGAATATATCATGAAACCAGAGCTTGGGTTCTGATCCATCGGGCACAGGAGTATCCCAGGCATAAATGGTATTTGATTTACCGGCAACCAGGCCCCAGTTAATAGCGCCTACCTGCTGTTCTTTCAATAAGGGAAGTATGGTAGAAAACAAACTGTTTCTGGTACGCGCCATATATTCTGTACAGATCATTGGCCGGCCGTGCATTTTCAATAACTGAACAACTCGTTTATGCCAGTCGGCCGCTTCGTAGTTGTGATAGGTAAGTATATCAGAATTAGCCACCTGGAATTCATTCAATTCTTCAAAGTTCCAATCCCACACACCCGCACTAAGGGGCTGATCAGGATTTACGGTACGAGCCCAGGTAAATACATTTTTCAGTAAGGGGAGAGAACTGTTTTTTTTGCCGGAGTTGCCCGGTTCATTATAAAGATCCCATAACAGTACGCGTTTGTCGGTAGCAAACCGGCTGATAACGGCTATAACGTAGTTCTCAAGTGCAGGAAAAAGGGTACTGTCTTTGTGATAAGGATCGCCCGGGTCCTGCACCCAGCCAGAATTATGGGTACCTGGTTTAGGATCGGGCTGTTTACCGGTTTTGGGTTCTTTGTTCCAGACATCGTCAAAAATCACGAAAATGGTTTTGATCTTATGGGCATCTGCAATAGCCAGGTAGGTATCCATCCTTTGTAAAAAACCGCTGGAGTCCTGTTCCCAGGCTTTGCTGTGCAAATAAACCCGCATGGTATTCATCCCGATCGACGATGCCCATCCTAATTCGCGGTTAATGGTAGCGGTATCAAAGGTTTCTGCCTGCCACATTTCAAGCTGGTTGATAGCGGTACTGGGCAAAAAATTAGCCCCTACGATCCATTTATGCTGGCTGTACCAATTAGCCGCTTTTTCGAGCGACCATACGGGTCTTATTTCATTGACCACTGGCTTTTGAGCCGTGGGCTCGCTTGCATTGTTGCAGGAAAATAAGCCGGCAACCACCAGCAGGGTGGTCAGAAACTGTAGTTGTAAATTTTTTCGAAACATACGCAAAAAGGTTAACGATTACTTAGTTTGTCCGGAACCGGTGGGGAGAACTACCAATTAAATTAAGGCTATCTTTATTAAGAATACCAGCAGGTTCCGCATAGAAGCAACCTGCCCGGGCTGGGGCTGGCATATACAGCAGGTGTAAAACAGGCGGCAGGCAGGCAATCATGGAAAAACTTCTTTTGCAAAGATGCCGGTTTGCGCCTTGCAGCGTGAATCGTTTTGTATCATTAAATTGTCAAACTGTATCAATAAATTCTCATCTGGGTAATGCAGGAACAAAAAGAAAACTTTGGGGTACAGCGCTGGGTGGTGGCAGTGGCCCTGGTGTTATTTGTACTAAAAATGGTGGCATACTATCTTACCGGTTCTGTTTCCATCCTAACAGATGCCCTGGAAAGTACCGTCAACGTGGTATCCGGATTTATCGGTTTATACAGTTTATACGTGGCTGCCAAGCCGCGAGACCAGGATCATCCTTACGGGCATGGAAAAGCAGAGTTTGTATCGGCCGCTGTAGAAGGAACTTTGATTTTGTTTGCGGGGCTTTTCATCATTTATGAATGTATCCTTCATTTTATTAATCCGCCCGAGCTGAAAAAACTGGACTGGGGGGTGGCGCTGGTAGCCGTAGCCGGACTCATCAACTACCTGATGGGAACAGTAGCCATCCGGCAGGGTAAAAAAAATAATTCACTGGCGCTGATTGCAAGCGGCAAACACCTGCATTCGGATACCTATTCAACCATCGGCATAGTAGTTGGTGTAGTACTGATCTGGATCACCGGCTGGAAAATGCTCGATACACTGGTGGCCTTATTATTCAGTTTCGTGATATTGTATACGGGTTATAAGATCCTGCGAGCCTCGCTGGCAGGCATTATGGACGAGGCAGACAAGGCGTTGCTGGAAAAAATGGTATTGCACCTGAACCAGCACCGCAAACAGAATTGGGTAGACCTGCACAATTTGCGCGTTATCAAATACGGTAGTATCCTGCATGTGGATTGTCATCTTACGGTACCCTGGTACCTGAATGTTCACGAAGCCCATACGGAAATAGATGCCCTGAGTGAAGAAATCCGACAGCAGTTCGGCAGCAGCATTGAATTATTTGTGCATTCAGACGGCTGCCTTGATTTTTCCTGCGCCATTTGTACTAAAACAGATTGCCCGGTTCGAAAGCATGCTTTTGAACGCAAAGTAGAATGGACGCTGGACAATATCATTTCCAATAAAAAACATCGTTTGGGTACCGGTTCCGACTCTTTGCACAAAACGGCCTAAATTCGTGGCGCAAAACGGCGTACAATGAAAGAATGGAAAGCCTACCAGGAACAACATAAGGATCGTTTTTTGACGGAGTTACTGCATCTTTTACGGATTCCGAGTATCAGTGCCCGATCTGAGCACAAGGATGATATGATACGCTGTGCGGAAGCCGTTAAGGCCAGCCTGTTGGAAGCAGGTGCGGCAAAAGTGGAGATCTACCCCACCAGCGGGCATCCTATTGTGTATGGAGAATTGATAACGGATGCTTCTAAACCAACGGTGCTGGTATATGGGCACTATGATGTGCAGCCGGCAGATCCGCTTGAATTATGGAAGAGCGGCCCTTTTGAGCCGGTACTGAAAGACGGTAAAATTTTTGCACGGGGCGCCTGTGATGATAAAGGGCAGTTTTTCATGCATATCAAGGCGCTGGAAACCATGGTACAAACCGGGCAGTTGCCGACCAATATCAAATTCCTGATCGAAGGTGAAGAGGAGGTTGGTTCTCCTAACCTGGCCGATTTTGTAAAAACACATAAAGCGCTGCTGAAGGCGGATGTGATCCTGATTTCGGATACGGCTATGATTAGTTTGGAACATCCTTCGATCGATATCGGCGTACGGGGTCTTTCCTATATAGAAGTAGAGGTAACCGGGCCTAACCGCGATCTGCACAGCGGGGTTTATGGCGGTGCGGTAGCCAATCCCATTACGATCCTGGCCAAAATGATTGCCTCTCTGCACGATGAGAACAATCATATTACCATCCCGGGATTTTATACGGATGTGGTGGAAGCCAGGCCGGAGGAGCGTGCGCTGATGGCGGAAGCCCCCTTTGATGAGTTGGCCTATAAGGCGGATCTTGGGGTGAATGAGCTCTGGGGCGAAAAAGGATTTACGACCAATGAACGAACCGGCATTCGGCCCACACTGGAACTAAACGGGATCTGGGGAGGTTATACGGGCGAGGGAGCAAAAACGGTGTTACCGTCCAAGGCTTTTGCCAAAATTTCCTGCCGACTGGTACCGAACCAGGATTCGCATCGGATTACGGATCTGCTGATACAGCATTTAATGGCAATTGCGCCGGCGAATGTAACGGTAAAAGCGAGTTTGCACCATGGGGGTGAGCCGTATATGACGCCGATAGATTCGAAGGAATACCGGGCTGCTGCGCGGGCTATTGAAACAACATTTGGCAAGCAGCCGATTCCGGTTCGGGGCGGGGGCAGTATACCCATTTGTGCGTTATTTGAAAAAGAGCTGGGTTTAAAGATCATTTTCCTGGGTTTTGGATTAGACAGTGATAACCTGCATTCTCCCAATGAAAAATTCGACCTGGCGAATTTCTACAAAGGCATCGAAACCATTCCTTATTTTCATTTATACCTGTCAGACAGGTGTTAGAACATGGTTCTAACACCTGTCTGACGTCTTACACATGAAAGTCCGAATTGATAAATACCTATGGGCCATCCGGTTGTTTAAAACCCGTGGACTGGCAGCCGAAGCCTTGGATAAAGGGCGGGTAAAACTGAACGGCAGCCCTGTAAAAGCATCCCGCACCGTTGTAATCGGCGATGAATATGAAGTGAAGACAGAAGCCCGGAAATGGGTCATAAAAGTTACCGGCATCCTGCAAAACCGCGTCGCCTACCCCGAAGCAATCCTCCATTACCAGGACCTTACACCACCCGAGGAACTGGAACGTATTCAATACCAGGCCGCCAGCTTCCATACCGGCAAACGACTCAGCAAACAAGGACGCCCCACCAAAAAAGAACGCCGCGACCTGGATGAGTTCACCGGCGACTAAGCCGCCCACCAAAACAGACTGAGCAAAGTCATATCCCCATCCCCTACAGGTCATATTCCCATCGCCGCCAGGCGCCTAGATTTGTGGCATGATAATTTCCGGTTTTATCTAAAATCACGGTTTATGACAGCAGCTACCACAAAAAGAAATCACCGCCTGCGCAGGCCCCTGTTCGTGTACGAAGGTGCATCCGAACTAAGAAAAAGAGCTACCAGCTGGGTTCCAGCCGCCAATGTTTCGGAAACAGCGGAGGAATATATTATCCGGCTGGCTGTACCAGGAATGGACCGCCCCTGTTTTCAAATTCATGCCAGCGGAAAAGAACTGGTTATCAGTGGCAAAAAAGAATTAAGTACCGAATCCGATGCCGCCGGAAAATCGACCTATGAATACAACTATTCCGCCTGGGAACGGAGCTTCGGCTTGCCCGAAGACGCCGATACGGCACTTACCCAGGCAACCTATACCAATGGTGAACTCGTGCTGCACATCCCCCGGAACATTGCTGCCATCGACAGCGGGGAAGTAGATGTGTTCATCTATTAATGTCAATAATTTTCACCCCCCATGACCATCCGGATCAGCAAAACCCGAACATTTAAAGACTTGCAACAGGATTTCAACAGCCTGTTTCCATTTCTTAAAATAGAATTCTTCAAGCGCGGACATGCCGTTGAAGAAGGCTCCAATGCACAAAAAATGCTCCGCGCCAGCCAGCTACAGGATACCACCGGCCATGTTAAAAAGGAAGGACTCCTGGAAATACAGCCCAGCATGACGGTGGCTGATTTTGAACAGACCCTGCTGACCCAATATGGACTGGCTACACAGGTTTTCCGCAAATCCGGTAATCTATGGCTCGAAACCACGATGACGGATCAATGGTCGCTCAAACAGCAAAATGAACACGGTCGCGAAATTTCGAGTCCGGCTGAAAACAGCCCCCAATCCGTTCCCCCTGATTTTGAGCTGAGCCGGGGTGAAGATTAATACAGGAGATTAGCTAATTTGGCAAGGTCCGTAATACGGATCTTGCCATCCTTGATCTCGATCAGTTTTTCCGACTTGAAATCGCTCAGGGTACGGATCAGTGATTCTGTAGCCGTACCCACGTATTGAGCAATATCTTCCCGGGGAATATCCAACGGACAGGGAACTTCTTCCCCATTAAATTTATGGTGGATATCAACCAGCGCCTTGGCTACCCGCTTCCGTAATGAATCATAGGCCAGGTGCAGTAACCGGTCTTCTTTCTCCTTCACATTCTGTGAAATAAGACGGATAAATTTTCCGGCAATAGTCATATCATGATAAACCGCCTGTACAAAATCTTCCTTGGGAATCAGTGCCAGCTCCGCATCTTCCAATACTTCTGCATTATCTTCATAGGAGCCATTTTCCAGTAAAGCGATATAGCCAAAATAATCGTCGGCACTGTACAAATTCGTAATGTATTCTTTCCCGTCTTCATGAAGCCGATAGGCTTTTACTTTGCCCGATTTAAGATAATACAGGTATTTCGGTCTCTTGCCTTCTGCATAAACCAGCTGCCGTTTCGAAAAATGAACGGTTTCAAAATTTGAAGGATCCAGGCGGATCATACCCGACTCCTGCAGATCCTGCAGCAGTTCCTTCACCCCTTCTTCGCCATGGGTATATTTCTGGTGCAGAATATCCTGCTTTTTAAGCCGTATTTCAATAGCGTTCAGTAATTCTATATCGTCAAAAGGCTTGGTAATAAAATCATCCGCGCCCATCTCCATCCCTTTACGAAAATCACTTCGCTCCACTTTTGCCGTCAGGAAAATGAAGGGAATATGTTCCGTTTCAGGATTTTTCCTAAGCAGGTGCAATACACCATAGCCATCGAGCTCGGGCATCATAATATCACACACTACCAGGTCGGGCCGGTTTTGAAGCGCCAGCTCCACCCCTTTTTTCCCATTCTCTGCCGTAGTGGTGCGGTATCCGCCAAGCGTCAGAATCTCCGCTATGTTTTCTCTGATTTCCGTGTGATCGTCAATAATCAGGATATGTTTCATAACAGCAAGCTTATTCATTTCCCAAATAAACGAAAATGCGCCCATTGAGAAAAATCAGTTCCCCGGTTGAGACGGCTCAGCTCCCTGCCTCCTGCGCCGGCTTAGTTTAGCAGCCAAATAAATAGCCTTGGCTACCACCCTGAAAAAAGAAACCACTTGCTTCCATTGCGGAGAAAACTGCGAGGAAGGAGTTATCCAGCTCAATACTAAAAATTTCTGCTGCGATGGCTGTAAAATGGTTTATCAACTCCTCAACAAACACGAACTCTGCGATTATTACGACCTCAATGCCAACCCGGGGCAAAACCAGCGAATTACGGTACGAAAAGACAGTTTTGCCTTTCTGGAAGATGCCGGTATTGAACAGCAACTGATTCATTTTAAAGATGAATCCACTACCCATATCACTTTGTACCTGCCGCATATCCATTGCAGTTCCTGCCTCTATTTGCTCGAAAACCTGCATAAGCTCAACCCCGGCATACTAAAACTAACCGTTCAATTTACACGTAAAGAAGTAGATATCATATTCCGCCAATCAGATATCAGCCTTCGACAGGTAGCAGAATTATTAACCAGCATCGGTTATGAACCCTATATCTCCCTACAGCAGTTAAACAAGACAAAACCAAGAATCCCGCGCACCATGATTTACCAGTTAGGTGTGGCGGGATTCTGTTTTGCCAATATCATGCTCATGAGCTTTCCCGAATACCTGGGGCTCGAAGCTGCTGAAAAAGAGCTGCAATACGCATTCCGCTATCTTAATCTTTTACTGTCGCTTCCCGTACTGCTATTCAGCGCACAGCCATTTTACAGCAGTGCCTGGAAAAGCCTGAAGCATCGTTTCTTAAACATCGATGCCCCTATTGTACTGGCCATCTGGGTAACATTTTTACGCAGCATTATTGAAGTACTGACCGATACCGGCGGAGGTTATTTTGATTCTTTTTCAGGCATTGTTTTTTTTATGCTCATAGGCCGGGTACTGCAGGATAAAACCTACCAGCAATTTGTCTTTCGAGCGCG
>NZ_LUKG01000043.1:0-34541 GCF_001601815.1 Flavihumibacter sp. CACIAM 22H1
TCCCACAGCATAGTCCGGGTGCTTTAGCAGGCATTCGCGGATTTGTTTGGTGGCTTTTACTATATGATCGCTAATTGTAGAAGGCGATACATTCAGTAATTGTCCCACTTCGTCATAGGATCTGCCTTCGATTTTGACGAGTTGAAATACCTGCCTGCGCTGCGGTGGCAGGCTGTTTATAAGTGAATGGAGTAATTGGGCATTTTCTTTACGGTACAAGGCTTCTTCGATAGAATCGTAGGCAGATATGGCAGCTTTTTTTATTGCAGTCATCAACTGGCGATCTCTGGAGGCTTTCCGGAAATAGTCAATTGCCAGGTGTTCCACCACTGTATTAATATAGGAAAGAAATGATTTTTCGGGATCCAAAGAGGCTCTTCGATTCCAGATTCGCAAAAAAGCTTCTTGTAAAAGATCACTGGTATACTGTTCCGATTTTGTAATACGCAATAATTTAATGGCCAAACCGGGACAGTAATGCTTGTAGAGTTGTTCAAATGCCGCTTCACTGCCAGTCGACAATTGACTGACCAGCTCCTTTTCATTGTATAAAGAAGTGAATGGCAAAGCAGTTATGTTTTCCGATTGAAAATCTCTCATTTTTATGATATAGCCTAGTGCATACGATTGCACAAAATTAGCATACGCTTATTTTGCCGGGGGGGCTTGTCGGCGTTCTGCCGGGCAGGGTGAGTGGAGTTGATGGTTGGTACGGGCTTATTGGCAGGCTTATTGGCGGAGGGGTATTGGTGGGTTCATGGCGGGCTTATTTTCGTGTTATTGGTGAAGTGGGTGATTGCTGGGGTGCTGATGGTTGTTGGCTTGTTCTAGCGGGTTCAGGTTTGTTCTAGCGGGTGCTGGCGAGTTCTAGCGGGTGCTGGTTTGTTCTAGCGGGTGCTGGCCCGGAATCATTGCCGGTCCACGCCAATTTATAGTACCCACTGGCGCGGAATGAAGTGTATGTATGCACTGCCGGCCGCTGGGGTATGTGTTCTAACACCTGTCTGACACCTAAGGATACAACAGGTATTTTTTGCGCATTTGTTTGTAATTGGTTAAACCGGGTTCCCAGCTTGCGCGGATTTCCGATTCCGATACACCGGATTTGATTTGCTGCTGAAAGAGATCGGTGCCGGCCAGTTTGTTGATATCCCCCATCTGGTTACTCTGGCTGCGATCAAAAAATTTGTCCTTATAAGGATAGGCTTTGTACAATTCGATCATCCAGCTAAGATTGAGCTTTCCTTCTTTCCGCAACCGTTTACTATCAACCTGCATCAGGTCAATCCCATAACATACCTGGTTCATATGAAGCGGGGTTTCCGACATACCGGGTATACTTACCGGAGTAAAGGAATAACTGTATTTGCCCTTCAGTGCAGGCGCCCCCAGTTTCGTAAATGGTGTGGTAGTACCCCTACCCTGGCTGATGATAGTACCTTCAAACAAACAGATAGAAGGATAAAGGTCTATGCTTTGCTGGGTATTTAGGTTGGGAGAAGGCGAAACCGGTAATACATACGGCAGGTCATGCGCATAATTCAACATTTTGATGATCTTCAGTTCGCAGGGAGGCAGATTGCCAAGCCATTTTTCTCCATTCAACATTAGTGCAAACTCCGCAATAGTCATCCCATGCGCAATCGGAATCGGAAATTGTCCGATACCTGATTTAAACCGCATATCCAAAATCGG
This sequence comes from Flavihumibacter sp. CACIAM 22H1, assembly GCF_001601815.1. Taxonomy (GTDB): domain Bacteria; phylum Bacteroidota; class Bacteroidia; order Chitinophagales; family Chitinophagaceae; genus Flavihumibacter. The sequence goes on from NZ_LUKG01000043.1 coordinate 1,696, forward strand.
ACCATCCACCAGGTATCCATTTGGATTGGGCCGGTCCAGTATCATCAGTTCTTTGTTGTGCTCCGCGCAGGCTTCCATCACATCCCGTAATACGTTGATATAAGTATAAAACCGACAACCTACATCCTGTATATCAAATAACATCAGGTCAACATCGGCAAGGTCGGCGGCGGAAGGTTTCCGTTTTGCTCCGTACAGCGATATAATCGGCAAACCCGTGGCCTTATCTACTTCGTCCTTAACCTTTGCTCCATTACTTGCATTGCCCCTGAATCCATGTTCGGGCCCGAATACCTTCACCACGTTCAGGCCGGCACTCAACAGGCTATCGACCAGGTGTTTCTTACCAATAACAGTGGTGGGGTTCGCCAGGATCCCAATTCGCTTACCTTTCAGGTACCCGAAATATTCATCTGTTCGCTCCGCCCCCGTTTTAATTCCGCTTTTTAGTTGAAAAGCAGGTGTACCAGTTTCGGCATTACTAACGTTACTGTATAAACGAAAATAAAGACATAGTCCCAAGCCAGCTGCCAGGCTGAGAAATAGAAATCGTTTCATATTCCTAAGGTATCGAAAAAATCCCAGCAGCCTGCCAAAAGGGTGCTAATTCACCTTATATTTGCACAGTCTTATAAACCTTGTAGCATGCCGAAAGAAATCGCTTTACACGAATCAGGCTGCTTGCTTCCTATAGACATCCTGCCACCGGATGCCCGTGCGTACTCCATTGTTGTTTCCACCGCCGTTTTATTTCATTTCCCCACCAATACTATTTTGTATGGATGTTGAAATTCTTTCGCGAATCCAATTTGCCTTTACTATTGCTTTTCATTATATCTATCCCCCATTGAGCATTGGCCTGGGCTTAATCCTGGTACTGATGGAAGGGCTATACCTCAAAACCGGTCTTAAGATCTATGAGGATATGACCCGGTTTTGGATCCGGATTTTTGCCCTGATCTTCGGACTGGGTGTGGCTACCGGTATTATCATGGAATTTGAGTTTGGTACCAACTGGGCAACCTATTCTAAGTATGTAGGAGATATTTTCGGAAGTGCCCTGGCTGCAGAAGGTATTTTTGCCTTCGCATTGGAAAGCGGCTTTCTTGGTGTCCTGTTATTCGGCTGGAATCGCGTTAGCTCAAAAGTTCATTTTTTCTCCACCATCATGGTGTTTCTGGGATCTATGTTTAGTGCTGTTTGGATTGTGGTCGCTAATAGCTGGCAACAAACGCCTGCCGGCTTTCATATTGTGGGCGAAGGAATGAATGCCCGTGCCGAAATCACAGATTTCTGGGCAATGGTCTTTAATCCATCGAGCATGGAACGCCTGAGCCATGTTTGGATCGGCGCTTTTCTGGCCGGCGCATTTCTGGTGTTAAGCGTACATGCGTATTATATCAAAAACAACAAACACCTGGCCATTGCCAAACCGGGTTTCAAAATTGCACTTGCGGTAGCGCTGGTATTTTCGTTTGCACAATTATTCACCGGGCATAAAAGTGCTGATGGGGTTGCCAAAAACCAGCCGGCAAAACTGGCTGCTATGGAAGGCCATTACGATAGCAGTGCAAAGGCCGATATGTACCTGCTGGGCTGGGTTAATAACCGCTCGCAAACCACTACAGGTATTAAAATTCCAGGTGGACTTAGCTTCCTGCTGCACCAGGATTTTTCTACTCCTGTAACCGGGTTAAATGCGTTTAAGCCGGAGGACCGGCCTGGCCAGATCAATGCGGTATTCCAGTTCTATCATATTATGGTTGCCATTGGTATGCTGTTGATTCTACTGACATCCTATGCCGCCTGGTTATGGTGGAAAGGAAAACTGTTCGATAAAAAATGGCTGCTGGGTATTTTCGTATGGGCGGTATTGTTACCGCAAATTGCCAACCAGGCAGGCTGGTTTGCAGCTGAAATGGGCCGTCAACCCTGGGTCGTGTATAATTTATTGCGCACATCGGATGCGTTGTCCAAATCCGTTAAAGCAGAACAGGTATTGGTATCGTTGATCCTCTTTACCCTTGTTTACGCCACCCTGCTGGTGCTGTTTTTATACCTGCTGAATAAAAAAATAAAACACGGACCGGCTGTACAGGCACCGCTCGAAGAAAAAGAAGTGGAAGCCAACAGCATTCGTGAAAACCCGATTATGAATTAAAATAAATACCATGTTCCTGGGAATAGATTACAATACCTGGTGGTTTCTGGTTTTTGGGGGAGTAATAAGTGGTTATGCAATTCTTGATGGTTTTGACCTGGGTGCCGGCGCACTCCATCTGTTCCTGAAAAAAGAAGAAAGCCGGCGTATTGCGTTGAATGCTATCGGACCGGTTTGGGATGGAAATGAAGTATGGCTGGTTATTGCGGGAGGTGCGCTCTTTGCCGGCTTTCCGGTAGCCTATGCGGCTGTATTTTCAGCATTTTATCTTCCGGTGATGATTTTTCTGATTGGGCTGATATGGAGGGCGGTAGCTATAGAATTTCGCAGTAAAGAGCCGGGTAAAATCTGGCGCCTGACCTGGGATATCGTTTACAGTTTTGCCTGTGTAGTGGTTACCTTTTCACTTGGCCTGATGTTGGGTAATGTGGCCATGGGAATACCTTTAAATGAAGAGAAGGAATTCACCGGTTCTATGTTATCTTTCTTCAACCTTTTTTCCATCCTGGTTGGTAGTACCACCCTTGCTTTATTTATGATGCACGGGGCTATTTACCTGGCCATGAAAACGGAAAACAGGTTATATGTGAAACTAACTGTACTGGCGAAAAATTTTACCATATTTTTCCTGGTGGCATTTTCGCTCACCACCTTATATACCTTGTTGTATATACCTCATCTGAGTGATCGGATTCGAAGCAATCCGCAGTATTTTATTTTCCCGGTAATTATGATATTGGCAATTGCGAGTATTCCGCGGCAGTTAAAAAGGGGGAATTACCGGCTGGCATTTGTTTTTTCTTCTATTACAATAGCCTCTTTACTAATAGCGGTGGCGGTGGAAGTGTTTCCCAATTTGTTGTATGCGAGTAATAATCCGGCAAACAGCATCACCATAGAAAATGCAGCCTCCTCTCAAAAAACGATGAAAACGCTGTTGATCATTGCTTTAATCGGCACGCCATTGGTTGCTACCTATACGGCCTTTGTTTTCTGGACCTTTAAGGGTAAAGTAAAACTGGATGAAATGAGTTATTAAACGTCAGACAGGTGTTAGAACACCTGTCTGACGTTTAATCATCGAGCTGGGGTAATGGTAATATTGCGGAATTCAATTGGACCATGATCTCCCTGAAAATAAATCGGCCCCGGTTCTCCTTCGCGGCTATCCAGCGCTCCCCCGGTAATACCCGGAATTTCCTGGTAATATACCACCTGCTTGCCATTTAAAAATACCGTTACATACCGGCCTACCAGCGTAATATCATAACTCTGCCACTCTCCTGCAAGCCTTGCAGCCATCTCTACGGGAGATATAAACCCATAAATGGCACCCAGCAAATCTTTGGCAGGGTCTTTCCCATAACTGTCCTCGATCTGTACCTCATAACGACCTCTTAAGTACACACCACTATTACTTCCTGCCGGACAACGGAACTCTACATGCAACTTAAAATCACCAAACTTGTCAACCGTTGCCAGATTAACACCCGACTTCGGACTTTTTAATACCCCGTTTTCAACAACCCATTGATTATGTTCCCCCATCGGCTTCCATCCGTCGAGATTTTTGCCATTAAATAATGCTACCGGCTTGCCCCAAACCGGCGCTTTTGCAGGACGCAACGCAGGGGCTTTTACGCCCGTAAACGGCCATACCTTGCCATTCGCTTCCACCATCGTTCCCGTTAATTTCCCGTCTGTAAGCACAGCTTCAAATTTCTGATCATTGTCCTCTGCTTCCCATTGCGGCGGTAAACTAAACTGTAGTTTCCCGTCTGTAAAGAAAATCTGCGAAACAGGACGTGCACTTCCCCCCATTCCTACAAAATGACCCACTAATCGCTTATGACCGGAATGATTGATCTCCAGCCAGGACGGCTTAGGCACCCCATTTTCCATAACAGTTAAATCCCAGCGCCCCTCAATCTGCGGAGCCGCAGCTTTAACGGTTACATGATCCTGGGCTGCTGCTGCAAAATTTATTGCCATCAGCCATCCCAATCCAATCACATTCTGAACTAATTTTTTCATGTTCGATCAATCTTGTTGGTTCACAAATAAATGAGCTACCAAATTAAGTCTTTTACGGCTTTTACACCTCAGCGCCTGCCAAAAAAGCAGGGCCGGTTCTGCAGTAGTTGAATAACACGCATCCATAGCGTCCAATGCGGTAATTATTACACCTGAAAGGAAGGGGCCATTTTATTCGTGCTCCGGTGCGGGCAAAGCAAAATAGGCCCCCTTTGTTTTGTCCAAACAGGCCGATACCCGGGCAAAATTTTCAGCACCTGGTTGCAGGTTAATAAATTTTGCTACAATTTTCCGATACCGGTAAATAATGAGGGTAGATTCCGCTTTTTCATTCAGTTGATTCAGGTAAAGTTCCGTTTCCCGGTCGTCCAAAGAGGGTGCATAGGTGAGCGCCAGGTACCGCAAGCCCAGCTCCTGCCCCAGTTGCTGCAACTCTGCCGCTCGTTTATTTTTCGAATAGCCTTTTGCGTTAGCATAAATAAAATAAGCTTTCAGGTACTGCTGCCTTTTTGCCGATTCCTTCTCCATAAACAGTAGCCATTCACGAATCTTCGGCCAATCCGGTCGGCTTCCAACAAACAATAATAACCCATGGTAGCGGACATATTTACAAACGGGGCAGGTTCTGGTGCCTTTATCTGGCCCATAGGCATGATACGGCTGAAAAGAAGGCTGATCTTCGCCCACCGATAGGCCCGAATTTAACCCCGATGCGCTTTTTTGAGGATAACCGGGTATATGTAATCCCAGCATAATATCATGTTCAGCCACCTGCTTTTTGCCATCCAGCAATACCCTAAGCACCCCGTTTCCTCCCCTGTTTTCCGGCGGGTATTTTTTGATGTAGGGTAGCAGGAGCGGATCATCATCAAATACCAGATCATCTACGTAATAAGGATGCTGAGCACCCGGCTCCAGAATAAATAAATGAATATGTGCCGGTATTTTTTCTCCGGGATAAGGCGCCGGTCGGCAGGTAAAAATCTTGTACTGTCCATTTTCATCTGATTTTACCCAGCCGCGGAGCCGCCCATGCTGCAGGGCAGCCGGATGCATGCCCTCGCCACCGGCATAATACCCCGTTTCGTCTGTTTGCCAATAGTAAATGATTACACCCGGTACAGGACGAATTCCTTCCCTGTCAAATACGGTTCCGGATAGTATGAGCTGCTGGCTGGCCCCCTGCCACCCTTTGCTGGTATCAACTGCATCAATTTGTTCCGGCATACCTGCAAATAATAGTTCACATCCATCACAGGCAGGCGCCGCCGCCGGTGTTGCCTGCGCTATTTTATGGTGATTACCAGGCTGCCCGGTACAGGAAGCAGAAAACAAGGTAAAAAAAGGCAGTACCAATAGGAGGGATACTACAAAACTCGATCGCACTGAAAAAAGCATAGTATATAGTTTGTTGCAAACTACCTGTTGCACCAACCCTTCACCTAATTAAATCAGCTGACCTGAGTGGAATTTGCTTTATCCTGAAAGGCAGCCCGGAACGCTGCCCCGTAATTTCTGCTGAGCCGAACCACCGCATCGTTTAACAGCACCAGGTCATAATCCCCGTTCTGGCGCGAGGTATAATGGCGAATTGCCTTTAGCTGTACGATAAACGACTTATGTACCCGGATAAAACTGGCCGGATCCAATTGCGCGGACAATCCGCTTAAGGAACCCTTGTACAGGTATTTTTTACCCTGCAGGTGGAGCTGCACATAAGGTGTTTGCGCTTCCAGGTACCATATATCTTTTACCTGTACCGGAATTTTTCGGCTGCCTTCCGTAACCAGGAGAGTAGAACTATAACTGCTGGCGGGGTTCTCCGTTGGCGGGGGCAATACCTGTCTTTTCCGGCTGCTCCAGCCATGCCCGATTACCGGAATACTGTATACAACCAGTAAAACGTAGAGGTATTCGGTTATTGCAAACCAAATGGTTTGTCTGATCTCAAATTGATGGGTATAAAATAAGCCGGATATTAACCAGACCAGCATTGAAAACACCAGCAGATGCACCAGTACAGATAAAACAACCCATGTTAACCCCTTTATCAACCGTTGCTTTTTTAGATGCAACAGGCAATTCCACTGAATAGCAATAAGGGGAACAAATAAAAACCAGAAACTACTGAATAACAACGATTCCTCCAGGTAATAAGAGCTACCCTGCCGAATGGTATAGAGGTAATCCTGCAGCAGCGTTAACGAAGTAAGTAATGCGGCAGTCAACCATAACCATTTGATCCGGCTAATATCTTTTACTGTATGAATACGGAGCAGGAACATAGGTTGTTTCTTCCCGGAAAATTACAAAGAAATTACCGCGGCGCCTTTATTTCCACCTATATTTGGCCTGAAATTGGTTCAGCCTGCCAACAGCAGGCCGATTAAAAGGGAACCTGGTGTAAATCCGGGACTATCCCCGTAGCTGTAAATTTCCATCCAATTGTTCAGTCCCGCAGCCACTGTGCATCGCAGCTTTCGCTAAGGTTCATGGGAAGGCGCTGAATAAGGAAATAAGTCAGAAGACCTGCCAGTTCATATTTCGTCACCGGCTTTCGGGTGAAAAGCCATAAACAAAGAAATAATGTCTTTACCAAACAAGCAACCGTCTTTCGGCTTTTTACTGGTTATTATTGCAGTTACCGCTTTATTGCGCATACCCATTCAGGCAACCGGAAGTTCTCTCGCCAACTTTACGCCGGTAGGCGCCATGGCATTATTTGCCGGCAGTTATTTCAAACCCTGGTGGAAAGCTTATTTGTTTCCCCTGCTGATATTACTAATAGGCGACCTGCTCATCAATACCCTGGTTTATGAAGGTAAGTATGGGATCATGTATAAGGGCTGGTATTGGATGTACTGCATTTTTATAGCAATTACCCTAATCGGGCAGCAGTTCCTGGAAAAGAGGTCGGCTACCCGTATTGTAAGCGCAGGCATCGGCGCCTCCCTGCTTTTCTGGATGGTAGCCGATTTTATCGTTTGGGCAGGAGGTGGAACTGACCTGCGCACCATGCAGCCCCTTAGCCGCAACCTAGATGGTTTGTTACAGTGCTATTGGCAGGGCTTTCCTTTTGCACTCAATTTTATGGCCGGCACCCTAGTATACACATCGCTGTTGTTCGGGATAAGTTATCTTTTATGGAAGCCAGGATCAACCGCTTTACCCCAACATGGATAAGAGGATGAAAAATTGTCTGAGCAGCTGGAGCGGTGGAAAAGACAGTGCCTATGCACTTTATCTGGCCAAATTGCAGGGATACCAGCCCATTGCCTTATTGAATATGATGAATGAAAGGGGTCTGATCAGCCGCAGCCATGGCATTCCATTTTCTGTTTTAAAACAACAGGCAGCTGCCATGTCCATTCCTTTGTATGCAATTCCAAGTTCCTGGGAAGAGTATGAAGCCAGGTTTATACAGACCCTGCAATCTATTCAGTCTGCCAGCCCCTATTCGCAGGTAGTTTTTGGTGATATTGATTTACAGGCACATCGTGATTGGGAAGAAAAAGTATGTTCGGCAGCCGGTTTAACTGCATTTCTTCCGCTGTGGCAAAGAGACAGAAAAGAACTGGTTCTGGAAATGCTACAGGCAGGATTTGAAACGATCATCGTCAGCTGCCAATCTGAACTCGGACCAGATTTCTTAGGAAAAAAACTGTGTACCCACCTGGTGCAGGACTTGGAGGCAAGAGGCATTGACCCCTGTGGCGAAAACGGCGAATTTCATACGCTTGTTACGAATTGCCCACTCTTTAAACAGCCGGTTCAACTGGCCATAGCAGGGAAAATAAAGCACCAGGACTATTGTTTTCTTCAATTCAGATAATCCCTGGTTAAAGCAGGAAGCTATACTAGAACAATATGCTTTTTTAGCGGGTGCGCAATACCAGGTTGGAAAATTGATTTTCTGCACGTGTAACTGGTTGCTGCCTTCCTTCGGACAATAAACTAACCTGCCTGGCAACATATATTTGCAGCTCCGATAAATCAATAACGCCATCCTTATTTTCATCTGCCAGAAAAGATTTTAAGCCCTCTAACAAGCAGTGCGTAAAAAGGCCGTTTTTTACCGTTCCCTCTTCCCAAGAAAATTCACGGCTGGAAGAAGAAGATAATATATTAGCCCCAATTCCTTTATCCCCCTCCAAAAAATACTGCCGCATCAACTCATACGTCGAAAATGTAGTTAAACCGGGAGCAGTTTTCTGTTGCTGTACAGTACCAAAAACCACATTGCCTTTAACTGTACGTTGCTTTTCCTCTTGCTTTCTTTCCTCCTTATCAAAATCACCGGAATGACAAGCGTCCAAAAAAACGATCCTGTTCCTTGCGGGTATCGAATCCAGTATACCCTCCAGATCATACATACTTAACCCACGCTTTTCTGGCGCAGAAAAATCAATATCATAGGTAGAAAGATAATAATCTAATGATTGACTGATCAATCCATGTCCTGCAAAATAGATCATGACTACATCGTCCACACTTGTTTTCAAGAGCTCCTTCTTTATGGCCAGAACTTTTTCCCTGGTGACTTGCTCATTCACCAGATTAATAGGCACAATAGCCTGGAAAGGTGCAGGATTTTGTTTAAAGTATGCCAGTATATCTTTACTGTCTTTATCTGCAAACTGAAGATTCCTGGCAGCATCTTTAAACTTAGAACTGCCGATGGCAACCAGGTAAACAGTTCGTTGTGGGATAGCCGCTTTGCGGTTTATGGATAAATACTCTCTTGTACTTTCTATACCGGAGCTATTACCAAGTGATATTTCTATATCATTCTTTCCAACCATCAATGGAAGTGAAAGCGTAGTTTCCATTAAATACCCTTGCTGTTGAACCGTAGATTTTACAGGCCGTCCCTTTGTACCGAAAACAGCAACGCCGTTTACCCGTACCCAAATTCTTTCTATAGGTGATTTAACATCCTGTCCCTTAACAATTACTTGTACAGAAGCGCTTTCTACCTGATTTTTAATATCATTTGTACCAATAGAAATTTTAGGTGCAGATTGAATGGGAATTTCTACCGTTTTTATACCGGTTCTTTTCAAGCGCATCTCATACGCCTTCTGCAAACTATTTCTGCTATCAGTATTCAAATATCCGATTGAGGTCAATACTTTATCGGGGCGGTTGAGAATAGCATCAAACTGGCTATAATTATAAGTACTTCCGTTATACAGATAAGCCAGGTTGTTAACCGAATTTTTATTAGTCATGTAATATCCTTCTCTATTGACCAATAGGTAGGACGAATAGTCAGTGGACAGGAATTGAAAGACGAGCTCTCCAGTTTTATAATCTAAAAACTTTACTGTTTTATCGCCTTCCACACCGTAGAGGTATTTTCTATCGGGCGATAGATTAACTGTGTAAAAAAGATACCGTTCGTTCTGATTCACCTGTCGAATCGGTACAGATGTTTTAACCGACCATTCGATTATCCTTGCATCTGCACCGGTTGTTACAAAATTTTCATTTGAGGTAAAGCAGGCAGCTGTTGCACTGATGTTAACCGTTGTATTGAGCCAGCTCTTAAACAAGCCATTCACCTTTACCGTAAATCCATCAGACAATTTTGTCTCATATAAAAGTTTCCTTTGTTCCAATGAAAATACCCCGATTGCGCCGTCAAGTGTTACATATACCAAATGCTTTTTATCTGGCGAAAAAGCTACTTCAAATAAAAAAGATTGGTATTCAATTTTTGATTCCTTACGGGTTATTTTTATTTTTTCCAGCAACTTGCCAGTCTTATCCCAATAAGCTACATACAAATCTGCTGTACCCTTGGGTTTCCTGCTGCATAATACGGCCACAATGGTTCCATTGTTATCAATAACCTGGGGCATTATTGCAAAAAAACTATCTCTTTTTTCCCTGATTGCTAATTCAGCCAACAGTTTCATATCCTTATCTTTCCAGTCGTACAGGGAGCTGTTAACGATGTATTGTTGCTGTGTTGGTATGGGTAGTACAAAATAGGTTTCCTGGTATTGTTTTATAGACGTCTGCTTTACTGGTTTAGAAAAGTCAAGAGGTCTTTCTATAACCAACTTGGAGTCAGCTGTTCCACAAAGTCCCAAGGGCCGGTAATCTAATTGAAAAATACTGTTGTTGGCAGAATTAAACGCTGTTGTTCGCATACCTAATTCATGTATAGGCCGCAGGCTTCCAAAACTTAAACTTCCCAGGTAAGTGGTATCCATACAGGTAACTGCAGGTCCGATACTTTGTACCCTGCCATCTTTTAAATTCAACAAAAAACCATTTTGTGAAAGCTTAGGGAAATAGATCAGGGAGGTATCAATAAATACGGGGTCAAATAAACTTAGATTTCCTTTCAATGGCGAAAACTGCCCGGCAATGGTATTTGTCCTAAGGCTGTGAATTACCATATTTATAGAACATTCGGCTATCAGGCTGCGATCCCTTGAAATTGCCACTAACTTTCCGCCGTTGAATTGCCCTGATTTCAATAAACCTGCTTCTACTCCAGTAGTCGGCTCTCCGTGCATATAGGAGAAAATAACCTGGTCGCTAAAAAAATCTTTTGCAACAATCTGGTGATCATTACCAACCACTTTATCGTCAAAGTAAAGACTTAGGTCGGTATCCGTTGTAATTGTTTCAACAGATAATATATTAGATCTTTTTTCTGGAACCGGAACAATAGTATTTGACAGTTTTCGCCTTGGATTAGTAAAGCCCTCCGCTGTTAGGTACAAGAGCGTGTCTTTCGAAAAATAATAGGTCTTATCCTTCAATTTTATATCTCCTTTTAATAATAGTGCAATGTCCTCACCGACAAAACGCAGCGCTCCCACCTCAGAAACCCTTGAAACGCGTGGAATTTCAAAACTTTCATTTACCGTGAGTTTAGCATTTAAGGAATTTACAAGAGGGAACTTATAACATCTTTTATCGGTAGTTACAACCGCAATACGTTTACAGTTATCATCAATAGCCACCTTTGTTAATAAAGCTGTCTGATCATTTAGTTCAATAGATTTTTTAATCAGTAGTTTTGTACCCTCGCTGATTTTTGCATACGGATGCTCAATAGTGGCTAGCGTCCTGGATTCCAGTTCGCCTGTATTTTTCCGTACCTCGAAACCGTATATTCCGGCGGCACCATTAGATTGTAAAACCAATAAGATCTTATCGCCCAGTTCAGAAAACAATGCATGTGTATAATATAAACCCTGCTCAGGCGGAGCAAACACATAAACTTCCTTATTTGCCTGTAAATCGTAAAGTATGAACTCGCCGGCAGGAAAATCCGGAATCAATAATTTCTTTGAATCTTTGCTAAAACTTGCCTGGGGCAGGTATAACAGGGATGGCAATTTAGTTAAAGGAGCCGTTATTCTCTTTATCTGCTTCATCGTAGCAACATCCCAAATAATATGTTCGTTTGCTTCATTTCGCCCATACAGATATTTATTATTGCCCGAAAACTCGAAAAATGACAGGGATTCCTGCGAAAATCCCGATTGAACGGCTATTTGGGGAGCCGTTTGCGTTTTATCCTGTGCATATAGCTCTAAATAGCCCTTTAGTAAAAACAACAAGCCCACTAAAATAGGCCTCCCGATTTTATTCATATGCTTGAAGATAATATTGTTGTATTTCCTGTTGTAGGAGGTAATCGGCCCTTGGATTTCCCTTATATTTTCGTTCCAGAACTGTTCGGACAGCATTCAGCTCATCCCGGCTGCCCGGAGATGAAACGACCTGCAAATACAAATTTCCAAGTAAACTGGATTCATTGTTGTTACCATCAAAATAGTACAACGCTGCTGTCATATATTGCGTTGATTTTACTGGTAACTGTTTAGGCAAAACGTAGGGCATAATATATAATCGCCAGGTATTTTTTTCCTGCGCTGTAGCTCTACTCCAAATTTTTACATTTTCAATAAAGTCTCCTTCCCGGAATTGCAGGTAAAAAAAATGAGCAGAATCGGCCAATGCTTTTATCTGAACAGGAATAAAAAAACTATCAGCCAGTATTACCCGAAAGCTATCCCGGATAGAAGAAGACCTGATATAAGCAGATACCTCATCGTTAGTCTGAATAGAGGGGCTGCGACTTGCAGTCAGATTTACCTTTCCGGCAGGTATAAAATTTTCACTAACCGTAACAAGTACCCTTGAAGAAAGAGTATTACGGCTAGCTGCCATCTTGTCCTTAATAACAAATCGTCCCTTTGAAGGATGTAAAACAACCAGCCTGTCCATTGCGGTTGAATAAATCAGTTTATCAGACAACCGTATGCTATCACCGGCTTTTAATTCTTTCGAACTATTAAACGGGGTAATCTTTCCCTTTACATTGGTAATATACCACCAATCACCCGATTGGTGCCAGCCAAAGAGTAAAAGAACAAACCAGCGTATCATATCTATCTTATTAAAAACTGTATTCTTTTTTTCATTGCAAGAACAACACCTAAACAGATCATAACCAATAAAGGATTTAGAAAAACAGAAAACTTGAAAAAAGAAAAAAAACAACCTATCCAAAGAACACCAGTAATAGAAAGCAGTTTAAATAATCGCCAGGCGTTTTTTTGCCATCCAGGTTTTCTTTTCGCTTCAGTCAATTCCTCCAAGTCGCGCATTTCTGCAAAATAGACATACAAAGCAACCAGCATCGAAAAAATCGCTACATACAGCAACCATCCCAGGGTAATCTGGTTTTCGCCCTTATCAAAGCTTTGAAAAACATTTGCCAGGATATGTGTGCCCGAATATTTTCCTTCATAGGTATCATGCACATCATTTTCAAAATCTCCCAGGAAAATAATTCGATTTCGGATGAATTTTGCCAGCAATGCTTTGTTCTGCGTTTGGAATAGATCTGTCAATTCTTTCAAGTAATAAAAGGAGCTGGCACCCTCTGCATAAGCAGGTTCTTTTCGCAGAGTAAAACTTGGAATAAGATTTGCATAATAAATTCCCTTTCCGTTCCAGATAAAACCGCCCGAACGGGCAAAATTTTCACCGTCTATATTTGCTTTTAACTTTAATGGGATCGTCGGCTTATTTTGTTCAGGCCATAAATGATATTTTACCAACTTCTCGCTGGCTTCCCACCCACTGCTTTGCAAATAACCAGCATAGCCCGTTTCAATTTTTTTAAAAACCGGTAATAAAGGCCCATTATCATCTTCTCCAAAGGGTATTAGAAGGGGTCGAAGTTTTTCCATCGCCCGTTGCAATGTATCATCATCTTCTGTTGACAGATCAAATAATAAATCACAGATCACAGCTTTGGGTCTGATCGCTGTATCTGCTGTTATGAGAGAAAAAAAAGTCGCCAACCGCATCCGGTCGGTAATCGATAAGTTACCAGTAGCGTCTTCCAGTTCAACCAATTTTTTTGAACGGCTCACGTCAATAAATAAATAAGCATCTGACTGACCCGGAGGATTTTTGATCACCTTATCTACAATTGATACCGAACGGGCAAAGCTCTCTTCAACAGCTGTATTGTAAGTAATCAATGGGGAAACAATGAATAGAAGAAAAATTATAGTGGCGCTTATCAAAAAAACAAGCAATTGTTTCGCCATAGTTTCGGTATAATTATATTAATTTTCCTTAATCTATAAAAGAAAAGCCAATCAGCCAAGTATTTAGACAGGTTTACCGAAAAACCTGCAAGCCCCCTGCCTATTTTCAAAATTCACCAAAACTTGGCAAATTTTCACAAGACGATTCGCTCTGCTGGATTTAGTCTAAGTTTATTCCAGGACCCACGACTACCAATGACTGCTTATGCCTGCTACCAAGAATGCTGAAAAAGAAATTTCTACCTGGTATGAACAATACCGCGACCAGCTTTCGCATTTTGCGATGCGCCTGGGACTACAGCATTGTGAAGCAGAAGACCTCATCAATCAATTGTTCCTGGAACTTTGGGAAAAGCAGACCGATCTCTCCTCTATTGAAAAACCCAAAACATTTTTGCTGACGGCACTTAAAAGGCGGCTGATTGACCAGTACCGGAAGAAAAAATCCAACTTATTTATTGTTACGGATCAACTATCTAAGGAAGAAACAGAACCAGGCCCGCAGTTTATTATGGAACAAGCCGAAGAGCAGGCCCGGCTCCTCACCCATCTTTCCACTACTTATGCAGGTTTACCCAAACGCCTGAAGGAAATCCTTTACCTCAAATATTATAAAGGATATTCTACGAATGATATTGCATCCAGCTTTGGTATCTCCAACCGCACGGTTTATAATAGCCTGTTCGAAGCCATCAGACTACTTCGTTCCAGGCTGTCCAAAAAATAATTCAAAAAAACCTTCTTTTTTTCCGGTAAATCAAGGCAGCAGCTACGACTGTATTAATACGCATTGCCGCCATGAATCCAGCAAAAAGAACAATAGAAGAACTTCTTGCAGACGATAGTTTTTGTAACTATTGTTTCCAAACCAATGAGGAAGATATTCTTTTCTGGGAAACCTATCTTGAACTATACCCGGAAGAAAAAACAGGCATCCTGGCCGCAAAATCCATTGTACTTGGTTTACGAACTGCTATCGGACAGCAGGAATCCGGTAAGCGCCTTTTTATAAAACCGCTTCTTCGGATGGCCGCCCTGCTTTTAATAGCGCTAGGGGTTTATTATACCTATGAATGGATTAAGCCGGCAAAAAAACTACCCGGCTTTACGCAGCAATCCACTGAGTCTGGTGTATCCAATTTTATTGTTTACACCACCGCACCCGGGGAGCGTAAAAAAATCAGGCTGCCCGATAGTTCAACTGTTGAACTTAATGTTGCCTCCAGATTACAGTTAACCAAAGATTTTAATAAAACCAACCGCGATCTCTACCTGGAAGGAGAAGCATTGTTTGACGTTAGCCATAATGAAGAACTTCCGTTTATTGTTCAAACACCCGGATATGAAGTAAGGGTACTTGGCACCCTATTTAATGTAAAAGCATACCCCGGTGAATCAATTAGTGAAACTTCCCTTATAAGAGGGAAGGTTAAATTATTTAAGCCAGACGGAGGCCATCTTACCCTGCTTCCTCTTCAAAAAGTAGTGTTTGAAAACAAATCAACACGTGTTATGAACCAGGTAGCAGATTCCTTACCAGCACCGGGTATTCAACATATTATGCCAATTACCAAAAATCCGGAAGGGGCAATCAGCGAAATATCCTGGACAGTAAATACCCTTCGTTTCGAAAATGAATCTCTGTCAGACATCAGGGGCAAACTGGAACGATGGTATAATATTCATATCGAATGGAACGACAGTATAATTGGTAGCTATCGCTTTACCGGAACTTTTCAGAACGAACCTATTGAAAAGGTATTAGAAGCCCTTCAATTCAGTTACCCGTTTAATTATTCAATAAATCAGGACAAGGTTATCTTATCAAAATAAATAAGGAGAATTGGTTGCAGCCAATCCTCCTTGAAGTTGCTGCTCATCCCCTAAGTAAGAATGAGCGCTATTGTTCATAAATAAACCATACAAAGGTATGAAAATTTACTGCCTTATGTTTAGTCCGCCTCCACGCAGGTACGGACTACTCAAAATCATGAGAATCATGAAACTGACTGCCCTGCTGCTGCTAGCTGCCACCCTGCATGTATCGGCCAAATCCTATTCCCAGAAAAAGGTCACGGTCGATTTCAACAAAATTCCACTTACAGAAGCCCTCCGGTTGCTGGAGCGTAAAACCGATTACCGGTTCGTTTACAGCAATATTGTACTGGAAAAAAACCTGCTTGTGGATTTTTCGGCCCGCAACATGCCGCTTGAAATGGTGCTGGATAGTTTATTATCAAGATCTAACCTGGCCCATAAACAGATCTCCGGGAACCTGATCGCTATTCGGTCTACTATCGTTTCTTATAAACAGGATATTGTAATTAAAGGCCGGGTTACCGATACCAAGGGAAACCCCTTAAGTAATGTAAGCGTATTCAATGAAAAAGGAATCGGTGTTTACACCAATGACAACGGTGAATATTCAATTAGTGCTGATGACAACGGTAAACTCACCTTCAGTTATGTAGGTTTTGTTGCACAAACCATCGACATTAAAAACCAAACCAATATTTCAATTTCATTACAGGTAAGTAATAATGAATTATCGGATGTAGTAGTGGTAGGTTATGGCACGCAGAGCCGACGAAAAATTACAGGGGCAGTAGCCACTGTAAGTGGAGAAACGCTCAATCAGCGCGTAGCTACAAACCCGGCTACTTTACTACAGGGCCAGTTGCCCGGCCTGCAGGTAATACAAGGATCTGGTGAACCCGGTGCAGAAAATGTGAGTTTCAGAGTGCGCGGTATCGGCACCTTCAGCGAAGCTGGTAGTTCACCACTTATAATTGTAGACGGCTTACCCGGAAGCATCACCGCACTTAACCCCAATGATATTGAATCCATCAGCGTATTGAAAGATGCTGCCTCTGCTGCCATTTATGGCTCACGCGGAGCCAATGGAGTTATTGTTGTAAAAACCAAAAAAGGTGGTAATGGATTTTCTCTCAGTTATAATTATAACCTAGGTATTACCAATGTAACTTCCCTGCCCGATATGATTACCAACTCAGCGGAGTATATGGAATTGTATAACGAGGCCCGCACCAATTCAGGATTACAGCCGCAGTATACCCAGGCTCAGATCGATCTTTATAAAAATGCTACCGACCGCGTAAAATACCCGAATCATAACTGGCTGAACGATCTGTTTCAAACCGCCATTGTACAAAACCATTACCTCAACCTGAGTGGAGGAAAAGAAGGAACCAGCTATCATGTTGGTATTGGCTTAACCGATCAGCCAGGTACTATGGTAGGATTTGACTTCAAAAAATACACCCTTGATTTTGGGTTAAGTTCAAAAATCAATAAACGCATTACCATCGGGTCCAATATCCAGATGCGTTATGGTAACAAGAACAATCCTCGCCAGGGAGCCGGCGATCAGTTCCTCTCTACCCTGGCCCAATCTCCCCTGTATCCACCAAGAGCGCCCGATGGCCGCTGGATAAAACGGGCATTTCCGAATGAACAGGGAAATAAAAACTCGATCGCTATTGTTCATGAAGGCGCTACCCGTCAAACAGAAACCTATTACCTGCAGGGAAACCTGAACATGGAAGTACAGCTCTTCAAAGGATTATCCTGGGAAACCCGCGCGGGTGCCAATTACTCAGCTGGTAAATACAACGATTTCCGGCCTACCGTACAGTTGTTCTACTACAATGATATGAGCCCGGCAGGCAACCTGGACGTAGGTTCACCTGGCCTCGAAGTTGGACGGGATGATAATATTTACACCGTGTTTTATAGCCAATTCAACTATAAACGAAGTTTTGGAGAACATACGGTAAGCGGTTTCGCCGGTTACCAGGAAGAACATAATGTTGCCAGCAATATCAATGCTTTCCGGAACCAGTTTACTACCAATATTCTCAGAGAACTTAATGCCGGACCAACCAATGGCATGACCAATAGCGGAAGCTCCAATGAGTGGGCACTACGCTCCTACTATGGCAACCTCAACTACGATTACCAGGATAAATACCTGGTTGGATTCAGTTTACGGAATGATGGAACCTCCCGCCTTCCGACAGCTACCCGCAGAGGTTGGTTTTATTCTGGCTCAGCCGCCTGGCGCTTAAGCAGTGAAAATTTTCTTATGCAGGTAAAATGGCTGAATGATCTTAAACTCCGGGCTTCCTATGGAAAACTGGGTAACCAGAACATAGGTATCTATCCCTACCAGCCCACCTTACAAAACAGGGATTATGTGTTCAATAATAGTCTGCAACCGGGCTATTCAGCGTCCACCCTCGTAGACCCCTCACTAATTTGGGAATCGGCCAGTGTATTTGATCTGGGTATTGACTTTACAGCCTTTAACAATAAACTTACCGTAATTGCTGACTGGTACAATAAAAGAACCTATGATATTCTGCGGCAAGCACAGATTCCCTTATGGGTTGGTTTGAATTCGCCTACTATCAACAATGGTTCTGTACGTGATAAAGGTTTTGAACTGGCTATCCAGTACCGAGATCAGCTCAACAAAAATCTTGGCTATTTTATCGGCGGTAATGTACAGCGTTATAAAAACAGCCTGGAGAATTATGGCAGTACTGATATTGCCGGACGTTCTATCCGTAAAGAAGGAATGGAACTGGATGCTTATTATCTCTATATCTGGGACGGCATTTTTCAAAACCAGGAAGAAATTGACAAATCCCCCACACAACCTGTTACCGCCCGACCCGGCGATCTGAAAATCCGCGACATTGATGGCAATGGAAAAATCGATGACAAGGACAGGACAAGAGTAGATGGGAAATACCCAAGTTTTCAATATGCGCTGAACCTGGGCCTTAATTTTAAGCAATTTGATTTCAGTGCACAACTGTATGGCTCAGCCGGACAAAAAATCTATGTGAATGGCTGGGGAATTGAACCCTTCCGCCAGGGATCATTACCAACCACCGATTGGCGTAATCGCTGGACACCCGATAATCCTTCCCAAACCATGCCACGCATTTATGTTGCAGACGGATATGCACCCGTACAGAATTATGCGTCTACCTATTTCCTGAAAGACGCTTCCTTCATGCGGCTAAAAAATATTCAACTCGGATATACTTTACCGGGCGCTATCCTGAAGAAACTCACCATGAAGTCTGCCCGATTGTACTTTACTGCCGACAATGTATTCACCATCAGCAAATTCCCGGGCCTCGATCCTGAACGCGTAGGGGATGGCACCTATGTAACCTATCCTCAACTCCGCACTTTCACGTTTGGAGCAATGGTTCAATTTTAACTGACAAAAAAACTAGTATGAAAATCTTTTATAAATTTTTATTCACCGGCCTTGCAGCTGCTACCCTTAGCACCAGTTGTAAAAAGGATTTGCTGGAAGTAAATCCGCGTGATCAGCTATCTACTACCGTATTCTGGAAATCAGAACGAGACGCCGATCTTGCCTTAACCGGCCTTTACAATTACCTCTATGCTTCCGGTGGAAACTGGGGTTGCTCGCAATACGAAATCATGGGCTGGGACAGTTATACCGATGATGTGTATTCGCAGCACGATTACGGCGGGGGACGTTCAGCTACATCTTCCGGCATAACACCTACGAGTGGCGGTTACATTTACAGTTACTACGAAAACAACTATCGTGCTTTGGCTGCCATTAACAGCTTCCTGGCCAATATTGATAAAGTTCTATCGGGTGATAAATTGACCCAATATAAGGCAGAGGGCCATTTTTTACGCGCATTTAATTACCTCTACCTGGCTCAATTGTATGGAAATGTGCCTTTAATAACAGCCGATCCCTTTACACTGGACTTCAACAAGGGTGTAGCAAAATCATCCAAGGCCGATATTCTGAAATTTGTATTAGATGAACTGGATATTGCCATTGCAGGGCTGCCGGATCAGGGTTATACCGGGGGGCATGCTGTTAAAGGCACGGCACTTGGGTATAAAGTAAGGGCTTTACTGGAATTAAAACAATATGCCGCTGCAGCCGCTGCCGCTAAACAAATCATAGATGGAAACAAATTCAGTTTGAACAGCAACTATGCAGCTAATTTTTATAAAGCAGGACAACGTACCAGCCAGGAAATCATGTTCTCGGTGGTTTATCTTGCGCCGAATATTGTGCATGCTGATGCGGCACTGAATGTAGCCATGCACCGTTGGGGCGGATTTGTAGGCACACAAAACCTGATCGATGAATACGAAGCCGGTGATCCCCGAATGACCATGACCTGGTTTTTTGCAGGTGATGGTGCCGACAAGGGTTGGCCCTTTGATGACCCGGCGGTTGCTTCTCCAGGAAGAGCAGAATGGCCGGCTAATTTTTATATTCCCAAAAAATGGCTTACCCCTGGTGTTCGTAATCCTGATTATGGTTTACAGGGGGATAACGATTTTGTGTTACTCCGGTATGCAGATATTAAACTGCTTTATGCAGAAGCACAGAACGAAGCAGTAGGTCCGGATGCAAGCGTATACGAGCAGGTGAATGAGGTACGCAATCGGCCGGGCGTTGAAATGCCTGCACTTCCTGTCGGACTTTCACAGGCAGAGATGAGAGAACGAATCCGTCATGAACGCAGGGTAGAATTGCCCCTGGAAGGAATCCGCTATTTTGATCTCAGAAGATGGGGAATTGCAAAAGAAAAAATCAATGGCTTTGCCCCTAATCCGGCATTTCCGGACATCCGGTTGAAGTACGAAGACAAATACGAATTCTGGCCACTTCCGCAAAGGGAGATTGACCGCAATAAAGGCGTTCTGGAACAGAATACCGGTTACTAAGCAGTAGAGTTTTGGTTAAGCAGGGTCGTCTTCTTCGGAAGACGACCTTTTTATTGCAGGGGTTTCAATAAAATTGCATCCGCCAGCAGCAGCCCTTTTTCACCGGTGCCTTGTAAACGGATACTGGCACCCGGCTTCAATTCAAAGGTTCCCAGTTTATGCCATATTCCGGATGTTTGCCCGCTTACCTCAATCGAACTAAGATCAATCAAGAGGTTATGTGTTTTTTTTCCATCCCTTATAATCCAGTTCATAACCCTGGTATGACCGGGATGGCGCGGTAACAAATACACATAAAGTTCGTAGCTACCCGCACCCGGTAAAAGCGGGCGGTAAACCACCCGGCCAGAAGCCGCTCCATCTTTCAACGCAAGTATATCTTTACCAAATCCGATATATGGTAGTTTTTTCCAGCTGCCTTCTGCTTTTACCTGACTTGCATTATCTGTATCGAGCAAGATTTCCGGCTTGGAACCATCTGCCAGTGGATTTCGCTTTAGCTCTTCCTGTAATGCCGTAACATTTATATCCTGAACAGCTTTTGCTTCATTAATGGCCATGGTAGCAGCTACGGCGGCTGATTGTCCTAATACCATAAACACCGGCTCCATACGGATAGACCCATACGCTATATGGCTGGCACTTAAACAAACCGGAACCAATAAGTTAGTACAGTCTGTTTTTTTAGGTACCAATGAACGATAACTGATGGGATAAGGACCGAAACCTCCGATCTGTACATCGCCTTCATTTTTTACCATCCCATTTATAACCAGCCGTTGTGTGTTGTGCGAATCCATAGTATAAGCTGCCATGCCTACGCCATCCTCAACAAGTTCTTTTCCCTGGCAATTTGCCTGGGTCATTACATAAGAACCGATCATACGGCGGGCTTCCCGTACATATAACTGAGGTGTCCAATGATTGGATTCGAGGTATTCATCTTTAGGATACCCCCAGGTCAGCATTTCTTCCCGTAAATGCGCGGGCATTCGACGATCGTGCCCGATAAAATACAAGAGCCCCTTGATATAATTGGTATGTTTCAGTTCAATGGATTTTCGCATTGAATAGTCGGCTTCTGGATAAGCATAGTTTTCACCAATCATATCCGTTGAAAAAGGCCCGTTATTATTGATATCAGTTTTGTTATTAGGCATCAGGTCCAGTTTTAAAATAGGTCGCAAACTGGCAGCCGGTGATTTTTGCAGGTACCGAAGTAAAAGTTCATACCGCTCTGGTTGATAATCTGCAGGTTCA
Source organism: Flavihumibacter sp. CACIAM 22H1 (assembly GCF_001601815.1). Classification (GTDB taxonomy): domain Bacteria; phylum Bacteroidota; class Bacteroidia; order Chitinophagales; family Chitinophagaceae; genus Flavihumibacter. The sequence continues at coordinate 23,512 of NZ_LUKG01000043.1, forward strand.
GTAATGGGAATGCGGTTGTCTGGTTGGTTGGTTAAACAGATCCGGTAATTATATGCCTGTACTTTGTTATCGCCAGACCCGGCGGGTGCCAGCTTTTCCTTACTGATACCCCAAAGTAATCCGCTGGAAGAATCTCCCGGAATTTTATAAGGATCCACGCCATCCGGGAACTGATGATACTGATGTACCTGAACCCCATTATAGGTTTCGCCGTATTGAGCATTAGCTTCCCTACCCACCGTATAAGCTACGCCTGCTTTTGCCATCAAATCGCCTTCATAACTGCAATCCAGGAATACTTTTGCCCGGATAGTGCGCCTTTTGCCTGTTAAATCAGTAGGGTTGGCTACCTGTATTTCACGAATGGCTCCGGCTGATTTGGTTAAGTCTACCAGGGCTGCCTCGTACCAGATTTCCAACCCTCCCCTTTTCACATAAGATTCAAAAGTGGCGAGGGCAACTTTAGGTTCAAACAACCAGGATTCAAATTTTCCATAGTAAGCGCCGATCCGCCGGTAAAAATCAAGCGACAAACCACTAACTGCAAATTTATTTCCGATATCTGTATAACCCAATCCACCGGTACTTAATCCGCCGATCCTTTTTCCCGGTTCAAGTACTATTACAGATTTTCCCATTTTACTGGCCGTGTACGCTGCTATTATGCCGGCAGAATTTCCGCCATAGATACAGATATCAACAGATTTTGGTTCCTGCCCGCCACTTAAAATAGGCCAGCAACACAAAAGGAAAATTAGCTTATGCATTAGTTCGTTTTATTCGATTGATTTTGCGAAATTATCGTCCGTCCATTCCGGGTAAGCAGCAGCAATCCGATCCAGCTCCTCCGCTTGTCCGGGTGATAGTACTTCTTCCGGGTTAAGGCAGTAGATCCCATTTAACAAGCCCTGCCTGCGTAATACCTCGTGTATTCCGGCGATGCAGCCTTTGAACTGATTGGCAGCGTCAAAAACCACGGCATTCATGTCGGTAACCGCCGCCCCGATGGTTAATAATGCTGCATAATCTCCTGAAGGGTTGGTACGGCAGGCTTTAATCATTTCCAATAAGGCTACGGCTTTGCTGGTCCATACAGCCCAATGCCCCAACAGTCCGCCTGAAAATTTTTTTTCTACTACCGTATCGTTTAGTGCAAACCGGTAGGTAGTAAGTAAATCGGCCACAATATTGTCATCGTTGCCGGTATAGAGACTGATTTCCCGGTTCCTGGTACTACTGGCTACGGCCCTAACCACATCCAGGGTCTGATAACGATTAAACGCGGCAATTTTTATAGCGTATACAGCTGGAATTTCGGCCATTGCCGACCAGAAAGAATAACTCAATACCCTACCTCCAACGGCAGGTTGTAAATAGAAACCAAATACAGGAATTATGGCTGCGATGGCTTTTGTTCTTTCCAACAGCGCTTCTTCTGAATAATCAGCCAATCCACCCATGCTAACTAACCCAATATGATATCCATATTTAACCGCCAGTTGGGCTTCCTGTACAGCCTGTTCTGTGGGTCCGCATATACCAGCCACTTTAATAAACCCGGCACTTTGCGGATGCCTGTTTATTTCAGCGGCCGCCATTTTCAGGATCGGCTCCAGCAGGTTAAAGGCAGGATCCCTGATTTCGAACTGGGTGGTATGTACACCAACTGCCAGTCCACCAGCACCACTGGCTATATAATAACGGATCAATCGTTCCTGTGCCGTTTGATCTATCTGGAGGTCGGACCTTAATGCCAATGGCAATGCAGGAATTACGACGCCTTGTTTCAATGCCTCCAGCCAGGCGGCTGATTGCGGGTCATTGTTCATGAAAACAGTTTATTTGGGAATGTATTAATAACGTCCTTCTCTTTCCTGAAAATGGGTGGGCTTGTATACGGTTGCGCCCCCTTCCTCTAACCAGGCGGTTACCAGGTCAATCATTTGTGATAAACTAACCCTGGGATAACCAAATAAAGCAAAGGAAGCTGCTGCATTACTCAGCAGTGCGGTGGAAGCGGGCTCACCCACCAACAGCGGGGTTTTACCAAAACGCTTACCAAACTGCTCGGCCACCCATTTTACCGCCACTGTTTCCGGCCCTGTTATATTCAGGATCTTAGGCGGATTGGAACAGTGTAATAAACTGCGGATAGCCATCTCATTAGCATCTCCCTGCCAGATTACATTTACATGCCCCATCCGTATATCAATCGGCTCTTCCTGCCGTACCTTTTTAGCTATTTCCAATAATACGCCGTACGATAAATCAATTGCATAGTTGAGCCGGTACAATAACAGTTTTGTACCATACCTGGACGCGGTATACTCAAACAAGCGTTCTCTGCCTAAACAGGATTGTGCATATTCACCCAATGGCTGGGGTGGATTTGTTTCATCCAACCCTCCGTTTACAACCGGTGATAACGGGTATACATTACCGGTAGAAAACGCTACTATACGGGAGTTTCGAAATTTTTCCCCTACTCTTCCCGGAAGATAGCTGTTCATGGCCCAGGTAAAGGACTCTTTTCCGGTTGTGCCAAATTTTTGTCCGGCGAGGTACAGCAGATTCGGCATTTCAGGTAATGCCTGCAATTGCTGTTCATTCAATAGGTCCACAGCATAGGTAGTAATGCCCAGAGCAGTGAGTTTTTCCTGTAAGCCGGGTTCAGAAAACCTGGAGGCGGCGGCAATTTTTTTGTTCAGTCCGGCTTTCTTAACGCCTTTGGCCAGCAATTCTGCCAATGCGGGGCCCATTTTGCCTCCCGCACCCAATATCATAATATCTCCCTCAATAGCAGCCAGGTCTTGTAGTAAGGCGGGAGAGGGTTCTAATAAGGATTGATAAAGCGCTTCCGTTTTTGTCATGATAGCGGTATTCATTTAGTTTAAAAACCAGTCGTTGAAATTTAGGGCGGCAAGGGTAACAATAAGCAGTAATCCTACGATTCCGAGCATATTCTGCCATCCTTTATTTTTTGCATCGCCCATGATAAACGGATCGTTGGCAATCAGAAACAAGGCAATGCCTATAAGTGGCACAATGAAAATGGTAATGCTTTGGGCAAATATGATCAGTTGCAGGGGTAGTTTTCCAAAAAGCACAGCCACTGTTGCGCCGATTAGCATTATAGCGGCAATAAGCCAGCGGGTCTGGATATCTTTAAACTGTCCACCCCATCCCAATCCGTCTGACAGGAGTGATCCACCCACCGAGGCATTACCTACCAGGGAAGAAAAACCTGCACCAAACAAACCAACCAGAAAAATGGCAGACGCTTTTGCGCCAAACAGGGGTTCCAATGCCTTGCCCATATCGCTGGCTGATTGGGGATTTATCTGACGGGGATACAGAATATTGGCAGCAGCCAGCAGGGTAATGCTGCTCATCAACCCCAGTAATATTATACCGGCTACTGTTCCGTTGGTTTGACCGGCGGTTTCGGGGCGCACCCGGCGTCTTTCCTGTACGAGATAGGCCTGGTAAAGGGCTCCTACCAGTGAAAAACTGGACGCTATAAAAGCTATTACCAATCCCTGTGAACCTGGGGGCAGTTTAAATTGAAACCCCTGTGCTATAAGTTGTAGGGAAGGAGGTGTCCATAAAAGCGTCATTACAAACGATGCCAGCATTAATAAAATCAAAAGGATCATCAGTTGCTCCAACACCTTATAAAACGATTTAAAAAACAGGAGAGCAATACTCAGGGCGGTAAAACCCAGTATCCAGGGTGTGGGGGAGGTGCCGAATAATTCACCCATTGCAATACCCACGCCCACGGCATTGCCCGCCTGGAAGGAAGAACAGACCAGGAAAACCCCGGCACCTACCAGAACAGCCGCCCAGCGCCCCCATTTCATAGCCAGCAACTGTAAAAAGGTATGGGAAGAAGCAAGTCCGATCCTGGCAGCCATACTGGTAAAAACAATCATGAAAAGAGTAGCAACCAGCACAATCCATAAGAGATCAGTCGAATACAGTGCACCCAGTTTGGAAGTGATGGTCATTTTACTGGGACCAAAGACCAGGGCTGCGGTTATTAAACCGGGCCCCATCAGGTGCAGCCAGCCCGCCAAACCTTGAGTAGCCGTTGAGTTCTTGGATGCCATTTGCAGGATTTGTGGCTAAATTAGTAAATTTAAGGTTTCGAAACAATAAAAATAAGGTTTCGAAATTATTTAAAGGTCCTGGATTGCTTTTTTAAAGTAGTTTTTAATAGCAGCGGGACTTGGTTTTTTAACCGGTCGTACAATTCTGAAGCCTACAAAAGAGGCATCTGTCATCCACCAGTTGCTTTTGGGCAATTGGGGGTCTCGTTGTTTCCAGGAAGGGTTTGATCCTTTTCGCGCGGCAGCTCTCAAATCAGCCGCATCATCATCCCAGGAGCCTCCCCGAACCGCGTGCGGGTAAAGTTTGGTAGGTTCAGCCCAGGCATTGGGTTTAGAGGCAGCAGGCGTAGCATAAAAATCGGGTAAATATTGATCCAGGGTCCATTCCGCTACATTTCCATGCATATCATGCAGCCCCCATTTATTCGGTTTTTTCTTTCCCGGTTGCTGGTATTTTTCTTTACTGTTTTTGCTATACCAGGCATAATCCGCTAATTCCGCCGGATCATCGCCAAAATAATAAGCGGTATTTGATCCTGCCCGGCAGGCATATTCCCATTCCGCTTCTGTCGGCAGCCGGTAGAACTGACCGGTTTTTTCAGTGAGCCATTTGCAATAATAAAGTGCTGCGTGCTGTGTTATATTTACGGCCGGAAAGCCAGCTTTTCCCATTCCAAAACTCATATCGGTAAAGGCGGGGGATGGTTTGGTGACGGCGTCTACCTTATCATCTCCCACAAACAATTCAAATTCATCCCAGGTTACTTCGTAGCGCCCCATCCAGAAAGCGTCAATCTGAACGGTATGAACAGGGCCTTCATCGGGTCTTCGCCCTTTTTCGCCAGCCGTACTTCCGATTACCGCTTTACCAGCAGGAATCGGCATCATTTCAAAACGGATACCGGAGGCCGGAATAGTAGCCGTGTACGGTTTGAAAGGGTCGTTTTGGGTAGGTTGGCCGGCAGGGGTACAATGTACGCCCAAAAGTGCAGCCAGGCAGGCCCCCGCGGCTAGTTTGCCGGGGGCAAAAAAAGAATGGACACTCTGCAACATAGGAAGTATTTTATTCGGTAATCAGATAGATAGCCACTACTGCAATTACCAGTCCGGCAAGCGTTACCGGATGTGGAATTACATTGTATAATAACAGAGAAATAAGGATGGTTATAACAGGCGATAAACCGGTAAGCGGAACTACGATTATTGCCTTTCCGTACCGGAGCGCATATACCAGTGTCAGCGCGCCGATAGAATTCAGCAGATGAATACCAGCTGCCAACCCCGGGCCTTTCCAACCCCAGTTGACCGGCACAGAAAAGTTGGTCATATAAATGGCCACCGGTGTTAAGAGAAGGGCCGCCAGGGCCATATAAAAGAACAGGGATTCTGCTTCCATGGTTGAATTGGCCATTTTCATTACAAATGCCTGGATGCCCCACATAAAAAATACCATAACAGCCAGTACCAGCCACCAGTAGGAACTGAAATTGTTGTGGCTCGGAGGCTGATAAGCCAGTAAAGCGATGGCAACCAGGGCCAGCACAATGCCCAGTTTTGCTTTACCAGCAGCCCGCTCGCGAAGAAAAAACAAGGATAGGAAAATAGTTACTACCGGAAAAAGAGAAATAATAGGAAAAACAATATAGGCCGGCCCTTGCCGCAATGCCTGAAAAAGAAGTAATTGTCCACCTGCTCCCGTTAATCCTACTACCAGGCCGAATACCCAGTTGCGGGCTTGGGTGTTCAGTTTCCAGTTAATTTTTTTAAGCGCAAAAAGCGCACAGGGAATCATTGTAAATGCCCATACCACATAACCTAGGGTGGCCGGGAAGCCGGCTTTTTCCGGAATTTCAATAAAAGCCCCCCATACGCCCCAGAAGAGCGTTGTTACCAGGGCGTATAACAGCCATGGTCGTTTGTTTATATGTGTCATTTCTTGGGATTAAACAATCATCACCTGAATCCCGGCATTTTCGAGTTTTTTCTGGTCTTCGGCCGGAATTCCCGCATCCGTAACAATTACATCAATTTCTGTTACCGGAGCAATGAAGGCAAAACTTCGTTTATGGAATTTACTTGAATCAGCTACTACAATTACCTGTTTGGAAATAGACATCATAATCCGGTTAAGATGGGCTTCCTCTACGTTGGGAGTAGATAAACCATGGCTTACACTAAAGCCATCTACCGCCAGGAATAATTTATCGCAGAAATAATTTTTGAAACTTTCTTCAGCAGTAGCGCCCACCAGCGACAACGAATTCTTCCGCAAAAACCCACCTGGAATAATTACATTGGCTTTGGGATGTTCTGCCATCTGGTTGGCAATATTCAGCGCATTGGTAATTACCGTCAGATCTGAAATAGCCCCCAGGTTACGGGCAATTTCCATGGTGGTAGTTCCGGAATCAAGGATAATGGTATCGCCGTCCTCAATAAGAGAAGAAGCCAGTTTCCCGATCTTTTTCTTCTCATCGAGATGTTGCTTGTTTTTATCTGAAAGGGTAAAATCAATCCCTACCCGATCTACTTTTATCGCACCGCCCCGGGCCCTGATTAAGGCATTTTTTTGTTCTAAACGTTTCAAATCATTTCGAATGGTTACCTCACTTACCTGGAGGTCCTTACTTAAGGACGTAACATCTACCTGGCCCATGGATTCCAGCTTTTCCAGGATCAGTACCCGCCGTTGCACGGTCGATTTATGTTCAGATTTATCCACTTGCATAGGTTTTACACTTCCAAAATAAGTGTATTCAAAGCATTCGAAGCCTTTTTTGCTTCATTATTTATTAAAAACTGCTTTCGAAACAATAAAATTAATAAAAATATTATTTTTTGAAAGGTTTTATTTAGCTTTAACATAATTTCGAAACGAAATGAAATATAAATATGTCATCTTCTTTTCATAACCTGACTTCTGAAAAAGAATCGAAATCCACCCTGTTTGGACTGGAAACCACCGAGTTGAAACAGTTAGGTGCCCTGCATACAGCTACCGAAATTCAACAGCAACCCTGGCTATGGAATAGGATCTATGAGTTGGTAAAAGAACACCGGGCAGAACTGGAAGCTTTTATAGAACAGGCATTTGAACATGCCGACCTGCGCATTATCCTAACCGGCGCCGGCTCTTCTGCATTTATAGGAAATGTACTGGAAGGCCCCTTACAGGAATCTACCGGTAAATCCTGTACAGCCATTGCCACTACGGAACTGATCAGCCACCCGGCCCATCATTTCACCAATCAGCCAACCCTGCTGGTTTCCTTTGCCCGTTCGGGCGATTCGCCGGAGAGCCTGGCAGCAGCTCGCCTGGCAGCTACACACTGCACCACCCTGTATCACCTGATAATTACCTGTAACCCAAAAGGCAAACTGGCCAGCGATCTTAAAAACGGCGTTTCGCATGTATTTCTACTACCGCCTGAAGCAGATGATAAAAGTTTAGCGATGACCGGTAGCTTTACTGGTATGTTATTAAGCGGATTACTTATTTGCCGTATTCATGAGTTAACCGGGTTAGCACCCGCCCTGCAACAACTGTGCAACTACGGCACCGCTATTTTGTCGGACTATTACCAAGCCCTTCAAAAAATAGCAACACTTGATTTTGACAGGGCCGTTTTCCTGGGATCGGGCCCCATGAAAGCCATTGCCAACGAATCTGAATTAAAAGTACAGGAGCTCACCGATGGAAAAATCATCTGTAAGTTTGATTCCTTCCTGGGCTTCCGCCACGGGCCAAGAGCCGTAGTTCACCCGAATACCCTACTTATTTATCTTTTCTCTAATAACCCTTACGTTAACCAATATGAAACTGACCTGGTAACCGCAATCAATAACGGGGAGAAAGGAATTTGCCGGATCGGCATCGAAGAAACCGCACCGGATACCCGGCCGCTAGACCTGCATATTCAGTTAGCAAAGGATGCCAGCCACCTGGAAGAAGTGTTCTTATGCATCTGTGCCGTTTTACCCGCACAATTGATCGCTTTCTTCAAATCCATTCAATTAGGCCTTGAACCCGATAACCCTTCCAAAAACCAGGCGATTACCCGCGTGGTAAAAGGCGTAACGATTTATCCATACTATCAATCTGCAAGTATTAATGAAACCCATTGATGTAACAGTTATAGGCGAACTCAATGTTGATCTGCTCCTGAACAAGCTCAACCAATTACCTGAAAACGGCAAAGAAGTACTGGCCAGTCAAATGGAATTGTGTTTAGGCAGTTCTTCTGCCATTTTTGCCACCAACCTCAGCGCACTGGGTACAAGTGTTCAGTTCATGGGAAAACTGGGAGATGATTTATTCGGCCAGTTTCTCTTACGTTGCCTTGCTAACCGAAACGTAGATACAGATTCCATACTTATTGATCCCCAGGCTGCAACCGGGGCTACCGTAATATTGAATCATGAACAGGACCGTGCCATGATAACCCACCAGGGTGCCATGACCGGTTTTGGTATACAGGATATCAACTGGCCGGCCCTGTTTAACAGCCGTCATTTGCATATTTCCTCCATCTTTCTGCAACCAGCCCTGAAAAAGGAGCTGGTAAACATTTTCCAAAAAGCAAAGGAGGCTGGCCTTACCACTTCGCTGGATACACAATGGGACCCTTCCGAGCAATGGGAGCTGCCCCTTGCTCAATTGCTTCCGCTGGTAGACGTTTTTCTACCCAATGAAAAAGAACTCTGCCTGTTAACAGGAGAAACCTCCCTTACAAAAGCCATCGCCTTATTGGAACCCTCTATCAATATCCTTGTTGTAAAGATGGGAGAAAAAGGAAGCCTGTTAGTAAGCGAACAAAAGCAACGCCTCTTATCAGTAAAAAAATCAACCAGTTTTATCGATGCCATAGGTGCCGGCGATAGTTTCAATGCCGGCTTCATTCATCAGTGGATCAGAGGAGAATCGCTAGAGCATTGCCAGGAATTCGGGAATGCCTGCGGCGCATTTTCCACCACCGCAGCAGGTGGAATCAACGCTTTCAATAACCCACAAAAACTTTATGCTGATGCCAGTGCAATTGCCTGATGTTCACCCAGCAGACCTTACAGAAAAACTTAGCAGTTTTCAGAAAAAAGGAAAAGCCATCCTGGCTACCAATTTTTATAATTACGAAACTCTAAGGGGCATTCTGCAGGCGGCAGCTGTTTTGGAACAACCTATTATTCTACAGTTAACAAAAAGTTCCCTGGATTACATGGGACTGGCATCGGCAGTAAAAATGGCAAGAGCCGGTTTGCAATCCTTCAATATAAAGGGATGGCTGCACCTGGATCATTGCTATTCCTACTCCCTCATCCAACAATGCCTTGATGCCGGGTTTGATTCCGTTATGATAGATGCCAGTGAACGCCCTCTCGAAGACAATATACGTATCACCCGCAAAGTGGTGGACCTGGCCCTTCAATACAATGCCAACGTGGAGGCAGAACTGGGATATGTTGCCAAACTGGGCCAGTCAACCGACCAGGTAGGCTTTACCGATCCGGAAGAAGCCCGGCAATTTGTAGAAGCAACCGGTGTGCATGCATTGGCCGTAGCTATCGGATCAGCACATGGATTTTACAAACAGGAACCCCGGCTGGATATTGAACTACTGGCAACGATCCGCGAAAAAACCGGCATTCCCCTGGTATTGCACGGCGGATCCGGTATTCCGGCAGCAGCACTTCAGCAAGCCATAAAAAACGGGATCAGTAAAATAAACCTGGCTACCGAAATAAAAAATATTTTTATACAGACCTTACAAGCATGTTTAACCGAAAATGAGGAAATTGACCTGCGCGTGGTTTTTCCACCTGCCATTAACGCGGTAAGCGACCTGGTAAAAGAAAAACTAGCCATCATTAACCAGCCATAGGATGAATAAGCAGTTTCACCAATTTATAGCAGCTATTGCCTGCACATTTTTTTTCTCTGCCTGCGCTGATACCGGTAAGCGCCAACAGACTTCGGCCTACTACACGGCAGACGACTTTAAAAAACTCAGCAAAATTGATGCGCATGTTCATGTGAATACCTATGATACTACGTTGATCAGCCTGGCCAGAGAATACGGTTTCCGTTTAATCAGCCTCAATGTAGGTGCTCCTGAATACCCACCTATTAACACGCAACAGCAATTTGCCCTTTTTCACAAACATCAGCAGGAAGGAAAATTTGCCTATGCCACCAGTTTTGAAATGGCCGGCTTTGAAAATCCAGGATGGCAGGAAAGCCAACTCCGCTACCTGGCTGCTTCGTTTGACAGCGGGGCAGTGGGTGTAAAAGTCTGGAAACATATTGGAATGGAACTAAAAGACAGCAAAGGACGCTTCCTTATGATTGATGACGCAAGAATGGATACCCTGTTCCAGTTTATTCAACAACGGAATAAAACCGTGGTAGGGCATCTTGGAGAACCCCGAAACTGTTGGCTGCCCCTGGATAAAATGACCGTCAAAAATGACCGGGATTATTTCAGCAAACACCCGGAATACCATATGTTTCTTCACCCTGAGTTCCCCTCGTACGAAGACCAGGTAAATGCAAGAGACCGGCTACTGGAAAAACACCCTGCCCTTCGATTCGACGGAGCGCACCTGGGCAGCCTTGAATGGAGCGTAGACGCTATGGCGGAACACCTCGACCGGTTTCCACAAATGGCATTGGATATGGCGGAACGCATTTCGCACCTGCAATACCAGTCGAAAGAAAACAGGCAAAAAGTCATCGATTTTATTACCAAATACCAGGATCGGCTTCTTTATGCAACTGATATTGTTCAGGAAGAAAAAACGGAGCCCGCTGAATTGAGCGCCTACTGTAAAAAAACCTGGGAGCAGCACTGGAAATATTTTACCTCAGATTCCATGATGGAAGCCCCTGAAATTGAGGGACAATTCCAGGGTCTACATCTTCCA
>NZ_LUKG01000043.1:34932-38610 GCF_001601815.1 Flavihumibacter sp. CACIAM 22H1
GTCTACATCTTCCAAGGCCGATTATCGATAAAATTTATCGCCTTAATGCTCAAAAATGGTTCCCGGATGCCTTTCCCGCCAATCCATAATAAATACATAGGACGGGCAACCCTACTGCCCCTGCTTTTTTTGCTCTTATGCTGTAAGCAGGCAGAAGAAAAGAAGAATGCTTACCTGTTGAAAAAAACAGCCGATTTCTCTATATCCGGAACCGGAACAGCTACCAACTGGCAAGTGATCAACTGGACCAGGCTCCATACCCTGCCCAACTACCCATCTACCTATTCTACTGAATTTAAACTGCTCTATTCCAGCAAGGGGTTGTATGGATTGTTTCGTTGTACGGACAGCCTGTTAACCAATACTCTTACTGCAAACAACAGCGCTCTTTATAAAGAAGATGTTATAGAAATTTTTCTTCAGCCCGATACGACTAAAACCCATTATTTCGAATATGAATTATCACCGCTGGATTATGAAACAGCCCTGCTGATTTTTAATAACAAGGGCGATCTAAACAGCTGGCAACCCTTTGAACAGGCAATACAGCGAAAGGTGCTGCATGCAACCAGCGTAACCGGTGGTAATAAAGAAAGCAGGGCGGCAGTTACGCAATGGGTAGCAGAATTTTTTATTCCATTTGATCTTTTGAAGCCGGTAGGTGGGGCTGCTCCCAAACCGGGCGATACCTGGAAAGCAAACCTGTACCGGATTGATTACGATAAGGGCGAAGCGCTTTGGACATGGCAGCCAAACAGCGGAAACTTTCATGAATACCAGCATTTCGGCATGCTTCATTTTGAATAAAACGATTACGATGAAACTATCTTCCTCCAGGCCAGATGGCACCAACCCAAGACGATCCTTTATAAAAAAAACCGGCGCCTTGTTGGGCGGATCCGTTTTAATCAGCTCCTTACCTGCTGCGGCAAAAGGGTATTTTCTTTCGCCCGGCACACTCAAAATTGCCCTCATTGGTTGTGGCGACAGAGGAACGGGGGCAGCGGTAAATGCATTACGCACCAAAGGAGCCGTAGAACTGGTTGCCATGGCCGATGTTTTTCGTGATAAAATTGATGAATCGCTTAGTCTCCTAAACAAGGTGGAGGATATCAAAGGGAAAATAAACGTTCCGGAAGCCAATCGCTTTACCGGCTTTGATGCCTATGAAAAAGCAATGCGGCTGGCCGATATTGTATTATTGGTTGCGCCGCCTGCCTTCCGGCCCCTTCATTTTGAGGCGGCCATTAAAGCCGGTAAACATGTTTTCATGGAAAAGCCACTGGCGTCAGATGCACCAGGTATACGCCAGGTACTGGAAACAGGTAAGCTGGCCTCCACGAAAAACCTTAAAGTGGTAGTAGGCCTGCAAAACCGGTACGATCCTGCCTTTATAGAAATGGTAGATAAAATGAAGCAGGGCGTAATCGGTACCATCACTGCTGCTACAGATTATTATATGATCGGCCCTTTGAAACAGGTTAAACGAACGGCAGGCCAATCTGAAATGGAGTACCAGTTGCGCAACTGGCGATATTTTAACTGGCTTTGGGCAGGCTCGCCGGCCGGATTACAGATCCATAATACCGATGTAGTAAACTGGTTCAAAGGTTCTTACCCTGTAAGGGCACAGGCAATTGGTGGTAAAGCCATGCAGGGTCAACCCGATATGGGAGACATATTCGACAATTTTGCTATTGAATACGAATACGAAGACGGGTTCAAACTCAACAGTTATATCCGCCACCTTCCCGGAACTTACACAAAAGGTGGTGCTTATTTTCAGGGGTCGAATGGTACCGCCAGTATTCATTCCGGGATCAGGGACGCCAGTGGGGAACGCATCTGGAGAAGACAGAGCGGATCAACCGAAAATGCGTACCAGATCGAACACGATAAACTATTCGAGGCCATCCGCAACAATACGCCCTTAAACGATACGGAATGGGGTGCCATGAGCACCATGACCACCCTACTGGGACGAATGGCTGCTCACTCCGGTAAACTGGTTGAATGGAAAGATGCAATTCAGTCGGAACTCACCCTCTTGCCTAAACGTTTTGGATGGGACGCAGAAGCACCTGTGCTGCCCGATAAAAATGGATTGTATCCCTTTGCTATTCCGGGTAGTTCGCCTGTTTTATAAACCTCTACGATCCGATGGTATGAAAAGAGTTGTGTTGGCACTGGCTTTGACCGGTTGCTGTTGGGGTGCCTGCAGACCCGGCAAACCACCCTCCGCTGCCCAAAATGCTTTATTTCAGGATACTGCTGCTTTTGGCAACTGGACGGCTATTAATGTTCCAAAGCAGGAATGGAGCTGGTTAAACGATACCCTTCAAACCCAGGCCGGCGGATCGGGCTACCTGCGGTCTCCTTACCTGGCCGGAGATTTTATACTGAGTTTTGATGCTTTTGCGGAAGCCGGGGAAACACCAGACCTGGTAGTTTTTGCCGATGCACTGCCGGCAAAAGGAAGCCCTTATCCGGATGGAAGTCCCATTTTCCTGGAAAAGAAAAAATGGAACCGTTATATAGTTGAATCAACAAACGGGCAAATCAGGGTTTTCGCCGGCAATAAGCTGGTGCGCACGATGTCTACAGCTGGCCGAACAGCCGGTTATATCTGCTTTTTGAAAGACGCTTCCGTAAGAAAAATTACCCGTATCCGGTTCACCGCAACTTCCCCTGCCCCTGCTGCTACGGATGGCTCAGCTGAAATGGATCCGCGCTTTCAACCCCTGTACAACGGAACCGAACTGAGCGAATTTCAACTGAAACCAGGCCATATAGGCCATTGGACCGCAGCCGGCTGGCTAATTAATTACGACGGCTTAAGCACGGAACAGGATAAATGCCTGTGGACTAAAAAATCCTATCGCGATTTTGAACTGATCGCCGACCTGCGCCTTACCCGCCAACCCACTGCTGAATGGAGCCCGGTTGTGCTGCCAAGTGGAGAAGAAGCAAGAAACCCGGATGGCTCCATTAAACAGGTATTGGAATTATATGCAGGCGATACCGGTATCTATCTCCGCGGAAATTCAAAAAACCAGGTCAATATAGGGTACAGGTACCTTGGATCAGGAGAAATCTATGGATACCGGGTAGATAAAAAAATGCCGGCAGAACTGCGGCAAGCAGTAACTCCACTGGTAAAAGCAGATAATTTCCCCGGGCAATGGAACCGCTTTTACCTTCGCCTGGTTAAGGACAGGCTAACGGTTAAACTTAACGGCATTACGGTTATTGACAATGCACAACTTCCAGGAATCGCAGCGGAAGGTCCTCTTGCACTACAGGATGATCATGCTTCAAATAATACCTTTCAATTTGCCAATCTCTTCCTCCGGGAATTATAAAATACTCATATGAAATATGTTCTGCTCATTGGGATCTTAGTGATCGGGCAACCAGGGTTTTCGCAGGTGCAACAGGAGCTGGATCAGTTTATTGCAACACAAAAAGATGAACTCGTCGGTATTTATAAAAAACTGCATCAGAACCCCGAATTGTCCTTCGAAGAAGCGGAAACGGCTGCGTTGCTGGCAACGGAATTAAAGAAACTTCGGTGGGAGGTTACGCAAAATATGGGCGGATATGGGGTAGTAGGAGTACTGAAAAATGGGAAAGGCCCTGTTATACTGGTACGAACCGATATGGATGCGTTGCCCCTGC
>NZ_LUKG01000044.1:0-6352 GCF_001601815.1 Flavihumibacter sp. CACIAM 22H1
ATTGATCCTTTGAGTGAGGCTGGAGATAATTGGAGTCCATACAACTATGCATTTAATAACCCAATTCGCTTTACTGATCCTGATGGCAGGTATAGTAGGGATATGCTTGAAGAAGATTTAAAATGGGGATTCGCAGTTCGAATTAAAGGGCCAGATCTGTTTTCTGTGAATGGGGAAGTTATTGATCCAGCAAATAATGATAAAACTGAATTTAAGAGCCAAGATGCATTTGCGTTATCGTGGGGTTTAAAATATAATCCCATTTCAATTGAAAAAGATGTAGAGATTTCATCATTGATACTTAGAAAGGTAGACGGGAAAAGGAAATTATACACCGGTACAGATGGTTCACTAGGAGGAAAAAGTTCCTCGCCAGGGGTATCGGAATTAAAGGCGAAATTTAAAATTCCAGATCAAGATATTGCTGGGCATATACATACACATGGGAAGTATGACAGAGCGACTGATTTGAATTTTTCGGAAAAAACTCCAGGTTTTATAGCGTTTGATTATGATGTCGAAAATCATAGCAAGAGACCGGATTTGTCATTTTATTTAGTCAATCCAAATGGCATGCTTCTAGTTGCCAGGGCTAACAATATTGTTTACAAAGGATTCCCGCTCTCAACTGAAATTACTACCATAGCAACGGGGTTGCCGTATGATTATAATAATCCTTTATTAATACAACGGAATAGACAGAAAGGATACAAGCATCCTGGAGCATACAAAGTTGTTGAGGAGCATTTCATTTGGGAGGAATAGTCGTTTTTCTAGAAAAATAGGGTTGTTTAAATTTTTTGAACATAATCTAGTATTCGGACATGTTTTGCTGTCGCTTACATTTTTTAATTTATAGTGTAAAAAAATAGTCTGTTTCCTCAGTATGAAATCTTTTAAACAAGTCTCACATTTACCGAAAAGTGATTATTAAATCATCTAAATAGTACAAATACAAAGATTAGGGTCCGTTTTTTTTCGACACCTATTATTTTGTCTTTAGACGTAATGAGCATTGACCTGAAGAAAGATAATGTAGCCGTAATTTCGGTGAGTGGATATTGTTTATAGGTTGTGCGAAAATCAGTTTATTTTCGTTTTTGGATATATTTTATCGGCAGTCATTAGTTTAGAATTGTTGTTCAATGAGCTGCAATTTTCCACCTGGTTATCTGGTGGATTTGTGTTAAATTTAATACAGTGAGTGCAAAAGCTGAAAAATATCTACGGATGGCCCATTCGGAAATGGAAAGGAACGACGCGGATTTGAAAAAGGTATTCAATATATTGAATAAATCAGCTGATTTAGGGAATCCTGAAGCTATATACGCGCTTGGAACTTGGTATTTGCATGGACGATTTGTAAACAAGAATACTCGGGAGGCCGTGCGGTATTTAAAATTATCTGCAAAATTGGACTATCCTGATGCCCTATTTGATCTTGCCATCTGTTACGAACTTGGAGAGGGTATTGCAAGAAATACCGGTAAGGCAGTTGAATGCTATTTAAAAGCTGCGTTGTTAGGTGAAATAAATTCTCTTTATGAACTGGGCCGTTGTTATTATTATGGCATCGGTATCGAAAAAAATACCCGTATTGCTAAGATTTGGTTGCAGCGGGCAAGCCAGTTGAAAGCTGCACATGATTAATCAAAAAAGAATGCTGGTGGGGCTTTTGAGTTATTGGCTAATTAATTAGTCAGTAGCGTATACGTTTTTAGTAGTCTATTTAAACCAGCGGTTTCCGTTGCAAAGGCAATTTGTAAGTACGCGAATAGCCTTTACCTAAACTGATGTAAAGGTTACTTAAACATTAACCTGGCGGCGAACCAAAAGTCTTAACAGGAAGAAAACAAAGGCAGCCGGCCCTTCAGAAAAAACAATTCCTGTGTTTTGTTGCCCGGCCATCGATCTATTTCTGCAGAATATTGTTGTAGGGGTACCAACTATATGAGAAAACTGACTCTTTCCATCATAACGGTGCTCCTGGCCTTTTCCGCCAGTGCACAGTCCCCCGGGTTTGACAGCCTGCTGCAACATTATGCCGATAAAGAAAATTTTAGTGGGGTAGCAATTTTAGCCGTAAATGGACAACTTAAAGCCATAAAGGCCGTAGGAGGAAAGCCGCCCTTCCTGCCTGTAAAACCAACCGCCCGTTTTAAAATTGCGTCTATGACCAAGGTTTTTACAGCAGTTTTGATAATGAAGTTGGTGGAAGAAGGACGCCTGCACCTCGATAGTACCATTGGTACTTATTATGCCGCCTACAAAGGACCAGCTAGAAACCAGGTAACCATTCACCAGCTGTTGACCTATTCCTCGGGGATAGAAAATATCCTGGATCCCCTGGGCATGACGCCTTACCAAACCAAACTTCCCCTGCACCTTTTTATTGAGCGGTATTGTTCCGGTAAGCTGGTAGATTCACCCGGAACAAAATCAGCCTATTCCAATACGGAGTATATAATATTGCATGCAATTCTTGAGCAGGTTACCGGCAAATCGTACGAAACCATTTTGAAGCAGGTGATTCTTCAGCCCCTGGGTTTAAAAAATACCGGTATTGCTGTTGGCGGTACAAAGATCCCGGGTTTGGTGCCCTCCTATATTTACGACGATAGTTTGAAGGTCTTTACTGCAGAAGAAGCCTATCTGCCCGATATGTATTTTGGAGCAGGTTTTCTCTATTCCAATGCAAAAGACCTGGTGTTGTTGGATGCCGCCCTCTTCAACAACCTTTTGCTCAGCAAGGCAACTACCCGTCAGTTATTGAAAATTCATGAATCACTCGGTAATGCCGCCTATGGTTTCTGGGGGGCTTCCGGCTGGGGCGATTTTAGCGAACCCTTTTATTACCGGACAGGTGGAATTTTAGGGTCCTGCTCCAACTGGATTCACACCATGAAAACCGGAAAAACCATTGTGGTGTTGAGCAATTCCAATGCTACCAACTTATATGAATTATCCGGGAAAATATACCAGCTACCCGCATTCTAAATGTGGTTAAATTTATATAGTTGGTTCTTATCTACTGCAGCTGGCTGCTCAGGCAACGGGTTCCCCTCTTTTGGAAATGCGATTCCACCAGGCTTTGCTGTTATCTCGTAGCTTCAGCATATGCTGTGAAGAAAGATAATGGATAACCTTATGTTCTATCCAGTGGTGCAGGGGCACCAGGATGGCGGCAATCAATATCATCATGGCCAGGTCTTTCCAGGGTTCTCCTTTGGTTATACCATAAATACCTTTCTTAAACACCAGGAAAATAAATTCAAAAAACATCAGGAAAGCAAAAAAGCCAAAAATCCGGATGGTGGTGGCAGAAACCCTTAATAAGCCCAATAAAACCAGTAATAAAAACAGGGCGGCGATGGCAATTATTATAGACATATACTGAATCCTGTTGCGTTTTTCCAGTTTTTCCTTTTCTGCGGCCGCCAACCGATCCTGCCGTTTTTCTTCGTCAGAAATCTGTAGCAGCAGAATTTCATCCTCTTTGCCCAGCTTGTCCAGGCTGTCTTTATACCGGTTGTACAATTTGTTATAATACAGGGCCTGCGCGTAATTGCCAGTCATGGAATAGGAGGAATCAAGCAGCCTGGAGTAGATCCTCATCCAATCGAGGTTTTTAGTAGCATCGGCAATTTGTTTGCCTTTCTGATAGATGGCTATAGCGGCTGTTTTATCCGCTTTCTGCATCAGGTGCTCGGCATAGTAATAATAAAAATTCAGTTTGGAAGCAGGGTTTACATTGTTTTCAAAAAATGGTAAACAGCGGGCATAATAATAACTGGCGGAATCGAGCTTGTTTAAACGGGAATATATAAGAGCGTAGGCCTGGTCAATAACACTGGACATTCCATAGCCGGCAATAGATTGCTTCAGGTCTTGCTTGGTATTGAAGAAATCCAGCGCTTTTACCGGGTTTTTATTATCAATATAAAGGTTCATCAGCCCCATATAGCCTTGCATTTTCAGCGGTTGAAACTGAATAGTGTCGGCGTATAATATTGATTTGTTGAAAAAAGATTCCGCCATGGAATAATTTTTCTTGAGTTGGTAGATGATAGCAATGGAGTTATAAACATGTGTTCGTCCGTATTTTGATTCGTCAGAATTGCTATGAGTATCGAGGTCCAGTACCCGGAAGGCATAATCCAATGCTTTATCGTAGTTCTTAACAGATTTATAGAATTCTGCCAATTGCAGGTACCCATTTCGGAGCAGTGCATGGTTATTGATATTTTCTGCAACGGATAGGGCTTCAAAAACATTTTTGAGCATCTGTAATTTTTCGCCTTTTTCCTTATGGCATTCAGAAAAGGAAAAATAACAGGCGGCTAGTAAACTGTCGTTACCAGCGCTTTGTGCCAGGGTTAAGGCCTGGGTAGTTTGGGTAAATGCCTGGTCAATTTCCGAATTGTTCCGATATACATAAGCCTTCCACAACAAGCTTTCAGCCTGTTCTTTTTCCAGTTTGTTTTCTTTGGCCATCCGGAAAGCATTGTCCATATATTCCAGGGCCTTGGTATTGTACCCTTTCCTGGTGGCTAAATAAGCGAGGCGGATGCCATTGTCGAGCTGTGACTTAAACATGGCTTTCCGGTTTCTGGATAGTTCTGCATCCTCAATAGCCTGGTTGCCCCATTGCTCCGAACGCAAGGTGTCGATGGCCATAAAAATCTGCGACAATTCGCCGGCCAGCCTGGCTTTTTCCGGTAGATCAGTGCTTTTCTGGTAAAGTTTATGGAGGCTGTCGGTAACCTGGGTTTGTTGGGCCGCAGCGGGTTGAAAACCGGTAATAAGTAGGAGAAAAAAGCAGCACGAATAAAACGGGCTTGCACGGAACACTGAACGCATAGTTTAGGTATAGGTTGATATTGGGCTAAAGATATAGATTCATGATAATTTAACGGAATCGGAGGCCGGTTGAACCTTAGAAATAGCTGCTGCTAAACAAGTGCGGGTACGGGTGTAACACGGGCTGACTGCTGCCAGTTGTAAAAAACTGCCTTCAAAGGGCGGTGGTAAATACTTACCTTGAAGCAAATATGCCTTCATGGAAAAAGCAAATCACCGGAGAGTTTTCTTAAAGTCGGCCGGGGCAGCGATGTTACCTGCATTGCTTCCTGCGCTACCGGCTTGGGCGGCCAATAGCGAAAATACCATTGCGGCTACCCAACAACCCTATGTTAAGTTTTACGGCGATGGCGATATGCTGGAGCCCGAAGAATACCTGCAGGTGCTGAATGAATTGCAGGCCGCTGGCAAAATTGAGCGCGATCGTTATGGTGCCGGAGGCTCGGTAGAAGCCCTGGAAAAAGAAATGGCCCGGATTACCGGCAAAGAGAAAGCCATCTTCCTGCCCAGCGGTACCCTGGCCAACCAACTGGCTATTTCCCTCCTCAGCGGTAGCAATACAAAAGTTTATGTGCAGGACCTGAGCCATGTATACCGCGATGAAGCCGATGCCGCCCAAACAGTTTTTTCCAAAAGATTGATGCCGCTCGGTGGAGAAAAAGCTTTTTTTACCGCCGCCGAATTAAAAGCTGCAATCGACAAACTGCCTGAACAGGAAGTTTTTTCCTCCGGCATTGGAGCGGTTTCAATTGAAAATCCAGTGCGGCGTGCCAACGGACAACTGGTGCCGCTGGAGGAAATCAAAGCCATCAGCGCCTATTGTAAAGAAAAACAACTACCCCTTCACCTGGATGGCGCCCGGATTTTTATGACAGCCGCCTGGTCGGGTCATTCCGTGGCAACCTATGCCCGGTATTTTGATACAGTATATATATCGCTTTACAAATACCTGGGCGCTTCTTCCGGCGCGGTTTTATGTGGGAGCCAGGCCCATATCAGCCAGGTGTCGCACCTGATGAAAATACACGGCGGCACCATGTATGGAAACTGGACCAATGCCGCCATGGCCCTGCACCGGTTAGATGGCTTTGAAAATCGGCTACAACAGGCCATATTGGCATTTGGGAAAATCAGCGAGCTTCTCCCTAAAATTCCCGGTTTCGCGGTACAGCCCATACCGGGCGGCACAAATATTTATACCCTTCAACTGCCGGCTCTCGATGCCCAAATATTCCAGGAAGAAATGAGAGATCAGTACCGGATCCGCTTACCGCGCCCCGATGAAAAGAACCGGGTATTACTTACGGTTAATGAAACCCTTTTATACCGTACCCCCGAAGAAATTTACACAGCCTTTTCAAATAGTGTAAAAAAAGCAACAAAAGCTGCGCGCAGGTAGGGATTTATTTACCCCGAATCAGGGGGATTGCACAGTTTCTCGCATGAAATTTGTGGTAGTTTACAATACCTGTTATGGCACAATAATTTTGTT
>NZ_LUKG01000044.1:7117-27991 GCF_001601815.1 Flavihumibacter sp. CACIAM 22H1
TTCAACGGGTATGAGAAACAACGCCATTATATCCAATGAAGCCAGTCTTGCCTTACCCGGCTCCTTTATGCTGGGAGATACCCATTTTATAACCGGTGAACAGCGCGATTACCGCACCCTGAATTTTACGCCGCTGGATCGAAATATGGCCAGGCAGGCACTCGGCATCCCTTCCAACGACTATATGCTGTTGGTGAAGGACGATTTTCAACAGGCTACCACTACTATTCAATTACTGCCCGAACTGCTGCAACAGCTGCCTGCCAATAAAACCGGCCAGTTGTTTTTTATGGGCGGCGAACTGGATTTGCCCGATCCGCAGTTTTGTAAAGGCCTGGCGAGCTTGGATGCTTACCTGGAAAGCAGCCAGTGCAGATGGAAATGGTTTTTCACCGGTCAAAAGCCGGAACGTTTGTTAAAGTATTATTATTCAGCAGCCAATATGGTTATTCTATCCCTCAATTCCAATACTGAAAAATTGCTGGAATTATTCCAATCGCTGCTAAACCCCATAACAGCCAATACCTTCAAGCCTGCCTGAAGTGATGGCAGGGTTTTTTTAAAATAAGGGTAAAAACCTTATGGATAATCTTCATGTAAAATACAAAGCCTGCGTTGAAGCCTGTTTACGGGCCTACGCTGCTACAGAATACTGTGCGGCCAGTTGTTTAAAAGAATCCAGCCTGGAAGCTATGCGCAACTGTATACAACTTAATATGGAAGCAGCCAGCGTTTCCAAAACAACGGCCGATTTGCTGGCCATGCAAAGTCCCTTCGTGTTTACCCTGTTAAGCCTTTGTGCTGAGGTTTGTGAATCCTGTGCTGCTGAATGCGAAAAACATTCCCATGACCATTGCCAGGAAACAGCTACTCTTTGTAAACATTGTGCCGAGGAATGCCGGCAGTTGCTGGCTTAAATCTTACGTATTATGAAACAAAGCTCCGAACATAAAACGCTTAAAAGCCGGAAAAGAAGCGCGCGCCGCAAGACTTCCTACTTTACCAAACCCACTCCTTCTTACCGCGATGAGCAGAATGAGCAGATGGGGAGTTTTCAGGAATCAAAAGACGGATACCCGGAAAAGAACCCCGCAAAGAAAGCCTGAGCCCTTAACGCCACAGGATCTTCTTTATCAATTGCTCATAAGCACGCGCGTATTTCAGCATGCCGATATCGTTGGGGTGTACCCCGTCTACCGTACTTTCCTTATCAAATCCAATGGCGGTTGCTGTTAACAAATGCAGGTTTTTAAAACCCTCTTTTACCAGGGCCTGATAAATTTCCGCAACGGTAATACTGGCTGTAGCAAAACCGGCCCTTTGTCCCAGGTCCATATTGGTGCCGGGTAAACCACAACAATGCTCGGTTAGGATAAGTGGCAGGTTTGGATTGGTTTTGCGAATGGTTTCCACGGCATATCGATATCGCTTCAATAACTCTTCCTTTGGGTAGAGGTCAAGATCACTGAGGTTGGGCATACAGTCCAACACCACCAGTTTGGCGGGATGCTCTGCGATCAGGTCAATCAGCTCTTTTTCCATTCTTCCATTACCGGAAAAACCCAGGTTCACCAAAGGGGTTGAAAGGTTTCTTCCCAGGATATTTGTCCAGGCAAGGCCTGCTCTGCTGGCGCAGGCACCCTGCAAAATAGACGTGCCGTACAAGATAATCGGGGCCGCTGTTTCGGGGGCTGCCCATTGCAAGGGCTGGTTCTCCGGTACGCCAATTTCCATCCATCTAACGGTATTGTACAGGGGCAGGTACAACCTGTATTCACGCACGCGAACGGTTGAATCTATGGAAGGAAAATCATAACGAATGGTATCTCCAAACTGGTAGCGGCCGCGTACCCATTGCCAGTTGCCGGATATTTCCTGTGCATAAAGATCCACCCCGCTCACCCCGGTTGCCGGCATGTGCGGAAACTGTAATCCGCCGGATACCTGATAGCGGATACTGATTTTTTTTGCACTGGTATGAAAGCGGATATAGGTGCCCGCTGAATTATGCGCCAGGTTCATTACTTCGGTCCGAACCAGCCCGGTTGCTTTGGCAGGTAAACGGTCATAGAACTGGTTGAGCCCGGTTTGCCAAAGCCGGCCTTCGACCACCGCTTTTTCAGCCAGGGCAGGGTTATGCCAAATCATCGGCGGGTTGGTTTGGGCCTGGGCAACCAATCCTTCAGCAAACAGGAAGGCATTCAATAGCAGGAAAAAAAAGGCTTTCATGCGGTCGAAATTAGATATAACTGCACGATTTCTACCTATATTTTATCTTACTGTGCCGGTTCTTTGCAGCTCCCGCTAAAAAGCGTAATTTTTACATCTATTCCTACATGACCAACAAAGTACAACGAATGAAATACGGTTGCCTAGTTGCAGGTGCACTGACCCTGCTTTTTTCCTGTAAAGAAGCCGCTGAAAAAAACAATCCACCAAAATCTTTTGATCCTGCGTATACCAGCCGGTTTGCCGATTCGGTAGCGCGTTTAATTAAGCCAACGGTAGATAGTGGATCGAACCTGAGCATGTCTTTATGGGGCATAGATTCGCTGGTAATTTCTCCAATTGCCATTGATATTGATGATCAGGGGCGCGTGTATTATAACAAAACAAACCGGCAGGTAAACTCGGAGTTTGATATCCGTGGCCACCGCGACTGGGAAATTGCTTCCATTTCACTTCAAACGGTAGAGGATAGACGAAAATTTCTGCACGAGGAATTATCACCGGAGAACAGCGCCAGAAACGGCTGGCTTAAAGATGTAAACGGCGATAGCTCAAGAGACTGGCGCGACCTTACCATTGAGAAGGAAAATATTTTCCGGCTAGACGATACCAATGGTGACGGCGTAGCAGACCGCTCTCAGTTGGTAGTAGATGATTTTCATGATGAAGTAACAGATGTGGCCGGTGGCGTGCTGGTAGATGGCAACGATATGTATGTAGCAGTAGCCCCCGATCTATGGCGGATGCGCGATAAAAATGGTGATGGCATTCCGGATGAAAAAACGGCCATTTCTACTGGCTATGGCATTCATATCGGGTTCAGCGGGCATGGCATGTCGGGCGTGGAAATGGGACCAGACGGAAAAATTTACTGGCAGATCGGAGATATCGGGTTCAACGGAAAAGGACCGGATGGCACCAAATGGGAATACCCCAACAGCGGTGTAATTGCCCGTTCAAATCCAGACGGCAGTGATTTTGAGATCTTTGCGGCCGGACTGCGCAATACACATGAATTTGCCTTTGATCAATACGGAAACCTGGTAAGTGAAGACAATGATGGTGACCATGCCGGGGAAAGAGAACGCCTGGTTTATATCGTAAATGGGTCAGATGCCGGTTGGCGTTCTAACTGGCAGTATGGAAAATACAACGACCCCGATAACAATACCTACAAAGTTTGGATGGATGAAAAAATGTACCTGCCCCGCTGGGAGGGGCAGGCCGCGTACATAACGCCCTGTATCACCAATTATGTAAGCGGTCCGGCTGGTTTTGTATACAATCCCGGTACCGCAATGGGACCGCAGTATAAGAACCATTTTTTTGTAGCAGAGTTTGTAGGCAATGCGGCAGGATCGGGGGTGCACGGTTTTACCCTAACCCCTAAGGGCGCCGGTTTTGAATTAGGAACTACTAAAAAAATAGTAGGTGGAATTCTTCCTACCGGGTTAGATTTTGGTCCGGATGGCGCCTTGTACATAGCCGACTGGATCGATGGCTGGGGAACGGGTTTATTTGGTCGTATCTGGAAGCTGGACGATGCCGCTGATGCCGCCACTGCCCTGCGCAAACAAACCAAAGAATTATTAGCGGCTGATTTCAGTAAACAAAAGCCCGAGGCGCTGGCGCTGTTATTGGGGCATGAAGATATGCGGGTACGTATGAAAGCACAGTTTGAACTGGCTAAAAGAGGCAATGCTTCCCGGCCGGTTTTTGAACAGGAACTTAAACAAACCAACCGGCAATTAGCCCGGGTACACGCAATTTGGGGCATTGCTCAACTGGGCAGAAAAGATGCGCAGCAGGCTGCGGTACTGGTTCCTTATCTGAAAGATGCAGACCCGGAAATCCGCAGCCAGGTGGCTAAATGGCTGGGCGATATCCGGTACAAAGCAGCGGGCGATGCCTTACTTCCCTTATTGAAAGATAACTACGGCAGGGCCCGTTTTTTTGCCGCGGAAGCATTGGGTCGCATAGCTTATGCTCCGGCTGTTCAGCCGATCATTGATATGCTGCGGGCCAATAATGAAGAAGACGTTTATCTCCGGCATGCCGGTAGCCTGGCATTGGCAAGAATCGGTAAGGCCGCCCCGGTGCTGGCCCTGGCAAAAGACGCCTCCAGGGCAGTACGGATTGCGGCAGTAGTGGCATTACGGCGGATGGAAGATCCGGGCATCAGCGTTTTCCTGGCCGACCCGGATGAGTTTATTGTTACCGAAACAGCCCGTGCTATTAACGATGATCTTTCTATTCCGAAAGCATTGCCCGCACTTGGTGATCTTTTGGTAAGTACCCGCTTTAAAAATGAAGCCCTGGTTCGCCGCGCAATCAATGCGAACCTGCGGGTAGGTACCGAAAGCGCGCTCAAAAACCTTCTGACCTATGCGGCCGCCACGGATAAGCCGGCCGTACTGCGGGTAGAGGCCCTGAATGCCCTCAGTACCTGGATAAAACCATCGGTACTCGACAGGGTAGACGGCCGCCTCAGGGGAAAAGTGGAAAGAGCCCCTGCTCCCGTAAGGACCCAGGCCGAACAACCCTTGATAGCATTATTAACGGATAAGGATCCCACGGTTCGTATGGCCGCTGCAAAGGCGGTCAGTAAACTCGAAATCAGCGCGGCGGCGCCCGTTTTGAGCAAAGTGCTGCAGACCGATAAGGATAGCAAAGTACGCCGCGAAGCACTGCTTTCGCTGGCCGCATTAAAAGTAGAAACGATGGGCGATGCCATCCGCCAGGCATTATCAGATAAAGAGAAAGAAGTACGGGTTGCGGGGATCGACCTGCTGGGTAAAACACCGCTGCCTGCCGACCTGATGACCAAACTGCTGGCCGAAGTAATCAATACCCGGTCAACCGAAGAAAAACAGGCAGCCCTGCTGACATTGGGAACAGTTCCTGTAACTAATTCACAACCCGTATTTGAAGAACAGCTCGCTAAACTGGAACAGGGAAAACTTTCGCCGGAAATCCGTATTGAACTCGAAGATGCTATAGACAGTACTGGCGCCCCGGTATTGAAAGATAAGCTTAAGCAGATCCTGGCAAAAATTGACCAGGGCAATGAATTGGCGAAATTTTCAGCGGCGCTGTATGGCGGACAACCGGAAAAAGGCCGACGGATTTTTTACGGAAACCAGGCGGCCCAGTGTATCCGTTGCCATGCGATTGATGATTATGGTGGCAATGCAGGTCCACGCCTGAACGATGTGTCTAAACGTATTAGTCGTATGCAGCTCCTGGAAGCATTGGTAAACCCAGGAGCCAGGCTGGCGCCGGGTTATGGAATGGTAACCCTTAAACTGAAAGGTGGCAAAACCATTTCAGGAATTCTGCTAGAAGATAAAGCGACATACCTACTTGTAAAATCGGGCGATGCGGCACCGGAGAAATTTGAAAAAACACTGGTAGAAAAACGCATAGATGCGGCTTCCAGTATGCCGAATATGGGCGAAATTCTTAGTAAAAAAGAAATCCGCGATGTGGTAAGTTTCCTTGCAGAATTGTAATTTGACATATGCAAGAAGACCTGATCATCCAGATAAGCAATAAGATTAAAGAAGTTCGAAAAGCAAAAAATATTACGGTCCAGGAATTAGCCGACCGGGCAGAGGTAAGTAAGGGATTGATTTCACAGGTCGAAAACAACCGGGCAATCCCTTCCTTGCCAGTGCTGATGAAAGTGATTCTTGCATTGGAAATTAACCTGCCTGATTTTTTTAATGAGCTCAAATCAGCCGCCGGGCAAAGCGGCGTGCTGATTATCCGGCAAAGTGATTATAAACCCATCCAGAAAGAATCGGATAAAGGCTTCCGGTACGAGCGGATACTGACCCGCACCCTGGCTGGAGGCAGTACAGATATAGTATTACTGACTTTGGAAAAAGGCGCCAGCCGAAAAAAAACCGTACACACAGAAGCCTACGAATTTAAATACATTATACAAGGAAGCCTGCACTACGAAATCGACGGGTATGAATACCGCCTGGAGCAGGGCGATTCTATATTTTTTGATGGCCGCCTCGGCCACCGGCTTTCCAACCCGGGTAAATCTGATACCCTGATGCTGGTAATCTACTTTTTTATCAATAAGTAACCCTTCCTTAATAATTCCCTAACAGGAAAAAAACTTGCTTATTCAAAAGCTTTTTGTTTATTTGCTGTATATTTATACTAAACAAAAAGTTTTATACTACTAAACAAGTTCAAATGAATACCACTCCCTTTACGTTGAATGGGCGTACCTACAATCCACCTGCCAAGCCAATTGTGGTGATTTGTATGGACGGTTCAGCGGATGAATACCTGGATACAACCATGGCACATGGCCGCATGCCTACTATGCAAAAAATGACCCGTTTTGGTTACCGGGGAATGGTACGCGGTGCCCTGCCTTCGTTTACCAATGTAAATAATTCCTCCATTGTAACAGGTGTGTCCCCCGCTGTACACGGTATTTGTGGTAACTACTTATACGATCCCCAATTGAAGCAGGAAGTGATGATGAATTCAGCTTCTTACCTGCGTTCTTCCACGATACTGGCGGCAGCGGCCAATGCGGGCAGAAAAGTGGCCGTAGTAACTGCCAAGGAAAAACTACGCGATATTTTATCACATGAAATGAAGGGGATTGCCATCTCTGCCGAAAAAGCCAACCAGGCGAAACTGGATACCCATGGCATAGAAAATGTAGAAGCAATTGTAGGCGCTGCAACACCGGCTATTTACAGCGCTGATGCCAGTTTGTTTGTATTAAAAGCCGGGGTGGCGTTTATTAAACAGGGATTGGCAGATTTTCTTTACCTGTCCTTTACCGATTATATGCAGCATACTTATGCGCAGGAAGCTCCGGAATCACTTGATTTTTACGAAGCACAGGATCGCCTCATCGGCGAGCTGCTGGAACTGGGTGCGGTAGTAGGTGCTACGGCTGATCATGGCATGAATGCCAAAGTGAAAGCAGACGGTTCGCCCAACGTAATTTTTGTAGAGGAAATACTGGAGCAGCAATTTGGTGATCTGGGGTTCCGGGTTATTTGTCCCATTACCGATCCTTATGTAAAACACCACGGGGCGCTGGGTTCTTATGTGGTAGTGCACCTGGATGCGCTCGACCAACTGGAAGCTGTTAAAACATGGCTGATGCAACAGCCGGGTATAACCGAAGTATACGATCGCGCCATGGCAGCCCATTTGCTGGAGCAGCCAGCCGACCGCATTGGCGACCTCGTAGTGCTGGGGGGAAGAGATGTAGTGCTGGGAAGAAAAGCTTCCTATCACGACCTGGCTGCGCTGGATGGTACCCTGCGTTCGCATGGCGGCCGCTATGAAGAAATGGTGCCAATGGTACTGTCTCATCCGCTGACACCCGCCTATCGCCTGAAAGCAGGTGGAGATCCCCGCAATTTTGACATTTTTGACTTCACCATTAATGGTACCATCGTTTAAACAAATTTTATGAGTGTAAATACAACACCGGTGATGGATTGGTTTTGTTATATCGATGGCCAGAAAATCGATTCCGGTAAATTTCATGAAGTACGATCTCCTTATGATAATCGCGTAGTAGGCCGTGTAAGTTTGGCTGGGGCGGAAGATGCCGAAAGAGCTGTTGCCGTAGCCCTTAAAGGCGGCAAAAAGTTAACCCGGTACGAACGCTACTCTATTATTGATAAAGCCAGGTTGTTATTGATGGAGCGCAAAGAAGCATTTGCGCAACTGATCAGTGCTGAAGCCGGGCTTTGCATACGCGATGGCCGTTATGAAACAGGCCGGGCACACGATGTGCTGATGTTTGCCGCCATGGAAACCCTGAAAGACGATGGGCAGGTTTTCAGTTGTGATATTTCTCCCAACGGCAAAGCCCGGAAAATTTTTACGCAGCGAGAACCGCTTACACTGGCAGTGTGCATTACCCCTTTTAATCATCCGCTGAACCAGGTGGTGCATAAAATCATCCCGGCTATTGCTATGGGTACACCGGTTATTCTGAAGCCATCAGAAAAAACGCCTCTTACGGCCATTAAACTGGTAGAACTTTTGTACGAAGCCGGGTTGCCCGCTTACATGTTAAGTGTATTGTTGGGCCCCACGAAAGAAATTGCTGAACCGCTGGTGCAACATCCACAGGTAGAGCTGGTTTCTTTTACCGGAAGTGTGGCTGTGGGAAAACATATAGCTGCAACGGCCGGTTATAAAAAAGTAATTCTGGAACTCGGCGGAAATGATCCGTTGATTGTACTGGAAGATGCGGACCTGGACCTGGCAGTAACACTGGCTGCAGAAGGTTCTTTCAAAAATAGCGGACAACGTTGTACGGCCGTAAAACGCATCCTGGTGCAGGCTTCTATCTACGATGTATTTGTAGAAAAACTGGTAAAAAAGGCCGCTGACTATAAATCCGGCGATCCGGCCGATGAATCAACCATAGTAGGTACGGTAATCGACGAAGCATCCGCTATTTACCTGGAAACCGTAACCAAGGAAGCTATTGCCTTAGGCGCTAAACTGGAATTTGGTGGCAAAAGAACCGGTGCCCTGCTGGAGCCTACGGTAATTTCAAATGTGCCGAATCATGCACGCATGGTGGTGCAGGAATCTTTTGGTCCCCTGGCGCCGGTTATTAAGTTTAATACTGTTGAGGAAGCCATCGCTATCAGCAATTCAACCGCATTTGGCTTATCGTCGGGCGTTGTTACCAATAATATGGCCCATGCCATACGCTTTGTGAAAGAATTAAGGATGGGCACAGTTAATATCAATGAAGTGCCTGGTTACCGGATTGAATCTTCTCCTTTCGGGGGCGTAAAGGATTCTGGTTTGGGAATTAAAGAGGGCGTAATTGAAGCGATGAAATGTTTCAGTTATGTAAAAACCCACTCTTTGCCCTGGTAAACAAGAACGCATGAATGCTTTAACCCAAAAACTCGAAAGCTCCCGTTTCCTGTTTATTGCCTGGTCCATGGTGGCGGCCTTTGGTGCTTATTTCTGCGTGTACGCATTCAGAAAACCTTTTAATGCCGGCACGTATGCCGGTATGGAATGGATGGGCATGAATTATAAAGCCGTATTGATTATTGCCCAGGTACTGGGGTATATGTTGTCAAAGTTCCTCGGCATTAAAGTAATTTCTGAACTGGCAGCTTCCCGGAGAATTGTCCTGATTATAAGTTTGATCGGCATTGCTGAAATAAGCCTGGTAGGTTTTGGAATGGTACCTGCCCCGTATAATTTCATTTTTCTATTTTTTAACGGGCTGCCCCTGGGTATGGTATGGGGTATTGTGTTCAGTTACCTCGAGGGTAGAAGATTTACCGAAACACTGGGCATGGGATTAAGCATCAGCCTGATCGTTTCTTCTGGTATCCTGAAAACTATTTACCTGTTTATTGTGCGGATTTTTCCGGGTATTTCAGAATTCTGGATGCCTGCTTTTATAGGGGTTATTTTTCTGCCGCTTTTTTTGTTTTTCGTTTGGATGCTGTCCAAGATTCCACCGCCTTCCGATACCGATAAATTATTGCGGGTAGAGCGCCTGCCAATGACCCATGAAGATAAAAAAGCAGTAATGCGGCATCTTGGTTGGGGCATCGGTTCCATGGTAGCACTCTACTCGCTGCTGGCTACCCTGCGCGATTTTCGGGATAATTTCTCGGTAGAGATATGGGAAGAAATTCAACCAACCCGCGATATTACCGTGTTCAGTCAAACCGAGCTAATTACGGGCGCGGTGGTAATCATATTGGTAGGTTCTCTGTCCTTTTTCCGGAACAATATCAAAGGGTTTTGGCTAACCCTGCAACTGATGGGATTTGGGATATTGCTAAGTGGGCTTGCTTCCCTGCTTTTTCAGTATAAACTTATTGAGCCCTACACATGGATGCTGTTACTGGGAATGGGCTTGTTTCTTGCCTATATACCTATACAGGTAGCGGTGTTTGAACGGATCATTGCGCTGTTTAAATTAAAGGCCAATGCGGGTTTTTTTATCTATATCTGTGATTCCATCGGTTACCTGGGCAGTGTAGGTTTATTGCTCTATAAACAATTTTTTATGCGTGATCTGCAGTGGAGTAAGGTATTACTGCATTTCAGTTATTTTACCACCCTGTTTTGCCTGGTTTTGTTAGTGGTATTGTCTGTTTTCTTTAATCGTAAACTGGGTATTCAAAGTCCTATTACCAAAAAACTTCAAGATTTTTCTATCTATTAAATCTACAAGCAATGAAAGATAAACTATTGTTTACACCGGGTCCGCTGTCTACTTCTCCTACCGTAAAGCAAGCCATGCTGCGTGACCTGGGTTCAAGAGATGATGAATTTATTCAGGTGGTTAAAGATATTCGTTCCGAACTGCTTCGCCTGGCTTTTGTATCGGAAGAGATGGGCTATGAATCTGTATTAATGCAGGGGTCTGGTACTTTCGGCGTTGAATCTGTTATCAGTTCTGTAGTGGGCAAAAACGATAAATTACTGGTATTGGTGAACGGGGCTTATGGCGAACGGATCGTAAAAATGGCCAAAGTACATGGATTGAACTATGTGGTGCATAACTTCCCGGAAAATGAAATTGTGGAGCCTGCAGTGGTGGCAGATTTATTGAAGCAGGATCCGGCAATAACACAGGTGGCCTGTATACACTCCGAAACCACCACCGGTTTATTTAACCCTATTGCTGCTATCGGCGCTCTTTGTAAGGAGCAGGGTAAGGTATTTATTGTGGATGCGATGAGTAGTTTCGGTGGCGTAGTAATGGATATGAAAGCCCTGCACATCGATTTCCTGGTGTCTTCTTCCAATAAATGCATCGAAGGCGTGCCCGGCTTTTCTTTTGTGCTGTGTAAAAAAAGCGCCTTATTGAAAGCGGAAGGCAATGCCCGTAGTTTAAGTCTTGATCTTTATGACCAGTGGAACGGGCTTGGTAAAAACGGACAATTCCGGTTTACACCGCCTACGCATAGTTTGTTGGCTTTTCGCCAGGCTATTCGTGAACTGGACGCCGAAGGCGGCATAGCTGCGCGGGAAGCCCGCTACAAGAAAAACAAAGCCATGCTGGATAAAGGCATGCAGGAGATGGGTTTTAAGTACTATCTCGACCATTCCATCCAGGGGCATATCATCAGCTCATTTTTATACCCACAGGATCCCAATTTTGATTTCATGCAATTTTACCGGGCATTAAGTGATCGGGGACTGGTAATCTACCCCGGTAAACTGAGCCTGATGGATGCCTTCCGTATTGGCAATATCGGTTACCTGTTCCCGAAAGATATTGAAGCCCTTCTAAACGCCATCAAAGAAGTACTGAAAGAGCAGCAGATTACGGTATAATACCAGCAGGGCCAAAATGGCCAGGCAGAAAGCAACCAGCAGGTTACCCTTAGGGCATTAATTAGATAGTTTAAAGCTGATGCCCTGTAAAAAAAAGGAAGCAACCGGCTGGTTGTTTTGGTATGCCGGTTTCCAGGCAGGGGAGTTTTCAATAAGACGAAGGGCTTCCATATCGAGGTAATAATAAACGGAGCGATAGGGGAATGGATAGTTGACAGTACCGTCTTTGTTTACGATAAAGGAAATCGTAACGGTGCCTGTTATTTCCAGTTTAATAGCTTTTTTCGGGTAGTTCATATTGGTTTGCAGGTAATTTCTCCAGGCTTCAAAGCCACCGGTAAACTGGGCTTCAAATTCATCGCCTAATGGCTTGGAGGAATCCATTGCAGGCCGTTGAACCTCTTCCGTTTTAGTAAGTTTTCCCTGTAAAAAATACTGTTTTTTATAAATTCTTCCACTGTCGTTCACCAATAGCCATTCGCCTTCTTTCTGGCCGTTTAGGTAAAAACCAAACTGATCTGCAAGCCCGTTTTTTTTGTATTCGATGGTACGGCCATGTAATTCATCCAGGTTGTTGGTTTTGTACGAATGGCTCACTTCTAAAGGGCCATAAGCTTTGTACACGTCTTTTCTAAACAGGGTATCGTTTACCTTGGTAACGGCAATGAGCAGGTCTGCCTCTTCTTCTTTTATTTTTTCACCCGACCGGTCTGTAAAACGGATAGCGGTTTTTTTGCCGGCATAATACTGCTGCGCCGCACTGCCCGTAGAAAGGAAGAGTAATAAAAAAGGGAGAAGCCGCATGATCTGGTGATTGATGGAAGTAATAAAAATTTGTTGTAATATAATAAAGCTGTCAGCTCAATACAATAGATGAGTAAAAGATTTTTGAGAACAAAGAATGGGGGATGCGGTGGTTTTAGACTCTTTGAATGGATTACCTGCTTTTTTACAGGAACTTCCTGATTCCTGATTACAAAATGGATGGTTCTGTAACATAAGCAGGAAAGGTTGTTCCAAAACTAAATTGCTCCCCCGATATGAGGCGCTTTAAATTGCTCGGATTGGTATTGCTGCTGGTATTATCTTCCAGCACACTTCCTTTATTACAACCTGTTGCAGATCCGGATAATGGCGGACTATTTTTGCCGGAAGGATTTGAGGCATTGGTAGTGGTAGATAGTTTGCGCGAGAAAGCGCGACATATTGCCGTAAATACCAACGGCGATATTTACGTGAAACTTCGTTTTCCCGATAGCATTGGCGGTAATATGGCCATCCGTGATACCGATAAGGATGGCAAGGCCGATCAACTGGTTAAATTTGGCGATTACCAGGATCGTGGTAGTTATGGCACTGCCATGCGGGTATACAACGGGTATATCTATTTCAGTTCTGAATTAAATGTATTTCGGCAAAAGCTGGACCCGGCGCAACTGGTGCCAACCGGCCCCATTGAAACGGTGGTAATAGATGACCACCCTCATGGCCGGCATGAGCATATTGCCAAACCTGTTACGTTTGATAAAAAGGGCAATATTTACGTGGCATTTGGCGCGCCCAATAACAACTGCCAGGAAAAAAACCGGGTACCGGGTTCGCCGGGTATAAATCCTTGTCCCTGGTTAGACGACCATGGAGGTGTTTGGAAATTTGATGCCAATAAACTCAATCAAACCCAAAAAGACGGGGTGCGTTATGCTACTGGATTGCGCAGTATTGTGGGTATGGACTGGAATATGGCCGATGATGCACTTTATGTAGTACACCATGGCAGGGATGACCTGTATCGCCTTTACCCCGATATTTATACGCCCTGGGAAAGTGCCTTGCTTCCTTCCGAGGAATTTCTAAAAATAAAGGAA
The DNA here is from genome assembly GCF_001601815.1 of Flavihumibacter sp. CACIAM 22H1. Taxonomy (GTDB): domain Bacteria; phylum Bacteroidota; class Bacteroidia; order Chitinophagales; family Chitinophagaceae; genus Flavihumibacter. Next base: position 20,545 of record NZ_LUKG01000044.1, read on the forward strand.
GGCGACGATGCGGGCTGGCCCTATTATTATTACAATCAACTGGTAGGAAAGCGGATCCTGTCGCCGGAATATGGTGGAAATGGAAAAATTGCCGACAGTTCGGGGAAATATGTGAATCCCCTGATCGGATTTCCCGGGCATTGGGCGCCAAACGATATTCTTTTTTACACGGGCAATCAATTTCCGGAGCATTATAAGAACGGGGCATTTATTGCTTTTCATGGTTCTACCAACAGGGCTCCCTACCCGCAATCGGGTTATATAATCGTATTTGTACCCTTTAAAAATAACAAACCCACCGGTGAATGGGAAGTGTTTGCAGATGGTTTTGCGGAAGTGGATCCGATCATTAATGTTAACAATGCGCGCTACCGGCCTATGGGCATGAGCGTGGGCCCGGATGGCTCTCTCTACCTAAGTGATACGGAACAGGGTAAAATATGGCGGGTACTTTATACCGGTAAAAAGAAATTCGGCAAAAAGCAACTGGCGGCCATGGAAGCCCGAAAAGTTCTGGCCCATATTCGAACACCGGATGTAAAAAAAGACGATCTTGAAGCAGGCATGGTATCCAATAGCGAAAAGATCTACAATCGTTATTGCAGCGGCTGTCACCAGAAAAACGGGCAGGGAGATGGAAACCGGTTTCCGCCCCTGAATAATACCGATTGGGTAACAGGTGATAAAGCCAGGCTGATAAAGCTGGTATTAATGGGTATGGATGGACCGATAGAAGTGAATGGAAAACCCTATAATTCCAATATGCCGCAACACCGGTTTTTGCCCGATGCTGAAATTGCCCAGGTGCTGACGTATATCAGGCAGAGTTTCGGAAATAATGCAAGTGCAGTATCCATTGAAGAAGTACAGGAACAGCGGAAAGAAATAAATACCCGTTCAGGCGCCAAATAACGATTAAAACCAATTACATGGGGGAAGCAACCATTCAGGATGAAGAACTGCTGAGCCGGCTTCGCAATAACAATGAAGAAGCCCTGGCGATTTTATACAATCGCTATTGGGCATTTATGTACCAGAAAGCTTTTGCACTGTTGAAAGATCAGCCTGCCTGTGAAGACATCATCCAGGAGATATTTGTCCGTATCTGGAACAACCGCCAGGAACTGAAAATTACGGTATCGTTCAGTGCCTACCTGGCAGCTTCTGTACGCTATGAAGTAATTCGGAAAATTAAATCGGGGAAAATTCCGGCAGAGGCATTGTCAGCCCTTGAAAAACAATACCAACTGGTAAGCAGCCAGGAACAGATAGAGCAGAAAGAATTGCTGGATCATGTTAATTCAATTGTTAACCAGCTTTCTTCCAAATGTAAACAGGTCTACAAACTAAGCAGGGAAGAACAGCTTAGTCATAAAGAAATAGCGGTGTTACTGCAGATATCTCCAAAAACAGTAGAAAATCATTTAACCAAGGCCTTGCGCGAACTGCGCTATTCACTTGGCTTTACCTAAGCAAAAATACAGGCAACTGGAACAACCTTCTTTCATATCAATCATTGACCGCTTCCTCAAAGGAGAGCTCGACGAAGCTGCTTCTATGTGGTTACTGGAAACCATTAAGCGGACGGAGGAAGAGAATTTGCTGTTGAATGAAACGGACGATCTGCAGCAACGCAAAGAACTACAGTTGCTGGCTTTGCAGCAAAGATTAAAAGAAGATATAGTACCGGCAGTTAGGCCGGGTATCAACTGGATTCGGCAAATTGCCATCGGATGTTTTGTATTGCTCTTTGCCTCCTCCGTATATTTTTACCTGAAACCCGCTTCCCTCGTACATCGTTGCACAGAAGCCAGCCTACGGGTGCAGGAAGAATTACCTCCATCTATGCTGGCTGCATTTTATGTACAGGCCCCGGAAAATTCGATGAAATCGGTTGCTTTTGCCAGTTGTGTAAATACCACCGACGAAGGGTACCTGCGGTTTGAATCTGTTCCCCTGGATGCCCCGCAATTGAGTACTCAATTACCGGCTGCAGATGATCAGCAGTTCCTGGTTTTTGAAGAAGCGGATATGAAAGGGCTGTTGGCAGCATTAACCCGCACGTATAAAATGGATTTCCAGTTTGCGGGGGTAGTACCGCAACAACAGTTTTCAGGATTTATATCTACCGGGTTAAATCTGAAAATGGTGCTGCAGTTGCTGGTGTCCTCGGGTTTGTTTGAAGCCAGTATTCAGGGTAAAAAAGTATTGATCAGTGCAAGAACATAATCATCTGCTGCTAAAATAATTTACTATGAAAAGAAGGGACCTGTTGAAATATATATCGGTAGCTCCACTGGGAGCGGGTTTAACCGTAAGTGGATTGCCTGCCCTGGCAGCACCTGATAAAACCCCGGCGGGGAAAGATTATATAAAAGAGCTCGGCCTTCGCTCTTTCATTAATGCAGCCGGAACCTATACCGCTATGACAGCTTCCCTGATGTACCCCGAGGTAATGGAGGCTATCAATGCCGTATCTAAATCCTATGTAATGCTTGATGAAGTACAGGATAAAGTGGGTGAGCGGATTGCACAGATCTGTAAAGCGGAAGCGGCAACCGTTACTGCCGGTTGCTGGTCGGCCATGGTGCTGGGAATGGCAGGGGTATTAACCGGCACAGATCCCAAAAAAATAGCCCAATTACCCAGGCTGGATGGAATGAAATCAGAGGTGCTTGTACAAAAAACGCATAATAGCGGGTATGTACATGCGCTTACCAATACAGGCGTACGTATTGTGGAAATAGAAACGCTGGACGAGCTCGATGCACGCATTAATGACCAAACCGCGCTGCTCTGGTTTTTAAATGCGCATGCTAACCTGGGTAAAATTTCGCATGAACAATGGGTGGCTGCCGGAAAAAAACGGGCTATCCCTACCATGATTGATATTGCGGCGGACGTACCCCCGGTGGAAAACCTCTGGCGCTTTAATGAAATGGGATTTGACCTGGTATGCATCTCCGGCGGAAAAGCATTGAGAGGTCCGCAGAGTGCCGGCATACTGATGGGCCGCAAAGACCTTATAAAAGCAGCCCGCTTAAGTGCGCCGCCCAGGGGAGGTACCATTGGAAGAGGCATGAAAGTGAATAAGGAAGAAGTGGTAGGCATGCTGGCAGCCCTGGAAAAATACACCAGTATAGACCATGCTAAAGAATGGAAAAGCTGGATGGACCAGGTGAATTTTATCGCCACTACAGTGCAAAAACGGGCAGGTGTAACAACCGAGCTGGTAATTCCACCGCTGGCCAATCATACCCCTACTTTACAAATTCAGTGGGCCCCTACCCGGCTGCGCATTAAACCCGCTGAGTTGCAACTGGCATTAAGAAATGGCAGCCCTTCTATTGAAGTTTTGAGCAATGAAAAGGGCATCAGCCTAACCGTATTTATGCTGCGGGAAGGCGAATATAAGATCGTGGCCAATCATATACTGAAAGAACTAAACAATGTAGTATGAAGTATCTACTGCTGGTAGCTTGCTGGTGGATGGCAGGCATACTGCCGGGGTATGCGCAGCCTTATTCTGTCCTGATCAAGGGAGGGCGGGTAATTGATCCTAAAAACGGCATTGACCAGGTAATGGATATTGGAATCCGCGATGGAAAAATTGCAGCTATACAAAAACAATTGGATACTACCGGTGCAAAACAGGTGGTGCTGGCTGCGGGTATGCTGGTTGTGCCGGGTTTGATCGATATTCACGGACATCATTTTTTTGGAACAGCGCCTGATCATTACCTGAGCAATGGACTGGTAGCCGTAGCACCCGATGGGTTTACCCTGCGCAATGGAGTTACCACCGCAGTGGATTGCGGGGGAGCAGGCTGGAAAAATTTTCCACTGTTTAAACAGAATATCATTGATCATAGTATTACCAGGGTACTTTCCTTTCTGAATATAGTTGGCGAGGGGATGCGGGGAGGTGCCTGGGAACAGGATACGACTGATATGAATGCGCGTATGGCCGCAGCCGTTGCCCGCCAGTACCCCGACCTGATTGTGGGCTTTAAAGTAGCCCATTACGAACCAGCGGAATGGATTCCGGTAGACAGGGCGGTGGAAGCGGGTAAGCTGGCCAGGCTACCCGTAATTATAGATTTTGGCGGAGGAGATCACCCGCCTTTGTCCATCGAGGAACTGTTTTTCAAACACCTTCGTCCGGGTGATATTTATACCCATGCATTTACCGAACTGGCCCGGAGAGAACCCATTGTGGACCCGCTAACCAGGCAGCTAAAGCCCTTTGTGAAAAAAGCACAGGACGCCGGGATATTATTTGACGTGGGATATGGTGGGGCCAGTTTTGCATTTTCACAGGCTATTCCCGCTGCCAAAGCCGGTTTTTTTCCCAATACCATTAGTACGGATTTACACATTGGCAGTATGAACAGTGCTATGAAAGATATGCTGAATGTTATGTCTACTTTTCTTGCCCTGAAAATGGACCTGAAAGCGGTCATTAATGCAGCTACCTGGGCCCCGGCACAGGCTATTCAACGCCAGGAACTGGGCCATTTATCCGTAGGTTCCGTAGCGGATATTGCTGTATTGCAACTGGCACCCGGCGACTATGGATTCTGGGATCGTACGGGTACAAAAATTACAGCCCGGCATAAACTGGTTTGCGAAATGACGATCCGGGCCGGTAAAATTGTATACGATCTTAATGGAATTGCGCGTCCAATTGTGTTATCTTACTCCAAATAAGCAGTTTATGGCAGTTCAGCAGGTAATGAAGTATATGTTCCTGGCAGGGCTTTGCTTCGTTTGTGCTGTACCGGTAGTGGCCCAGCAAATGAAAGCGCCGCCAGTATACACCGCTTACAGAACCGGCGAAAAGATGCAGATCGACGGGAATGCAACGGAGTTGGTTTGGTCATCCATTCCTTTTACCGATGATTTTCGTGAAATCAAAGGTGGACCCGACGCGCCGACCGTACAGTCGAAACTGAAACTGTGTTGGGATGATGTGTATCTGTATATATATGCCCGTTTGGAGCAATCTGATTTATGGGCTACCCTCCAAACCCATGATGCTGCTGTTTTTATGGACCACGCCCTGGAAATTTTTATGGATCCGGACGGGGACATGAACAACTATGCGGAGATACAGATCAACGCCTATGGCACAGTGTGGGATCTGCTGCTCACGAAGCCCTATCGGGATGGAGGAAAACAGGTTAGCAGTTTTGACTTGCCTGGCCTTAAAAAAGCCATTCACCTGGATGGAACACTTAACCAGCCCGCTGACCGGGATAAAGGGTGGGCGGTGGAACTAGCCATCCCCTTTGCTGCATTAAAACCTATATTACCCAATTCAAGCATAGCCGGACAGGAATGGCGCATGAATTTTTCTCATGTTACCTGGGCGCTGGACGTAACAGAAGGGGTGTACCGGAAAAAAACCGGAACCACCAAATCTGCGGAACAACCCGCTTATTTTGTATGGGCGCCACAGGGTTCAGTAAACCTGCATTTACCGGAATATTGGGGATATGTACGCTTTGTTGATAAAATAAAAAAATAGCCAAACTAGGGGAACCTACTGTTTTTATACTCCCTACTACGAATACTATGAAACTAAACAATACCAAATTGGCTTTTCTGGCAGCAGTTCTGTTAACCCATACCCTGGCGGCACAGCCTCCTGAGCAATTGCATAAATCGGAGATCCTGACGCCGGTGAACTCCTTTACAAGCGGGGTGGAAGGGCCGGCAGTGGATGCTAAGGGTAACCTGTACGCCGTAAATTTTGAAAAGCAGGGAACCATCGGTCAGGTTCAGCCAAACGGTAAGGCCACGCTTTGGCTTACCCTGCCAGAGGGGAGCATTGCCAATGGGATCCGGTTTACCAGCAAGGGGCAGATGTTACTGGCAGATTATACCGGGCATAATGTATGGTTGGTAAACCCGGCTACGAAAAAACTGAAACTGCTGGCGCATGAGCCAACAATGAATCAGCCGAATGACCTGGCTATTGACAACCGCGACCGAGTATATGCCAGTGATCCTAACTGGAAAGAAGGTACGGGAAAACTTTGGCGCATTGATCCGAACGGAAGCGTTCATTTACTTGATACCCTGGGAACTGCCAACGGGGTGGAAGTTAGTCCGGATAATAAAAAGCTTTACGTAAATGAATCGGTACAACGGAAAGTATGGGTCTATGACCTGGCGCCCGACGGTTCAGTAAAAAATAAACAGTTGTTTTACGAGTTCCCCGATTATGGCATGGATGGTATGCGTTGTGATCAGCAAGGGAATTTGTACATAACCCGGTTTGGAAAAGGAGCCGTTGTAATGCTGGCTCCGGATGGAACCAAGCTGGTAGAAATATCGCTGATCGGGAAGCGGCCAACCAATATTGCGTTTGGCGGAACAGATGGCCGTACCGCTTATGTAACCTTGCAGGACCAGGGAAATATTGAACAATTCCGCGTAGAGTTTCCTGGTCGTGAATTTAAAACGCCCCGAAATAATCCTTCTAAAAAATAAAACCGACAACTATGTCTACACAAAGAAGATCAGTATTAAAATCGCTGTTTGCTTCCCTGCTGGGAGTAACAGGCGTTTCTGCTGTGGCGAAAGCCGCAGAAAACAAGGCAGCTGAAAAAGAAGTAAAAAATGTAACCGATTTCCAGGGAGTACCCCTGTTTTCCGGCTCCACTTCTTATAACGGAATGGTGTTTATTGCCGGTAAAGGCGCCCATTTCGACGGGGATGTAAAAGCGCATACGGATCATGTATTGAAAGAGCTGGAAAAGGAACTGATCAAAGCCGGTTCTTCTATGGAAAAAGTGCTGAAAGTAAATGTTTACCTGAACGATATAGCGGATTATAAAGCCATGAATGAAGTGTATATGGGCCGCTTTGGAAAAAATCCACCGGTTCGTACCACAGTAGCTGTAGCCAAAGGGGGGGTACCCGGCGATTCACTGGTTGAAATTGACTGTATTGCATACAAATAACCTGAACAACTGCTTATATGAAAAGAAGGGATATTTTAAAAGGACTCAGCCTGTTGCCCGTAACCGGCCTGGTTGGAGGTATGGATGCCCTGGCGGCACCATTTAGTGCGGCTGCTGCGCCCAGGCGCGATCTGTTCAAAGAGCTGGGCGTACGGACATTTATCAATGCCACCGGAACCCTGACCTATATGACCGGTTCCCTGATGCACGATTATGTACTGGATGCTATCAATTACGGCGCAGATCATTTCTGTATGCTGGATGAATTGCAGGATAAAGTCGGTGAACGCATTGCCAAAATGGTACATGCCGAATCGGCGGTAGTAACATCCGGTGCTTTTTCTGCCATGACACTGGGTTTGGCGGGCATTTTAACCGGTATGGATCAGAAAAAAGTGGAGGCACTGCCCCATTTAGCAGGCACGGGTATGAAGTCGGAAGTAATCTGCCAGAAAGCACATGATATAGTATACAAT
>NZ_LUKG01000044.1:28398-30102 GCF_001601815.1 Flavihumibacter sp. CACIAM 22H1
AGTATACAATCATGCCTTTATAAATACCGGCTGTAAAATTGTGCCCATTGAAACGGTGGAAGAGTTGGAGAAAGCCATCAACGAAAAAACGGCCCTGATGCATTTCCTCAATATTGCCTCGGGCGGAAAAATATCACAGGAGGAGTGGGTGGCGCTTGGGAAGAAACACGGCATCCCTACCAGTATTGATATTGCTGCAGATGTGCCACCGGTTTCGAATTTGTGGAAGTTCCATGATATGGGCTTTGATATGGTACAGATTTCGGGAGGCAAAGCCATTCGTGGTCCGCAGAGTGCAGGTTTGCTCATGGGGCGTAAAGCAATCATCCAGGCTGCCCGTTTGCATATGCCCCCCCGCGGGTTTAATATAGGCAGGGGGATGAAGGTGAACAAGGAGGAGATCCTTGGTATGTATGTGGCCTTGGAGCAGTATATAGCCCGCGATCATGATAAAGAATGGAAAGAATGGGAGAAAAGTATTGCATTGATCGAAACAGCGGTAAAATCAGTGAAAGGAGTGGAAACAAAAATATGGGTGCCAACGGGGGGGAATATTACCCCGAATCTGTCTATTAACTGGGAGAATTCCGGGAAACCGGCCGAAGGAAAGGATCTGCAGGAAAAACTCAGGATGGGGTCGCCCTCTATTGAAGTAGGTGGCGGTAAAAATGGCGTAAATGTTACGGCCTGGATGCTGAAGCCCGGAGAAGATAAGATCGTGGCACGCCGACTTAAAGAAGAACTTCAAAAACTGCTGGCATGAAAAAATTATTGACCGGCAGCCGCCTGTTGTTGCTGGTGGCAGGGCTTTTGGCGGGAATTGGGCTGCAGGCGCAGACCTATGCAATCCTGATCAAAGGAGGCCATGTAATTGATCCGAAAAACGGTATTGATGCCGTCCTGGATATTGCCATCGACAAAGGCAAAATTGTTAAACTGGCTAAGAATATTACAGAAACCGCCGTGCAGGTGGTAGATGCCAGAGGGCTCTATGTTACACCCGGGCTCATAGATATGCATACCCATAATTTCTGGGGTACGCATGCCGACCAGGCTTATATGAATGCGCCCAGCGCACTGTCACCCGATGGATTTACATTCCGCACCGGGGTTACAACAGTAGTGGATGCGGGTTGCCCGGGTTGGCGGAATTTTGATATCTATAAGAAACAGACCATCCAACTGTCGCAAACCAGGGTGCTTGCCTTCCTGAATATTGTAGGGCATGGCATGCGGGGCGGACACTATGAATCGGATACAACCGATATGATTCCCGAAGAAGCAGCCAGGGTGGCATTGGCTAATAAAGAACATATCATCGGCTTTAAAGTGGCGCATTACAACCGGCCCGACTGGACACCGGTAGACAATGCTGTAAAAGCCGGCAACCTGGCCGGCGGTTTGCCGGTGATGATTGATTTTGGCGGAGCCGAACCGGTATTATCAATCCGGTCCTTGTTCCTGGAACACCTGCGCCCGGGAGATATTTTTACGCACTGTTTCGGACAGTTGCGCGGTCGGGAATTTATAGTGGATACCACTACCAAAAAAGTTAAGCCCTTTGTTTGGGAAGCACGTAAAAGAGGAATTGTATTTGATGTGGGCTATGGCGGCATCAGCTTCGCATACTCACAGGCAATACCGGCCGCGCGGGAAGGTTTTTTTCCAAGCACAATTTCTACCGATATACATGTAGGTAGTATG
>NZ_LUKG01000044.1:30127-37878 GCF_001601815.1 Flavihumibacter sp. CACIAM 22H1
GGTAGTATGAATGCCGCCATGAAAGATCAGCTAACCTGTATGAGTAAATTCATGCAAATGGGTATGCCATTTAAAGAAGTTATCAAAGCCAGTACCTGGACCCCCGCCCAGGTAATTAAACGGGAGGAACTGGGCAATTTATCAGTAGGGGCGGAAGCTGATATAGCTATCCTGGGTATCCGGAAAGGAAATTTTGGCTTATTTGATTATACCGGCTATAAAGTAAAAGCCACTGAAAAGCTGGAATGTGAAATGACCATCCGGGCCGGTAGAATTGTTTATGACCTCAATGCGCGGGCTACGCCGGTAACCTTACACGGTTTACCACCCCGTAATTAATGTAGATACTATGAAAAAGAGAAATAATAAGGCCGGGGTACTACTCGGTTGCTGCTTACTGTTAGGTATTATGGAAACCCGGGCGCAGACCATGCCCAAAGAGGAACTGGTCTACCTGACCTCCGAGTGGAAGGGCGACCGCTTTGCTGATGGCCGTCCTAAAGTGAGTGACGAGTTGGTAGAGCGGGTAAAAAAAATCGGTATTGAGGAAGCCTGGCAGGTATTGATGAACGAAGGGTATGTAAACCAGTTTGAGCGTAACTGGAAGATGATTTACGACGATGTGCCGGTGGTAGGCAGGGTAGTTACAGCCCAGTACATGCCATCCCGCCCGGATATTGAAAAAAAGATCAAAGAAAGAGGCGCCCGCCAGGGCAGGGTCGGTAATACCAATGCCTGGCCCATTGAAACCCTGGTTAAAGGCGATGTATACGTGGCAGATGGTTTCGGCAAAATAGAAGGAGGTACCCTAATAGGAGATAACCTGGGAACCGCTATCTACAACCGGTCGGGCAACGGGGTAATATTTGATGGGGCGGCAAGAGACCTTAGCGGGCTGGCCAGGATCAAAGGCTTTAATGCCTTTGTGCGCGACTTTGATCCGTCTTTTTTAAAAGAAATGGTTTTGATGGGCCTGAATACCCCTATCCGTATCGGCAAAGCAATTGTACTGCCGGGTGATATCGTATTGTCAGAGCGCGAAGGTGTATTGTTTATTCCCGCACATATGGTAGAACAGGTAGTGTTGACCGCTGAATTTATTGGCCGTAAGGATAAGTTCGGAAAAGAAATGCTGCGGACCGGAAAATACAATACCGGCCAAATTGATAGCCAGTGGACGGAAGAGCTGAAACAGGCTTTTCTGAAATGGCTGGATGCACACCCTGAAGAAGGGAAGATGACCAAACAGGAATTGGATGAAGTGATGAAAAAAAGAACCTGGTAAACGAATGAAAAACTCCATGCTATATAAAAGTTTGCTAACGCTTGCGCTGCTTTGTTTGCTACTGGTACTGGTACAGGCTTTCCGGGGCAACTGGATGTTGGCCGGCCCTTTTGCCATTGCGTTTTTTGTGTTACTGGGAATTGGTTTCAGGGGATCTGAAGCGCTTAAAAGGTATACATATACGATGATGATCTTTGCTGCCGTAACGACCTCTCTTTGTTATCCGCAGTATTTTATTGCCTGGGGCGATTTCAAATATACCAACCTTATCACCCCCCTTATTCAGCTTATTATGTTCGGCATGGGAACTTCCATGAGTGTGAAAGATTTTATAGGGGTGGTGAAAACGCCGAAAGGGGTGATTGTAGGGGTGGTGAGCCAGTTCCTGATTATGCCTTTGCTGGGCTTTACCCTGGCCAGTATGAGTGGCTTCAGCGCTGAGATTGCAGCCGGTATTATTTTAATTGGTTGCTCGCCCAGCGGGCTGGCTTCCAATGTAATGTCTTACCTCGCCAAGGCCAACCTGGCATTGTCTATAACCATTACGTCCATTACAACCCTTATGGCGCCATTGGTAACGCCTTTGCTGATGAAGCTACTGGCCGGTGCCTTTATTGAGATCAATGTGCTGAATATGATGTGGGATATCTCCAAGATGATTATTCTGCCGATCGGATTGGGTTTGCTGGTAAATAAGTTGCTGAAAGGGAAATCGGCCTGGTTAGACGAAGCCATGCCGATTGTATCAATGCTGGGTATTGCATTGATTATTGTGGTTATTACAGCTGCCGGCAGGGATAGTTTGCTGAATATTGGTCCGCTTTTGATTTTGCTGGTATTGATCCATAATTTATTTGGTTATTTCCTGGGTTATTGGTTTGCGCGCCTCTTTAAAATGAATGAGCGCGATGCCCGTACCGTAGCTATTGAAGTAGGTATGCAGAATGGCGGCCTGGCATCGGGTATAGCCAAGGAAATGGGCAAGATTGCAACAGTAGGGCTGGCAGCCGCTGTATTTGGCCCGTTGATGAATATTACGGGATCTGTGCTGGCGTCTTACTGGCATAAAAAAGTTCCGGAAGGTTATGATCCGTTGGAAACCCTTGAAAAAGCGGGTTGAAATCAGTTAAAAAAAATTGCTATGAAAAAGCTGGTAGTGGTAGTTATGCTGTTGGTGTCGGCTATCGGCCAGGCGCAAACGAAAGAAGAAGCGGCTGTATATGCAGAGCTGGATCGTTTGAACGCAGCCATCGTAGATAAACAGCAGGCCGTGCTGGAAACCATCTGTCATGATAAGATCTGGTACGGACACTCCAACGGCCGGTTAGACGATAAAGCGGCTTTCATTAAAGACGTGATGGAAGGGCCGGTGGATTTTAGCAGCCTGGATGCAGAAGAAAGAACCATCCGCATGGCAGGAAAAAATGCAACTGTCCGCTTTGTTTTCCAGGCGAAAGCAAAGAATAAGGGCGAAGAAGTGGTGATCCGTATTGGTGTAATGACGGTTTGGGTAAAAGAGAAAGCGGGCTGGAAATTACTTGCCCGTCAGGCTTACAAATTATAAATTGAGAGAAATTCAGTTCACCCTTACCTGTTTATATGAAACAATCGACCGGAATTTCGTTGGCGCTGATGATGTTTCTCCAGTATTTTATCTGGAGTGCCTGGTATGTTACCATGGGAACCTATATGGAAGCCAGTTTGGGTGCCACGGGCAAGGATATCGGGCAGGCATTCAGTGCCCTGGCCCTGGCCACCATGTTATCGCCATTTTTTGTAGGCATGATTGCCGACCGGTTTTTTGCGGCACAGAAAATTATGGGTGTGCTGCATCTCCTGGGCGCCATCCTGCTTGTACTGGCTACCAAAGTCGGTAACAGCCAGGTTTTTTATTGGGTTATACTGGCGTATTCCCTGGTTTATATGCCTACAGTTGCCCTCAGCAACAGCGTGGCATTTGCACAGATGACGGATCCAGGCAAACAGTTTCCCTGGATACGGGTATTTGGAACCCTCGGCTGGATTGTAGCCGGTTTGTTGGTGGGTACCTGGGAAATTGAAAAAACACCCGAAACTTTTTACCTGGCGGCCGGTGTTTCAGTGGCTCTTGGGTTATTGAGTTTTGTTTTGCCCAATACTCCGCCCAAGGGGCGTGAAGAAGGTGAAACAACGGCATTATTCAGTAAGCAATCACTCAGTATTTTTAAGGATCGTTCCTATTCAGTGTTTTTTATTGCTGCCATACTCGTATGTATTCCCCTGGCATTTTATTACGGATTTGCCAATCCCTTTCTGAATGAAATCGGCATGGACAAACCGGCGCAGAAAATGATCCTGGGCCAGTTTTCGGAAGGCTTATTTATATTGGCCATACCTTTCCTGTTTAACCGGATTGGCGTAAAAAACATCCTGCTCATTGGTATTCTTGCCTGGATAATACGGTATGTATTGTTTGCGTACGGCTATGGAGATCCGAATGGCTGGATGATTTATCTCGGTATAATTCTTCACGGTGTTTGTTATGATTTCTTCTTTGTAACCGGTTATATGTATTCGGAGAAAAAAGCCGGACCGGCCAATAAAAATGCGGCGCAGGGGTTGTTTACCTTTGCCACCTATGGGTTGGGAATGGTAATCGGTACCTGGTTTTCCGGCCTGGTGGCGGACCGGTACGTGGTAGGCGAGGGGCATAACTGGCAATCTATCTGGCTGATACCGGCTGGTATAGCGGCGGCAGTACTCCTGTATTTTATCTTTTTCTTCAGAGATCGGAAAACGGCAACCCAGGCATAGGCAGGATTTTTGCGTAAAAAGCATAAATGCCTGTTATGCAAGGTTCAATCATTAAAACGTGGTTGTTGGTAGGGGGCTTATGTACGGTCCTTTTTTCCTGTTCAAAAAACGACGGGCCGGCGGAAGAGCCGGGCGAAAACTGGCCATCGGATAGTATCCGGGTGGTTAAAAGCGGGCTGCAGTTTCCCTGGGAAATTTTATGGGGTAAGGATGATCATATCTGGATGACGGAGCGGGGTGGACGGGTATCAAAAATTGATCCCCGCACCGGCGAAACCGTATTCAGCACTGCTATCAGTGGCGTAGTAGCGCGGGGCGAAGGCGGGTTGCTGGGTATGGTGCAGGATCCGGGTTTTCAGCAGAACGGGTTGATTTACCTGGTACACAATTATTTGGCGGGTGATGTCTACCGCGAAAAACTGGTGCGTTACCGGTTTGCCGATAATGCATTGGGAGAGGAAACGGTGCTGCTGGATAATATTCCGGCCGCTAATGTGCATAATGGGAGCCGTCTTGTAGTAGTGGAGGGTAATCCAGCGGTATTGTATATGACTACGGGCGATGCGGCTAATACCGATTTGCCGCAGCAAAGAAGTTCCCTGGCGGGCAAGGTAGTTCGGGTGTTGCTGGATGGGTCGGTGCCCGCAGATAACCCGGTAGCAGGTAGTTATTATTGGTCGCTCGGGCATCGGAATCCGCAGGGCCTGGTTTGGGCCAAAAATCGGCTCTATGCGGCTGAGCACGGGCCCTCTCTTGAGGACGAGATCAATATTATTGTAAAGGGGGCGAATTATGGCTGGCCTGCAGTAAATGGTTCCTGTGATGCACCGGAGCAGGCTTTTTGTGCGGCCAACCAGGTAGTGGAGCCGATATGGTCGAGTGGTAGTGCTACAGTGGCGGCCTGCGGTTTGGATTATTATAATCATGACCGGGTAGGCGCCTGGAAAAATGCTTTGTTGATGACATCGCTTAAAAATGCGCGATTATATGTGCATACCCTTAATGGCGATGGCAGTTCCATTACAGGTACCCGTACTTATTTTCAGAACAGTTGGGGCCGCCTGCGGGATATTTGTGTGAGTCCGGCAGGCCGTGTTTACCTCTGTACCAGCAATGGTAATAGCCAGGATCTGCTGGTGGAAATCAGCGCTTTAGAATAAAATTCAGCAAGTTGTTGGAAGGAATGTTCCGAACCCCTACCTTTGCAACCTCTTAATTCACCGGTTGGGTTTCGCCCGGCAGGTAACTGAAAGAGAATCGGGAAGTAGCGCAGGCCGGTAGCGCACCTGGTTTGGGACCAGGGGGTCGCAGGTTCGAATCCTGTCTTCCCGACATATGAAATTATAAAACCCGCACCAGTAGCGGGTTTTATAATTTTAATCTTTAATTGGGGGTAAAAAGGGGGGCGTTTTTGGTATTTTAACTTTATTGTAGGCAACTATTAAATAAAGAGTTCCATCAGATGATTGTAAAACAAATGTTTATTAAGTTCGTTATTCTTTGGAAAGCTGCTCTTTTTTCTTATTTTCAAAATTAAAATCATTACCATGGAAGAAGTAAAAAAACAAGTTGACCTTGTTTTAGATGGGTTCTTCTACTTATTTGGATTCACCGAAAATCCTGCAAGCGAGGCAACAAAAGAAATACTGGATAAATCTCCTGCCGAAAAAATCAAAGAAGACCTAAAACGTGTAAATAAGGAGTATCGCGAACAATATTCCAAAATGCGTAAAAAAGTTCTTTGTCTTGAGTAGAAGCAATCATAACAAAAAAAAGGTTGTTGTACGTCCGGATCAGACAGTGGAGGGGACTAGTTTCGAGGGGATTATTCCTGATCCTGAAACCTTGTCACAGTTAGAAGCCTTGGCACCGGGCTGCACAAAAAAATGGATGGAATTAGCTGAGAGTGAAATTAAAAGCAGGCAAAAAAATGAAGATAGAATCACTTGGACATTTAAAAACAGTACAATTCTTGGTCAGGTTTTAGCCTTTTTAAGTAGTACAATGATTTTTGCAGTAGGTTGTTACGCTTTATACCTTGGCCATCCAACTGCAGCAGCTACAATAATTACCGGAAGTGCCGCTAGTGTTATTGCTGCTTATTATTTCAGAAGGCAAAATCAAAATAAAGATTGATTTGATATTTTCACATTTCCAATTTATTGAATTAAAGTAATTGCCCTGGGTTTCTACCCGGGGCTTTTTTATTAGTACCCCAGCTGCGAAATGCTTTCATTGAAAAAGTCTACCATTGGCTTTGCAATAGCTTCACTCACCAGCCCGCTGGCCACCATTTCACCAAACTTGCCCTTGGAAAACTGCCTCCAACGTGTCTTTCCCAGAAAGAAATGATCCTTCAAGTCATTTAGCTCACGTTTCAAGGTTTCAACCTCTTGCCCCATTGCCTCATATGCCTTTACCAGGTTATCAAATTGCTCCACAATGGTATTAATGTTTTCGCTACTGAATTGATCTTCCTGGGGGATACCCAGCTGCTTCATTAGGTACTGGAAATGGCTATTCACCTTTAAATAACCGAGGTCGCTTGGGCAAACTGGATCTGTACATTTCTTTTCATGCTCTTTCCTTTGTTCTTCAACCTTGGCGGCCACAATTGACAAAAATATCTTTTGGTCATACTCTTCATGGAGGGAGTAGAATTCCGAATCAAACCGGCTTATGTAATCGTTGTAGTTGGAAATAAAGAGGAGTTCATCCAGGAACTGAACTGCCATTTGTTGAGGAAGGGAATTCATGCAATCTGTTTTGATTGGGCCAAAGTAATATTTATAAATTTAGGATACAACCCAAACTCAATTTTCTGCATAAATGAAGCGCTTTCATTATTCAAAAGGTCAGGTTTTACTATTAGGAACAGTTTTATTAAAACGATTCCCTTTCTGGGGTGCTGAATTGCTAAAGGAGCTTGATGAATACGATATACCACCCTTTGATAATGACCTCATCAATATCGAAAGGTATTTCAAAGTTTTCTGTGATCGTAACCTGGTAAAGGAAGATGATATTCGAATCAATAAATGGTCCAGACAGCGATCAAATAAAATCAAAGTCTTTACAGCTGCTATGCTTCGGATATACCGGCCGTTCAAACTCACTATGCGTGATAATGAATTAATGCCAGGATTCAATATTCGCCTATCAAACGTAATTGGAATGCACTCTCTCAATATAACAAAATTGTTGAAGGAGTTGGAGGTATATGAAAAAGCCTATGATGATTTCAGATATGAAGTGGAGTATACTGAGCATTATCTAAAAGTAGCAAAGGAAAGGTTTGATTTTTAAATAAAGCAGTTTTTGTCAATCAACTTTTGCCAGAGAAATACCTTTTTGATGATATGATCGAAATAATAAATTAAAAATAATCCCAACTTTTTTTCATGAAACATATAAAGAAAAAATTTCTCATTGAACATGGTCCAGAAGACAATATTGAATTCCCGCCAGATACTGAATTTATTGACTATCATAACCCTGAAGCAAAAGAAGTACTTAGAAAAATGAGATCTAAGTGGGGGTGTATAAGAACAGATATTGGAGAAACGATTGCTGGATTTGTATATAATATAGATGGGGAATCGGTCATGATTCCAATGCCGGATCCGACACTGGTGTATTTTAATTATGCACAATCATTATTAAAGCCAATATC
>NZ_LUKG01000045.1:0-3181 GCF_001601815.1 Flavihumibacter sp. CACIAM 22H1
GTGTTCTACTGGGTTTTATAGGGCTTTGTTTGTTATTCATAGCCAGGGGAAATCTTGAATTCGGTTACTTATCCTATTCGTTCCTGGTAATTCTTGCCACCCTATGTTACGGCATTAATGTAAATATGGTGGCCCGGCACCTGCGGGGTATTGGCTCTGTTAGCATTGCCTCTTTTGCATTTGCCTGCCTGATACCACCCTCTTTTTTTATTCTTTGGAGAACGGGTTATTTTAGTCTTATCAGCAGAAATACCTTACCCGCCTGGGGGATGTCGACCTTTGCAGCAGTAGTTCTTGGCGTATTGGGAACAGCCCTCGCCTCCATCATTTTTTACATGCTGGTGAAGAGGGCTGGTACCTTGTTCGCCTCCCTGGTAACCTATGGTATTCCCTTTGTGGCAATTGGCTGGGGCCTGGTTTATGGAGAAACCATTTCAGTGGCCCAGGTTGGCTGCCTGATTGTTATTCTGGCGGGGGTATACCTGGTTAACCGAAATAAAAAGGCTTAAACTGCCATAATTTCCTTCTCTTTCTGCGCCAGGTGTTTCTCTACCAGGGCAATATGTTTATCGGTCAGCTCCTGAACGTCTTTTTCGGCATCTTTTGCCGCATCTTCACTCAGGCCATCTTTCTGTAATTTTTTGATCTGTTCAATGGCATCTCTTCTGATACTCCGTACAGCTACTTTGGATTGTTCACCTTCGCCATTACATTTTTTTACCAGCTCTCTCCGGCGTTCTTCCGTTAGCGGAGGCAGAAACATCCGGATCATAATACCATCATTCTGCGGATTGATGCCGATATTGGAATTGATAATAGCCCGCTCAATGGGTTGGAGCATATTCTTTTCCCATGGCTGAACGGTTATTGTCCTTGCATCAGCAGCTGTTACGTTGGCTACCTGGGCAATGGGGGTAGGCGAACCATAATAATCCACTACAATTCCGTCCAGCATCTGAGGATTGGCTTTACCTGCCCTGATTTTCACTAATTCCACTTCCAGGTGTTGAATCGCTTTTTTCATGGAATCACTGGCGTCCTCCATGATCATGGATAATTCTTCCGTCATTGCTTATAAATTATTCGGGCAAAACTAAGGAAATGGAATTATTTCTGTTCGATCGGGGCAGATTCTGAAAGAGGAACCAGTTTACCGCCGGATTGCTTGCGTATTCCATTATTGGGTGTCACAAAAAACTGGGGACGGCGTTTTTTTACCAGGTACAAAGCCCCAATCAGGCTGAAGAAAAGCCCGAAATATACAGCCATCAGCAGGGTACTGCCCATGTTATGAAATAAAAACCCAAGGGCAATAATTCCAGCATTCAGCGCCATCAGGCTAATAGCAATGGCGCGGTGCGAGAAGCCGATATCGAGCAGTAGATGATGAATATGGTTACGATCGGGCGAAAAAGGCGAACGCCGGTTAAACATGCGGATACCAAATACCCGCAGGGTGTCGAGTAAAGGAACCATCAGAATGCCGAATCCAACCGCCGGGGAAGCATGGATGGTGAATGCATTGCCGGGCACCATGGCCACATTAATAAATTTCACCACCAATACGGCATTAACCAGCCCTATTAAAAGAGAACCGGTATCGCCCATAAAAATTCTTGCCGGTTGAAAATTAAAGATCAGGAAGGCCAATACAGCCCCTGCCATTGAAAAAGCAAGTACAGCTTCCGGTAAATGACCGGTTAATACAAAATAAGTTCCAAAAACGGTAGTGGATAAAAGGCCTAAACTACCCGCCAGTCCGTCTACCCCATCGATCAGGTTAAAGGAATTCATAACAACAATGGCGGTAAGGTAGGTGAATATGAGGCTGAAGGATTCCGGTAAGCCATAAACGCCCAGAAATCCCTGCATGCTTTCGATCTGTAAATCGCCGTAATAGATAACAATAAAGGCCGCCAGTACCTGACCGATAAATTTTTTAACCGGGGAAATGATGATGATATCATCTTTTAATCCCATATAAAAAATTACTACCGCTGCCGCCAGGTAAAATTGCAGGTGTTTAGCCTGTTGAAAATTGGCTATCAGTAAAACAGCAAAAATAAAGCCGGCAAAAATACCCAGTCCCCCGAGAGCCGGGATAGCCGCCTGGTGAATTTTGCGTTCATCCGGAATATCATAGATCTTTTTCATGGCGGCTACCCGTATAATTACGGGAATTGCCAGAAATGTAATGGTAAATGCGATGGTTAAAGCAAGAATTACATCAAACATGTGCTGCTGTTTCCGATTAATAACTAAAGCTCCTAAAAAAATTGTGCCCTCCAATCATAAACGAAAAAAAGCCTGCTTTAGTCTTATTCTACCCTAAAGATCAGGGCAAATAAGTTAGTTTTGTTCCACAAATTTTCAGTATGGCCAGTTTACAGGAAATAGCTTCCCAGATCAGACGTGATATTGTTCGGATGGTACACGGTGCTTCCAGTGGCCATCCCGGGGGATCCCTGGGTTGTACAGATTATTTTACGGCCCTGTTTTTTAAAGTAATGAAACACAATCCGGATTTTTCCATGGATGGCCGGGGAGAAGATCTTTTTTTTCTTTCCAATGGCCATATTTCGCCGGTTTATTATGCTACGCTGGCCAGGGCAGGGTATTTTGACAAGCAGGAATTAGCCAGCTTCCGGAAGTTAAACAGCCGGTTACAGGGCCATCCCGCCACCCACGAACACCTGCCTGGTATACGGATAGCCAGCGGTTCACTAGGACAAGGCATGAGTGTTGCCATTGGTGCCGCACTCGCCAAAAAACTTAATAAAGACACCCAACTGGTATTTTCCCTGCATGGAGACGGCGAACTGGACGAAGGCCAGAATTGGGAAGCCGCTATGTTTGCAGCACATCATAAAGTGGATAACCTGATTTCGACGGTTGACTGGAATGGCCAGCAAATCGATGGGTCTACCAAAAAAGTAATGGATCTGGGCGAACTGGATAAAAAATTCGAAGCCTTTGGCTGGCAAGTGCTGGTACTGGAACAAGGCAATGAGGTGGAGGCAGTAGTGGCCATGCTGGAAAAAGCCAAAACCCTTACCGGGCAGGGTAAACCGGTGGTAATTTTAATGAAAACAGGAATGGGTGCTGGTGTAGACTTTATGGAAGGCAGTCACGAATGGCATGGCATAGCGCCCAATGATGAGCAATTAGCCCGGGCCTTGGC
>NZ_LUKG01000045.1:3992-31501 GCF_001601815.1 Flavihumibacter sp. CACIAM 22H1
CTATTAACCCAGGTCCATTGCCGAAGCCGCCGCTTTTCTGGCCGGCAACCAGGAAGCCAGGAAGGCAACCAGTACCACGGTAGCGGCAACCAGCAGAAAATCCGGCAGCATTATTTTTACGGGATATTGATTGATAACAAAGCTTCCGCCCTCCAATTTTACCAGGGCAAATTTTTCTTGCGCCCAGCAAATCAGCAGAGCCAGTAACATGCCCGCTACAGCGCCGATACCGGCCAGCAAAAAGCCCTCACTGATAAAAATGGATTGAATTCGGCCAGACGATGCCCCCATGGCTTTTAATACCTGGATGTCTTTCTGTTTTTCCAGAACAAGCATTGTAAGCGAACCGATCATGGTAAAGGCAGCTACTACCAGTATAAGTGATAACAGGATATAAATCACCCATTTTTCCATTTGCATAACACTGTATAAACCCTGGTTCTGCTGATACCGGCTTAGGATTTTATACTCTTTTCCGAAAACTTGCCGCAGTGCAGCACTGACGGCTTCTTCATCCGCGCCAGGCTGAAGGGCCAGTTCAATTCCTCCATATTCATCCGGTTGGAGGTTAAGCAATCCTTTTAAAAAATCAAGGTTGGTGAGTACATATTTATTATCGAATTCCTGCTGAATAGCAAATGCACCAGCGGTATAGATATTTTCTGCAATCAGGGCCGACATGGGGTCAGCAATATTAATTCCGGCCCCTCTTTTAGGCAGATAGGCTGTAATGGGAAGTAATTCACGGTCACTCCACAAACCCAGCACAGACTCTACGCCAACCCCCAGGATTGCCCGGGGTTTTTCTTTTGTACCAAGGTCAAACACTCCTACCTTAACATAGTCGGCCATGGTGGTTACCTGGGTATACTGGCTGTCCACGCCTTTCAGGTAAGCGATGGTTTGTGCCTCTCCGTTTTTTAGCAGGGCTTTTTCTTCCAAAACTTTTGACCAGGCTTTGATACCCTTAATGCCGGCCATTTCTTTTTCCTGCTGGGGCGATAATTTCAACATTTTTCCTTCAGCAGGAACCACTTTCAGCTCAGTGTAAAAAGTAGCATAGAGCGATTTTACCAGGTCTTCAAAGCCATTGAATACACTCAAAACAACAATCAGCGAAGCGGTGCCTACAACTACCGCCACCACACTTACCCAGGCAATAATATTGATGGCATTGGTTGATTTTTTCGACTTGAAATAGCGCCAGGCAAATAAAAAATTCAAGGGAGCTGCTTTTGGGGAATGGGTTATGCTTCCGGTGGAGTTTCACCCCGGTTTTCTTCTTTCTTGATCTTATCAAACACTTCTTCCATTTTGAATACATAATCAAGCGTATCGTCCAGATAAAACTGCATCACCGGGATCCGCCGCACCTGGTGCTTGATAGCAGCAGCCAGGCCTTTTTTAATTTCCCAGGCCCGGTCTTCCAGTTTTTTCATCGCCGCTTTCGGGTCCGGTACTTTAAAAAGGCTTATGTAAACCCGGGCTTCCAGCAGATCGGGGGTTACTTTTACATTGGAAATGGAAACCATTCCTCCATCCATCATGGTAAGGCCCAGATGTTGAAATACCTGGTTCAGGACCCCCTGAATTTCACCGGCCACCTGCTTTTGTCGTTTTGTCTCCTGTTGCATAGGGGTAATCACTTGATTAGTGCAAATTAACAAAGAATTCGGGAGCTTCCCCACCCTAAATTAATGTAGGTTTGCAGTTTCTATTTAATTGGTGAAATGAAGAAATTTTCGCTTGTTTTTAAATATCTGGCAGATAAGAAAGGCAATATTGTCCTCTATTTTCTGTTCAATCTGTTCTCCATCCTGTTTTCGCTGGTATCGCTGGCCATGCTGGCCCCCTTCCTGCAATTGTTATTTGGATTGGAAAAAAGACAGGTTCTGAAACCTGAATTTAACTGGACAGCTGCTTCGGCTATCGATGCTATGAAATACCAGTTGAGTGTACTCATCGACACCCAGGGGCCGGTACCTGCGCTTGCCACCATTTGCGTAGTGATAATCGTTTCTATCTTCTGCAAAAACCTCTTTCTTTACCTGGGGCTTCGAATGCTGACCCCGATGCGTAATCATGTGATGACCAAATTGCGCGCAGAGCTTTATGCAAAAATCCTGAACCTGCCGATCGGCTATTTTACCGAACAACGGAAAGGCGATATCATCAGCCGCATGAGTAATGACGTAAATGAAGTAGAATGGAGCATTATCGGTGCCATGGAAGTGCTGGTGAAAGAACCCCTTACGCTGATTATTATAGTTGGTTCATTGATTTTCCTGAGCCCGCAGTTATCGCTGTTCCTGGTCGTTCTTTTGCCGATCATGGGCTTTGTAATTGGGCGGGTAAGCAGAAGTTTAAAACGCCAATCCAACCAGGCCCAGGTGCAACAGGGATTGTTATTATCCGTACTGGACGAAACACTGGGTGGTATGCGTGTTATCAAAGCCTTTAATGCGGAAAACCTGATTTCGGACAAATTCAGCAGCATTAATAAGTTTTTGAATCATATCCGCAATGCCATGAATTTTCGGCGCGATCTGGCATCGCCTATGTCGGAATTTCTGGGTGTTTTGGTATTGTGTGCCATTCTGTGGTTTGGGGGTCAATTGGTCTTGAAAAACGAGGCCGGCCTGGATGCTGCCGGTTTTATAACCTATATCGTTTTCTTTACACAGATCATCAACCCTTCCAAGGCATTTTCAAATGCCTACTACAATGTGCAGCGGGGTACGGCTGCCATTGAACGGATCGAAGAAATTATTAAGGCACCGGTGAAAGTGGAAGAAGTAAAATTCCCCAAAACCCTCAGTTCCTTTAACCATAGCATTGAGTTCAGGAATGTGTCTTTTGCCTATGACGACGCCCTTATCCTGGATGATATTAACCTGGTTATTGAAAAAGGGAAAACCGTGGCCCTGGTAGGCTCCTCGGGCTCGGGCAAATCAACCCTGGCGGATCTTGTTCCACGTTTCCATGATGTAACTAAAGGGGAGATATTAATTGATGGAGTAAATATCAAGGAATATTCACTCACCTCCATTCGCGATCAGCTCAGTATTGTTACCCAGGAGCCCATCCTGTTCAATGACACGATCTCTGCAAATATTTCACTGGGATTACCTACGGCCGATAAAGCAGCGATTGAAAATGCAGCAAAAGTGGCCAATGCGCATAATTTTATTGTACAGAAAGAGGCCGGGTATGAAACCAATATCGGAGATCGGGGAGCTAAGCTAAGTGGAGGCGAACGGCAGCGACTCACCATTGCAAGGGCCGTATTAAAAAACCCACCTATCCTGATATTGGATGAAGCCACCAGTTCTCTTGATACAGAAAGTGAACGATTGGTACAGGATGCCATCGATAATATGATGCAGCACCGTACCAGTATAGTAATTGCGCATCGCCTGAGTACAATTCGTCATGCCGATGAAATCATCGTACTACAGAAAGGCCGGATTGTAGAAAGAGGCAGCCATGAAAGCCTGCTGTCGCAACAAGGATTTTATAAGCGGTTAGTGGATATGCAGGAGGTAAAATAAATTTGAATTACACAAATACTAACACATGAGACAAGTTTTCCTTGGCATTTGCTTACTGTTACTGGCGGTTAGTTTAACGGCCCAGCAACCGGTTAGCTATGAGCAGGCATTTAAAGGGGCTCCCACCAATATGCTGCAGCCCTTGCCGATGATCAGCAGTTGGCTCGATGGTAAATACTACCTTGAAACCAGGACTGAAAACAATGTTCGTAAAACAGTCAAAGTGAATGCCGCTACGGGTGCCGCGGAGGACTATACAGCACCGGCAGCAGGCAATGCTTCAGCAGCTGTTCCGGCCATTGCCATACAAGGCGCTCGCAATCAGACAACCTCGCCGGATGGCAGGTATTTTGCCTATACCAAAGCAGACAATAATCTCTATATACAGGAAATTGCTACAAAAAAAGAAAGCCGGTTAACCAATGATGGTAATGATTCTCTCTTAAATGGATATGCTTCCTGGATTTATTTTGAAGAGATCCTGGGAAGGGCATCGAGGTACAAGGCTTTCTGGTGGAGCGAAGACGGAAAACACCTTGCTTTCATGCGTTTTGATGAAAGCGGTATGCCGGTTTTTCCTATCTACGTGGCCGATGGGCAGCATGGATCATTGGAAAACAACCGCTATCCCAAACCCGGCGATAAAAATCCCGCGGTAAAAATCGGGGTGGTTAATATACAAACCGGTACCACTACCTGGGCCGATTTCAATGAAAAAGAGGATCAGTATTTTGGAACCCCTGTTTGGACACCTGGCGGAGAACTCTGGATTTCCTGGATGAACCGGGGACAAGATCAACTGAAAGTATATAAGGTAGACCTGGCTACGGGATCAAAAAACCTGGTCTACGAAGAATCGCAGAAAACCTGGATCGACCTGGATGATACCGATCGGTTTGAATTTCTGCCATCTGGTAAAGGATTCATCCTACGCAGCGATGCCAGCGGATGGAAACATTTTTACCTGCATGACATGAGCGGTAAACGCCTGGCTACCCTTACTTCCGGCGATTTTACAGTTGGGGATATTCATAAAATCGATGAAAAAGCCAAGCGGCTTTATTTTGATGCACGCAAAGAGAACAGTGCACGTACAGATTTATACAGTGTAGGATTGGATGGTAAAAACATGGTGCGGCATTCATTTGGTGATTATACATTTCGGGGAATGACGATTTCTCCCGATAATAAACTGTTTATCACCACTTATTCCAATCTGCAAACCGTGCCTACGATGGTGCTGGTTGATATGAAAGGAAAGATTGTACGCGAGCTGGGCTCTGCAAAAGGCAAGGATGCTGACCTATATGCTCAACCAAAAAGGGAACTGATCCGGGTGAAATCTGCCGACGGCTTATTTGATCTGCCTGTTTTGATCACTTATCCCATTGGATTTGATCCGGCAAAAAAATACCCGGTAATCATCAATATTTATGGCGGTCCGAATGCGGGTACCGTATACGATACCTACCGGGCAAATCCGGCTGAGTTATGGTGGGCAAACGAAGGATTGGTACAGGTAGCAATCGATAACCGCAGCAGTGGGCATTTCGGCAAAAAAGGCATGAATTTTATTCACCGCCAGTTAGGGAAGTATGAGATTGAGGATTATATGAGTGCTGCCGGCTGGTTGCGGAAGCAGCCCTGGATTGCGGGCGACCGGATCGGTATAACAGGGGGTAGTTTTGGTGGCTATATGACGGCGATGGCCCTTACGTATGGATCTGATTATTTCACGCATGGTATTGCAAATGCTTCGGTGATGGACTGGTCACTTTATGACACGCATTATACCGAACGGTTTATGGATACACCGGCAGAAAATCCGGAAGGCTATAAAGCAACCTCGGTGCTGACCTATGCTGATCGGTTAAAAGGTACTCTCCGCATAGTGCATGGTACTACGGATGATAATGTGCATATGCAGAACAGCATTCAGCTCATCAATCGGTTGCAGGATCTGGGCAAGCCTTTTGAGATGATGGTTTATCCCAATGAACGGCATGGTATCGGTGCCAATGTTCGTGCCAAGCGAGATCACCTGGTATCCGAAAATGCCAGCTTCTTTTACAAATACCTTCTCAACAAACCTGTTCCCGAAGTTTTCTGGAAAAAGACTGAACGGAAGGCGTTCTAGGTTCTAGGCGTCAGACAGGTGTTAGAACTTTGTTAGAACAGATGAATTGGAAAAGCCTGCCGCCGGCTGGGCAGGAAAGGCGAGCAACAAAGCAGATCACCAGTTTTTGACAAGGATTTTTATACCGGAAATAAATTCAGCACAAGGGAGCAGTTTCAAAAAAACTGCTCCTTTTTTTTTTGCCAATCGAAAAAAGCCGAAAAAAACCCGAAGCACTGCACCGCCAAATAACCATCTCCGCGATAAAGAAAATGACCCTCGTTTAAACACGATTCCGAACCAAGCATTGTTCAAAAATACTCAGCCCCCGCAGCCTCAGCAATAGCAAGCTGCTGAGTACTTTAAGGAAATTAATAAATACAGGAATTACCCTCAAGGCTCAATCGGTGATACCATTTCGCAAACGGTAAAAAATGATATAGCATAAACTGGCTCAGGTATTTGTTCCAACATGTATCTGACGACTAAAAAAGCGGAAACAGCTTATGCCATTTCCGCTTTGTTATGATCCGCTCAGTCAGGAGGTAAGCTTTTTGAAGCTATTCTACTCTCCCAATGCAAAGCTTACTTATTCATGGTGTTCTTCGCCTCAATACTTAAGGTTGCGTGCGGTACCGCGCGAAGCCTTGCTTTATCGATCAGCTTTCCGGTAACCCGGCAAATACCATAGGTTTTATTCTCGATCCGCATCATAGCTTTTTCCAGGTGATCGATAAAGGTGATCTGACGACTAGCCATTTGGGCCAATTGCTCACGTTCCATGCTAACGCTACCATCTTCCATGGTCATGTAACGGCTTTCACTTTCATCGCCTCCCATTTCATCTTTACGGGTAATCAAGCCCTGTAAATAAGCCAATTCCTTTTTAGCGGCATCCAGTTTCTTGTTAATTAATTCTCTGAACTCTGCCAATTCTGCATCACTATATCTCATAGTAGGTCCGGTTTGAATAGGTGCCTCCTGATCCAATACACTTTTTGTGAAATCAGGATGGTACGGTTTTACTGTTTTTGTTTTAATGTCTGGCACCACAAATTTCGTCGGCCTTTTTTCAGGCGGCGGCGCCGGTTTTTTGATGGGAATGGGAGTGGTCTGTTTTGAGTCGTCCTTAACAGTGGCCGGCTTCATTACAGAGGGCTTCCCGATAGGCTGGCGAATCGTTTTGACTGCCGGCTTTTTCTGTTTGCCTGCTTTAGCCGCAGGTGCGGACACTTCAGCAGGGGCAGGAGCTGCTTTAACAGCTGCCGGAGAAGTTGTTTTTATGTTATCTGATTTTTTAGTGTCGGTTTTACTTGCCGTAGCCGGAGCGGGTGCAACAGCCGCTTTGGCTGCCGGGGCTGCCTTGGCCGGAGTAGCTTTGGCTGGTACTGCCTTAACAGGTGCTGCTTTTTTTGCCGCCGGTTTTGCAGGAGCCGGGGCTGCTTTTACAGCTTTCGCCGGGGCTGCTTTGGCTGGAGTAGCTTTTGCAGAAGCCGCTTTAGCAGCTGGCTTTGCCGCAGGTGCAAGTTTTGCCGTCGCTTTTGCGGGCACTGCTTTCTTTGCCGGGGCCGGCTTGGCTGCCGCTTTTTTAGCAGGAGCTGCTTTCGAAGCTGTTTTGCTTCCTGCTGCCGATTTTGCCGGTGCAACTTTTTTCGCCGATCCGGCTGATTTACCAGCCGGTGCTTTCTTGTTGGTTGCCATAATTATTCCATTTTCCGGTGATCAATGTCCTATTTTATCAGGATCTGGTTACTTTATTGACCCAAACTTTTACCTCCTGCTCATTAACTTCCACAGGTGTAGCATCGTTTAGTTGATCTACCAATTCGAGCTCATCCGCCAATACCTCCGTTTTAATGTAGGAAGCGAATTGCTTAACCGCATCCGCCAGGTTTCCGATATCCGCTAATTTAATAGCAATCCGGTCAGTAAGTTCATAGCCGTTGTCTTTCCGGATCTTCTGGATCCGATTAACCAATTCCCGGGCATTTCCCTCCTGCTCCAGTGCTGGTGTTACCGTAACATCCAATGCAACGGTAAGTGCCCCTTTGGAACTTACCAGCCAGCCCGGAATGTCTTCACTGGATATTTCAACCTCATGGATTTGTAATATTAAGGGTTCGCTATCAATTTCCAAAGAATATACTCCTTCTTTTTCCAGCTTTGAAATAGCTTCCTGATCAAAGGCCTGAATCGCGGCACTAACCGCCTTCATTTTTGCCCCTACCCGCTTACCCAGGGCCTGAAAATTCGGTTTAATCTTCTTTTTAATGAAGCCGTCTGCATCCGTCAGGTATTGCAGTTCCTTTACATTAACCTCGGAAAGAATCAAATCCTCCACTTTCACCAGTTGCTCTTTCATTACCGGATTCAATACAGGGATTAATACCCGCTGTAAAGGTTGCCGGACCTTTATATTAACTTTTTTTCTCAATCCTAATACCAGCGAAGAAGCGTCCTGCGCCAATTGCATCCGCTCCTCCAGGCTTTGGTCAATCATCGCTTCCGCAGCTACCGGGTAGTTGAGATGATGCACCGACTCTCCTTCCAGCCGACCCGTAACCTCGTTCAGGTTGCCGAATAACCAGTCTGCAAAAAATGGCGATACCGGTGCCATCAGACGGGCTATGGTTTCCAGGCACTCGTACAAGGTTTGATAAGCCGCAATTTTATCCTGGCTGTAATCACCTTTCCAGAACCGCCGCCGGCACAGCCGAACATACCAGTTGCTGAGGTGCTCGTCTACAAAATCCTCTATCAATCGACCAGCCTGGGTGGGCTCATATTCATCAAATGCAGCGGTAACCGCCTTTACCAGGGTGTTCAAGGAAGATAAAATCCAGCGGTCTATTTCCGGGCGTTCTTCCAGCGGGATGGCAGCTTCCTTAAAGGAAAATCCATCTACATTCGCATACAAAACAAAAAACTGGTAGGTATTATATAAGGTTCCGAAGAATTTCCGCTGCACCTCCCGGATACCTTCCAGGTCAAATTTCAGGCTATCCCAGGGAGAGGCATTGGTGATCAGGTACCAGCGGGTAGCATCAGCGCCAAAACTTTCAATCGTCTTAAACGGGTCTACAACATTACCAAGGCGCTTACTCATCTTATTGCCGTTCTTATCCAGCACCAGCCCGTTTGAAACAACCGTTTTGTAGGCTACACTATCGTATAATAGTACCCCTAATGCATGCAAGGTATAAAACCAACCACGGGTCTGGTCAACACCTTCCGCAATAAAATCTGCCGGATAATTCTGCTCAAACGGCGTTTTAAACGGCTGTTCGGCTCCGGCCTTTAGTTTTTCCTGATCCAGCCCCCATTGCGCATAAGGCATGGCTCCACTATCAAACCAAACGTCGATAAGATCCGGTTCCCGATGCATTGGCTGCCCCGTTTCACTAACCAACACCACTTCATCTACATAGGGTTTATGCAAATCAAGAATACCGTCATGCAGGTAATGTTTATTGATATCCCCTCCCAATACTTCATTGGCCTTAATAATTTCGGCATTGAGCTCTGCAATTGACCCGATACATTTCTCTTCTTTTCCATCGGCCGTTCGCCAGATCGGAAGGGGTGTACCCCAATACCTCGACCGGCTCAGGTTCCAATCCACCATATTCTCCAACCAATTACCAAACCTGCCTTCGCCGGTTGCCTTTGGCTTCCAGTTAATGGTCTTATTCAGCTCCACCATCCGATCTTTTACTGCTGTAGTACGGATAAACCAGGCATCCAATGGATAATACAATACGGGTTTATCGGTTCTCCAGCAATGCGGATAACTATGCTCGTATTTCTCTACTTTAAAGGCCCGATTCTCTTTTTTCAGCTTTACGCTTATGTCCACATTTACGTCTATGTAATTGGGATCATCTTTGTAATTTTTTACGAACCGGCCACTGAACTCTCCCAGCCCTTCTACAAATTTTCCTTCCCGGTCTACCATTGCCAGAAAACCGATGCCGTACTTCTTACCAACTTTATAGTCGTCTGCACCAAATGCAGGTGCCGTATGTACGATACCAGTACCATCTTCCGTAGTTACAAACGTATCGCATAGTACACGGAAGGGATCGCCCCCCGCATTGGCTGCCGAATTGGCTTCATAGGGAAGCAGTTGCTCATAACGGGCATGCTCGATTGCAGTTCCTTTAAATTCAGCCAGTATCTTCCAGGGCAGGAGTTTGGTTTCTGCTGTATAGCTGTTAAAATCGCCGTTTTCGCCTTCCGGTTTAAAGTATTTGCCTAATAAGGATTTTGCCAGTACAACATTAACCGGCAAGTGTGTATACGGATTAAACGTTTGCACCAAAACATAGGTAATGCCTGGCCCAACTGTTAAACCAAGGTTGCTGGGCAGGGTCCAGGGGGTGGTAGTCCAAGCCAGGAAAAAGATTTCGGTCGAGTGTTTAGCCGCCTTCTCTGCAGCTTTAACTGCATTAAACAGGAATTGTGTTTTTTCATCCTCCACAGCTTTGAACATCGCAACTGCCGAAGTATCCTTTACATCTTTATAGGTACCAGGCTGGTTTAGTTCATGGGAACTTAAACCGGTGCCGGCCGCCGGTGAATAGGGTTGAATGCTTACACTCTTATACAGCAAGCCCTTTTCATGCAAGCGTTTCAATAACCACCAAAGCGTTTCAATGTACTCGTTCTTAAATGTTACATAGGGATCTTTGAGATCAACCCAGTAGCCCATTTTATTGGTCAGGTCATCCCATTTATCCTTGAAACGCAATACAGCCTCCCGGCATTTCTGGTTATATTCTTCGATGCTGATGGTTTTACCAATATCTTCTTTCGTAATACCCAGTTCCTTTTCTACGCCCAGCTCAATTGGTAATCCATGTGTGTCCCATCCACCTTTCCGCTTCACCTGGTAACCCTGCATTGTTTTATAGCGGCAAACCAGGTCTTTTAGGGTTCGGGAGATTACGTGGTGAATACCCGGCATACCATTCGCACTAGGCGGACCTTCATAAAACACAAAAGAGGGGGCGCCTTCCCGAACAGCAATGCTCTTTTCAAATGCCTGCTGCCGGTTCCACTTTTCGAGAATCGTGTTCTCGATCGATGGCAAATTCAACTGTTGAAACTCACGATACTTGGCTACCATAAAATAACTCGCTGATTCTTATGTACTTATATTATATGAACGATCGAAATAGACGCGAAGTTACTGAAATTTGACGGCATCCTCTTCCAACAGTGAACCAGTAGCGGAGGTATTTGTAATTTTAAAGACAAGCTAAGCTTTGCGCAGTGCCCGTATGCTCTGTTACCTGGGATCCCTACTCTTGGGTCTGCTAACCGGAATAGAAAGTCGGGCCAACCGGCTCATAGTCCGAACAAATGCCAATGCGGGTACCGGTAGCCTGCGAGAAGCCATTCAACTGGCCGGTTCCAATGGCAGTTCTGAAAGAGACAGTATACTTTTTAACCTGAGCGGTTCAGACTTGTTGGCTTATACGATTCAACTAAGTGCAGAACTTCCTCCTTTAAGTACTAACCTGTTCATTGACGGCGGAAAAACCAGCGGGGTTTTTATTCCCCTGGTAAATGCCGGCATCGTACTCAGTTTTAGCGGGCCAGTACCTGCTTCGGGCTTTCACTTTTTCAGGATCCTCGATGCCTCAGATATTACTATTACGGGGTTGGCATTTCAGAATCTGGCCGGTTTTTTCCCGGATCAACAACCCGTTGCCGGTATACAGTTAAAAAATGTACAGCGCATCCGGATTGGCAGGGTGGGATCCGGAAACCTGTTTTCAGGCCCTTTGCTGGCACTGGTAAATAAAACAACTGCCACTGACCCGGCAGGAACCCTGCAACAAGTTCATATTGAAGGCAACCTGTTTGGATTATCTGCACAACTTGAAAAAACAGACAACAACCGCATTCTACTCGAAAAAGCAGAAGAACTGGTACTGAAAGAAAACCTGTTTGTGAATACAACTATTACCCTAAGCAGGGAAGCTACCAGCCGTTCAAACTTCCTGGAATTCTCCAATAACCGGTCTAATAACGTTAATGGACAACCGATTGTTGATGGTAGTTTTTTATTACAATTGGAAGGAACTAAAAACGATGAGGGCAAAACGCTTATTACCTATAATTTTTTACAGGGTACCGATCGTATGCTGGAATTAAGTAACCTGGCACATGCAGTAGAAATAAGAGGCAACACGCTCCAATCATCCGCCTCCCTACCCTGTTCGCCACTTGGGTTTGCCATTCGTGTAACAAACTGTGGCCAGGTTGTAATAGGAACCCCGGAGGGTGAAGGAACCAACCAGATTTATGGGGCAATCTGGCAGGTGGGAACAGGGAAAAC
Source organism: Flavihumibacter sp. CACIAM 22H1 (assembly GCF_001601815.1). GTDB lineage: Bacteria > Bacteroidota > Bacteroidia > Chitinophagales > Chitinophagaceae > Flavihumibacter. Next base: position 16,006 of record NZ_LUKG01000045.1, read on the forward strand.
AAGCATCTGGCAAAACCAGTTCCTGGGTGAAATCCATTTGCCTGCCGGAACTATTCCTGCCAGCAACAGGATTACCTACTATTTTGAAAACATACTTCGCGGTAAAGCAAGTCCGGGTAGTATTATTCAGTTGTACGGTACCAATTGCACCGATCCCTGTCCACTCAGAACTTATATAAACTCCGCTATAGCAGACGGAGAGGGAAATTGGATGATTTCTCATAATTTCCTGGCCGGCGCTTATTTCCTGACTATTACAAAAAATGGCCAATCGGGCGAATTTCAACCATTGATCACAGATACGGCTACTACCATATTACTGAATGATATCAAAATTTCACAGGATACCTGTAATAGCAATTCCGGTAAACTGGAACTGGTGAACCCAGCTATTAACCCGGATGCAATAACAATGCTATGGAAAAATGCAGATGGCAAAATTGTAGGAAATGGGCAATCAGCAACCGGACTTTCTGCCGGATTCTATTACCTGGAAACCGCTAAAACCGACATCGGCTGCCGAGCACAAACCGGACCATTTGAGGTGCAGGCAGTTAGTATCAGGTTTCCACCACTACCAACGAAGGAAATCTGGACCGAACCTAATTCAACGTTGGAACTTTTAGCCGAACCGGTTCCGGGCTCCTGGTATTATTTATTTGATAAAATCAACGCAGGCACCGCAATTGACAGTTCTGAAACAGGACGGTTTATTATATCCATTGGTATAAACAATAGAACCCTTTACCTGCAAACCCGTAAAGAAAGCTGTAGAAGCAATTTTCAGGAGTTTACAATCAAAATCAGGAAAGCAGCAGATCTATATTTTCCAACGGCTTTCAGTCCGGATAACAATGGCAAAAATGAACGTTGGCGCCCAGTTACCACGGCCTCATTTGAACAGTACAGGCTCCGGATTTTTAACCGATTAGGGCAGGAATTGTTTTTTACCGATAATCCGGCAATTGGGTGGGATGGCCATTTCAGGGGCATTAAGCAGGCCATAGGAGTTTACACCTATACACTTGAAGCGCTTGATCGCGCCCGCGTACAAATACGAAAACATGGCCAGTTCCTGCTGCTCCGATAATACGCTCCTGCTACCTAAAATACACGCTATCAACACAGTATAAATTCTTCCGTAAAATTACGGTGAAAGTACTAGGTAGTTTACCACAGCCATCGCTAACCGAGAAAATATCAAAGAAAATGTGTTAAAAATCTCATTTACAGTAAATAAGCCAGGAGCATTTTTCCACATTTTTCGGCTTTGGCACAATTTCTGGACACTATTTCTGCAATTGAACGAAACAATATAGATGACGCAGTCGTCTTAAAAATACACCAGTTCAGACTGGTAATATTTCTACGGTTTAGGGTTTAGGGGTTAAAATAGGGGGTTGTCTAGCCCCCTTCCTCATTTTTATAACCTACCTGATCTCACTCATCCATTGTTCTGCAAACCTACGCGCAGTTTCAACCACCGGTTTTCCAGCACGATACGCCATCTTCCATCGGTTTCCCCTGCCTTCATAAGCCTTGTTCACAAAGTATTTAACGCCGTTCTTTTCGATCAGTTCCGCTTCAAAATCAATATCTTTTGTTTCTTCCATGAACTGTTGCAGCCTGGTTTTTACAAAAAGTAAATAGTTAGCCGGGTATTTCTGCTCCCACGCTTCAAGCAACTGCTGATTGCCGACTGCTGCATCTTTTAACAATTGCGGATAGTTGTTGCGATAGCTGGCAATCTGCTTATTATTGGGATCTTCTACCAGCTTTTGCTGGTGCTTAAGATCCACCAGCATTTTTTCAAACAATGTTTTCATAGATGCATCCGCTTTTTTTACGGAAAGCTCCATATCCGCAACCGATTTTTTTACCTGATCAATCATTTCCTGGTGCAGTTCCTCTGGTGTTTGCGGAGTATATACGCCTGGTTTTTCTTGCTGCCGCATGTTTTCATATTCTTTCATAAAGGCTGCACTGGTTACCTGTTTTTTTACGTACATAAGCAGGCTACCGGTTACGGCAGCACGATTTCCCAGGGTTATATTTTTTGCATTTTTAAGACCGTACTGATCCAACGAACCATACAGGAATCCACCCACTATTTTCATATCGGCATCCACCTTATTGATGCCCAATTGTTGGAGAAAATCCTCGGTCATACGATCAATCCTTAGGAAAGAAATAAGGCCACATGAAAAAACCAGCAGAACTGCCGGAAAAATAATTTTTGCCATTTGTTGTTTCATGATAAGAAAAGGTTTATAGGAATAATTTGTTGCGCGGCAAAATTGCCCGCTGTTTCAAGGGCTTGCAATAAGCTTCGTAATGAATTGTTGATATTCCTGTATGAACCGCCCAAAAACCAACCGCCTTTGCTACAGCTGCTTTTTCATCAACAGATCTGTTTGTACGTCTGTACCCAGTGTAAAAAGATGTTTATCAAATTCAACAAATCCATTCTTGGTATAAAAACGGATGGCATTGGCATTTTTTTCCCAAACTCCCAGCCATATATAATCAAGTTTTAAATTCCTGGCAAGCTCAATGGCGTGATCAAGTAATACTTGCCCGATTTTTTTACCCTGAAAAGCGTTTAATACATAAATGCGTTCAATTTCTAATGAATTGGGGTCATTTAACTCAGTTTGTACAGGAGCTTCATTGAGTTTTAGGTAACCTACCACTGTTTGATCAGTTTTGCATAAATAAAAATGGGCCTGGGGGGAGGAAAGCTCTGCGGCAAGCTTTTCTTTAGACATGCCCTCTTCCAGGTATTTTTTCATATTCTCTGCGGTATTATGAACAGCAAAGGTTTCCTGAAAAGTCTGGCGGCTAATCTGCTGTAAAATAACCAGGTCTTCTGCCGAAACTTTATGCAAATAATATCTATTCATACTTCCATAACTATTTGAAGATGCCGAAACTTAGTACAAATTTGGCACTATTTCCTGAACCACAGGTAAAACCTGAACATTCTGTAAGTTTGGCCGATGAATCAGTATTGTTCATCCCTACAATAGTAAATAAATGATCATTACCTGTACTCTTTCTGAAGAAGACTATTTGGTATTTTACTTGTATACAGCTTCTAAAAACAAAAACCATCAAATAAAATCATTTTATCGACGGATCCTGACTTCCTGCCTATTCCTGGTTTCCGCCCTGCTGATGTTGCATCTTGCAGAAGGTTATGTTTCACTGTTTTTTCTGTTTTTGGGAATTGCCTGTTTTGCTTTTTATTCGCACTACCTACGATGGACGTACACAAGGCACTATAAAAAACACATCCGTACCAAGCTCCATAAATTAATTGGCCAATCTGTTTCACTAAGGCTGGAAGAGACCGGTTTACATAGCCAGTATCGGTTCGGAGAAAGCGCCGTTCAGTACGAAGCAATAGAACAGTTGATTGAATTACCCGACTATTTTTTGCTGTTATTTATTGGAGGAAGCGGATTTCCGTTACCCAAAACTCATCTAAACGAGCAAGAAAAACTAGCGCTGATCAATCAATTAGTTACCAGGAACAAGATACCCTTTCAACAAGAACCTGCCTGGCATTTTTCCCTGTAAGAAAAGACCTGTGGTAAACACAGGTCTTCCCATACCCTTAGTGTTGATTACTCAATTTCTGCACAACTTCCACTCCCAGTTGTCTACCCATTTCCAGCCCTACTTCATTATCGGTTCTGAAATGGATACCTCCCTGAAACCTTGATTCTGCCCCGTCAATGGCCCGTTGCCGGAAATAATCTTTATCGGTCGGAAAAAAATAAGCCATGATTTCTGCCATTACGCTGCCGATCATAGCATGCCCGGATGGATAACCTGGAAATGGCGGACTGAAAAACAAAACCGGTTTAAAACTGCTGTCGTACTGGTCGGGGCGGGTTCCCCAATAGGTATATTTTGCATCCCAGCAAGAAACAAACCCGTCATACATCCCAATGGCTGTAGCGGCATAAATTTTTGCAGCCAGCGGCGGGTTTAAATGAATATTGTGTTCAAATAATTTAAGTTTCAATATATCCGTCCAGACGGGTTCGGTAGCAAAATAAAATGCATTAGCCGTGGATTGAAAGCCCGGTTGAAACGCTTTTAACTCTTCCATATCCCGGGCAAAGTCTGGCGGAGGCCCTGGCCTCAGCTGATGAGCCGTTTTTAAAACCACTGTTTTACTAAATCCCGCCGTTGGAAAGGAAGGCTGGCCCTGCCAGATATATTTACCCTCCGGCCGTTTACCATTCCATTTAACTGCCGGCGGAAACTCCTTTACATAATCCAATTCGTCAGCCGCAATAAGGCTACCAAGCACAAACCCAGCCCTTGTATCGGAGGGGTAAGCCAGTCCTGCATCCACTCTCGACTGCATGGCCCGTTCTGCCATGCGCATGGCCGAATCTGCCAGGGAAGGAAAATACTTTTTCATGATGGCAACCGCAACACCAGCAGCTACTGAGGTTTCACAGGGGTAGGACGGACTCACCGGTACGGGGCCAAACTGTTTCACCCCAGGATCAGAGGCAACCGGTCGCAGGCGCTTGTGGCGGTATTTTTCCTTCCAGGTAATAACAGTGGCATCATAAATGGCAACCTGCAGCACCATAAAGGCAACGGGACCAATATCGCCAGCTGCCGGCGACATCCACAGGTCATTCATCCAATTCACCCAGCGATAACCCGGCGACCCGGCATTCCAATACTTCACCTGAGCCAAAGCGGAAGAATCAAGCAATGATTGCCGTTTCAATACTTCGCCTAGTTCCTGCTTATTTCCACCGGCTGGGGGAATGGTATATTTTTTACCGCTTGAAACAAACCAGGTTGGCCACTCACCGGCCTTCTCATCAGCCTGGCAATAGCCCTTTAAATAAGCACCCAGCAATACTACCAACAAAAACAGCGATGATTTCATAAAGAGAAGTTTTATGCAACCTACTCCAGGAAAGTCTATCATTTTCCGACCGGCTACAGACAACGGTTTTCTGTCTACTTCCCTCAAAATGCCGCTCGTAGCCATTAAGAGGTAACTGGTAGCCCGCTTTAAGGAAATTGTATGCGCCGATTCCTTTACTCCACAATTATGCTTAATTTTTGCCGTCAATAATGAACACTACTATCAAAAAAAACCTTCGTATATACGGTTGGATAAGCCTGTCTTATTTAGTATTGAGATGGTTGGTCTATATTCCATCCGACCCCGAAAACTTCCGGGCTATCCTGTTCAACGAGGGCTGGCGCGTTGCCTACCTCAGTGCATTGAATATTTTTTTCTATGAATACCTGTTCCCCTTTATAAAAAAATCCATTGCAACGGCAATACCCGCTATTCTGTTTAGTATCTTTTTGTATTCATTTGGAATGTTTCTATGGAGATTACTCGGTATTGAATTGAGCATCTATACAGCATTCGAAACCGGTGGAAATAATACGGTTTCTGTAGGCGATCAGTTTGGAAATGGTTTAGCAGCATTTCTTTACTTTTCCTTGTTCCGGCATTTCTATCGTTACACCCAACTTAAAACAAGGGCCAAACAAATGGAGCTGGAAAAACAGACCGCAGAATTAAATTACCTGAAATCGCAAACCAACCCACATTTTCTTTTTAATACACTAAATAATATTTATGCCCTGGCGCTCAATAAATCAGATCTTGCCCCAGAATCAATCCTGCGTCTTTCCAAGATTCTGCGGTTCATGCTTTACGAAACAAGCGCCCCCTTTATTTCCATAGAAAAAGAAATCCGGATTATTCAGGATTATATTGAATTAGAAAAATTACGGTATGATGAAAGTTTAGAAATCCGGTTTAGTCAACGCGTAGAGCATGCCTCCGCGCATATTCCTCCTTTACTGCTTATTCCGCTGGTTGAAAATGCCTTTAAACATGGAAGCGCTGAAACCATTTCATCGCCGTTTGTGCATATTGAGCTTATTACTGAAAATGACGTGTTGAAAATGATGGTTCAAAATTCGATCGAACCAACAGATATAAATTCGCCGATTGTAGAAAATATCGGGCTTTCCAATATCCGCCGCCAGTTAGAACTTTTATATACCGATTATACCCTGGGCTGTACGAAAGAAAAAGGCGTATTTACAGCACAGCTGAAAATTAACCTTACCAGTTATGTCAAACCTGACCTGCATTATAGTTGAGGATGAGCCTTTAGCTGCTAAAATCCTTTCCGACTATATCAAACAACTAAGTTTCCTACTCTGTAAGGGGCATTTTAAAAATGCACTGTTGGCGGCTGAATACCTGCAGAAAAACCAGGTTGACCTGATTTTTCTGGATATACATCTTCCCAAACTAAAAGGCATGAACTTCCTACGCACACTTCCCAACCGGCCGCAGGTAATTATTACCACTGCCTATCACCAGTATGCCGTAGAAGGATTTGAACTAAATGTGGTGGATTATTTGCTTAAACCAATTGAATTTGACCGGTTTATCATGGCAGTAAACAAGGTTAAAATGCAACAACCTGAAAATAGTTTACCGCCTGTTCCCTCAATAGAAAAAGATCATCTTTTTATATCTGTGCAAAAGAAAAAAATCAGGGTTGACCTGGCCGATATTCTTTTCATAGAAAGTCAACGGGAGTATATCCGTATCCAGACAATAAAAACTGTTTACCTAACCAAGCTCAGCACAGCTGAAATTGAGTCTAGATTGCCGGTTCAACAGTTTGCCCGTATCCACCGGTCTTTTATCATTGCATTGAATAAAATAGACTCTTTCACGGCAGAGGAAGTTGAACTCAAAGGATACACCCTTCCTATTGGCCGGGGTTACCGGGATCAGCTTCAGCAACTACTCTCCTGATTATTCACTAAAACCAAACCCGGTTTACCCGTACAGCCTTTATAAGCTAAGCTCTATCCCTGCCGTTACAAAACTTGGCATACCTACTTTAATACCTTCCGGCCGGCGACTGGCGATGTATCGTTTATCGCCCAGGTTTTTAGCACTGATATTAAAGCTCAGTTTTTTACTTACCTGGTAATAGGCTGTTCCGTCAACTATTAACCGGCTGTCTATTTTTCCAATACGTCCATTCGAAGAAGGATTTACTGTATTCAGCTCATCACTAAACTGCTCACCCACATAATTGGCATAAAACCGTATACCCATGCCTTTTTTCGTTTCAAAACCAACTGTACCATTCCAGATAAAAGCGGGCGCATAGGGCAGTTTATTATCACGCACATTTATTTTATCGGATCCGCTGGTTATATACCGATCTGCTGCATACCGGCTTTTCACATAAGTGAAATTAGTACCTACCGTAAGGCTATGTTCCCAGTCGAATGCTTTTCCGAAATCTGCCTGTATAGATCCTTCCACACCGGTGTGCGCGGTTTTTCCGCCATTTGCTAAACCCGTTGCATTGGAATTACCGCTCGACTGGGATATGGGAATAATCTGGTTGTCAAAATTCATCGCAAAAAAGGTAAGCTCACCACTGAGCCATTGGAGGTGACTAAACCGAAGTCCAACTTCATAATTCCAGCTGCTCTCTGCATCCAGATCTATAGCAAAACCGGTGGAAGTGATGGCATCTTTTGTTCGGGGTGGAGCAAACCCGCGGTGCAGGCCACCAAATAAATTCAAAGATTCATTCAACACAAAATTGAATCCGCCGCCAGGAATAACTGCCAAAACATTTCCTTTCGCCAAAACATTGGTATCGGCCACAACGGTTGCGCCGTTTACAGGAAAACGTCCTCTTAAAATCCTTCTGTTATACTGGAAACTTTCTAAACGAACACCGGCATTCAGGCTAAAGCGGCTGGTAATTGCCAATTCATCCTGCACGTAAGCGCTTAAAGCATGCCCACTGCGGATTTCATTATCGCGCATATCTCCTGCTGTAGCGGATGCTTTTTTACCAATCACAAACTGCTCTTTCGCTTTTTCATAGAGGTAGCGAATGCCGGCATTAATTTTATTATCCCGGTTTGCGATTTTTCCTTTTACGGTTAAACGGGGTTCAACTCCCATTACTTCAAACTGGCGGTTCCGATGGCCATTACTATTCAACATATACAATGCTCCTCCAGCAACAGAAGGGTCGCCCCAAATAACCCCGGTTTGATTGGCCGCAGTGGAGCTGGCACTAAAATCCTGCCGTTGCCAGTTGCGGGTAGTAGTGTAAGCGAAAGCCGTTGTCTGTAACTGAACGTTCGGGTTAAACTGATAAGAATGTGTAACACTCAGGTTATACCTGCGAACAGGTAAGCGATCATCCGGCGCCAGGCGAACATAATCGAAACCACCCGCATCATACATAGCCTGGGTAATGCCTACATAAGTGGAATTAGATAATTCATCATAGATACCAAGTTTCATTCCAACAGAAGATTTCTCACTTAACTGAAAACGAAGCTTGGCACTAAGGTCATTGATCCGGAACCAGGTTGGACCAATATTATCCGCCTGCTTGCGCAGGTAACTAACATTAAAGCCCATGTTTCCAACGGTATTACCATAACTGGCATAGGAAGAGAAAAAACCTCCCTGCCCGCCTTTTACCCGCAATTCAGTCCTTTCTTCTGCAGGGGGATCTGCTGTAATCAGGTTCACCACCCCGCCAATGGTTTGCGGCCCAAACTGAACCTGGCCGCTACCCTTCAACACTTCAATAGACCGTACTTTATCAATGACGGGGGTAAAATACAATTCCGGTTCTCCATAAGGATTCAGCGCAACCGGTATACCATCTTCCAGCACCAATAGGTTTCTGCTGCGATCAGGATCCAGTCCGCGTACACCAATATTAATCCGCAATCCGGCACCTTCTTCATCTACTACATTCAGACCGGGCACCCTGCGCAGTATGTCATTCCCGCTAACGGGAGCCAGTTGTTGTATCTCTTTAAAACGGAGTACCGAAACAGATCCTGGTACCTTACTCAATAGCTTATCCTTATAACCCACCACCAGTATCTGTGGCATTTCCTGGCGTTTTGGCAGGGTATCCGATGCGTCCTGTCCTATCACTACCAGGGAAGAAATAATAGAAAATCCGGTAACAAAAGCAGCTCTTTTCATACAAGTTGATTCGGCCGCGAAGCTCTTTTTTAGTAGCTATTTTTAGTTACGGATTTGGGAAAAACGGTTTACGAAATGCGGAAAAACCAGCAAATGACAATTTCATGACAAAAAACCAGCAGAACCTGATAAAGATCATACCCTGCCAGAATCTGCATCAGTGCACAGACCGTCCGCGGCTGCTTTCTTTGTACCATGCTTACTGCCAGCCTACTACATAAATACGATCGGCCTGTACCGCGGTACACCAGTTATCCAACTGTTCCTCAATGGGAGCATTCAATATCGCCGGAAAGATGGGAATCCAATTTCAGTCAACAGTTTTCCATTGAAAACAATAGCAATGGTATAGCCATCTATATACATCTTCCCTTCTGCGAAAGCCTATGTACCTACTGTGGCTGTAACAAAAAAATAACCACCAACCATAAAGTGGAAGATGAATATATTGCTGCCTTGCTTAAAGAATGGACCCTTTACCTGCGCCTTATGCAGGAAAAACCCATTCTCCGGGAACTTCATCTGGGCGGAGGTACACCTACTTTTTTTTCGCCCGAAAATCTGGAAAAATTATTGACCCCGATCCTTTCCTCCACCATAAGGGCGGAAGACCATGCATTCAGTTTTGAAGGGCATCCCAATAACACCACTTACGCACATCTCAAAACCCTGTATGACCTCGGTTTCCGGAGAGTAAGTTTTGGTGTTCAGGACAACGATCCGGCCGTTCAAAAAGTGATCAATAGGATCCAGCCTTTTTATAAAGTTCAGGAAGTAACTGAAACAGCTCGCGAAATCGGTTATACGTCCATCAATTTTGACCTGATCTACGGACTTCCGAAACAAACCCCGGAATCCATGGAACGCACGCTGCAAAAAGTTTTGTCGCTCCGTCCCGATCGGGTAGCTTTTTACAGTTATGCGCATGTACCCTGGACAAGCCGCGGACAACGTTTATTTGATGAATCTGACCTGCCCTCGGCAGAGTTAAAAATGCAACTCTACCGGCAGGCAAAATTCCAGTTTTCCCTGCATGGCTACCATGATATCGGGATGGATCATTTTGCGTTACCCTCCGATGAATTATTCCTGGCCAGGTGGCGCGAAAAATGCACCGGAATGAGGGGGGAAGGAGATGGCAAATGGGAAGAATCTACCCTTCATCGAAATTTTATGGGATATACCACGCAATCGGCCAAATTGCTCATAGGCCTGGGGGTATCAAGCATTAGTGATACCGGCAATGCATATGCGCAAAATAATAAAACCATTAAAGACTATTACGACTCCATTAAACAAGGGCGCCTTGCTATAACAAAAGGCTATTTTCTGGACGAAGAAGACCAGCATTTTAAACAATATATCCTGGATATCACCTGCAAAGGAAGTACTGAATTCAGGGTTTGCGACCTGGCTATTCTGCGTGAATACAGCTTCCCTGTTTTAGAAGAACTGGCAGCCGACGGATTATTGGATTGGACTGAATCCGGCATGCAACTTTCCGCAAAAGGGCATCACTTCATTCGTATTGTCTGCAGTGCATTTGACTTATTTATTCAGCGAAAAACACAACAGGCTGCAACCGTGCGCTATTCCAAAGCCATCTGATCATGATTTTTTTTCGCGTGCTCTCTTATAGATTCGAATGGCCAACAATAATACAAGCACCAAAACCAGCAAACCACCCATTCCCCACAAGAGGCTTATACTCTGTTTAACCACCACCAGAAAAACAATGGCAAATAAAAATATAGTTGCCACTTCATTCCAGATTCTCAATTGCTGGGAGCTGTACCGGAACAGGCCCTTTTCCTGCTGTTTGTAAATTTTATGAAGGCTAAAATGATAAGCGAATAAGCCGATAAGGAAAATCCATTTGAAAAGAAACCACCTTCCCTCAGGTTGAAAAAGGATTTTATCCCAGTCACCCATTAGCATTACCGAAATTCCAAGCGCCAGGGTAAGCATAGCCGAAGGCCAGGTAATTCCAAACCACAATCGCTTCATCATGATACCGAATTGCCCCCGTAGAACATCGCGTGCAGCTGGTTCTTTATCACCCGCCTCCGTATTATAAATAAAAAGTCGGGGCATATAAAATAAACCCGCAAACCAGGTAACTACAAAGATGATATGAAGTGCTTTAAGATAGAAATACATGACAGAAAACTTTACTACACAATGGAAATTCTCAGGTGGTTGCACCCACGTAGGCCTTCAATGTCTGTACCCATTCCGGATGCACATTCAAACAAGGAATCATCGTAAAGGATTCGCCACCGGCATGCAGAAATTCTTCTTTTCCTTCTTCTGCAATTTCTTCCAGTGTTTCGAGGCAATCACTTATAAAGGCCGGGCAGGCAACTGCCAGTTTTTTGATTCCTTCACCCGGCATTTCTTGCAGCCTTTTTGCAGTGTAAGGCTTCAGCCATTCATCCCGCCCCAACCTCGACTGAAAACTCATGCTCCATTTATCATCCGGTAAGCCCAGGAGCTCTGTTAGTTTTTTGGTGGTAACCCAACACTGGTGCCGGTAACATTGTGCATGTGCAGGAGAAGGCTGTTCACAACAATTGGCTACCTGCAAACAATGTTTGCCGGTACAATCGCCTTTTTTGATATGGCGTTCCGGAACGCCGTGGTAACTGAACAAGATATGATCATGCCCCTGTTCCAGGTAAGGACGAATACTTTCCGCCAGCGCATGCAGGTACCTTGGTTCGTCGTAATAAGGAGGAATAACCGTCAGCCTGAAACCATATCCACCCTGTTTATGCTGAAGTTTAGCATATTCCACCGCCGTTTCATAACTGCTCATAGCATAATGCGGGTACATAGGTACCAATATAACCTCTTCCAGATCGGGGTGTGCGTTCACTAATTTTTCATACGCAGCTTTGGGAGATGGCGTGCCGTACCGCATGCATATTTCAACCGGTTCCGCTACCTGCGCCTGCAGTGCGGCCTGTAGTTCTTTTGTCAGAACAATCAGCGGAGACCCCTGCTCAGTCCAAATCGACTGGTAGGCTTTTGCCGATTTGGGAGCACGAAACGTAACAATGATCCCCTTCACCAGCAAAAACCGCTGCAGGTAGGGTAAATCAATAACCCGCTCGTCCATTAAAAATTCATTCAGGTACTTCCGTACATCCTTTACCGATGTGGAATCGGGTGAACCAAGATTCATCAATAAAATACCTTTCTTCATTATTCAGGGGAAATTTGATGCAAATAACAGGATTCGCGGCACAAAGTTGCAAAAAACAAGGCAGGCACACATGCATAAAAAATACAATTCATCCGTTATTAGCAACAAATGATTCAACAAAACGGGAAGGAACGGCGGAATATGACAGTTCACTGACAGAAAGCGCTGGGGAAATCAGCTGCCACAGGCTATTTTTGCAAAGGAATTTGAGAGACAATTATGGGAGATTATCCAAAAGATTTACAGCATTTTTTTGTGGTTGGACTCAGTTATAAAAAATCTGATTCAGCTGTAAGGAGCCGCTTCGCCATCAGCCAGGACCAATATGACCTGATTTTGGAGCATGCTACCACCAAAGGAGTTGCTGAATTATTTGTATTATCTACCTGTAACCGTACAGAGCTCTACGCCATTGCGCCCGATGCCGATACCCTTGTAAACCTGATTTGTGAGGCCACCGGCCAATCGGCCACTGAATTCAACCATTTTGCCTATCAATACCGGGCTGAAACCGCGGTACAGCACCTGTTTCAGGTAGCTGCGGGGCTCGATTCCCAGATCCTGGGCGACTATGAAATCGTTGGCCAAATAAAACTCGCCGTAAAACATTCCAAAGCTAAAGCAGCTATCGGCCCCTTTATTGAACGCCTCTATAACCAGGTGCTGCAAACCTCCAAACTCGTAAAAAATTATACCGCGTTGAGCAGTGGCTCTGTTTCTGTATCCTTTGCGGCCATTCAATACCTTAAAGAAAGAGTACCACAGGTAGCTAATAAATCTGTTTTACTGATCGGAACCGGGAAAATAGGCCGGAATACCTGTAAAAACCTGATCGATTACCTGGGCTGCAGCGATATCACCCTCATGAACCGCAGTTTTGAAAAAGCGGCTAAGCTGGCGCAGGAACTTCAACTGGCCGTATTACCGGCGCAGGAATTACAAAATGCGGTGGTAGCGGCAGACATTATTATTGTGGCATCCAATGCACCGGAAGCAATTATCTACCCCCAACACCTGAAAGCAGCTAAAAAACAATGGATTATTGACCTTTCCATTCCCAATAATGTGGATCCTTCCGTTGCACAGGTGAAGAACAAAGAACTGCTAAATGTAGACCAGTTATCTTTGATGAAAGACGAAACCCTGCAGAAACGCCAGGCAGAAGTTCCCAAAGCACTCGCCATCATCGCAGCTCAAACCGCTGAGTTTTATGATTGGTGCAGAATGCGCAAACAGCTGGCAGTATTGGGACAGGTTAAATTAAAACTCGAAGAAATTCATGTAAATACCCTGAGTGCAGATCCACAACACACGCAATGGGTTTATCATACTACCTTTGCAACCACCGATGAAGCCGCCTCCAGGATTCAGAAAGTCCTGAATACGATGGCAGCAAAAATGCGGGTTAAAAACCAGCGGGGTTGCCACTACCTGGAAGCAATTAACGATTTCATGGCTTTCGGTGCCAATTAAGATGAACAAAATAATCAGAATCGGAACCAGAGACAGCCAGTTAGCTGTCTGGCAAGCCAATTTAGTAAAGGGATTACTGGAAGAAAAAGGCTTTCAAACGGAATTGGTGCCGCTCAAATCCGATGGCGATATCGATCTCGTTACCCCTCTATATGCCATGGGCGTTCAGGGGGTATTTACCAAAACCCTCGACAGCGCATTGCTGAGCAACCGCTTTGACATTGCCGTGCATTCCATGAAGGATGTACCCACCCAAATGGCGCAGGGAATTGTGGAAGCGGCGGTTTTACCAAGAGCCAGCTTCAAAGATTTACTGGTTCCCAAAAATGGAACTGAATTCCTGAGTGACGGGGCTTATTCCGCCCTGGTTGCTACCAGTAGCATCCGTCGGAAAGCCCAATGGTTACACAGGTATCCACACCACCGCATCACCAACCTGCGCGGAAATGTGAACACACGTCTGCGGAAATTAGCAGAAGAAGACTGGGATGGCGCCATTTTTGCGGCTGCCGGCCTGGAAAGAATTAATCTTCGCCCGGATGCCGCTATTGAATTGAACTGGATGTTACCAGCCCCGGCACAGGGAGCAATACTGGTTGTTTGCCGGGAAAACGATCCGGCTACACAGGAAGCCTGTCGCTTATTTCACGACAGTACCACCGCCCACTGCGTAAGAATAGAACGGGATTTTCTTAAAACACTGATGGGAGGCTGTTCTACCCCCATCAGCGCATTGGCAGAAATGGAACAAACGATCAACGACGCAGGACAAACTATACAGATGATCCGGTTTCGTGGAAGCATATTTTCACTGGACGGGGCAACACATCTTGCCCTTGAGAAAACAATTGAAGCAAACCAGGCCGAGGCACTTGGGGTGCTTGCCGCGCAGGAACTGATACAACAGGGAGCTGATAAAATTGTTGCAAGTATAAAAAATGGGCATTGATCAAAACACCATATTACCCCGTTTACTAACTACAAGACCACTTGCAGATACTACCGTTGAAGAGGCTGCCCGAAGAGGCGTTGAAATAAAAACATTGTCTTTTATTGATACCACACCTGTACATACCGCAGCAACCATTGAAGAAATTCAATCGGCATTATTTATGCGTACCACGGTGGTATTCACCAGCATGAATGCCGTTGAATCGGTGGTAGAAATCATGCAGGATCAGCAACCCGACTGGCAGATCTACTGCATCGGCCATACCACTAAATTATTGATCGAACAATATTTTGGCAAAGATCGGATCATTGGTACAGCCGACAATGCGGTGAGTTTAGCAGATCGAATCATTGAAGATGAACTGGCGGAGGAAATAGTGTTTTTTTGTGGCGATCAGCGCCGGGCCGAGCTTCCTGATATGCTTTTTGCTGCAGGGATACTGGTAACGGAAATCGTAGTATATGAAACGATTGCTGTACATCATAAACTGAACGAAAACCTTGCAGGGGTGTTATTCTATAGCCCATCTGCCGTGGAAAGTTTTTTCGTCAATAATAAACTGGAACTCCGGGCGCTGGTCTTTGCTATCGGCGAAACAACGGCTGCTGCCGTCCGCAAATTTTGTTCGAATAAAATTATCCTGGCCGATAAACCCGGGAAAGAGGCATTGGCAAAAAAAGCCATTGATATACTGGCATTGAACTAATAAAAGAAGAACATCTATATGTCGCTAAAAAACGATCTTATTCTGCGTACACTGAGAGGAGAAGCAACCGAAAGAACCCCCGTATGGATG